>JBHIAE010000025.1:0-44178 GCA_046758445.1 Candidatus Thorarchaeota archaeon | reverse complement strand
CGGCAAGTGTGTTTATCGCCAACATTACAATCTGAAATGCCATCAGTATGGAGGCTCGAAACACGATTTTGTCATCCTCATGACCTCGCACAGTCACACGAAACCACAAGTAGAGCATGAATAAAACGACAGTCCAAAAGATTAAGGATCCAGATTGCCCGGCCCATAATGCAGATAGCTTCAGTGTCCAGTCAGTGTTGATTGAGGTTGTTCCATAAACATAGTCATACTGGAAATTGTCTGTAAATATCAGAAGACCCATCCAGACAAGCGTACTCAAAGCCGCAAGAGAGCCTACTATTACGATAGCGAATGATAGAGTTTTGTAAATACCAAGCCGAGATCCAGCAATCAAGAGCAATGCATCAATAATCCCTGCAAGGACCGTAACGCAGAGCAAAATCGTTCCTATATCCATCGCTCTCACATCTCAATTACATATTGTCATCTTGGCCAACGCCTATTGTGCCAAATTCGAACCTTTGACAATTTGTAGAATTCAACAGCCTTGTTCTTTTCAGAAGAAATGTCATCTCTGCGGTTTCTATCTAAATAGTGAATGGAAATGGTCGCATCCATATGGAGGTACATGCTAGCTGGTAGAGAAAAGAGAAAGCTAACTGTTAGATAGACGCTCATTATTGCCCACGTCACGGATGTGCTAACCAATACAAGTGAGATGTTAGAAATGAGAAACAGAATGAGAATCACCAATACCATTCAGACCATACGAAGTCGATGTTGTTGAGCTGGGATTTGGTTTCTGGGTTCAGTAGGACTGTAGTTGGAAAACATCTTTGACGCCTTCGGAAATCGCAATATCCCCTACAAAAGACTTACTATACAGGGTTTGAATGCTTCGAAGCTGGCTCATAAGATACTGGATACCCAGTCACGTACTCCCCAAAATGTTTAAGCACTGGAAATGCTTTCAGAATGAAACGAGAAACAACGTCTGATAGTCTGGAAGAGAGAGCCGTGCACAAGACAAAACGACCAACTACATCATCGAACGACTCTGAAGGGGAAGCGGTATCCGTAGAAGATCTCCTTAACAATGATAGCCTCCAATCACGAATGACACTCATCGATAAAGAGATGAAACGTTTCCTTGACGAGCACAGAGGAAATCCTTCTGTCCTATACGATGCAGCCCATCACCTGCTATTGGCAGGAGGAAAGCGACTTCGGTCCCTAATAACACTCCTATGTTGCGAAGCTGTAAGAGGGGACGTCAGAGAAGTCCTCCCCTTCGCTCTCGCGACGGAGCTCCTGCAGACAGCGAGTCTCATCCACGATGATATCATCGATGAGGATTTTGTACGGCGAGGTGCCAAGAGTACCAACCGGAAGTTTGGAGCTAAGATAGCAGTGCTAGCTGGTGATCTTCTCGTGGCGCAAGCAGTGCAGCTCGTTGGGGATATGGCGACTCCAGAGATACTTGTACACTTGGGTCGTGGCGGGATTCGAATGTGTGAGGGAGAGGCAGAAGACTTCTTAATGAGCCACGACAGACCAGAGTCGTTTAACCGAAAGAGATACCTCAGTGTAGTTGAATACAAGACTGCCACCTTTATGAAAGAGGCTGCTCGAATTGGTGCACTCGTTGGGAAAGCCTCAAAAGCAGAGCAAGAGGCTTTGACGAAATACGGAGAGATGTTGGGATTTGCATACCAGATTCGTGATGACATTTTGGACGTCATAGCATCTCAGCAGGTTGCTGGGAAGACAGTGCAGTCAGACCTAAAGGGTAAGAGATGTAATTATCCACTTGTTCATGCTCTAGAGGTTTGCTCTGAGTCCGAACGCATGAGGTGTCTTGAAGCCCTCGATCAGGGACGTCTAGACATAGTGCTCCAGCTCATTGATGAAACGCAAGCTATCGAACATGCCACAGAGCTTGCCAAGACCTACGTGGATCGAGCAAAGAATGTCCTAGATGGCCACGATTTCCAGAATATCTCGATGCTCCAAGAAATCGCGAACTTCGTTCTCGAACGTATTCACTAGGGAGTTTCCAAATAGCTAAGCACCCGAACAAGGGTTTTTGAGGCCAAGTCAACAGTAGCTGGCAATCTGCATCGAATCAGGTGTTTTAGATACCTAACACCTGCAAGGCGCATGCATTGGTCAGTTATCGTGTCTGATGTCATTACTTGGTCAGCTATGCGTAGGATTCTCAAAGCCGAGAAGAGTTCTGTGCTAAACTCCGCGTGCCAAGTCTTCTCATACCATGAGAGTGGTTGTCCAGTTTCCAAGTGTTGGACAACAGCTTCTCCGGCAATCTCACCTCCAGCAAGTGCTGTTGGAATTCCGCCTCCATTAGATGCCATCACGTGACCAGCAGCGTCACCCACAAGAACAACATTATCTGAGAACGTTCGACTCACTGGACCTCCCACGGGGATTGTCGCACCTACCCTTGAGATTACTTTTGCCTTCCTTGTTCTTGGAGCCACAAGGGGATTCATTCTTATGAATCTATAGAGATATTCCTTTAACGAACCCTTAGATGGGCTAAATGGCCACCTCATCCCAAAACCAATGTTTGCTGTATTCTCGCCCTTCGGTATAATCCACGCGTATCCACCAGGAGCTACCTGCCTTCCAAAATACATCTCAGTTGTTGTGGAATCGCACTCCACGTCTTCCATTACAAAGTTTATTGATGGACAAAGGTCTCTATCTCTGTTCTGGTATCGATTTCCTATTGACTGTGACATCAAAGAGGTTGCTCCATCTGCTCCAATAACAACTTTCGCTGAGATCTCCTGCTTGCCTTCACTATCGCGAATTGACAAAATGTTGGAATTAGCCCGTCTGTAAACTGTTGTTTCCAATTGGAAATCAGCCCCTGCTGAGGCTGCCTGAGTAGCTAAGTGCTGGTCGAATTTTGCTCGGTCAACAATATTGGAATGAAGTCTGAATTCAAAGCCACTGCCCAAGGGAGAGAAAAGCCGTAACCGCTTGCAGCGATTTGTGACTAGATGCTTTGGTATATCGACTAATCGGGCAGCCCTTGGTGAGTTTCGAAGTAGGTCTCGCATCTCTGTGGGCGCTGGAAGGTATTCTCCGCATTGAATCGGAATGCCAATTTGCTTGCGCCTCTCTAGCACCACCGTTTTGAGGCCCATCTTTGCAATCACTCTTGCAGCGGTGCAACCTGCAGGACCGGCGCCCACAACCGCAACGTCATAGGAATCCCTTGGCATACTATAGACCGAATCCGCTGGACTAAAAAGGAGTTGGTTAGTCCCAAACCACCACCACTGGTGAATCAATGTGTATGCCATAGAAGTCCACGAGCTTACGAGACGCTACGGCTATAGAGTTGCTCTCAGAAATGTTTCATTCACAATAGCTACAGGTGGCATCCATGCATTATTCGGAGCTAACGGCGCAGGCAAGACCACTCTCATGAGAGTAATCTCTACGCTCCTTCAGCCGCATGGGGGGTATGCCCGGGTCTACAGTCTCGACACACAGGAGGAGCCCCTCAAAGTAAAAGAAAAGATTGGTGTCGTGGGTGACAAGCCACTGCTCTATGGCGAGCTCACAGGAAGAGAGAACCTTCGCTTCTATAGCACGCTCTACGGTCTTGCTAGGTCTGTCGCAGACGAGAGAATCGAGAACCTCGCTGATCGTTTCGGAGTGAAAAGCTGGCTTGACGAACCAACCAAGATACTCTCTACGGGTCTTAGAAAGCGATTCGACATCATCCGGAGTGTCCTTCATGATCCAGAAGTCTATCTTCTGGATGAACCATTTGCAGGACTTGACAAGGATTCTACAGAGGTGTTTAAAGAATTCATTGAGAGCCATCGATCAGATAGAACAGTGCTGCTCACCACGCACAATCTAGCTCTTGGTTCGGAAATGAGTGATGATTATATCACATTGAAAATGGGCAAAGTGCTAAGTCATGGACCCATCTCCCAGTTCGACGGTGTCATTTGAGGTGGAATACGTGGGATCAGGTCTGTTATCTGCACTCGCAATAGCGAAGAAAGACATTTTGGCACAGATGAGAAAACGCTTCGAAATCTTCTCGATGTTTCTCTTCGCAGTAATCGCGGTGTTCGCACTTGGCATGGTACTTAGCTCTGCTGCTGTGCAAGTTGGAGACCCTGAACTAAGACAAGATATTCTCTCTCAGATGGGAAGCGGAATGCTCTGGGTAGTCATTTTTTTCGCAGGCATGTTTGGGTTTGCTCCAGTATTCATCTCTGAGTCCGAAACTGGAACCCTCAGAGGTCTGTCCCTGGCACCTGTTCCTGCATGGTCTGTTTATCTGGGGAAGGTGATCTACGGATTCTTCCTGATGGGCGTTGTGGAGATGTTCCTTGTTCCAATATCTATGGCTCTACTCGGATTCACATTCTCTTCTGAAATCTCGATCATTGTCATCATCAGCATGTTTTGCGTTGGTACTCTAGACTTAGCTGCGATTGGTGCAATGGCATCTGCATTGACAATGCCAGCAGAGTCCAAAGCAACAGTATATCCGTTGGTCTACTTTCCCACGGCAACCTCTGCACTGATACTGCTTGTAGAGATCACGAGAATCTTCGCAGTTGGCATTCCGGTGATTGGGCCTGGGCTATTCGAGCTTTTCCAGCTGATATTAGGACACCTCTTCGCAATGATAACCCTGTCTGGGGCGGTATTTCACTTCACTCTAACATCCTGAGACCTGACTCCTATCATAATGTTCATATGAGTGTTCTAATTGAATCGACCCCAGTACTAGGACGTGTCGACGTGAGCACAAAACGCGCGGTTTTCTACACCTTGTCCTTGATAGTGACCTTTGTCTACCTCTACATGGTCTGGGTGTTTGCTCCACCTGAACTTACTCTTGGGGAGCGCATCAGGATTTTCTTTCAGCACACAGCACCTGCGCTTGTAGGCTACGGAGCATTTGGCACGACTCTGGTCGGTTCTGTTCTCTATCTTTGGAAACAGGATATGCGTTATGATGTTCTTGCAGCTGCATCAACAAAGATTGGGCTGGTGTTCACTACTATTGCCCTGCTTAGTGGGATGATATGGGCTAATGCAACCTGGGGAGCGTTCTGGAATTGGGATCCTCGCCAGACAACCACACTAATACTATGGATTGTGTATGCATGCCTAATAGCATATCGGGCATCTGTAAGCGACCGAGAAGTGAGAGCTCAGTACGGCTCAGTATTCGGAATCGTTTCGTTCCCAGCTGTCATTCTGAGCTATATTTCAATTCACATTTGGAATACTTTGCATCCAATAGTGATCACATTTGGTGGACTTCAGATGAGCGCTGAACACGGAATCACCCTAATGGTCAGTCTTTTTGCTATTGCACTTGTCTATATTCTCATACTGGATTTGACCTATAGGATTGACACGGTCGGAGAGAAACTGATGGAGCTTCGGATGCAAAGGAGTGAGTAGAATGCAGTCGCCGGAAGTCGTACTTTCAATTGAACTCTTTGCAGTTTCTGTAATCCTTTGGGTTGGCGCGTTTGTGTTCATCGCCTGGCTTCTTCTTCGCATGCAGAACATAGAGAAGTCATTGGAGACACTTGTGCAGGCCAGTGGGAATGCAAATAACCTGTTGTCGATTCCCAACAAACTACCGGTGTACTTTGCGGTGATTCTTGAACTCGTTGGGATTGCAGTCCTAATACTTGGCATTGGGGCGTCATACCAGATTCCCATGTATCCGTTCTCAATCGTCATTTGGATGGGTGTGTTTGTTCTGTTGTTTTGGCAGACTATGAGTATTTCCTCACTAGAACAGTCCTTGATTATCGTTGAATCAGGATTGAGCCAGGAGCGAAAAGAAGTTGAATAAGAGGTCCAGAGTTCTTCTAATCTCGATAGTACTAGTCTTCACCTTTGGATTCGTGGCTTATGGTATGTTAACTCTCTTCGTCGATCCGTATATCAGTGTCGATGCCGTCGCTGACAACCCAGATGCTTACATAGGCAGGACAATTCAGATCAAAGGTAATCTTCAGCCTGGATCAATCTCATTCAATGTCAGCAATGTCACTCTCGTTTTAGAGGGGGACAGTCATACTATCACAGTTCTGGTCGAGGGAGAACTCCCTAACCTTACCGATGGGCAGGAAATGGTTGCCATTGGAGTGCTTGAATCTGCACAGCTATTCAGGGCTTCCCAGATCTTGGCTCGATGTCCGAGCAAGTATGAAACAGCAACCACAACTGCTCCTTAGTCTGTAATTCAGCCAACTGAGCCGTCTGCCAGGGGAAGTGCAGTATGTACAATCATTGAAAGACACGCCTACAAAGAGGCTTAGCCGCTGACTGCAACCTATTCGTGCTCTGTGGCAATAACAAAATCTTGAATTCGGTGTCCGACTTGAGGTCTAGCCGCGGACCTTACAAGACAAGGTCAACGATATGAAGAAAACAGCTTCAAAGGAATTACGGCATGCCTTCATCACTAAACTGTCCAATCTAGAAACAAGAATAACCACTATAGATACGCTTCATGATACTTAGAAGGCCTACAGTTCGAGAAAGCTGCTTTTGCACTCACAGAGACTGCTAGGTCAATCTCAAAGGCTCACTTTGCCTGCAAAGACTCGGAGTGAGCCTTCTTCACCTAAGACATAGATCACCTGTGGTCTTTCTTCATTCTTTGCTCCTGTATCCAAGATATACGAGAGCAATTCCAAGAAGATGTGAAATCCACTTGACATCTCCGATTATTCCGACAGCACCAGTAATGAAGATATATGAATCCAATGCGAAGCTCGTCAGGAGCAGAACAACTCCTAGTATGAAAAGAAAACTGCTTGACTTTATCGTTTCCATTGACTTTGCCTCCAGGCCATGAACAATCGCTATTGAGATCAATAGCTTCTGATTGGAATAATAAACAATTAAGATGTTAGCTATTTACAGAAGATGCAGTGCGTGATTGCCTAGTCCCTCCTTATGCAGCACTTGCAGTGAGGATACATAAAGCAAAGTCAAATCTCAGAGTGTTTCTTCCAGGAATTCCATTTCCAGAACATCTGGATTCAGTTGATAGTTTCAATCCATTCCTTATCTTGCGATATTCTAGCTTTATCACAGTTCTCCACTCATAGTCCATGAGACCCTCTCAGGTTTAGGGATTGTTACATTTTGTTCAGAGGTTCGCGTGGTATCCTATTTGTATCTCCAGAAGGAACACATGCTGGACTTGGAAACATAGCCCCCGCATTATTCTGTGAGATATGGCTATAGTTCTTTGAGTGTTTGCGTTCTCACCAAAAACAAGACTAAGAGAATTCTACCTAGTATGGTTCATACTCCTCCCTGTTATGGCAACCCCGACCAAGTAGTTGAACGTTCATTGGGAAGAAAAGAAGGGTGTGTCGCCCGATGGTTTCATTTGGACGACACTTATCCAACGAGATTGGTTGGTCTAGACCTTCGGGTGTTACGCTTCAGGCGGGTTTGCCTCGTCCTCATGAGGCGTTTCATTTTCAAATTCGTAAAGATCCTGTTCCTTCTCCTTCAGTGCTCGACGAAGGGCCGCACCTTCAATAAACGCCAACGGGAATAGGGCCATGAACATCATGACCACGCCCACCCACACAAGTGATACTAAGGGCAAGACTTTCGTGTGCAGTGTGACCTGCATCACGCCAGGTCCCACTTGGCTGAAGCCAGTTATCGCCACAAAGACATCTCGAAGCGCGGTCGACTGAAGGTACACATCGTGCGTTACGGACCCCCACCCGGGATGACCAGTAATGATAGCTACGCCGAGCCACGCGGACTGATTGTTTTCGATGACTTGGAGGAACACTGTCAACTCGAAATCAGTTTCGTGAACCCAGTGTCCCAAATCTATCTCCACCACAACGATCTGGATCCCTGGTGACACTTCATGTGACTGGGTTTCAAGGTATGTCAGATTGGTTTCATAGACGACATTCTCGCTCATGAACACTCCTAGAAGAAGAGTGATGAGTCCTAAGTGGAGCATTAGCCTTCCCATCCGCCTCATGGTGATAGAACCACTCTCCCGCCCTGCGAGCGTTCGACCAAAAGCTACAGCCAAGAAGATGACACCTCCTATGGCTACAGGGATAAGGGCGTTCGCTGGCCAGTAGTTGGTCGGCAGGAAATAGCCTTGACTAGCTGTAAGGATAGCCAAGCCTACTCCAACCAAGAGCAGAATTAGAATAGTGACACTCTTCGTTTTCCGGCTGATGATTGTGCTCCTCATGCAGTAGAATGCAGACACAACCAAGAAGAGCGACCCGACGTAGAAGCCAGCCCTGAAGAACTCAAGGCTAACCGACACCATGCTATCCCTGTAGTTCACAGGGTCTGCCAATGCGAGGGGGAGATTGATTCCCGCAGGCAGAACAACGCCAATTACAGATATTGCCGTGATTGCCAGGATGCCAAAAAGAGCCAACTTTATCGAGAGGTCTCTGATGTTTGAAAGTGAGAAGAGCCTGAATCCTCCGCCATCATCCTCGTCATCCATATCTACGTAGCCAGCCCTTATGGTTAGAACAGCAGCCAGGATAAAGTTGGCAACCACCGTATAGAACATGGTCCAGCTGACAATTGAGATGGAGAATCCATGCACAGAGTTCAAGACGCCGCTCCTTGTCACCCAAGTCGCGTAGAGTACTGTAACATAGGTGAAGACAAGAAATGAATCTCTCAGAACATCGTGGTCCTTGAGCACAGCCTTAGCATGGTAGTACGCTGTCAGCAGAAGCCAGGGCACGAGTGATGTGGTTTCTACAGGATCCCAAGCCCAATAACCGCCCCAACCAAGAACAACGTACGCCCAATAGGCACCTATTGCGATTCCTAGTGTCAGCATCAGCCATGATGCCACAGTCATGAATCGATTGAATGACTCCAGGATTGGGATAGGCTCAGAATTCCTCTCCTCAGATCGCACCGTGAATCCGGCTAGCTTGACAGCGAAAGGTATCACTGCTAAAGCATACGCTATGAATACGATTGGAGGATGAATAACATTCCAGATTGTTCTCAACAGCGGATTGAGACCAGCGCCTTCTACAACAATGTTTGGATTTGCCCTGAACGGATCAGAGGCCAGAGCGTTGATTGTAATGAGCATGGTTTGAAGCGCTATGAGTATCGATCCCCTATACACAATCGTATCTTCCTCGTACTCGCGTGTGAGTACGCGATAGCCGGTGTACAAGACAAAAGAGGTTGCCGCCCAGAACACCAAGGAACCAGCCTGTCCCGCCCAAAGAGATGATAGCTTCAAATACCAGGGTGCAGTTGATTTGGTTGTCAGAAATACGTACTCATACTGGAACTGATTCCCAAAGATCAGTATTCCCAACCAGATCAGCGCGCCCATTGAGGCGAGAAAGCCTATCCCTGCCATTGCTGCTGATATTGTGTCGTAGTTCTCAAGTCTAGGTCCGATGAGCAGCACAATGATGTCTGCTGCAATTGCCAGAATGGCTGCCAGTAGTAGTATTGTGCCAGTGTCCATTTACTTCCTCTCCAGTTTCAATTACTCCTTCTAGATCGTCTAGGTTTCTTCTTTCGTGCCCTTTTGCGTGCCTCCTTCTTGAGCTCACGCTGTGTTGCATGTGCCCTCTGTCGTCGAATCCGTGTCACGCCATATCCGACTCCTGGTGCGGCAACAAGACCTATTGTCGCTATCACCTGCCACGCTGTCCACGGATCCACCAGGATGGATGGTCCCAAAATCGTGAGTCTAAAGAAACCACTTTGACCAAGGTTTCCGGTTTCATCTTCAGCAAGACAATAGAATGATATGACATCACCCGCCTTGAAGGCACTCCCCAAGTTAGCAACCCAAACGAGATACTGTTCGTCCACATCCACGAGGGTCATGTTCTCCGGCTCGTAGACACCGTCATTCACTTTCCAGAACATCTGGAAGGATATGATGGAACTATGGGTTGGAAACTCATAAGTGCCAAACTCGATGACCACGGTATCTCCTGCTCTGACCCCATCAGTTGGATAAACAGCTCTGAGCAGTATGACAGGCCCCCATATGTCTGCGCGTACAGCAAAGAAGTAGTTTCCAGCGATGAACACATTCCCAAGAGTATCATTTGCTATGACAACGAAGTTCACCCGTGAGCCGTCCGGAAGAGGGCTGATTGTCTTGTTGTAGACACCTCCGACTTCTGGATGCGGAGAAAGCTCGAGCATTGTGCTGTTCTCGACTCCTCCGAGCTCCAAGGTGTAGTTGACCAATACAGTATCAATACCATCACTGTCAAGTGCAGTGGCCAGAAATGACACACTATCTTGGGGGCGCGGGTTGGACGGACCAACACGAACGTAGGAAACTATCGGAAGCCCATAAGACCAAACTCGCTCAAGTGCGAGCACTCCTAGAGATTGAACTCCAGTGTAATGGTTTTTCCAATCATCGGTGAGGACAGATGAATCTTCATCTCCATTTGCAACGAAACCTCCGTTCATCTTGTCCCAGAGATTTGCGAGTACGATATCTAGAGTGTCAATCACTAGCCGGATGTAAAACAGCTCTCCTGTAACCTCGTATAACATCTCCTCGGCAACGACCATCTGGAATTGAATTTCAGAGTATTTGTAGCGTTCCGTATCTTCGAAGTCGATCGGCGCCCACAGTTCTCCATCTAGGCTCTCTGCGTACCATCCTCCGTTATTTCTATCCCAATGGTTAGTCAACATTGCTTTGTGAGTGTCTTCAGCCCACTCCAAATAGGTCATATTTCCTGTGACCTCATAGCCCTTAAGCAACGCTTGAATAGCCATCGCATTGAGATCAGTTATGACTGACCTACCAGGCCGTTCCAAGATCGCTACGTGGGGTTCCAAACCAATCCGATCAGTAGCAATCATGAAACCCTGGAACTCAGTGTTATTGTATAGAGCCATATGCTCTATCATGAATGACAAGGAGCTATTGGCCATTGCAATCATTGTTGAGTTCCCAACTAGAAGCCCTTCCTCATAGAGAGCGGTGGCGCCCAGAGCTAGGTGGTCGAGTCGCTTTCCATCGTTCGGGTACACATCGAGGACATCATTGCTTACCGAACCGTTCCTATATGCCATGAATCGTAAGCCTCCGTATACATCGTCATAGAGGACATCCGTCAAGCATCTGATGGCGTCTTGCTTCTCGTTCGTGAAATCTAGTGAACTATTCACACTCTCCGCAATACTCAGTGCCAGGTAAGCATAAGCCTGTATACCAGGACGCTTTGACTGCGCTATTGCCTCGACTGGATGAAAAGTGTTCACGAAATATCCAGGATAGATTGTGTCTCTGAATGCTGTAACCATATGATTTGCCACTCGGCTTATGAACACAGAAAGCGTGTTATTCCCGGTTATCTCGAATATTCTAGCCATGCCTGCAATAGCCCAATAATAGTCGGCAAGAGCAGGGGCCCATCCCATGAGATCCCATTCTGGATATCCATAGTGAAAGACGGTCCCATCTACGCCAACAACCAGCTTGCTGGCCAATATCCCACCAGTCGCCAATGCGAAGTCATAGTATGAGCTCACGTTGTACTGGCCTGACTCATCCTGTGCGATGAACGGCCTGTTCTCTAACAGGGGAGTGCCGGCCTTATGTGAAGGAATTGGCTCCACATTGCCCACACCAGTCATAAGAAATATGACTATTATCGCTATCGGCAGATTTCTCTTATGCATCTGATTGATTTCTCCTTTAACAAAATCCATTGGCCTAAACATAGACCAAGTGCAGCTGTGTCATAACTGCAATTCCACAAAATGCCCTACTACAATGTACAGAACTCGTAGGGAAAAAAGAGAGAGAAACGGATGCAAAGCACCCGTATCGCCCATGAGTTTCTTCCTACTTTGTTCGCCCATTATCGGCGTCTGCCGACAAAGACTCCTAGAACCAGACCAAGAGCAATGCCACCAACACTTCCCCCTACGAGTAGAAGGGTGTCCACGCCAGGACCTGGGACTGTTACGGTTGTAGTCACAGTAACAGTAGCAGTTTCACCAGCTGCCGTGTTTTCATAGAAGTAGGCCTTGGCCTCGAGCAGATCCACGTAGGCAGAGTTCAAGTCTTTAAAGACTGCGTCCTTAAAGTGAAATCCTTTGCTGCCGTCAGTTTCATAGAGGCGAACGGTGCTCTCGACATCATCAATGATGGCCAGGACAGTGTTCGCGACTGCATGATCTGCGCCTGCTGTAGCATTGTATGTTTCAACGATGGTCCTCAGGGATGCGGCTTCAGCGGTTATTTCCGCAGTAAGCCCTAGGAAGGCTTGGTGAGTCATATCAAGCTGGCCAGTTGCCCAGTTCTCCATACCCATGTGACACTCATCCGACTGACCACAGGCAACCTCAGGATCCACGGCAAAAGTGTGGTTCAGAAAAGGTTCGGTGCCTTGCGCCAAGTCGTATCCGTGGCAGTCAGTACACTCCACACCAGCCAGGTTCATTGGACTTCCAATCCAAATGTCATATTGTGGTTGGTAGCTGCCTGTGTGACAAAGCCCGCAGAGCTCTGTAACATTGATGGCTCTGATGTAAGATGGTGTGCCAGCTTGAGTCCAGTTTGAGTGGACTGCATGACAGGTAGGACACGTGACGGAGTTGTAATCTCCATCAACTGCAAAGGTGGTATTCACATTCGGAGAAGTTGTTGCCAGCTCGCCAGGGTTCTGCTGATGGATAAAGCCCTCACCAGACATACAGTGCATACAATACGCCGCTGCATGGCTACTGGACCTTAAATCCGTCAAAGAATTAGCATGGGCTGAGTTCTGCCAGTCAACCTGATGTGGATGCTCACTCGCTGGGTCACCATAGTGGCAGGATTGACACACGGTCCCGGAGTAATCTACCCACTCTGGAGCGTTGATGTCATGGCATTGAAAGCAGTTGACACCAAGGAAATCGTAGGTTGGAGTACCAGTGGAGTTGTCCCAACCAGTAGTATGGCAGGCTGCGCAGCTTGACGCATTCCATTCTGCCATAGTGAATGCCATAAATGAGAGATTACCTAAAAGTACGTGAGTACCATTCCACACGGCCGCTCTCGCATGGGCAGAAATGGACCAATTGCCATATCTGTCGCCATGACAACCTGCACAGCCCGTTGGGTCAGCTGCCCAGTTTGGCTGCGACAATAGAGCATCATGCTCGTCCCTGTCGGTCGTACCAACAATCGTTATTGGTATGCCGGATCCCGTTGGTCCTAGGAGAATAGCGAACCCAATCAAACAGAGGAACAGGTAGTAACCTGCGACCATCCGTTTGTTGACTTCAGGAATCTCGTTGTAGTATACCATGTCGAGATTCTCCATTCTCCATGGATATGGTTAACTTTCCGAAACCTCCGACATAAAAGTCTGTTTGTTTCATAAGCTATAGTGACTCAGTCTGACTTACAAACTGAAACCCAACGAACTGATGTTCGTCATGTCACGAGCTGGATGAGGTCGGTCTCAGTGTGAAACTTTCTCGCAAAATGTAGTTCCAGATGGAAAGAAAGCTAAAAGGACAAGATTTGGCATCATTGATATGGAAGAGCGGTCTGGTGTAGTGCGGTTGCAACGATGAGAGAGTCAGGTCAGCAAGACGATGAGGCCGCTGCTGAAGGTGACGAGCATGGCATAATTGATCACCTCACAGAAGACCTGAAGATCACAGGACGCCGCGAGATTGTCAGAAGGGACTTTGCAATGGAGGTATACGACGGAGTCCTTCCAATACTTGCAATCGTGGTTACCGGATTAATCACGATTTCAATGCAAGACTCATTCCTCGTTTTTGAAACGATTCTTCTGGCATCTCTTGCGACTGGTGTTGCACATTTCATGGCTGGGTTCGGGGGGTCCTATCTTGTAGACTCTGCTGAGGGTTCTCGGATAGTTGAGCAGGTTGAGATGGGAGGGAGAGGAGAAATCAACCGGAGGATGAAACTGAGCCATTTCAGAGTTGGTAGAGCAGAAAGACACTCGACATTATTCCTCGCACTCGTCGATGGCGTTACTCCGTTGTTGTCGATTCTCCTCGTGATATCCCCAATGGTCATTGCGCTCTTTGGAGTAATAGATCATATGAGTTCGCTCTATGCGTCCATATTCATGGGGCTGTTGCTGCTTGCGGTCCTCGGCATCTACCTCGGCAATGTAGCCAAAGAGAATGTGACTTGGTTTGCAGCGAAGACCTTAGCGGCGGGCTTGCTCACGATGATGATAATGGTTGCACTCACCTTGATAACCGAGAGTCGGCCCTAGCCCATTGTCAACCTCAACCGAGGGTTGTTCTGTGTATCGAGGCGGTGTGGTTATTAGAGAGAGCCATAAAAGACAGCGAGAGTTGGGAAGTAGTTTGAGAAAACTCACTCCGATGCAGAGGCAGTACTTGGAGCTGAAGAAGCAGTACCCAGATTGCATACTCTTGTTCAGGCTTGGCGATTTCTACGAGATGTTCAACGAGGATGCCAAGGTGGCGAGTAGATACCTCGACATTGTCCTCACTTCGCGCGGCGAGGGTGTCGCTAAGTGGCCCATGTGCGGAGTTCCCTACCACGCTGTAAATGGGTATGTCGCAAAGCTACTGGGAGCTGGCCACACTGTGGCCATAGCCGATCAGGTAGAGGATGCCTCCAAGGCAAAGGGCCTTGTCAAACGTGACGTTGTTCGAGTGGTGACACCAGGGACGGTCCTCGAAACTGGAATGCTCCAAGATGCGGCCAACAACTACCTTGTAGCGATTGTTGAGCATCAGGATAGAGTGGGACTTGCTTCAGTCGATGTTTCAACCGGTGAGTTCACAGCAACAGAGTTCGAAGGCACGTATACGAGTGAAACTTCCTTGAACGAACTGGGGAGACTAAGACCTGCAGAAGTTCTTCTTCCTGAGTCACTTTCGAAGAAACAAGAGATTACATCAGCACTTGTAGAACTCGGAACGCGTCCTACTTATCGCAATGACCTAGACTTCTCAGCAAGGAGTGCTGAGGAAAAGCTGAAGGAACAATTTCACGTATCGACCTTGGAAGGATTCGGACTACGCGACAAGGATGCTGCAACTGGTGCTGCAGGGGCGGTACTCACATATCTAGAGGAAGTGCACAAGGCAAGCGCTCTTACTCTCTCTGGAATCAGCACTTACTCCGTGGAGTCTCACATGGTTCTTGACACCACAACTGTAAGAAACCTCGAACTGATCAAGAATGCCCGAGATGGTTCTCAGCGAGGCACCCTTCTGAGCGTTCTCTCAAAGACTGTAACTCCAATGGGAAAGAGAAAGCTAAAGCAGTGGATTCTGCAACCCTTGAGAAACATCCCAGCGATTGAGAAGCGACTGGACGCTGTTGATGAATTGGCTAGGTCTGCTATCATTCGAAGAGAAATCACAGACAGTCTCAGGAATCTTGGCGACTTCGAGAGAATAACGAGTAGAATTGTCTTTGGGGTTGCCGGTGGAAGAGATCTTCTTGCTCTGAGGTTTGCATTGGAAAGACTTCCAAAGGTGAAGAAGAGGCTCGTTGAGTGTTCATCTGAAGTCCTCAAACACTCGGCAGACTCTATTGACGTGCTGAGCAATCTAACGAAGACATTGAAGAATGCAATCTTGGAAGACTCCCCGGTGGGGGTTCGGGAGGGTGGCATGATTCGTGAGGGATTCAGCAAGGATCTTGATGACCTCAAGAATTCGATTGCGTCCGACAAGAAGTGGATTGCATCACTGCAGGTCGCTGAAAGAAGGAAAACCGGCATCAAGTCTCTCAAAGTTGGCTACAACAAAGTGTTCGGCTACTACATTGAAGTCACGAAGGCCAACCTTGGCATGGTACCGGAAGAATACGAACGTAAGCAGACTTTGACCAATGCAGAGAGGTTCATCACTCCTGAGCTCAAGGAGAAAGAAGCCGCTGTTCTTGCTGGAGAGGACAAGATCAATGCTCTTGAGTATGAGATCTATGAGGAACTGAGAGGACAAGTCAGTGAGGTCATCGGCATCCTACGGCAGGACTCTGAAGCGGTTGCCATTGCAGACGTATTGGCCACGCTTGCGGAGGTTGCAGTTTCAAGGAGATACTCACGACCAAAGGTCACTGAGGGAACGAGAATACGGATTGTGGACGGGCGGCATCCATCCATGGAGATGATCTTGGGACCGAATGAATTCGTGCCGAATAGCGTGGAGATAGGCGACGGAGGCTGCACCCTCATGATTGTGACCGGACCCAACATGGCCGGCAAGAGCACGTATATGCGTCAGTGTGCCCTGATTGTGATTCTCGCTCAGATGGGCTCTTTTGTCCCGGCCAAGTCAGCAGAGATTGGCCTTGTAGATCGGATATTCACAAGAGTCGGTGCCTTTGACGACCTGACAGCCCGACAGTCAACTTTCATGGTCGAGATGATTGAAACTGCAAACATCCTGAACAATGCGACTGAACGTAGCTTGGTCATCCTCGATGAGATTGGAAGAGGCACGTCGACGTACGATGGCATGGCGCTAGCTTGGGCAGTGGCCGAGCGGATCGTGCAGATGAAGGCAAGAGCCATGTTTGCTACACACTTCCATCAATTGACGGAGATGGCCGGCACTCATCACGGGGTCAGGAACGTTCATACATTGGCAAGGGAGTCAGGTGACACCATAGTCTTTCTGCATAAGGTCGTGGATGGGGGCACCGACAAGAGCTACGGCGTTCAGGTCGCGGCTCTGGCAGGTGTGCCTGATGAAGTAGTGAAAAGAGCGAAGATGATTCTCGCTCGGCTTGAAAGAGAGAATCAGGCAAGGCTTGGAGATCGAGCTGATGAGTCCTATGAGCCTGTCCAGATGAGCCTAGAATCCCTGACTGTTGACGACCCAATACTTGAGCTGCTGAAGCACATGGATTTGGAACGTACCACACCAATTGATGCTCTGATAAAGCTAAGGGAACTGCAAGACGAACTCAAGAAGAGAGATTAGAACTTCTTAGTACAAGAGGAATGAGGGATTTTCACCCAACCGTTGTTGCCCGCATAATGGCATGAGTCTAGACTATGCCATTCCGATTTTCTGACGCGAACTTTTAATTACTCTGCCAAGAGTACCGAGTTCATGAACGATAGTCCGCACTATGAAGAGCTTAGACAATTCGTAGACGGAATCAGGATAATTGACACGCATGAGCATCTCCCGCAAGAGCAAGAGAGAACGGAACAGAAAGTCGATCTATTGGCTACTTTCTTCGCACACTATGCCTCCTCTGATATGCGTGCCGCTGGAATGTCCGAGGAAGACCTTCTAACTATCAGAAACCCGGAGATACAGTTGGATAAGAGATGGTCTATCTTTGAGCCTTGGTGGGAGAAGATTCGAAACACGGGCTATGCACGGTGTCTGGATATCGTTGCCAGAGACCTGTATGATGTTGACGGAATCAACGCCGGAACGTACCAAGAGCTTTCAGAGAAGATCAGAAACAAGAATCAGAAGGGACTATACGATTGGGTGCTCAAGAAGTCTTCTGGAATTGACATTTCAATAAACGACTACCTCACCGACCCAACTGACTACAATGTTGATACGGCATTCTTTAGACCTGTTGGACAATTCAGCCAGTTTCTCTATGTAGGAGACAGGAATACGTTGGAGGAGCTAGGTAGACAAGCTGGGGGTTCAATTCATACTTTCAGAGAGATGGTTTCAGCGTTGGAGTCTGAGTTCGACAGAGCTCAAGGAAAGATTGTTGGTGTGAAGATCAGTCTGGCGTATACTCGTCCCATCTACTTCGAAAAGGTATCTTTCTCCGAAGCTGAGAAAGCATTCAACGAGATCTTCAAGAAGACCAAGTTCAGTGTTTATGAAACTCCAGAGATCCTAAAGGTGATACCTGAAGCTATTGATTCAGACTCACTACAAGTGATGCAGGACTACTTGGTACACAAGATCATCAGGGAGGCCATGAAACGAAATCTACCAATTCAGATTCACACTGGACTCCATGAGGGTAACGAGAACGTTCTCTCCAACTCTAACCCTGAGTTGCTGACAAACCTATTCATGGAGTATAAGGAAGCTCGTTTCGATGTATTCCATGGAGGTTGGCCGTACTGCGATGAGCTTGGAGCACTAGCAAAGAACTTCTCCAACGTATACATTGACATGTGCTGGATGCACATCATTTCACCAAGCCGTTCCCAAACGGCGTTATCGCAGTGGCTCGACGAAGTACCGGCAAGTAAGATACTTGGATTCGGTGGTGACTATCTATTCGTGGAAGGAGTCTACGGTCATTCAGTCATAGCCAGAGAGAACGTTGCTAAAGTACTCGCCTCAAAAGTGAGTGACGGTATCTATTCGTTAGATGAAGCGAAGAGATACGCTCAGTGGCTCTTGAGAGACAATGCCCTACAACTCTTCTTCCCTCAAGGTCTCTAAGTCCGGTCAAACTAATGGAGGAACTCATGTTCAAGTCTTGATTGCAGATTCGACCTTGGGATTGTTATCAGGTTTGTATGGTGCATTACTCAGTTGCGTCGGTCCGAGGGGTTATATACTTTCAAGAGTAGTTTATACAAAAGTACGCGTGATTTAGCCTGTCACAGAGTGAAGAGAGTAGGTGTTAAGACAGCCTTTGTCTAGGATAAGGGGAACGGCATCTGGGTTCTTTTCCAACATTGAGAGTTTCTCAGCCTTTGAAGCAACAGCATGGTCAATGAATGTTGACTTGCTGGTCAAGGATGATAGAATAATATGCAGCCTCGACAAGCCATACTTGAAGAAAATGAGTTCGGATGAAGTGTTTGAGGCAATCTCTCACCCATTGAGAATAGACATGCTGATGACTCTCTCAAAGAAACCGATGGGATTTGCGGATCTCAAGAGGGCGTTGCGGATTTCAAGTAGCGGACTCTTGGATTTCCATCTCAGGAAGATGACGACAATTGTTGAAAGGGATGCTGATGGCCTCTATACTCTGAATCAAACAGGCTTCGCAGCTCTCTATGCGGTGAATGTTGTATCACGAAAGGGTTGGCAAAGGAGATCCCTCTTCATCAACTTAGGGACATATGTCCTGATGAACGTCTACTTCTGGTTCACAGTTCCCGAGCTATTTCTCCTAGTCTTCATCCCATCCACAGCATGGACCCTTTTCTTTGTCTATTGGTCATTGGTGAAGAGGAGAGTACAGTTGCGCGGACGGAACGATCAAGAGATAGAATATGAGGAAAAAGGTCAAGATGAGTAGTGCAGTTAGTATAAGCAATGTTGTGAAGTCCTTCGGAGACCTCGTTGCTGTAAACGATGTTTCAATCGAAGTGCGAGAGGGAGAGATATTCGGCATCCTGGGTCCCAATGGTGCAGGGAAGACCACGACCATAAAGGTCCTATTGGGTCTCCTAGACGCGGACTCTGGATTGGCCGAAGTCTTTGGTATCAGCTCAGAAGAGGACCCAATTGGAGTCAAGCAACTCGTTGGTTATGTACCTGAGGAACAGCAACTCTACGAGTCACTGACACCCAGAGAGTTGTTCGAATTCATAGCGTCAGTCAGACAACTACCAGAAGAGAAGACAAACAAGCGCATAAAGGAGATAGTGCAAGCCCTTGATTTCGAGAAGTACTATGACTCCATGATAGTGACTCTCTCACAAGGCAATAAGCAAAAGGCCATGCTAATCGCCGCCCTTATTCATAAGCCCAAGCTGCTGATATTGGATGAACCGTTCTCAGGTCTTGATGTACGAACAGCATCAATCATGAAAGATGTTGTCAAGATTCACGCAAGCAATGGCGGATCAGTCTTGCTGAGTACGCACGTCATGGAAGTTGCTGAGGCAATGTGTGATCGTGTGGGCATCATAGATGAGGGAAAGCTAGTTGCAGTTGGCACGCTCGACGAATTGCGCGGAATATCCCAGAAGGAGGGTGCGACTTTGGAGAAGGTCTTCCTTGCTCTGACTGAGCAGGAGGAGGAGGTTCGTGAAGGGATTGATGCACTCAGGAGGGCACTCTCAGAGTGAAGTTCTCTGAGCGTTGGCGACTTGCAGGTATAGTCTCCTCAGAGGTTCGATTCCAAGGCTACCTCGAAATGAATCCATCCAATCTTGCAAGGGTAAAGGAGAACCCCGAGCGGATTGCGAAGAGTATCAAATCATCAAGCAGATTCAACACAATCATTGTGACATTCCTGGTGGGAACGTTGGCTGTTGTTAGCGCAGCTATGGCGGCATTTGATGAAGCAGTAGGTGTTGCACATACCCGCGTTGTGGTTGGAATGTCGATGTTCTTGATGGTGAGTTTTGTGGTGCTCATATTCATGAATCTCTCAACCACTACAGGCTTCTTCACAGCTGATGCAATGAGCCTTCCCGCAACTCTTCCTCTTAGCAATCGCGACTTGGAGGATCTAACGCTATTGGCATTCATCAGAGTCTTCGTGGCCCCTGCAATTCTGATCCTCACTGTCTTCCCTGCTATCTTCCTAATCGCTTTTGGAGTCCCTATGGCACTGATGGCTCTGCTAGGATGTGCCGCGACAGTTTCACTCTCGATAGGTTCCCTAATCCACTTGGCCTCATGGTTTAGGAGGAAATCACTCGAGGTGGATGGTTCGAGGGGTTCTGCAATCATTAGAGTTTCAGCCTTGCTAGGTTTGGCGGTCGGTATGGTCTTCGTGTTTGGAATGGGTAGTTGGATGCCCGCGTTGATTCATTTCATGATGGACTTGTCGGGTACCATGGGTTCACAGAGCTCTCTAATCCTGGCACTATTGTTCCCTTTCTCTTACGGATTTCTTGCCTCTGCTGTCCAATTCGGCTTAGCTGTGCAGATAGAGGCAGTCGTTATTGCGCTTGGTGCATCGGTGGTCTACTCACTCCTGGCCATCCGTTCCTACCAGAGAACTGGTCGCACACTTCGTAGGATGACTGTTGGAGGGGTTCCAACAAAGAAATCAATGCGGATTCGTGAGATTGGTCTGAATACCGTTTCAGTGTTGAAATCAATTGTCAGAAAAGACCTCAAACTCGCATCGAGAAACGTTGGGTCCTCATTCATCTTCATAATCCCACTTTTCCTACTAATCTTCATCTATCCAATGATGGCTGGTTGGGCAATAGATTCGAGTCTAAGGAGTCTCACTGCTCTCATATCAATCGAGTACGGGAATCTCTTTGGAGGCATAGCAATCATTTCAGTCATGATGCTGGATACTCAGGGAGCCTCAATTATGTCGGGACTTCCGCTGAGCTCTAAGCGAGTGCTTAATGCCAAGATCGCAATAGCGATGGTTCCCTACATCTGCTCAATGATCGTGGTTTCTCTACTACTCTCGATGTTTCCACTGACTTCGCCATTGATTCCCCTGATCCCGCTTGTTCAGATTCCTTGCGGATACACCATATCATTGGCAGTGGGGACTACGATATACTGGAAGAGAGGGCAGGGTCGTGCTGTTTCAATCAGTGTCGTTTCAGATTCAAGAATGAGCTTTCTAGCTGCATTCATTGGGGCACTAGTTGGCATAGTTCCTCTGGTTGGATATGGGGTTGCTATGATAGTAACCGGGCAACATGCCATTAGTTTGGCAACGCAATTCATCGTCATGATACTTGAGCTGGCACTCATTCAAAGTCAATTGCCCAGATTGCTCAAAGATTAGATTGGGCGTACTGCAAAGGGCGAAGCTTAAAATACGCGCACAATGGGCTGTCCAGTGACTCTGCTTCAGAGCAGTGGAGAATACCAGTGGACGGATGGACCATGAGACCCTTGTTGGCACCCTCAATACTCTCTGCTAATTTCGCCCATCTCGAGAAAGACATCAAGGCGGCGGAGAAAGGTGGGGCAGACTACTTCCATCTTGACATAATGGATGGCCATTTCGTGCCGAATATCTCGTATGGACCCTTGATTGCCAAGACGATGAAGAGCATCACCAACGTGCCGCTCGATGCTCACTTGATGATTATGAAGCCAAGAGAGTATATCCCGAAGTTCGTGGACGCTGGCGTTGGTCTGATCTATCCGCATATTGAGGCGTCCTACGACGTCTATAGAACCGTCCAACTCATAACTGACTTGGGGGCAAAGGCGGGAATCACCCTCAACCCTGGTACTCCGATTGAATCGGTCATGCCTCTACTGGATCAGATTGACTCAGTTCTGATCATGAGCGTCTGTCCAGGCTTCGGCGGACAGGAGTTCATTCCTACATCTACTGGACGAATCACGCGGTTAAGAGAACTACTCGATGAGCACAAGCCGCAGGTGCGCATCGCCGTCGATGGTGGAGTGAGCCTTGACAACATTGCAGACCTTCGCAAGGCGGGTGGGGACTTCTTCATAGCTGGGTCTGCCGTCTTCGGTGCAGAAGATATCGAAGGCACAGTCAGAGCCATGAAGAAAGCCATTGAGTAGTAGACTCTCTGAAACCAAGACAAACAGTCAACGTAATATACCAGCGAGGGGACACACCAGCTCGTTCAGACTACTAAGAGCTGGTTATCATGAAGTTCTTCATCGATACTGCAAATGTCGAAGCGATTAGGAAGGCTCACGAGAGAGGAATGGTTGATGGGGTGACGACCAATCCTTCACTAGTGGCAAAGGAAGGCAAAGACTTCCGAAAAATCGTTGATGAGATAGCGTCCTTCGTGAAAGGGCCTATCAGTCTGGAGGTTGTAAGCGAGGATGTAGATGGGATGGTCAAAGAGGCCAAAGAGCTAAACGGCTGGATCGATAATGCTGCAATCAAGATTCCGTTGACGTGGGAGGGTCTAAAGGCCACAAAGATTTGCGCCGACGAGGGGATCAAGACAAACGTCACGCTCTGCTTCAGTGCCAATCAGGCGATATTGGCTGCAAAGGCCGGTGCGACTTTTGTTTCGCCGTTCATCGGGAGACTGGATGATATCGGCCATACCGGCATGGAGCTGATTGAGAGCATGGTGCAAATCTACACAAACTACGCGTTTGATACCGAGATCATCGTCGCGAGCATTAGACACCCCATTCACGTGTATGAGGCAGCATTATTGGGAGCGGACATAGCAACAATCCCGCCCGCCGTACTCGAGAAGATGGCGAAGCATCCGTTGACCGATATCGGCATTGAAAGATTCCTCGCAGATTGGGAGAAAGTACCAAAGAAGTAAGAACAGGAAACAGTAATCTGGTACTACACCAGATATGACTAAGAGGCCTGTTTCGAAGGGGCATGCATATATGCAAATAGACCTCTCGACTTCAAAGGCGCGTGTTTCGTGATGGAGCTAGAGGCGGACCTTGTCGTCTTCAATGGGAACATCGTCACCATGGACCCACAGAACCCACGTGTTACAGCGATAGCAGTGAAGAGCTACAAGATTCTTGCCATGGGAGATGATGAGCAACTGTTTCACTTGGTTCCGAATGCAACGCGAGTCATAGACCTAGGAGGAAAGACAGTCGTTCCGGGGTTTGTTGACGCTCACACACATCTCACAAGCGATGGAATCCGAGCAAGTCACATCAAGCTTCATTCTGCGGAGTCACTCGAAGACGCCCTAGAGATTCTCAAGGAAGCTTTGCCCAACTACAGAACTGGGGAATGGGTTCTCTCTTATGGGTGGGACGAAAGCCAATGGCCTCAGAAACGCTATCTCAATGCTAGAGACCTTGACAAGGTGAGTAAGAAACACCCAATCTTTGCAACGAGGATTGATGGGCATCTCGTTTCTGTGAACTCGTTCGGGTTCGAGAAACTTGGAATACCACTTGAGCTCGAGGGAGTTATGAAGACCAAGAGCGGCGCTCCGACTGGTGTGCTGAAGGACGTTGGAGGTGTACATGACAAGATCAGACCCGACTCAGAGGCAGTTCGCGAGGGAGTCGTAGCGGGAAACCGGATGGCAAACGAACTGGGCATAACCGCAGCAGTAGACAACGCCGTGGCAGGGATGTTGAAACATGTGCGTGATGTTGAGCAGAACAACAACCTCTCAGTTCGAATGGTCATCAACCCACCTGTGGAACAGATGAATCATATGATCAAGCTCGGACTCACTTCAGGTATGGGAAGTCCCCTAGTGAAGATAGGTGGCGTGAAGATATTCACCGACGGATCAATCGGTGCGGCTACAGCAGCAGTTTCGAAGCCTTACGAAGGCCAAAAGTCAAACAAAGGAATGCTTCTGGTTGACAAGAACAAGTATTCTAGGATTGTCAAGAAGGCTGTGAACAACGACATTCAAACAGTGACTCACGCCATTGGAGATGCTGCCATTGAAATGGTAATAGAGACCTTCGAGGGATTATCCGAGAGTATGAGAGCGAAGATCAGAGATCAAAGACATAGGATTGAACACGCAGAACTAATCAATGAGTGGCAGATTCGTAGAGCCGTGGGACTGGGACTGATATTGTCAATGCAGCCTAACTTCGTTGCCAAGTGGCAGCTTGAAGGAGGACTCTATGAACACAGATTTGACGAAGAAAGGGTCAGAGGAATGAACATGTTCAGAGTCGCCCTTGACAATGGGGCAAGACTCTGCTTTGGATCTGATGGTATGCCTTATGGGCCGCTCTATGGAATCTGGGCGGCCACAACACACCCCAACCCCAGAGTCGTTCTAACTGTTGAGGAGGCTCTGCGTTGCTACACACTTGAGAGTGCGTACTCCTCGTTCATCGAGAGGACCGTTGGTAGCCTGGCCATCGGAAAGAGAGCAGACTTCGTCGTGTTGTCTGATGATATAATGAGTGTTCCCCCGGAAGCTATCAAGGACATTGAAGTAGAAATGACCATTGTAGGGGGGATAATAGAATACTCTTCGCTGGGAACCTGAGGTGGTTCCGTGGGGAGAATTCGCGTCCTGAGCGAGGACCTAGTATCGCTGATATCCGCTGGAGAGGTCATTGAGAATCCATCAAGCGTCGTCAAAGAGCTAATCGAGAACTCCCTAGATGCGAACGCCACTGAGATCGAAGTTGAGATTGTTAGAGGGGGTATTGACAAGATTCTGGTTTCTGACAACGGCACGGGCATTCTCAAGGAGGATTGTCCAGTTTGCCTCCTTCGCTACTCCACCAGCAAGATAGAGAAGAAAGAGGACATTGACAACATTATGACTTATGGATTCAGGGGAGAGGCGCTCGCCAGTGTTGCAGCAGTCGCAGACCTTAGAATAGTCACTCAAGCACGTGGACAAACGATGGGAACAGTACTAGTGTCGAGAATTGGCGAAGGCGTTTCGATGAAAGATGCCTCGAGACCAGAAGGGACTAGAGTAGAAGTTACCAATCTGTTCAACCATGTACCTGCCCGAAGAAAGCATCTTGGTACTTCGAAGAGAGAGGCTCAGCGCATCACTGATGTGGTGTTGAGACACGCTGCAGTCAGATGCGATGTGGGATTTAGGCTCATCAGAAACGGAGTGACGCAGATAGACTGCCCCCCTGGCCAGACTCCCTTAGATCGGATCATCTTCCTCTGGGGTGGGCAAGTAGCGAAGAAGCTGGTAGAGATCATGTACTCGCAAAGCGGGCTCTCTATGAGGGGGTTCATATTGCGACCCCCAATGTCTAGGGGGAATAGAAGCCGTCAGTACTTCTCGGTACTTCGCCGCCCGATTGTAAGCCCAAGACTGAGTCAAGCTGTCGAGAATGCTTATTCGACTCTTTTGATGAAGGGCCAGTTTCCCGTTTGTGCAATTGACATCACAGTCAGCATCGCGGAAGTGGATGCCAATGTCCATCCGACCAAGAGAGAGGTACGAATCCTCGACCTAGAAGCTGTGGCCGAGGCAGTCACGGACATAGTGCGCAAGGCGCTGCAATCCGAACCGAATGAGAAGCTCATGCAGATAGGCGATTTCACTGAAGTCGCTATCCCAGAGTATGAATTGCCTACAGGGGCTCATAGGGAAATTGCACAGGATGTACAGACAGCCGTGAAGGAGTCATTCATTGAGGAAACGGATCTGGCCTATCTCTCAACAGGTGTCGATGAGGACGCCATGGAGGCACTTAAGGGTGTCTTCAAGATAGTAGGTCAGGTTCACGATCTCTATATCATTCTTGAAGCTGAAGATGGACTCGTAATTGTTGATCAGCATGCCGCTCACGAGAGAGTCCTCTACGAGAAACTACGGGCAGATCTCAATGAGGGGGCACTTCCAGTTCAGGAACTGCTCGAGCCTATTGTGCTCACACTCGACCTAGGAGATTCGGAGAGAGTCCTTGAAAGAAGCGACAGGCTCAAAGAACTCGGTTTGACAATTGAGGGCTTCGGGGGCAACGAGGTGCTTGTATCATCTGTGCCTGAAGTGTTCGGACATCGAGCAACAGAAGGCGAGCTCATCAACCTAGTCGATAGAATGGGGGACATAGGCGACATTGAAGCAATTGAGCAGTTCATGGATGAGGCTCTGAAGATCACCGCCTGCCATGCAGCGTATAGGGCAGGTCAGAAGCTCGGCAGGGAAGAGATCAGGAGCCTCCTTACAGACCTGTTCGAAACAAAGAGCAGACACCAGTGCTGCCACGGGCGGCCTTCAATGCTCAAGATTCCCAAAGAGAACATCGACAAGGCTGTTGGAAGACTTGGGATTGAGGCCATGAAGCGCTATAGGGGAAGACATGGTCATTCACCACTGTAATTGCGCAAAGGGACGATTCTAAATTCTCGACGTTCACTTTCTGCCGTGGTTGTGAGCGTGCTGTAGACAATGTCCAAGATAGAAATCACTTCCAACATCGCACCTTTTCCCAAGCCTATAGTTCTAGTTGGGTCGATTGTAAACGGTAGTCCCAATTTCGTTACTGTTGCATGGTTCAATCGCATCAATGGGCTACCGAACTTGTGGGCTATGGCTTTGGGCAAGAGCAAGTACACTCTGGAAGGCATCAAAGAGAGTCGAACATTCAGTGTGAATTTCCCCTCCACAGATTTGATTCAAAAGACGGACTACTGCGGACTGAACTCTGGAAGGAAGGTTGACAAGTCGGCTCTCTTCGACGTTTTCTACGGAGAATTGAAGACCGCTCCCATGATTCGTGAGTGTCCAGTGAATGCAGAGTGTACAGTCTTTGAGTTCATCGACCTACCCAAGACTGTCATGATAGTCGGAGAGGTGAAGCATGTCTACACAGAAAAACGGTTCATGACTGATGGCGCTCTCGACCCGGCGAAGCTCGACCCAATCATCTTTACTCGACCTGGAAACACCTATAGATCTCTTGGTCCAGTAATAGGAGATGCTTGGTCGATTGGAAAGACCCTGTGAAGAGCTCCTTGGGGAAACACGAGAATGGCCTCCGTCGAATCCGAGAAGCATTTGGACCAATTAGTCATAGCCACCATAGTATATCCTACAGAATCATCTGAAACGAATGCAGTTCTCTTGCAGAGAGTGTGCGTAGCTTCGCTGGCGCTCTTTTTCAGACTCCGATTTGGTGCTTCACGACTGACTATGAAGGACCTCTATCCTCCGCCGCAAAATCGAAGCTAGGTTCGCTTGATGCTGTCGTATTCCCATTCGAGCTCGGCCAAGGAGCAGCGGAGTTTGCTTTAGCAGGCCACGTGGAGGCCGTCGCTCTGGCTGAATCAAGAGCTAGAGGCCAATCCAGATTGCTAGCCTGGCTTGCGCCCAACACACTTGTGCTCCAAGAACCTGAAGAGTTCCTCCTTCAGAGAGGCAAGAGCCTGGGCTACAAGCCAGTTCATCATTAGCTACTTGGCTTGAGCTTTGATGAGCCGCTAGATGCCTTCTGGTCCCTTATCTATGATAGCTGTAGTGTACCGCAGGACCGCCTCTTTCCTATGAGGACACACATTGAAGATATCGAGATCCGCCCGTACTTCAATGCTCGTTCATTGATTGTAGACCCGCAGGCCAGAATACTCCAGAACTGGCGTGACACATTCTTCCGAATCTACAAGGAATCCTCATTCCAACAGTTCTATCACAAAGACAGTCGCTATGAGATATTCATTCATCAGGCTGCGCTATCGGCCGTCATTAGTTTATGATTGAGAATATCATCTTCCGTCAGCAATTCAACAGAATGGCCGGACCCTTCAAGGAGGGCAGTTATCTCAGCGAGATTGTTTGTCAGGTTCACTACAGCTGATATCGCTGGAGCAGTGAGATTGTCCTCGTCGTAGATTGCAACCCTAGCGTCATGCGGAAGCTGCGTAGGCACAGCTAGGGATTACATTGAGAGATTGCTGTTCACTCCAACAATTGCTGTTGGAACGATGAACATGCTTGTGATGAATATCGATACTAGAATCATGGGTAAGGCGCGTGGCATACCTCCACCTCCCGGATGGGGGAAGCAATCCGTGATATAAATCCACTAGAAGAAGAATCCACCACTGAGGTGAGTAGACCCGCTAGATGCAATCCTGTTCCAGAGTCCCGAGGATAGGAGTCGGTGAAAAAGAAAGGGAAAGGAGAAAGGGGATAAACTCCGCACTCTACTCCTTCTCGTATTTGAAACTCAGTTTCACTCTGGCTCGGTAGGCAGCAACCTTGCCATCTTCAATCTTCACGTCGAGTTGGTCGACTTCCGCAATACGCAGGTCACGGAGAGTTGCAGCCGCCTTTGCGACCACACTATTCACAGCGTCCTCCCAACTCTTGGTGCTCACTCCAACAAGCTCGATCCTCTTGTAGATACTATCGTCTTCTGACACATCTCTGCCTCCAAGTGTGACGTCGATAAACCAATGACATTCGTACGTCAAAAACGTGTTGGATTCGTCGGAATGAGGTCAGAGATCAGCCCACGCAAGACTGAATCTCGAATTTACCACGTGCAACGGTCTGTGTATAATGCAGTAGAGCCTGAGAATCGGGTTTAATAGACTCCGCAGAGTCTTTCGACCCATGAGCGAAGTCGTGATCAGGTGCCAAGACCTCACAAAGTATTACGGAAAGTCCCGCGGCATCGAGAATCTAAACATGGAAGTTCTCGAGGGAGAGGTCTTTGGCTTCTTGGGTCCTAATGGGGCCGGAAAGACAACCACACTCCGAACACTCCTGGGGCTGATACACAAGACATCAGGCGAGGCGACTGTATTGGGACTCGATCCTGATCGGGAATCGGTAGAGATTCGCAAGCGCGTGGCCTACTTACCCGGTGAATTGGGCGAGTTCGAGGGCAAGACAGTAAGACGGATTTTGAAGTACCTCTTCGGGCTCTATGGTACGAAGATCAACTGGTCGCGTGTCGAGGAGTTAGCCACAGTTCTCAGACTTCCACTCGACCGTAAGATGAATCACCTCAGCAAAGGAAACAAACAGAAGGTAGGTGTGGTTCTCACCCTGGTGCCAGATGTAGAACTATTGATGCTTGATGAGCCAACCAGTGGTCTTGATCCTTTGATTACTAGTGATGTCTATAGGCTTCTTTCTGAGAAGCAAGCAGAGTCAGGTTGTACGATATTCCTAAGCTCCCACCTGCTTGCTGAAGTTGAAAAGGTCGCAGACCGGGTCGGAATTATCCGCAACGGGAGAATAGCTGAGGTCGCAACTGTGAAGGAGCTGAAGGGACTTGCATTGAAACGAGTGGATCTGCATTTCGACACTCCGATTAGTGAAGCAACCTTACGTTCGGAAATTCCAGAGCATATTATTGAGGAGCTATCGATTCATGACTCTGGTGCTCATTTGTTGGTAAACCGTGACAATCTGCATGCACTTCTAGAGAGCTCAAGTGATGTGCAATTCACAAACCTAGATATAACCAGTCCAGATTTGGAAGAGATCTTTCTGAAATACTACAATCAGGATGAGAAAACAATCGTTTCGGAGGGATTGTAAGTGTCAAGAGTCCTCACTGTCATCATTGAACATCTCTTCGAAAGGAAACGGTTAATGCTTGGATTTGGTCTTCTTTTTGGGATATTTGGTTATGTGATGACACTAATCATTGAAGCGTTAGATTTAACGGATTTATTGGACCTTGTGACAATGTTTCCACAATTAGAGGGACTTCTGGACATCTTTGGTGATTGGACCTCTCCTTACGGGATCCTCAACGCTGAGGTCTTTGTATTCTATTGGATATTCGTTGGTTTCTTCTTTGTCTATGTTGCCTCAAGTGCAGCACTCCCAGGTGAGGTCGAAGATAAGACCATTGACTTAACCCTCTCTAAACCGATAAGTCGATCGTCATATCTTGCAGGTAAAATCATCTTTCTATTCATTCTCATTATTGGTGTCCAGGCATTCATCTTCACTTTAATTGGAGTTGGGATGGCGACCTCGCAGCCATTTATTGATGTCGGACTCTACTGGGATCGTCTTCTCGCAGTCTATATTGTCAACATCATTCACAGTGGTACACTTGTAATGACTGCGTTGTTGTTTGCTACAATCACACTAAGCTCGAAGAGGACAATGGGTGCAGCTCTGGGCATGATGTTCGTAATGTTCTTCATTGGCACGTTCTGGGGATTCTTTCCCGAAGATCTACAAGTCATCAAGTACGTCAGCACATGGTTCTACCTCAGCACCCAAGAATTGTTTGTTCAAGGTATCTTTGACAACTTCCTGCGAGACATCTACGTGTTGAGTTACGTCAATGTTGTACTCATCATTGCCAGTTTAGTCGTCTTCCTTCGTCGTGATATCCCAGTCTAGGTATGGACAAAACTCTGTACGATGATAACAAGTGCTTATGGTATCCTAATCAACGAACTCAAGGCTGACAATTCTTCCTATTTCGAAAAGCCCTGAGAATACAGTAGAGTGCGAAATATGAGCGAGGAATCAGAGTCCCCAACCCTATTTGGCAAGAAGAAAGTTAGAGTTGTAGGCCTTCGAGAAGACTGGGCAATGATACCTCTTGCAGTGTTCTTTTTGCTAGGTCTGATATTTCTTGTCTTAGATTTCGCATACATTCAGGGACTAGTATTCCAGCCAATCTATGTAATCATTGGTGTCCCGCTATTCGTCATTGGTGCTGCATATCGAACTCTGGCATTGTGGAGTCTGAACAAGGCAGTTATTGGAGATGTCATCTCGATAAAGATCCTACAGATTGTAGAAGGCCATCGATTGTTGACAGATGGTTACTACAAGCATATTCGGCATCCCTCGTACCTTGGTGCAATTGTACTTGTGTTTGGAATGGGGATCACATTTACAGGTCTATACGGTCTTGCGGTAATGACCATTGGGTTGCCCTTTCTCCATTTTCGAATAGAAACTGAAGAGAAGATGCTAATCGAGGCCTTTGGGGAAGAGTACAGGGAATGCCAGAAGAGGACGAATAAGCTGATTCCGTTTCTGTATTGAGGAGCCTGGCCAATCTGAAACTCGAAAAGGGTTGGCGGGGAGATTTCCAATAAGCCACTGTAAGAAAGCTAATCCAATCGTCTTCATCAATACCAGCCTTACCCACTTCTCAGAACAACACATAGTAGGATATATGAGCGAGGTAGATGCCTTGCATGTGAGATTCGAATGACAAGCCCGATTGCAGAACAGGTCAAGCATCGAAGAGACCTAGATCAGATTAGAACCGCAATGCAGGCAAGGCGATTCTCAGGCCTTGAGACTCTGTTGATGGGACTGGAACTATCAGCAATGGCTCTACGTGTTGCAGGTGATAGGTAGGATGGAAGAGTTTCCAGAGATTCTGCGGTTTGTTTGTTCGTATCTAAATGAGAGGGAGATTCGATTCGTTGTGGTTGGAGGAGTCGCGGTCATGTATCATGGTGTACCCCGTACAACTGTGGATATCGATCTCATTGTTCAGTTTGATGATGCAATGATTCCTGCTTTTGTAGACTTTCTGGATTCAAAGGGATTTGCAGCATCCGTTGAGGACCTTCGAGCTGCACTTGACGAGGAATCTCATTGTACGTTCTTCTACAAAAAGAGCCTACTTCGACTTGATATTCAAGGTGTGAATTCTGAGTTTGATAAAATGACTCTTGATAGAGCTATCTCCGTGGATTTGTTGGGCGCTTCTGTTATGATTGGTTCTGCTGAGGACACAATTGTGAATAAGATTCTCTTCCAAGGAGAGCAGGATATGAGGGATGCTCTGGGAATCTTGGCACGAAATAGTGAAAATCTCGATTTCGGATATATCCAGTCAGCATGTGCTTTGCTTGGGATTCAAGACCATTTAGACCAATTCTTGACTGATTATGAGAACAAGCTTTAGTGCATGTGGAGGCTTATGGAAACGAGTAAAGGGAGTGTCACAAGAATCCGAACTGAATTGACGAATATGAGATGCCTGACCATTCCGTAACTCAGAAAGGGCAAGTCGAGGAATCCCCAGTAGGACACGGTAAGAGGATTCATACCATCCTTGAATACTCAGTGAACCTCCAGTGCCATTGAAGAGAATCCGGTATGATGAGCCTGATGAGTATTGGGTCTAGCAGAAAGAGAATGGCCCTGATCGTAGGGGCATCATTCTTCTTATCGGTATCATCCCCACATTCGTCTTCACTTTCTATACCGATGCGAACCATCCATACACAATCAACCACGTGACACTGGTTTCGGGCGATGGCACGCAGATACAGGCCATCGTGTACACGCCAGAAGATGTCACAGGTAGTCATCCGGGTGTTGTGGTAGGTCATGGGTTCTGCGGAAACAAACAGTACATGCACCCCTTGTCTATAGAGCTTGTGAAACGAGGCTTCGTGGTGTTGAGCATCGACCTTCGCGGGCATGGCTCTTCTGAAGGCGATCTTGGCACCTCAAGGGAACGCACAAGCGGGCTGGCGCTGGATATGAAGGCCTGTGTGGAGTATCTAGAGGACTTGGGTTTCGTTGACAGAATCGGCCTTGTCGGTCACTCAATGGGCGGAGGCACAGCGATGGCAACTGCAGAGCAGTACCCGTACAAGACCAACGCGACAGTTGCCATCGGAGCACTCTCTACAAGCATTGACTTCGAAAACGTATCGAACCTCTTAGTCGCCTACGGCTTGTATGAACAGGACATCACACACGAGGAGGCCTTAGCTCTTCTTGAAGCATATACTGGGCTAAAGTCCGGCGTTGAGCTCAATACTCAGTATGGGGACTTTGACAACGGGAACGCGACAAGATCTGTGGTTGGCCCATATTCCGAGCACCTGGCGGAGGTCTTCTACGATGTCATCCCTTATGAAACAATGCAGTGGTTTGAGCGTGCCTTCAACGGCGTTCAACCAGACGACATACAGTTGACAGCGCATTACCTCATGACATCACTCATCGTTTCTTACATTGGATGCCTTATGCTGCTGTTCGTTATCATCTCATGCTTGGGCAGTTCCATATTTAGGGTGGGTCAATCGCGCCTTGGAGCACGAATGACAGATGGGAGGTCTCCGAAGCTGCCAATTCTGGGTTACCCGATCGTCATGCTGATTGCATTGGTCGTCACCCCCCCAGTCTCAGAGGTCTTCGACGACGTCTTCCCCATGACCATGTTGAACTCCGTGTTCGCAATGTTGGTTGTGGGACCAGCAATCGGGGTCACAGTTGTATCATTGCTCCTTTCCCGTAGTAGGGGTAGATGGGAGGTACGAAGAACGTGGGCTATGCTTGGAGAAATGTCATCGACGTCACTATAGAGGTCGCTATTGTACTGCGTCATTGTGGCTTTGATCTCTATTGGCACACTCACATCCATAGCACAATGGAGCTTCTTGACATCAGTACCAACCATACAAGAAATCGCTGCAATCATCCCGATAACAATGCTCTTCTTTCCCTTTCTGTTCCTGAAAGAGTTCTACTTCCGCGGTTTCATCCAAGAACGACTCAAACCAACTGGCAGGTTTAGGAAGTACTTCAGAATGCTCGGAATAGGAATCACAATTGACCATATCGTCTTCATTCCCATCATGGTGATCGGCTGGCAATCAGGCTCCCTATCCTTTGTCGCGCTTGCTCTGACTGCTGTGACTCTCTTTGGAAGTTTCCGGGAGGTTCTCGTCACATGGGTATACATGAATTCAGGACGCAACATCCTAGGCTCAACGATCTTCTACTGCATCCTCTCCGCTTGGATGATTGTCAGTTTCTATCGGTTTGGTATGCCTAGGGCACTTCTATAGCAGTCACCTCGTCATCGATGTCGGAAATTCGCTGCTTCAAAGCGGCTGCTTGACTTCATCAGGGAATCCTTTGTATTCGATGGCGCCTAGTTGTTTGAATAGGTCCAGTGGTTTCCAGACCGACCACCCCTTTACTATCTTCCCGTCTACAATGCGATAGTGGGGAACAGCATCCATAACAAACTTCTTCCCGGTAGGAGCTAGTCCGCGATACTCACCCGTGTGTGTTCCCGTGATTCTTACCCGAATCCAGACCGAATCCTCATCAGCGGTGATATCCTCAAGTGTACGATGGACATCAGGGAAGCCTGCGTATTGCCTACTCAGTATTTGCTTGAGATCTTCCCGACTCTGCACCTGCAGCTGCTCGTTCACATATTCCGGCACCAGCAAATCATCTAGTGCTGCTAGGTCTTGATTGTTGACAGCCTCCATCATCTTGCGACCAATTTCCAGATTCTCTTCGGATGTCAACGACGTGCTACCTTCCCTACTGTCAATCACGATTATCCCTCCAATATGATTAACTATTGTTAATGAGTGTGGAGGGTGAGCACTTTCCAAGCCTTCTGTGCGGCGCCGAAGTGCTCGGCTCACACCTCATAACCAGTTTGACAGGTATACATGTCAATAAGCAATAATAGACAAAGAATGACAGACGAGAAGTGAGGAAAATGAGAAGAAGATCAATGGGCATACTCTTTATTCTGTAATTCGTGAGTGCCATCGTTATTAGTGGTGTGTACCTGCTGCTCACCCTTGAGCCAATAGTCCGCTAGTGTGAAACAGTGGTACTCTACGAGGACACCTATTCGACCGCTGAGAACATCTCAATTTACTATGATGTCTGTTTTCACAATGCGACAATCAATGCGGTCGATAATCCCGGATTCATGATTAAGATTGACTACAGACTTGCAGTCCTTGTTGATGGAGTAAAAGGAAAGAACACGAATCTTCAGGTGACGTATGGTTCGTACGGCAGGCATGTGGCCGTCCAGATTCTGAAAGAGAACCCCGCTGACATATGTGCACTAAACAAGGCAGATGCAGAAGCAATCGTCAATGTTACCATCAATAGTAATTACACCATTGATATCGAAGCGCGTGTAGGCCATGGAAACATCAGCTTGACCGCCAGCAATGCAACTTTCGATAAGATATACTTCCATCATGGCACAAACTGTCCAGGTGACAACAACATGGACATAACGAATTCAACTTTCTACGAGGACCTTACCTGTGAAGTCACAACAGGCATTTGCTGGGTAAGACTCGAGAACGTGGATGTTGGAGGCACATTGACCTGTACTCCGGCAAGTAGTAGAACACTCATAGAGATCTGAGGAAAGACTTCCAAAGCGGAATTGGTTATGGTTTTATCCTCGACTCAGACCTACCATGCACATGAAGCAATTCAAGCACTGGCTCGTTCGAGAAAAAGAGGAAGGGGAGATTGTCTGGTTTCTGCTGAACCGTCCAGACAAGAGAAATGCCTTCAATGATGAGGTGACCGAGGAGTTCAGTGACTTCCTTAATCAGCTGCAGTCGAACTCGAAAATCCGCGTTCTCGTCATCTCAAGCGCATTGGATGACATCTTCACTGCAGGGGCGGACATTGGAGCCTTCTTCCAAATATACGATGGCGATCCATACGATGAAGCCTTCGAGATGTCTAGGACTATTCAGGGCTTGTTTGCCAAGCTTGAGAGCCTACCCTTTCCAGTCATAGCTGCTGTCAAGGGACTCAACTTGACGGCTGGTCTTGAAATGTCCATGTGTTGCGACATTATCGTCGCCGCGGACAATGCGAGATTCGGTCAAATTGAAACCAAATATGGAATCATACCAGGGGCAGGTGGGACCCAACGACTGACACGGCTGGTTGGTCCGCTGAAGGCGCGGGAGCTGATCTATACTTGTGACATAATTGGGGCGGAAGAAGCTTTGCGGATTGGCTTGGTGAACACGGTGGTTCCGCTCTCGGATCTGAAAGCATCCGTCAACGATCTCTGTCGAAAGATCATAAAGAACTCAAAGCAGGCTATCATGAAATCAAAGGGCTTGATTCAGAAGGCGACATACGTCAATCTGGAAGGTTTCAAAGGAGAGAACCAAGGGTTCGGAGAAGCCTTCGCTTCGGGAGAGCCGATGGAGAGGTTGTCATCGTTTATGGAATCCCGCAAGCCCAAGTAGCACAGTTGAAGACTTAGAGCATGGTCTGAAGCGTGGATTTGCCCTCCCGTATGCTTCTTTGAATGCCTGAATGAAAAGCGAAGACTTTTACTAGATTTGTACAATGGAGTTATCATTGGGTCTTGTAGAAGCACAAGGACATGGAGAATGATGCCAAAGACGAGTCGAGAGATATGAGTACAACTTGGTTCATTGCGAAGGAGTATCTGAAGAGACTAGAGGTCAACTTCGAGGAGCGCGGACGAAAGACCTTCAGTCTTTACCCCCATGGCCCCACCGAAACCAAGGAGATCGAGGTCTTCCCAGGTACTCATTGGATAACGCTCACCACTCGGCTCTTTGACTTGAGCCCCACACCAAAGAAAGAACGAACACCCGTCTACGAACAGCTACTCAAGACAAACGCGACCCTTGTTGAGATCACTTTTGGAATTGACAAGAAGAACTTCATAATCATCCGGAATGCGATTCCCGTCACAGGAATCTCCTACGACGTGTTCAATACCACCTACGAGGCACATCTGGCAGGAATAAAGCTCTTCCATGGTAAACTCAAGCGCTCTCTGAATCTGGAAGCCTAACCTCAACTTCGACTGTTACTACTTGTAAAGCAAGAGAGAGGGAGAGGGGTGAACCCCCCTCTTTGTTCAACGCCTTCTTCGCTTGATTAGGGCACCAAGGATTATGATCATGACGGCGCTTCCTCCAATCAGGACAATCATGTCCATGTCGAGGAAGCCTGGGCCACCGTTCCAAGTAGTCGTGGTTCTGCCACCAACAACATAGTATGAAGCCTCTGATTCATAGTCGCCAGTCGGAGTATGAACAACTACTTTGTAGTAGACAGTAGTTCCTTCATCAAACGGTGGAATGGTTCCAACATAATGTCCTTCACCTTCAGTCCACATCTCCGTTGACCACCAGTTCTCCGAGTCAGTGCTGTAGAGGAGTTCGACACCATAGAGCGGGTCTACTGAGAGGATGTCAATCTCCACTCGGACAGTGTCGGTGGAGGAAGGAACCACAGGATTAATGGCAAAGGCTCCAAAACTGAGTCCCTCAGGGAGATATGGTGAACCAGCTCTTGACACATAACCCACGAAGACTGGGTCTTGGTAAACGCTATAGCCATCCCACTGTGGAAAGCCGATACTGACATAGAACATGGTGGAACTGAACGACCAGGATGTAGCCGACTGTCCGTTGTCAGACTCGAACGCCGTACTGAAGGTCCCCATTGGAGTGGTATGACTGACGACATCTAAGCGAGCAGTGGAATTCTTGCCCCAATCGTATGAAACACCACCCATGATCATCTCAGCAAACTGTGCGCCTGCAGCTTCAAGCTGGAAACTGTCGGCACTCACTGTTTGGTCTTGAAGCGTTGAGTTGCTGTAGAAAGCGTAGTTGTCGATATTCACGTCTGCGAAGTAGTTCAGAGCCAGTGAGCGATTCTCAAGGTTGTCACGCCCTCCAAGTATGTCTACGTCCCAATTGCCAACATAGTTGTCGACTTTGATGTCTGCGTAGTTGTTTAGAGACACTTCGTCAAGGTATCCCTGGAAGTGAACAAGGAATGAGAGCTCATCTATTGTGACTTCAGTGGGTCGCTGGTCAAAGGTCCGTAGGTCACTGCCTGTCTGCATGCTGTCATACCAGCCCCAATAGCCATAGGTAGTGTACGGAAACACTGTACCATTGACGTTGTAGAAGGTCACGCCCCAGGTGACCTCATCAGTCAAGTCGACAGCAATGTTGCCGATGGTGTCGTTGTTCCCAAAAGCCAATCCAGGTGTCACAAATCCAACGCTCTCGACCGCATCGGGGATCAGGTAGTGTGTTAGCTCACTCGATTCAGGCATTGTGGGATCAACATTCATCTCACCGTTGTTGTCGCCGTCCTCCCAAATCATGAGACCGCTGAACTCGTATCGCATACTTAGGTGGAGCCATTGCTCTATACCCAGGTCCTCGTAGCTAGTACCATAGTCCTGACCGACGCCGAAGCTCAGCCAAGTCCATGTCTGTTCATTGGATGTAATCCAATCCCATCCCATTTCTTGAGCCTCATTCACTATGTCGGCCCAAGTGACATTCATTGCCATCCAAGAGATGTCCCAGTACCCGGGCTTAGACTCGTTCAACGGAGAGAGTATCGTGTCCTTGACACCCTGCATCTCTGTCGACGACAAGGGAGTCATGGACGTGTCAAACCAGTAGAAGGTCTGATTCCATTCGTAGGTCCAGGTGAAGGTGTCAACACCCATCCATGAGTTGACATTCATCTCGTCACCCCAGATGGTCTCATTGGGGTTCCACATGAGGTACACCCACATCATGTCCCACTCATGAGTCCAACTGTCGCTTGAGCTGTACTCCTCGAGGACATAGTATTGGTCATCAGTGGTTGCGAGATTCCCGTCGAGGTCTAGTGCCCCGTTCTCAGGATTAGTGTCCCAGTTCCGTACACCCCACATACCCCACTCGGGCATGCCGATGATGAAGTCATAGAAGTTCTTCATGACTGTGCTATCGATGGGTTGAGGACCATATGCCCACGCGTATCCGTGCTGTTGATGCATTCGTTCGATGCTCTCCATCTGGGCAACCGCAGTCACGTTTGTACCTGAGTAGTCGAACTCAAAGATTGGACGTTGGCCCATGTTCATGTTCATAAACAAGTATCCAGGATGGGAGGTGTTCAGGATCAAAAATCCGAAGACCGACCTACCCCAGTGGTAGATGTAGTGAGTTTCAGATTGGAAGTCGAACACCGTTCCACTGCCGTTGTTGTACGTGTAAACAACAGTGCTGTTGATTCTGATGGCACTGTACTCGAATGGAACAGACAATATGCTACCGTTAAGCAACGTGTACTCGTACCAGGTGATGTTGTCACCCATCATGAATGGATACTCTTGTGTTGAGTAGAAGGTAGTGCCGTCGTAGTCGTATTCATACACGAGCATTGCATCAGTGCTATTTGCCTTCCACTTGGTACCATTGTTGAGGAGATCGAAGATGTAGTGTCCCTCGAACGGGTCCCACCACGGCCAGCCGAATTCATCAGGTGTAACGTATTGAATGGTCTCCAGTTCTATGAAGTCCAGCTTGTTGTCCAATTCACCGACGACACCTGTGAAGCCGATCCTGGTCGCATTCCAGACATCTGTACCATTTGCCACAGAATGAGGTAAGTAGGCTGCATCAACAGTGTAGACAATATCATCAATCTCAACAAAGTGCATTGACGGAGTAATGTTGAAGATTGGATACTCAGTGCCGTTGTACACTAATGAAGGAATTGCGGGGACAATGCCTCCCTCAGACTGAATGTTGTTCATCTCATACCACCCAACATACCAGTCTCTGTATTGTACGCTCACACCTGGATAGGGCATTTCATGCTTGATGCTACCAGTTTCGTGGTACCAGTATGTGTGCGTGGGAGCTCGTACAAGAATTGCCTCTGAAGCCTGGTAGTCAGCAAGGATGACTTGGTCTAGAGAATACTGACGGTATGTCTGATTTCCATCATCAACATAGCCAAAGCCATCAGTTTCATTGTAGAAGAGCTTGTAGAGGTTTCCAACATCATCAGATCCATACTCACATTGCTCTCTGCTGTTCCACCACAAGCTGGAGAGTCTAACGACGAAGTCTGGACCATACTTGAGATACCAAGCGTCACTCCTCATTGTGACATCTATTTCGTCGTAAATAGTAACATTGCAATTCCGTGTGTCATACTCCGGGCCACCTTGATGCAAGTTCCCGTCTATGTCAATCCAATAATAATAATCGAATCCTTCGTAGTGCCAGAATCCAGCGTACTCCATCGCAGTTAGAAACGAGTCGTCGTTGCCCGCTGTCACATTGAAGATGAGTACCGTGTCAACATACGCGACCGATATCTTGGTTCCGTTAGCAAGCTCGTAGTAGTAGTACGACTTGCCATCTGATGGGTTGTAGTAGTCATAGCGGAGCAGTTCAGTTTCCGAGATTCCCATGTCAGGTTGGTAGTTCTCCCAAACCCTCAATGGAAGGACTTCGTCAGCGATCTTGATGTAAGGGGTTTCCTTCCCGACCATAAGGTCTGAGCCTAGACTTCCGTTTGTGAACCAAAAGGCCAGCTGACTCTCCACTGGCTCCATATAGACTCGACTGCCGAAATAGTCAAAGCTGTACACCCATTCGCGATTCCACTTCTGGATCTCGTAGTCGCCAATCTCAGTGGTCGTGTCCTGATACCATGTATTGTTGAGGAATCCAAACCTCCAGTTGTAATTGGTATCTGGTACGTGTGAGCTCATGTTGACCAAGAATGTAGCAAAGAGGTCTCCGTCGTCTACCCAACTTGAGAAACCACTCACCGTGCAGAAGTCAGGAGCCACTGATGCAGCAGGGCCTCGATGTGGAATTGGTTCCAGCTGCCATTCGCCAGTGTTCTGGTTGAAGTAGTACCATTCCCAGTGCAAACCTTCAACCTCTCGCCAGTCCCAGGTCGTATAGTTGCCGTAGACCCATTCCCACACGCCTGACACCTCATTGTACTCATCGTGCCATCCAGTGACGTTGACATAGACATAGTCCATGTACTTGCCGAAAGTGTAGTTATTCATCTCTGTGTAGTTGAAAGCGCGTAGTGTTGGGATGCCGCTAATGTCGAAGCTGATCTCATAGGTGAGATGTGACCATCTCGACTCCTGTTCTGTCCAGTAACTATCGTAGGCGTCCATCTCGAAGCCGACGCCGTCAATGTCCCCAGCAATCTCTCCGCCACCTTGGAGTCTTCCACTGACCATGAAATTCTCACCCTTGTCAGCATGGTACATCCAACCAACTGGCTCAGTTCCATCCTCACGTAGGATCTTTGCAATCGTGACGGGTGTTTCAATGTTGATTGCCTTGGCGTTCGAATAGTCCGTTGAGCCTTGTCGAGGATTCTCAACGTTCATGGGTGAATCAAACATGTGATTCCCAGGTCCCATGACCTTGTCGAAGAAGTTTAGGTATGAGGCTTCATCAGTGGGGGACATTTCATCAGTGAAATGACCGACGAAGTCTATCACAAGGTCCCCATTTACCGCGTAGGCAGTGGAGAGGGTATCATTGACTTCGTACAGTTTCGGCATGTCGACTGGGATAGGCTCAAACACAGGTATCTCCTGATGTCTGAAGTAATCCCATTCCTCATCAAAGATAGCACCATGGTAAACGTAACCGTAGAAGGTATCAAACGAGTCGCTGGTTCCATTGTAAACGATAAAGAAGTGTCGTGTGACTGGGATGGACTCATTCACCTGAGTCCATTCAAACATGGAGGTCACGTTGTTCCATTCTTCTCTCCAGACAAGCTGGTAGACCTCATCATTCACGTCATGATAGATCTGCTGTCGCTCTAGATGCTCACCATACACCTCCTTGATATAGGTCACCTGTTGCGATGCCTTCCATATGTATGTCTGAAGACCTTCATCGAATTGCCAACCGCCATGAGAGGTTTCAACTTTGGGGTAGGTGCTTGTCACAGTCACCCACTCATATGTCCATGAAGGCATCTGGAACCCAAGAACGGCATAGTCTACTTGGGTACCAGTGACATTGAACTGCATCTTGAAGTCTTTCTGTCTGCTGACGGAGTAGAGCACATCGCCCTCCATGTCGAGTTTCTCAAGTGTGTATGATCCGCCAAACGAATGGGCCCACGCGAGCTTCGGAGACATACCGACAGCAATGCCTTGAAACTCCCAGCCAGACCCGTAGTTGTAGGAACCGATGCTGGTCCATTCAGTATCATAGACGTACATATACAGCTCGTAGAGGCCAAGAGGTGCATCACCTGTAAAGGCGACAGCAAAAGTGACTATGTAGTCATCGCCTGCTGAGGTCTTTGAGCACTGACCTGCGTTGATCGTTATCAGATTGAATGAGATTGGATCCCAGGGAGAAATCGTGTAGTTCCACACCGTACTCGAGGCGTACCAGTTGGCGACCTCCATGGACTCATAGCCGAAATTGAAGTCTGCCGAGAAGTTCATTGGCGAGTTCATCATCCACCCATTAAACTCCACTCGGCCAAGATCCGAACCCATACCAAAGACACTCTTCGGAATTGTCACCACAAATCTCAGCGTCTCTCCTATCTCTGCATGACTGTCTTTGTCCAACCAGGTTCCATTCTCATGATAGATTTCAAATGTCGGCCTAGGTCCAAACAGCCAATTCCGATGATTCCAAGTCCACTGATCGCTTGAGCTGTTGCTATCTCGATTCCACCATGCTGAAGTCCCAACTTCAGAGGAGTCATACATTGGACCCTCAACCTTTCCGACTTCCGTTGTTTCATAGCTGAGAGGCCCAATGGTCGTCGATGCTGGAGCTGCAGCGGCCATTCCAGCATAGCATGAGGATATGAAAAAGACTGTGACAGCAACCAGAGAAATCAGGGCGCGTCTGCTCTCCCATCGTCGCATAATCATTATCTCCTGGCACGCCCAGTCTTACGACTCTCAGAAATCCAGTACTCCACACGCGGCAGTCCCGATTTCGAGGAGGAGGCGAGCCTAGGGCGCGCTATCGGTATGTATTCTTTAGTATCATTGAATAATATAAGATAATCGCTGATATTACATAGCTATCTGAAGTTCTTGTCTTTTCGTTTGTTTCTATAAATCGACGGCCATTCCATAAAAAGAGGGGCTGGGCCGCCAGGTTGTGCAGCCCGTTCTAAGGTATCGGGAAGTTGATCAATACCCACTCAAACACTATTGGAGTAACGTAGGCCTCAATCAGTGCTGCAATAAGCAGGAAGAATACAATCATCGCGTATGTTCTCCAAGTACGCGCATCGGAGATGAGCGTACGAGTCTTTGTCGGCACAGATTCCCAATCTTGACTTCTTACGCTAGGCCCAAGATCTTTCGCGATTCTTATCGCGGCGGCTGCAGCTACCAAAAAGGTTGGAATCTCGACAATGGCATGTGGCAAGATGCCTGCTAGAAATGGAAGTGCACTCCCAGCGTAGATTGTGTCAATGATGCTGATTCCACCAACAATGAGTGCAGTTGACAGGACCTCGGCGATTGCGACCGACATGAGACTGAACCGGATGTAGGTGAGCAGCAAGTCCTCATTTCGGACTTCGGATTTCGAAGAGTAGAGCCCCTTGTAGCCAATTGCTATGAACATCGGTAGAACGACGAGTGCAATCAAAGTGAACTGGTCATCGAAGATGAAGTACTCCAGAGCGAACATCGAAACGAATAACGGGAACCACCATGCGCCCATCCCGTCCCTGCCTAACGCCTTGACTCCGGCAGCGAGCAGAAACGCAACAAGGAGAATGCCGTAGAGGATTGCAGCCCTAAGTCCTAGGTGAGCTGAGTAGACCCACGGATTGAACATGTCATCAGGTGCCGCAGCCACAAAGACTCCAGCAGCCTGGTCCAGGTACGTCCAGAGCATCGCAGCCGCACCGGTTACAATAAGGGCCGCTGTCCCGACGTAACCAATCCTAGACCCAGATCTGGTCTTCCGTCTCACCGTGGAGAACCACAGCACAGCAGACCAGAACAGAGGTCCAATGACCAACATCAGGAGAGTCCTGACTACGTTGTGTTCCACAAATATCCAGAACAATGTCTGCAATTCATCTCGAACAAAGAACTCAAAGACTCGTTCAAGCCCGTTCGGATTACCAATGCCCGCAAATAGCCCGAAGAGATTCTGTGCCACAAGACCAGGGTCTATGAACAAAGTGAGTATCCAGACTCCAGCTATCGACACGAGTAGACCACCAAAGAACATGGCCACGGTTTGACGAATGTCCTCGAAATGGACATTCAGTAGCGGCCCGTACTCTTCGCCGGTCTGCTCCCTCCACCTTCTTCGAAACTCGAAGAAGTAGAGTACAAACAGGATGGTGAAGATGT
>JBHIAE010000024.1:0-47735 GCA_046758445.1 Candidatus Thorarchaeota archaeon | reverse complement strand
GCAGCAAGAACAACATCGACTGCAGGAATAGGAGTTCCAGCCTGCAGAAGCAATATTGCGATCTCAAATCCCTTATCATAGTCATCCTTTCCCGGGATTATGATGTCGAGACCTTTGAGTGTGACCGCTTTTGGGAACTCGATCAGGTTGAGGATTGTCGTGGAACCTTCAAGTTCAGCAGCTCCATCACGTATATGTTCTATGAGGATGCTCGTGTCGTAGAGTGGCGCTTCCATTCCAAGTCCCTCATCTTCTTGTAGTGTTCCTCTGCCTTGTCCAAGGAGATTGACTCAAGATTGACTCCGATGCGCTTTGCGAGCTCTGCATAGTGAGATGAGTCGAGTGTTTCACTACCCATGAGTTTGTCAAGATACTCCAAGATCGCCCTGCGCACGACCTCGCTCCACTTGATCTCCGGATACTTCCTCATTCGTTCTCTCACATCGTCAGGGAGTGAGAGTGTGATATTTGCCATGTTTGCAATGTGTGTCTTCACATATTTAAGTGTATACAAGGAGTTAGGTTGCACTCTCCCTCCTTCCAGTCCCCCCAATCCCCCGGCAGTGAAGGACCACACTCTTCTCCTTGCAGCAATCGAGTGCATTAGCCATCCAGTCGAGATGCTCTTCTCTATGTAAGAACGCGCGCTCGGACGGCTCGTACACACCACTGGTCCCAGACTCGAGAGTCGTACACTCTCAGGCACTCTGCTCATTTCCTCGAGAGCCTTCAAGTTGGCGCATGTGAATAGGACCCGAGAAACGACATTAGATCCCAGTTTCTGAAGGGAGTGGACCGGCTGGTGTTGTCACAATCACAACGACTTCAGTTCTGAAGCCCTAGTCTTCGCCCCGTTCAACCAGACCGGACCTGATGAGCCATTCCACAGCGCTCTGTACTCGATATATCTCCCCGGTTCCTGCCTTCTCCATAATGTACTCAATCAGTCCTTGACTTGACCCGCCGCCATGGACTCTCAAATAACTCTGAACAAGCGAGAAGAGGGCTGAATTCTCAAGGACCGCCGCAACTTGACTGAAGTCCTCCTCGCCAGGGGCACTGCTGCATAAGTTCACTGCAGCGTCAGTCGGCTTGTAGTGTCCTCGGCTCACATGCTCCAATAGACCAAGCATGACCATGAATGAATTGAGGCCAGAGATCTGGGACCGTGCCAGTCTCGTTATCCCCTTGACCTCCTTGAGATGGACAGGTACATCTCCATTGTTGCTCAGTACAACATAGGCCCTGACGACTCTCACTTGGTCTTCGAATCGAACACCAGAGGTCGGTACTAGAGTTGGTGAAGCTTCTTTACTGGTCATGATAGTCCTTTCCGAAACATGTTTCGAACAGGGCTCTGCTGTCGGTCCTGAGTCGGAAACGACAACACCGTGAACTGGACCATGTCCAGAGCTTCGACATAAGACTTCCGAAGTCCTACCATTCACCCACAACCACTTCTTCTCATCTCTCCCGGTGTTCTACATGCGAGTGTTCTGCATGACTTGCAGCAACTGCTCCTTGATTGCCTGTAGGGCTCTCGAAACATCACCTGGCATATCCTCTGCTGGAATTGATTCGGGGTGAAACCATCTGATGCCTGCTGTTCCATCGACAAGATGCCCGCTATCTGAAGAAACTCGCAAGAGATAGACATTGACCATGAAGTGGTACTCTACTTTCCCATCTGAATCAGTGGTTATCACGTCGGAAGTGTCAAGGAATCTGATCACATCGGCATTGAGTCCTGTTTCTTCTCTCACTTCGCGAACAACGGCTTCCTCCTGAGTTTCGCCTGTCTTGATGACACCGCTAAGAATGTTCCACAGGCCTTTGTAAGGAGGCTTGTCACGCCTCTTGAGAAGTATCCCCTTGGGGCCAACAACGACCGCTGCAATTGAGGGGATTGGTGTTTCAGGATATCTACGCCGACTCATCATTCTGAGAGGAGGGTACTAGATGATTAAGGTGTTCTGTGTTTGTACATGAGTTCCCAACATAAGATGGGATAGAACCGGTTTCAGAGGACTGACTGCAGACATGGCCCTTACCACTTCTTACTGCGCTGACAAGAATGTAGAAAGCTTTAAGGATTAGACACAAAGAGGTATAGAGTCCAATTTGATTGGACAAAACATCACATGTTTAAGAGGGGAAGATCATGCCGCACATAGTCATTTTTGTCAAGTATCCAAGTCACATGGCAAACAAAGTCATAGAAAGACTGCTTGAAGCTAGGAAGAAGAATCTGTTTCCTGATGATGAATCCATACAAGAGAATCTCGTACTATCGGCTGGGAAATTCTCTGAAGATGGTATAAGAAATATGAGTGTTACACTTGTGAAAGAAGGGAAACTTGAGGAGGCATTGAATAGTGTATACAAGGAGGTCGCCTACTACTCAGAGATCGAGGGGTTTGAAGCATCCGTCGAGGTCTGGGTTACTTTTCAAGAGGGACTACAGGCGCTTGGAATTGAACTTCCTTAGTGCTAACTCATGTCATTGAGTTACGAGTCTTTCATCAGAGAGTAGTGAGAGGGGCCCTTAGATCACTTTGCAGCCACCATAGCGCAGAGTAGTTGTTCGTTCCTACCCGCTACGACCTCTTCTATCAAGCGACTACGTCTATCTGGGAGCTGTATGGTCATCTGATGAGGGAGAGGTGGTGCCTTGAATTCAGACGAGATTGCAATTGAGATTGACCGAGAAGTGTATACCTGTCCTGTTGGATGTTGTATCTGCATAGCCGGGCTGGCTCTCATTTTGATGCATTCAATCGGATAAGGGTCTTCATGGGACTAGGCTATTTCCTAGGACTGATCTGAATCCGATTTGGGCGCTTTTTGTGATTGTTCTGCTGTATTGTTTCAGCAGGTGGGAGAGAGGGTCTTCTTATTCTGTTTTGAGTTCGGCAGACAGTCCGAATATTGTCTGCATGTCCGCTGCCACTTCTTTTCACTGGCCTGAAATACGTTAATGGGTTTGCTCAGAAACAAGCCATTTATCATAGTCAATGGAAACCAGTTGTCACCCGGAGTGTCAGTATGTTCCTTACAAGAAAGGAAGAGCAATTCCTGAATGGAGAGCAAGGCGAAGCAATCCAACTAGCGATGGAGGTCCTAGTGAAGCTAGGAGAGATGTACGATGCAGATCGCATGATACGAATTGACAACGTTCATGTTGATGCCTCAAGTTACTATGGAATTAGGGACGCGGGGTTGGAGTTCTGCGAGAAACTCGCCAGGGAAGACGCGACTTACAGAGTCCCCACTACGCTCTGCATCTCGTCCATAGATTTTGAAAAGCATTCAGAGTTTGATGTGGCACAAGAATGTGTGGAAAAGCAGCTAAGGATTGCCGAGGCTCACTTGAGCATGGGAGCAATTCCTAGTTGGACATGTGCTCCCTATCAGTGTAGTAGTTCTGTCCGATTTGGGCAGAATATCGCATGGGGCGAGTCAAACGCCATAGCTTTCGTCAATTCAGTGATAGGTGCAAGGACGATTAGATGCGCTGATTTTGTTGAAATCTGCGCGGCCATCACAGGTCTGATGCCTCGATTTGGCCTTTATCTTGATGATGAGCGAAAGGGAAGTATTCTCATCAAACTGGACGAACTGGACACCAGTCAATTCACGTCCGCTGACTATGCTGCTCTAGGATACTATGTGGGAAGCGTAGCAGATTCCCGCGTTCCTGTCCTGCATGGTTTGTCGAAGACCGTTTCAGTGGACCAACTCAAAGCCTTCTCCGCGGCAGTGTCTACTTCCGGCTCAATTGGATTATTCCACATGTGTGGCATTACACCGGAGGCCAAGGATCTCAATGAGGCATTTGGAGGAGAGAAACCGTCAGAAACGATTGTAATCGGGAAGGATGAACTTGATGAGACTCGTAGCAATCTCGTGACTCATGGCGAAACAGACCCTGAGATTGCGATTCTTGGGTGCCCCCATTATTCGGTAGAAGAACTTGGAAACCTAGCACGTCTGATCAAGAACATGCGCGTGGCAGCAGGCAAACAGCTCTGGATCTTTACAAACAGGTATGCTCACGAAAGAGCGGAGCAGATGGGGATTCTGGATGAGATTCAAGAAACTGGTGCCAAGGTTATTTGCGACACTTGCTTTCTTCTTTTCCCAACTGCGGCGTGGGAACTAAGCTCAATTGCGACTGATTCTGCGAAGATGGCGCATTACGCCCCCGGACTCGGAGATTTCCGAGTCAGTTTCCGAAACAGAGCACAATGCATTGAAAGTGTCACAGAATGAGATATGGTAGGTGAGAGGAATGAAATCATCCCGAATTCGGTGTAACCCGTTGTTGACAGGTGTCGCTAGCGGACCCGCATTGGTGACATCTCAGCCCATCTGTTTTTGGGGTGGATTCGATCCCAAGACTGGAACTATCACAGAAAGAGATCATGAACTGAAAGGACAGAATGTTGCGGGAACTATCTTTTTGTTTCCCACAGGAAAGGGCTCTAGCACCACTTCGGCCATTCTTCTGGAATCTGTCAGATGCGGAACCGCGCCAGCAGCGATTGTGAACCTGAAAACGGAGCCAATTCTTGTAATAGGAGCAATCATCGCCGAGAAGCTCTATAATCGCATCATTCCCATTGTTGATACGCCGGAACGAGATCCAACCAAAGTCATCAAATCCGGAGATTGGATTGAGGTCAACGCCAGTGAAACGCAGGGATGGATACAGCTTCGTCACTGATTGATAGCAGGCGAGTATCTAGGTCAGAACAACCACTGGGATATTGAGAATCCAGTCCGAGAGTCGATTCTCTGTCACTGATTCACTATTGTCTGTAGTAGTAGATTCCCGATAGATACAGAACAGCCAAGGCTGAAGACCACACGAGGAATACGAGGGAGGCTGTAGTCATTGCAGATATTTGTAGAATCAGAGTCGATGTCCAAACGAGAGGCAATGTGAGAAGCATGAACAAGAAGCCATTACGTGCTGAAATATTGCGAATATGCGCAAGTCGTTCGTCTTCATATTCCTCCATGAACTGGAGAATCAAGAATGTGCCAACTAGTGATAAGGGGACTGCGATGAGAATCGTGTCCCATGGCCCTGCAATCCAGGGGTCGAAGATCCAACCTAGGGCAAGAATCAGAGCTCCAACGACTACTAGTACAGCTTGACTATGTTTCATTCTCATCATCTCTATAGCTGAATATCTCCTCAATCTTCATCTCAAACGTGCGAGCCAGTTTGAAAGCCAGCAAAAGCGAAGGATTGTAGGTGCCTTTCTCCATTGAGATAATGGTCTGACGGGTAACACCTAACCGATGCGCTAGGCCCTCCTGGGTCCAAGTTTCCGGACTTGCGGCTTGTGACAGCCGTTGTTCGCGAATCTCCTTGATTCTGTTGACAATCACGCCGACCACGCTCGCTTGTGATGTAAAGTGCACTTTACGTAAAGTAGACTTTACATATAAGCTTGCTGTTTCCAACTAAGTAATAAGATGCCAGCTCGATGATGCCTCACAATGATGATACGCGCTCTGGTCCGGCCTCCTAGTAGTGTCTTCAGTAGATGCATCTCTTCGCATCCTGACCACCACAGTCTGAACCTGTCTCACGCTAGGGAGCAACACACTGCATACTGTTCAGCTCTGTCAGAGCTTGGGTTAGAAGTAATCGCTCTTCCAGAGGATGAGATTCACCCAGACTCTTGCTTCGTGGAAGACACTGCAGTGGTTGTGGGCAGTCGAGCGTTCATAACGCGCATGGCAGAAGAGAGTAGGAGAGGAGAAGAGGAAGAGGTCCTGAGAGTACTCGAGCAATACATGAGCGTAAGGTCAGCCACGCCGCCGGCCACAATAGAAGGAGGGGACATCATACATCTGGATGACCGGCTGATTAGCGGCATAACTCAACGTACGAACAAGGAGGGTGTTGACCAGATGACCGCATGGCTCGACGTGAGCTCGGACCTTGTAGAGGATAAGTCTGTCATCCATCTCAAGAGTCACGTGACCTACATTGGAAGAAACACAATCGTTGTCACTGAGCCTTTCTCGAATCATCCAGTGCTTCAGGACTTCGCCAAGGTGGTGGTGCCCCATGAGGAACGCTACGCAGCTAACGCACTGGCCATTGGTGAAACAGTACTGATGTCAGCGGGACATCCACAGACTCAAGTCATGGTGTCCGAACTGGGCTTTGAGGTCCAGCCATTGAGAATGAGTGAGTTTGAGAAGTGCGAGGGGGCTCTGACCTGCCTTTCGATTCTGTTCTAGTAGTGCTCAGTTAGACGACATCTCGCAGGCGAGTGGCCCGCTCATCGCGTAGGCGGAGTCCTCCAGAAGGCCATTCCAGCGAATGTCAGAGGGATAGTTAAAGTCTAGAAGCTCTCTGCATCTGCCGATCCATCTCCAACATGCCACACCGTCGACCATTTCGAGTCTGTACAGATTCGCCCTTGTAGCATTGAAACGGACCTCTAGGAGTGTTCCCTGCGGCAACTCGTCAATCTCGGCGACCTCAAGGATCTCCCGGCTGTTGCTGTTCGCCTTGCCCCTCTGGGAGAGGTAGTATCGAATGTCCTGACCTGTGTCGGGGTTTCGTACAAGTATCGCAACATGTGGTCGTGCAATGGGATCCCACCAACGGGGGAAGGCTGGTCTTCTAATCAACACGTGGTCATCTGGGATTCCAACTTCTGGGCGCATCGTCTGCATGGTATTCCTCTCCGGGTAGTGAGTAGTTGAATCTGTATATAAGGGAGGATTGCATATTGGAGCACTCTGGAGCTTACTCTAGGAGCACTCTTGCGCCATTTCAAAGCGTGTATCATCGCATGCCTCTGGTCAGCTGGAACACTGGCATTCAGAAGTAAAACATCGAAAAGTCAGCGCTTAACAAACGGCCACGAGGCCCTCACGAAACCTGAACAGTTTAATCCGAAGTGCGAGTAGCCCTGTTGACTGGGTGAAACCTAAGATGGGATTCAGTGTGGGTATTGTGGGAAAACCATCCTGTGGAAAGACCTCATTCACTAATTCGGCCTGCATGACGGACTTCAAGGTAGGAAGCTATCCGTTCACAACTATCAAGGCGAATGTTGGTGTGACTCATGTGCGGACTCCTTGTGCATGCGGGGAGTTTGATGTGGAGGACAATCCACAGAACTCCATCTGCTTGGACGGCATTAGGCTAGTACCAATCAAGCTGATTGACGTTGCAGGTCTGGTTCCCGGAGCACACGAGGGCAGAGGTATGGGAAACCAGTTCCTAGACGACCTCAGGCAGGCAGACGTGCTGATTCACATCGTCGATGCCAGCGGTGCCTTGGACTCTGAGGGGCAGGAGGTTTCAGCAGGCAGCTACGATCCACTTGAGGATGTGAGATTCCTCGAGGAGGAGATTACCGAATGGGTGTTGTCGATACTTCAGAAAGACTGGCGAAGACTGACCGGGAGAGTGAGGGCGGAAGGTGCCAAGCTCGATGAGTTGCTTCTCGAGAAGCTCTCGGGTCTTAAGATGAGAAGGAGTCACATTCTGAAGGCGATCCGTGAGTCAGGGCTGAAGGCAGAGGCTGCAGACAAATGGACTGAGGAGGAGACTAGGGACTTTGCATCAACACTCTGGCGAGTGGCAAAACCCATCATCATCGCAGCAAACAAGATTGACAGACCGGGAGCGGAGGAGAACCTCAAAAGAATGAAGGAGGCATTCCCAGACTACTTGATAGTGCCAACAAGCGCTCTAGCGGAGAAGGTACTCAAGGATCTGGAGAGCAAAGAGATCATCAGGTATGTTCCCGGGGACGATGACTTTGATCTGCTCAAGCCAGATGTCCTGAAAGAGGCTGAAGTGGCACAGCTCGACAAGCTGAAGGACCAGATTCTCAAGGTATATGGTGGAACGGGAGTTCAGGAGATTCTGAACAAGGCTGTCTTCGATTACCTGCATATGATAACTGTCTACCCCGTTCACGACGCAAACTCTCTAACGGATAGCGATGGGAATGTCCTTCCTGACGTCTATCTAGTCCCTGAAGGTACGACAGCCAAGGAGTTTGCAGGATATATCCACACAGACTTGATGGAGTCCTTCATCCATGCAATCGATGCACGGACCAAGATGCGAGTGTCCGACAAGCACGTTCTCAAGAATTGCGATGTCATCAAGATTGTCAGTGCAAAAGGAACCAAATGAGGGCCGATACCATCAAGAGGAGCTCCGTGTACCAATCCGAATCTCTTTGTCATGATGGCCCAATTTAAAGTCCTAGACAGTCCTGACCGTGTGCGGACTGCTTCTTGTCTTCTTTTTGCAGACAGGTGGCTCTGACAAGTACTGTGAGTGGTGTGTGGCTTCTCAGTTCTCTGAGAGCATTACATAGTGATAGAATCACGCCAAGGTGAGAAGAATGGAGATTTTCCTTACACTTGAAGATGCAAAGAAGCATGGTAGGCAACTTGCAAGGCTGGGCCGAGCCCCCACAATCTACGAGCTTGGTACAGGGGAGTATGCCACAGTCATGAAAGGTAAATGGCCACCGCCAAACTCTTGGCCCACATTGAAGTGGTCAGGGATTTCTGACGGCTGGATACCAATCCTTGCCCGTCTTGATACTCTCAATCGTGCTCAGGAGGCTTGTGGACTGTTCAATCTTCTCGGTCACAACCCAATCATTGTAGAGTTTCCAGGAATAACGTTTGACGTCTTTCTCAAGGAGAGTCATGTTCCGAATGGGGCTTGGCTCTATGATGCAACCGACGGCGAGAACCACGTGCGTCACATCCAGACCCCGAGATTCTATGATGAGGATGAGTCAGAAGACATTGACATCCAATTGAAAGTAGCTTGAAACGATCCGGAGTTAGCCTATCCTTTCTCCTAGAGACCAGTATTGTCCCGATATCGAAAGATAGGTGAACAGCTTGGCCTTTGCCGGATCGAATCGCTCATTCTCTCCAAGGACTGTTTCGTCAAGATGCACGGCTACAACCTCTGCGGTGAATAGATCATGGACTCCGATAGATTCCACCTTGGTGACTTTACATTCTATATTGATTGGGCACTCCTCAATCATCGGAGACTTCACTATTGAGGCCGGTACAGGGGTAAAGCCGCATTCTGCAAACTTATCGAAGTCACGACCCGACTTTGTGCCGGCGAATTCGGTCGCTTCAAGATAGTCTGTGGAGGGGATGTTAAGCACGAATTCTTTGGCCTCTTTCACAAGCTCATAGCTATGCCTCTGGGGCCGAATACCTACTACGACAGTCGGCGGGCTACTACAGACATTTGCAACCCAAGACAGTGTGATGATATTAGGACGTTCTTTCCCAGCTACGCTGAGAAGAACGACGGGACACGGTACCACAGCAGTAGTTGGTTTCATTTCCTTCTTCATGATTCGTAGCGTGAGAATGTTGTACTTAAGAAAATGTCGTGGTCGCCAAGTTTAAGACGAACCTCTGACCGGGCCAAGACGACCAATCTCGGGAGGTTCCACACATGGTACGTGTGCTTATAGCAGATCCAGTTGCCGACTCGGCCGTAGCAATGATGAAAGATGCAGGGCTAGAGATAGTCATCAGAAACAAGGATGCAGATAGTCCAATTGAGGAACAGATCAAGGGGTTTGACTGCATAGTTGTCAGAAGTGCGACAAAGGTGACCAAAGAGGTCATTGATGCCGCAGACAACCTCAAGTTGATTGTTAGAGCAGGTGTAGGGCTTGATAATGTGGACCAAGATGCCGCACAGAAGAAGGGTGTCAAGGTCGCGAACACACCAGAGGCTCCGACCGTCTCTGTTGCTGAGATGGTCCTAGCATTGATGTTCTCCCTTGCGAGGAATGTAGCCCCTGCAGATAGCTCTATGAAGGAGGAGCGTTGGGAGAAGAAGAAGCTTAGGGGCACTGAACTCTGGCAGAAGACGATAGGTGTCATCGGTTTCGGTCGAATAGGTTGCGAAGTGGCAAAGAGGGCAAAGGCTCTGGAGATGGATGTTCTCGCATATGATGTCATAGACATTGACGAGATGTGCATTACAATAGGTGCAGAACGCACCAATCTTGAGGACCTGCTGAAACGTTCCGACTACGTCACGTTACACGTTCCGCTCGTCCCACAGACGAGGGGATTGATTGGAGATAATGAGTTTGAACTCATGAAAGACACGGCCTTTCTCATCAACACGGCGCGCGGTGGAGTTGTAGATGAAAAGGCGTTACTGAGAGCCTTGGATGAGGGCAAGATTGCTGGCGCCGGCCTAGATGTGTTTGAGAAAGAGCCACCGACTGAGTGGAAACTTGTGAAGCATACAAAGATAGTGGCAACTCCGCATCTCTCTTCATCGACATCTGAAGCCCAAGCCAGAGTGGGCGAACTGACGGCAGAGAAAGTGATTGCAGAGTTCAAGTGATCAGAGAAACTACGGGACCGCAATAGAACCCAATCGCTACACCTTTAAGAGAATAGAATCGGAGAGATGATGGCCTAGGACATGAATTGTCATGTTTCTATAGCCAAACCATTTCCTTTGTTTAGGCGGATACGTCCGCAGGGATGTGGCCCTCAAGGGCTGAACCACAAGCAAAGCGAATGAATCACAACAGAGGATGGTATTGTATGCCAACTGCTTACAAGTACATGAATGAGAGCTGGATTAAGGAACAACAGGAACGTTCCGAGAGTGTGAGAGGTCGGTTGATAGTCTGGAGAAAGCAGGGTACTATCGTGCGACTTGAGAAGCCTACTAGACTTGGACGAGCACGGGCCCTAGGCTACAAGGCAAAACAGGGCTATGTAGTGGTCAGGATTAAGACTGGAAGAGGGCCTCGCGAGAAACCGAGACCGCGAATGGGAAGAAAACCAAGGAGCATGGGTGTCACTAGATACACACCCCAGAAGTCCCGTCGATGGATTGCTGAAGAACGTGCTGCTCGCAAGTACCCAAACCTTCGTGTCGTGAACTCTTACTGGGTCGGTTCCGACCACAAGTGGGTGTGGCACGAGATCATCATGGTTGATCCCAATCATCCAGTCATATACAACGACCCAGAAATAAACTGGATATGCGATCCTGTTCAGAAGGGTAGAGTGAGTCGAGGGCTTACTTCTGCAGGCAAGCGAAGCAGGGGCCTCAGAAGAAAGGGCACCGGCGCTGAGAATATCAGACCGTCTCTTGGAGCCAAAGATAACCGCGGTAAGTAGGTCGTGGGCTCTCAGTAAAGGAGTCGAAGATTCTGTTTGTCAGCAGAATTGAGGCTCGTGCATACTCGCGAGCAACCGAAGTTGAAGAGAGGGTGCAGGCTGCCCTCCTGAACCTCTATCCGGAGAGTGCTCAGAAGAACGTGAGAACTACTGTTGAAAAGGTTGAAGCGCATCAACAAGGACGGATTGTCATACTCTCTTCGGTATTAGAAGACAACAAAGAATGTGAGAATGCATTTAATGTGATGATTGACAGACTCTCCGAGAGTGACAGGACTTACATCATGCGAACGCTTCATCTGAGACTAGATGAGCAATGCTCCTTGTTTCTTAGAATTGATAAGCAAGCGTCTTTCTTGGGTAAGATGCAGTTGGCCACAGGGCCGGATGTCATCAGTGTCAGGGTGCACCTAAGGCAGTATCCGCGTTGTGTGCCCTCAGAGGCAGAGGCTTTCCTGATCGAACTTCTGCAATCGCCTCGAGGTCCAAGCTAATGGCAATCGACATGAACGTAAAGGTACCAACGGATGAGAGTCTTGATGCTTTCATTCAGATGGCGAGTGGGTTCGGGTTCAAAGGGATTGCATCGACACTTCCAGGAAGAGAACCGATTGAGAGAACTGTTGAGAATATGGTTCTGTTCACACGCACTGACATCAGCAAGAAAGGTCTTAGGGCCGTGAAGAAGGCCGTAGAAGGGGCTCGACCACACTCGGCGATTGTTGCTGTATCACTGGCCGAAACTAGTGTGGCTAATTGGGCAGCAAATGACAGCAGAGTGGACCTTCTGACACTTGATGATCCTCTTAAGGGAGCTAGTCTGAGAAGAAGTACAGCGAAGTTGGCGGCATCTTCAGACACTGCCCTAGAGATACCAATCTCTCCGCTCTTGGGACTGTCAGGATTGGCCAGGTCAAAGATAATCAAAGTACTCAGGGAGAACGCTCAGACAGCCCTTGACGCAGGAATGCCGATAGTCCTCTCCAGCGGTGCAACTGAACCGATTGCCTTGAGAGCACCAAGAGCATTGTGTCATGTGGGCCTCCTGTTTGGACTTGACTGGAACGACTGTGAAAAGGCGGTATATGAGAATCCGAACAAGATAGTTTCGAGAAATGAGAAGCGTTTCAGCAGTGACTATCTTGGACTTGGTATGGAGATTGTCAAACGGGGTGGTTCCCCTTGAAGAAGAGAAGGAAGAGATACGTGCGCTTCCATCTTCACATGGCTGGGCCTTCGATAAGTGGCAAGCAACTCTCGAATGCCATTCGTTCGAGTATGCTCTCGATCTATGGTGAGGTCGCGGTAGCCGACTCAAGATTCTTCCTTAGCGAGTATGATGAAACCAGCGGACATGGCATTCTGCAATCTAGTGCGGGCCTATTGGAGAAAGTAATCACTTCCGCCGTCTTGTTGGCATCTGTTGAGAGTACGCAGGTTTCATTTCAGCCCTCGAAGACATCTGGTACTATTAGGTCATTAAAGCGTTGACGAGCCTATGTTAGTACTATCTTGACCTCGACAATCTCGTCTTCTTCAAGAAGGTAGGCTCGGGTTTCCCAGCTCCCGGTTTCTCTTGAGGCTATTGCCCAGACTACAGGATTCAGACGCATGTTCTGTAGGTCTCGGAACGAGGGTCTAGGAGGAGCAGGATGCGAGTGGAAGATGCCGACCCAGTCCTCACCGCGTGCTTCAGCGTCTATTAGAAGCTTGTACTCTCGCTCTGGATCGACTGCAAATGAAGTTGTAGAAACTGCTGTGTTCTCTAGTAGCTCCAACCTGGTGACTGTAATCCCTGATTCCTTGACATGCCCAAAGAGAAGAGCAACTGACTCAAGAGGTAGTCCATCCTCTGCATGGCTGTGCAAAAGGTCTAGAGTGGCTTTGGGCAGTCGCAATATAGTTTGCATCACGCTTCACCAAGGAGCTGGACCGGGAACTCTATGTGTCTATAGAACCTTGAGTTCCTCACCAAGAATCTTCTCTTCCTTTGCAGACATGATTGCATAGAGCTCTATGTGGTCTAGCAGACCAGGAGCACTCCTGATCTTCTTCTCCAGCAGTTCTTGAATTTGGAAGATACCTGATGTGTTATTCATTATGACATCGATTCTGACGGTCTTGGCTTCGCCTTTTCTTATCTTGACCCTCTCAATTGCCATCGCTGAGGCAGAGTGGATGTTGACACTTCCGGCCTCAAATGGAATACGTGCACGACCTTTGGTCATGTCAAGGGCATCGGCAATACCGACAATGCCAGCCTCCACTGTGAGCGGAGGTGCAGCCATGTCATGAGAGTATATCGCATGAAGCACATGTCCTCTAATGTGTACACGCTTACGGATGTCATGTGGATAGACCTTGACTAGAATCCTGTCTAGGATTGAGTTTGCCAATACAACCGTGAATATGTCGTGATTAGGACGTGCGACAGCCATCCCCAGATCGTGCATATAGCATCCAAGGAAGACTACTAGTTCTGCGTCCTCCAGACCTCCTGTTTCTTCCTGAACTATAGATGGTTCGAGCCCTTTACTCAATTCCCGGAGAAGGCGGATTCCATTCATTGCAACTATGAGTGAGTGTGTATGACCATGGTCAGAATAGCCCATTCTGTCAATTGCCATCCGATTCGAGTCCTCAAGGAGAGCTTGTACTTCGTCATCCTTCTCAAGCTCGTCAAACGCCACTTTGCACAGTTTGTTGTCCTTGAGCGTCTTACGCACTCTGTCTTTCAGGGTGAATCTCTGTTTGTGTGTCTTTGTCATTTGTCTAGCACCCTCTATTTTCTATCGTATGTCTTTGTGTTTCTGTCTTCCCCCTCACAAGAATCTGAGTGGTGTGTGGTAAAAGTGGTTTCGTTTCAGGCAGATAGCAGAACGGACCTCTATGTTGCTCTCTGTGCCATGAACAGTTCTGTTCTATGTAGAAACTGACGCCACTGTTTCCTGCGACGAAGTTGTACGAGTATCAGGATTCGTCGGTCTCCTCTTTCTCAGATAGTATACGGTTACAATCACCAGATATAGGATGTATCCAGTTACCTCCAGAAACGACGGATTGCCATTGTAACCAAATAGAGCCTTGGCCAGGCCACCAATTAGACCGTTCTCGTGCAGAAGGGGATAACTCCCATCTGGAAGCAGGGGTGGATTGATGTTCCAGACCTCAATGGGCCCAATCAGAAGCAGTCCAGCCTCTTGGAGCTCATGTATCCCATAGGCAATCATTCCGGCTGCGAAGAGAACCAGAAGCACCGAGGTTGCATTGAAGAACGACTTCAGGCTGACACGCAGAGATCCTTGATAGATGCCGACTCCAATGACTGTGGCTAAGAGCAGTCCCAATGTCACTCCCACGTAGGTAAGGGACCCTTCCTGAAATGCAAGGGCTGCTGTGAAGAGCACCAACTCGACGCCCTCTCGTAGAACCAAGGCAAAAGCAAGAAGTGCTAGCCCTATGCCACTCTCTCGTCTTACCCCTTTGTCAACTGATTCCTCAATCTCGGACGCAATCCCAGCACCTGCGTTCCACATCCAAAGAACCATTGTGGTAAGGAGAAACGCGGCAATCAGGACAACTGAGCCTTCGAACACCTCTAGCATAGGTCCTTCAAAGGCGCCCCAGACAAGTGCCATGACTGCTGCCACGCCAATGCTTGCTACGAAGGCCATGATCGTTCCGCCTAGCACATAGCGGTTCAGATCCGTTCGGCTCGTCTTTCTTAGATAGGAGAGCATGATTGCGATTATTAGCGCGGCCTCAATGCCTTCTCTCAGCGAAATGATTGTTGGGGCGACTATCATTGTTAGATGCCTCTAACTTTTTCCTGTTATCTATAGTTAAATATCTTTCTTATGCAGCACTTTTGCCAATCACATGAGTCGAAACTAGCGGGTCCCGTTAGGAATCCAATGACCTATTTCCTTACACGGGCTATTCTTCCGCCAGTCACTCTGAGAATCTCATCTGGAGATATCCTGAGAAGGTGGTAGTCAGTCCCACCACCCCCGATTACGTTCTCCATCATCATCACATGGGGGTCAATCAGGACCTGTGCTCTTGCTACGGATATTGGAGGCGTCCCACCTACTTTGTAGCCCGTCAGTTCTAATGCCTCCTCCGGAGTCGCAAGTGTCGGTGGTTCAATTCTCAGTGCTTTGGCTATCCTCTTTGAGCTAGCACGATGCTCTCCTTTGACTATGGCAAGAATTAGCTCCTGATCAGAAGTTCTGAAGACAACTGTCTTGATGATGTGATCTGGGGATACACCAAGCTGTTCAGATGCTGCAGCGACAGAATGTACGCGTCCCTTCATTGTCAAGATCTCAGCGACCGTGCCGCTCTGTTCAATATACTCCTGGAGATTAGTATTGTCAAGCATCATCGTTTCTGTCACTCGACGGCGACTCGTTGAGCTAGGTAGATAATCCCTCCCGAATGGGGCCGGCATAAGTGATTCGGCTGTTATCACACACTGTATGCATGATGTAGAAGTCTGCTCCGTCACTGTTTCCCCTGTATGTATCAGTCACTCTTTCCTCTACAGACACTTTTATCAGCAGAAGGATTTCGAATAGTCAATTGTTTGAGGAAAGCAAGTTGCAGATGCCACATTTCTGGGATTTCTTCACTATGAGCGGCGGCATGCTATTTGTGATTCCCATTGTCGTCATAATGCTCATCATGATGTTGTTCAGAATCTTGAGGGTGGGCTCCAAGATAGTTGGTGGGTTCACAGTAGAGGCACCGCCATTCGCTATTCCGCGAAGAGAACGCGGTCGTGTGAGAAGTGATGGAACTGAGATTCGCACAGTACGTGTGCCTGACAGATGCCCAAATTGCGGAGCTTTAATCACTCAATCGGATATCGATTGGGTTGGCCCTCTTGAGGCCAAGTGTAACTATTGTGGTTCTTCTATCAAGGCGCAGTTTGAGAGAGTCTAGGCCCCTACATCTTCTCTGAAGTGTTTAGCCAAGTACTTATTAAGAAGTTCAAGTCTTGGCTTTGGATAACTATAGTTAAGCACTAGTCGTAGATGCTTGACAAGAAAGGAGAAGTACAACATGTCGTTAGACTACACAAAAAACCATACAGGGGCTATTGCCACACTGTTTGCCATGGCACTTTGGGCGTTGACAGCCACTGGAGCAGGAAACGCACTGGGCAGACTGTCTGAAACGCAATTCCTGGTGTTTGGTATACTCACTGCAATTGCGTGGATACTGATTCCCCTCTATCTGTATAGCCTTCGGTGGAGCTTTCCAATCGGAATAATTCTGATCATAGTCGCCTTAGTAGGGATGGCCTTTGGTGGCATTCTGAACCCAACTGCGATTGCTTGGTATCAGTTCACTGAACCGGTCTATGATCTAACGCATCTGCTCATCTACGTCATAGGTGTGGCTTCCATCTATTTCAGCTATGCAAGGTTCAAGGAACTTGGATAGTCACTGTTGTTACTGTTTCAAAACAAGCCCCGTTCTTGGGGCAATCGGTAGATGTATTCAGGCAAGGTGGCAATAAGAGCAGCTGGGTGACCGGCTGGGGTTTCTGTCCCTATAGTCTGATGGGATTTGGACCGATGGTTCTGATCTCGTCTGCGAACTTGTTGACCTCAGCCGCAAACTTGTCCCCTTCAGCTGCACTCACAAAGACCATCTTCACTCGGTCCTCATTCAGACCAAGCTGGCCAATCAGCTTCCTGGCAAAGCGAACCCTTCTCTCCGCCCCTAGATTCCCGGTCTTGTATGCACAGTCACCAGGATGGCACCCAACGACAAGCACGCCGTCTGCCCCCTCCTGCAAGGCCTTTAGAATGAAGTTGATGTCCAGTCTGGCCGTACACGGCATTCGAATCAACCGAGAAGTGACGTCATACTGGAGCTTCATTGTGCCTGCAAGGTCTGCTGCGGAATAGGCGCATTGCATACAGCCGAGGATGACCACTCTCATGTTCTTGGGAGGCATTTGTTGCTGGCGTCCTTTTGGCGTCTAAATCGATGCTTTCAGCGTGGCATATATTCTTTCACTTGTGTCCATCAGGTGTTATATTCTGGGATGTATGCACCAATCCGTTTCGAGTATCATAGACCATCTGAACCGGTACTTTGTTTTGGATGCATGCACCGATCTGTTTCAGATGTCCCTTTGAGGTGAGTGAACCCCACCTGATACCTTCAACTCCCGCGTTTCACCCTTCTCGTGACGACTGTCGCCAGCATACATCGGGTCCGACTCCGACGTTATGACACGGGCTTCGCCAGAGATCACAGGGACTGTGTCCCTGCCTCCAGACTGAGCTTCTGTCAGCTGCCCCATATTGCCACGACTGTCAGCTGCCTTTCGGGCGTCGATGGCGGCAGACGGTGTTTCCGCGGTTCTTACCATGGCGGGATCGGTAGCGTCTGCGAACTCCACAAGAGAAGTCTGCGTGCAACACTCAGCCACGGACGGCCCTTTCGAGCCTGACAAGCTCTGGGACCGTGAGGACTTCCCCTCAGAGCGTGAGCTCCTCCGGGCCTTCAGGGTTGACCTCCCCCTCTCATGAGGAAGAAGCCACCGCCCTAGTCCTTGGTTCTCATCCCGCAAGCGGGGAATGAGCATGACGAGACGCCGAGCAATGTTGATGACGCCGTTCTTGTCGGCGTTGGCACGGTAGCCGCAGGTGTGACAGATGAACAGGGACTGCTTCGGACGGATACCAATGTGCCCGCATTTGTGACACTTCTTGCTCGTCCAGAACTCCCTAACAGGGATGAACCGCGAGTCCCTTCCTGAAACTCTCCAGCCGTTTCTGGCGAGAGAGTGTTTCAATCCATTTGTCACTCTGGCAAAGGACCAGCGAGCCACCATTGACCTGAACCACTTTGATTTGCCGTTTGCCCTGCTGGCTGAAGTCCTGATACCAGTCAGTCTTCCGATAGCCACGTACAGGTCGTATTTCTCAGACAGCTCTAGGGCGTGGTCTGTGAGCTGCTTGATGAGTACGCCATCGTGGTCGATGCTGATCTGGTTCCTGCGTCCGCTCAGTTCTCGAAGCTTTCGAATGACCCCGTCTGCGGGTTGGCCGCTGTTGAGCCTAGTGTTCTTCTCTCGTTGGAGAGAGTCCACCATCTCATCGTATCTCCTTATTCTCTTGACCTTCTCGGGCTGCGTGAAGTATCTCACATGCCTAATCTTGGTATGAGTCAGGACAACAGAGCAGACGGCCTTGTTTATCCCGAGGTCAATCCCCAGCACTGCGGGTGGCTTCGACTCATTGTCCATGGCAGGCACGTTCAAGCGTACAGCGAATATCGCCCACCACTTCTTCCGACTGTCCTTCAGAAGCCGGAGCGATGTCACCGTGCCTTCACTGAGTCTATTCAAGTGATAGGAAGAGGGACTGAGAGGAACAATCAGATAGTCGTGATACGCTCCTTGCATCTTTGCAGAGTCGAGGGAGTCCATGAGTCTGAGCCAGTGTCTGATCTCCTTCTCAGGGGTATAGACTATCTTGAACCTCCGAGCGTAGACATACCGGGGAAGTTTCCGAGGTCGATAGCCTCGAGCCTCAAGAGGCGGCCTTCCGCCCAGCTCCAGGTAGCTCTGCCACATTGCAGCAGCCACCTGTCTGCACTCCTGAAGCTCGTTTACGGAGATGTTTGGGAATTTCCTTTTGAAGTCGTGCGGAACAGAGGTCCTATTCTTGGACTTGTCCTTGAACCTCTCAGCGGTGAGGGTCAGTTTCTCCAGCTTGGCCCCACTGATTCTCTTCCTTCTCTTGCCGACAAGTAGGTCTTTCTCGTGACGTGCAATCACTCCAAGAAAGGCTCGAATCACCCGCGTGTCCCTGCTAGTGATTCGAGATAGGCGTTCCTTTTGCCTATCTGTCATGGACTCCCACCTTACGGGAACCTTCACACTGATGACAGTTCTTACGAAACGACCCACTCACGTTCACCTTAGCTAATAAATCTCCGACCTGTTTCCGGTCAGAGGGGTTTCACTCAGTTGTTTATCCGGGACATTGAGTGATAACCTCCACACTTTCGGAAGATTGTTCATCCTAATGATTTTGGCATCCAAAACAAGCGAGAGGCTGTATGTAGAGATGTCAAGCAGGGCCGCTAGTTACTTCTTGTAGTTTTGGCATTGATCTCGAACAACCCTTCATGATTCGGAGGCGTCATTATAATCACCAAACAATGTGACTGTCGCAGGTCTGCGAACTCGCCTCCATCTCACATCTGGCACCCAGATCTCCCTGGCCACAATACTCAAGTTGCAGAATGCCAGTTTCCCCATTTCAAATCATAGACTCCAACTCTTCTCCTTGTGGAGGACATTAGATTTGATGCGCATGGTTTCAACCATCATCAAGAGCATGGCAAAGGCGAAGCTTGGGCTGCATCTGAAAGGCCATGAGCGTTTCTTGTTGACATCACTCTTCTCCAAAGTTGATAGAGTTGCAACCCTTCTGGTACCCCCCAACATTCACCCGCAACTAATCAACCCCGAGTATGATTTCATACGACTTACAAATAGTGCTGAAGCCAACCTTGAACTCTTTGCTGAACTAACAGACCGTTTCCCTAACGTTGATGCAGCTGTGCCAGCATGTTGGATGGGGCTCGCTGGCTTGGGTCAAGAGATGATTGGCACAACTATGCGTATTGATCGAGTTGTTGAGCCCACTCCCGATGTATATGCTTTGGATCGTTGCGACTTGGACGAACTATCTCTTCCTGCAGCGGAAGGGGCTCTAGGCACGCGGATTGAACTTACTGCGGAGGTTCAAAAGCAGTTTCCGCACATGACTTCACCTCCCGTCATCAATGGTGCGTATGATCTTGCATTCATGCTGAGGGGAGAGAAACTAATCCGGGATTTTGCAATGTATAAGGACTACACGGAAGCAACCGATGAAGGAACCAAAGAGAAGGTGAGAACACGAGGTGATCCTTCGTATTTCTCTCGCCTCATGAGTTTCACTACACAAGCTAGCATTGCAATCGGACGGTTGTATGAGAAACGAAACGTGAACATGCTGGGAATGGCCATTGTTGACCAGTATGCAAATCCGCCTATAATGTCACCACAGGACTTCTTCAATTACATCTATCCCTATGTCGAGGAAGTATGGAGAGCATTCAAGAAACACCGACCGACTGCAGGATACATGCCAACATCACCAGAGGTGGCAAAAGAGATTATGAGGTATCCAGCGCTCAGTGGTATCGCCTGCTTCAACAACTACATGTTCCCTCAGAACGAGTTGGGGCTCACGCCACCTGAATACGATCGAGAGATGATTACACTATCAAGGCAACTCAAGACACCCTATCAGTTTCTTTTACACGGGAAGTTCATGCGGGACGGCACAGAAGACGAGATAGCGACTCAGGTGAGGCGTGTCTGCGAGGTTGCAGTAGAAATGGAGGCTCCCATGGCAGTCGGAGTCGCCTCAGTACCTCTTGGAACAGACTTGTCCAAGGTGGATGCTGTCCTTAACACTGTTGAACAGTACGGGAGGTACAGATGATGTCATTGACCGATCTGGTTGCCTTAGGAAATGTCTATGACATTGTGGACGCAGTTGAGGCTGCACTAAGACATGGAGAACCAGAAGAGGTCCTAAAGGACCTGGTCCAAGGATTGCGTTTGGTTGGTGAGAGATTTCAGAGGGGCGAAGCCTTCGTGGTCGAGATGATGTGTTCAGCAGAAGCGTTCGAAAAAGCGATGGTTCTGCTGGAACCAACCTTTGCGGAAGGTACCCGACAGTCCTTCGGAAAGATCGTACTGGGTACGGTACGAGGTGACATACACAACATAGGCAAGAATCTAGTAGCAACTATGCTGAGGGGAGCGGGCATAGAGGTGATAGATCTTGGAATCGATGTGGCCCCCGAGAACTTTGTGGATGCAGTAAGAGAACATCGCCCTCAGCTAGTAGGATTGTCGGCACTTGTCACAACTACGATGCTTGAGATGGAAACCACTATCAAAGCAATTGAGTCAGCTGGATTACGTGATAACGTGGGTATTATGGTCGGAGGGGCTCCAGTATCACAGCGATTCGCCGACTCAATAGGTGCTGATGCCTATGCACGTAATACTGCCGAAGCAGTTGAGAAGGCTAATGCGCTCTTGGAACAACGAACTGTCTGATGCTGCATTTTCAGTCTTAGATGATGGGAATGAACAGGGAAGCAATTACCAACGAACCAAAGAGCAACTGAAAGAGCCCTGAAACTGCTCCTGTGTTTCTTCTGAACTTGAAGAGTATTCCAAGATGAACCACCCCATTCACGACACCGTTGAATGACACACCCAGTCCGAACAGCAGGGCCCATGGATCGCCATTGGCAATCGGGAGGTAGAACAAGAAACTCAGGAGCACGATTGAATGAGAGAACGCGACGAAAAATGCCTTGTCATACATTGGCTCCTTGGGTATACCGTCTGGATTCTTTCGGATGAGCCCTTCTGCCTCCCAGGCCTATGTCCAGCCCTCTTCTAGAAAGTGAGCTGCATTAGCAAAGCATACCAGGAGAAACATTGTTGGTGAATAACTCAGAACAGAAACTGACTCTGGGAAGAGCATGCCAGCTAGTATAGATATTGTAGCAAGCAGAACCAAGAATGCGACTAGAGGCTTGAAAACCTTCATTGAAACCAAAGAGCGATGAAGCATTTCGTGCCTATCAATCTTCAGACATCCGCTAATCAAGACCCTTTGATGCTATAACATGAGGATGTGCAGATATCTCATAGTTTATTACACCTTGTTCCTTCACTATAGTTAAGCCGTTCAAGAGGTGCCTGATGGCAGCGTCTGGGCCCGTTGTGTTGAGCGAGGTCATAAACCCAATCAGAAGTTGACCAAGCGACAAAAACAACACAAATGGCAGGTTGGCAAACGGTAAGGCTGGGTATCGAAGTATCAGTTCGATGGTATCAGATACGAAAAAGACAGCTTAACCGAGTGAGAGAAACCGAACCACTGTCGGGTCTAAGACTTGAACGGCTTTCCTGCGTTTTGGGATATTGGGTAGAGCGCGTCGTAGTCGGCCTTCATCTCTTCCCTTCTGCCTTTTCTAAGGCTGTTCTCACTGCGGCCTCAACCTCTTTCACAGTTGCCATTCTCTTCACTGCAGGCACGCCGTCAACACAGACGCCCCTAGAGAGCCCATATTCCACCACAACCCTCCTATCATCTGTGTTTACTGCCTGGACCACCGCACCGTATCTCTTCGTGCTTTTCCGAACTTTCTCAACCATCCACCCAGACCACGGGCATTGATTATTGAACAGAACTTCAACAATCGGTTGATCTCCCTTGTGCAACCTCCGGGTCTTTGGAGGTATCAGTGAAGGAGTTTGACCGCCACCCAGATCGAGATGTAGTAGCACACGGGATTCATCCCGCTCGACCTCAATGAAATCGAACTTCTCAAAGAAACTGGATGGCATATACGGCATGAAACCAAACCACTTGTCGCCGTCGTAAGCTAGGACACTAAGCCCTCCAAATTCTCTGGCCCTGCTGATACAATGCTCCATGAGGGGTCTAGCCACTCCCATACGCCAGAACGCCTCAGCAACCCAGATACAGTTGATGAAGAGTGATCTCTTCCCTTCAACGGGTTCGGATGCATACTGAATAGGAACATGTTCAATCAGACCTTTTCGCTCTCCAGTTGAACCCAGAGCGGCAGTCACTTGAAGCCCCTTTGGCATCATGGTCCTCAACCAGTCTTTCCGGGCGTCCATGTTTGGTTTCATGATCTTGCGCCATTTTGCCGGGACGCTAGGATCAAGGCATATTGAGGCGACAATATCAAGCTCTTGTTCAGACAATACACGAACCTGCATGGTTCTCCTCACCAGCTGCGTAGTTGCTTGCAGCGACCGGAGAAGCTGCGTTTGTCTAATGCTATCCTACTAGCTCTTCGGCTTCTGCATACCAAGAAGGGGCTACAATGCATAAGAACACTAAGTCAGTTTCTCCTGTGTTCTCAATGTATTGAACTCCCATTGGTGGAATGTAGATTGTGTCCCCCGTGCTCACATCTGCAGCTTCATCGTCGATGTGCATCTTGCCTGTACCTTGGAGTACATAGTAGACCTCAGAGGCCTCAAAGAAACGATGGGGGGCAGACGATTCACCTGGCTTGACAATGGCATGGGCCAGACTATAGCCAAGCTTCAGGTCAGCCTCTTCGTGTCTGGGGTTCAACAATTCACGGAGAACCGTGCCATCGAGGGCCACAATCTCTTCACATTCGTTGAGTCGCTTTATCCACACGTTTCATCACCTTGTGGATGATGGGTTCAGAAATCGGGGGGCTTCATGTTCACCCACTTGGGCTGCTTCCTCATCACTGGTTCATAGCCCTTCAGCACGTGACGGCCCAGGATTAGCCGCTGAATCTCACTCGTGCCTTCGTATATCTGGTACAGTTTTGCGTCCCGGAATAGCTTCTCTAGCGGATATTGGTCGATGTAGCCGTATCCTCCATGGATCTGCACGGCTTCGCTTGCTATCTCCATCGCAGCATCTGTCGCATAGGCCTTTGCGACGCTCGCAGGCACAGTGCAGTCGTCTTCTGTGTCAGCTGCCACGGCTGCTTTCAGATATAACCCACGGGAGGCCTCTACCTTCATGTACATCTCTGCCAGTTTGAACTGAATGACCTCGAACTCTCGAAGCTTCTGAGTGAATGCCTCCCTCTTGTTGACATACTCTCTCGCGTACTCCATGGCGGCCCTAGCAAGACCTGTAGAGAAAGCTGCAATGGCGGGTCTCGTCATAGAGAATGTCTTCATCGCAATTGGAAATCCCTGGCCCTCTGAGCCCAAGAGGTTCTCCTCTGGGACTCTGGCATTTCGAAAGATGACTGAAGAAGTGGTAGATGCCCTGTGACCCATCTTTTCAACCGGGCGACCCGTCTTGACGCCAGGAGTTTCGGCGTCGACTATGAACGCACAGAGGGCCTTATGTCTCTGACCCGGGTCAAGACTTGCGAACACCGTGAAGTAGTCCGCATGAGGGGCATTTGTTATCCAGAACTTTGACCCATTCAGAACATAGTCCGAGCCTTCCTTCTTCACTCTGGTCTGGATTCCTGCTACATCACTTCCCATCCCAGGCTCTGAACAGGCAAAGCTGACGAACTTGAGATCCTCTATGAGTGGCTTGAGATACTTCTCCTTCTGTTCCTTATTGCCAGCGAGTAGAATGGGCTCGGCTCCGAGAGTGTTGACATAGATGCTTGTTGTCATCCCTGCACATCCGGCCGCCATCTCTTCGACCACTATGCACTGCTCTAGCACTCCTAGCCCCGGTCCCCCGAACTCCTTGGGAATGCCGAGGTTCATCAGACCAGCCTCCCAGCATTTCCTGATGATTGGGAGTGGAAACTCTCTAGTCTTGTCATAGTAGTGAGAGTATGGAATCATGTACTCTTGTGCAAACTCACGGGCCCTGCCTTGAAGCTCAAGCTGCGCCCTAGTGAAACTGAAATCGACCATTACGCTCCCTCATACGTTTCTGTGGTAGAAGAGGTAACAATATGCTGTATAAGGCCATTTCCCAAGAGGAACGGTGTGAGGTGAGTTTCAGTCCTGAGCTGTGATCTGACGGACGACCTCAGGCAGACTCCACTTGAGATCGAGCTCTAATGCACCGCTTTCGGGTCCTGGACAGCGTCGTACGCACGTACGACACGCGACACAGAGCCATAGGTCCACGGCCACAGTTCCGAACCCAGGTGACTCTTTGTCTAGGACTATGTCTGCGACTGGCTTCTTGGCGGCAAGATTCCTTACTGTTCTATAGAAGAGTGCTCTATTGACAGGCAGTTTCTCAAGAGCGTCTTCAGAGAACTCAAAGAGGTCTGAGGTCTGAATCAGCGGCTTGAGTTTGATGGCATCTTCGGGACAGGATATCTCGCAGGACTTGCATCCAAGACACTTCGAATGGTCCCATTCGACAGTGCCGAAGCCCAGGAGTGGAGCGTAGCCCATCATTGACCGGTACTCATCCAAGACTGAGGGTACATCCACATCCATCAGGTCGTCCAATGTCACCTTGGGACGTGTGCTCGGAATCCTTGCACGAGTACGATATGCCAACGAAACAGCCGACTTGATGGCCTCCTCCACACCCGTAAGTATAGATTCGCCCACAACGCTTCCCGCGATGGTAATCTTAGCTAGCTTGTCACGGCCTTTTGAGAAGGTTTCAAAGGCATTCGCCAAATTCCCAATGTCTTCAGCCTTGAAGTCCTCAAGAATCGCTTTTAAACCGGATTTGGCCTCAGCCAGCTGAAGAGCAAGTGTACTCACGGTCTCAATCACGACCTCTTCATCTGATGGCGTTCTGGGAACATCATAGAGAATGTATCCATGACTCTCGCCAGCCAGAGTGAGTAGCTCGTCCCGCTTCATACGCAAGAGATGCTGGAGAATTCGATCTTGAGAGATGTTGGTCCTCTCGGCCAAGTCCTTTGTCGTCATGGCTCCAAGTTCACGAATCAGTACCAAGATTGTCCCCCTTTCCAGCTCGCTGTCTAGGTACGTGGACATTATCTCCTCGTAGACATCTGGGTCCAACTTCTCACCATATACATTAGTTCCAGAAACAAGATTGGGACCCTTCTCCAGTGCTATCTTCAGTCTGAATCTCGCAAAGGCCTCCAGACCTGCTGAGACAAGCAGGCGCAGGTCATCAGAACTATCTGATGCCTGAGTCATCAGGAGTGCCTCCGTGGCGCTGTCTACTGATTCTCGGAGGTCATTCATTGGCTCCGCAAGCAGTGTTTCATCGTACTTGCCCAATTTCTGCAGTCGCTCAAAGAGAAGATCCATCTTGTTCGATGAGTTCTCGACGGACTCTTTCAGAGTTCCCTCCAAAGACTTGGCCATTCCGCGAGTCTGTTGTCTTAGCCGCTTCAGAACCTTGGTCGTATCAGGGACTGAGTCCAGCACTCTGCCAAAGACTGGCGCATCGCCGTCGAGGCCAAGCATCTCGACCTCACTCCTTTGAATCATGCTCACTATGACTGACTGAATCTCTGAAGAAGGCGTTTCCATCAAACTGCTGATTTCAACGACGGTCTTCGAACCCATCTTGTCCAGAATGAAGATGATCACTCCACGTCTGAGCTCTGTGAGAGCATTCTGGGAAACAAGTGGCAACGCACGGTCTGTGCTGATTCTACCCTCACGAATACCGCGCTTGATTTGTGCGGCTGTTCTTAGAAATGGTCCGTATCTGGTCTTTGTGCCCAGTTTCTGAAGCGCATCAAGCGCTACTGCAGGGTCTTTCTCAATCTCTGGAACCGTCTTCGATATCGAGTCGATTAGTGACTTCAGTTCCATACTTGCGGCTTCTGCGTCAGACTGCGCAGTGGCCTCATATTCATCAACTGCCAGCTCAATCTGTGTTATCGAGCTTGGAAGTGGCTCCAATACAGACTCGAGATCAACTGCGATTTCACCCTCTTCGACTACGTCTGCAGCCTCAATGGATTCCAGTGCGGATCTCAGAAGTTCTAGAATCCCTCTGACTCCTTGAGAATCGTCAAGAGACAGTGCGCCCTCAAGACTGGCAATGGCCTCTCTCAGAATACCCCTGTCAGCAATCTGGGAGATTATGTTGGATTTCTCTGCCATTTCAAGGAAGTGTTCAAAATAGGAGTCTGGAAACGCGAATATCTCTTCGGTAAGTGGTTCCAGCTCACCACTGAGTCTTGTGATCTCCTCGCTGACTCTACTGAGCGGAATCGCAGACTCTTCCTTCAAGCCACCCAGAGCTAGGATCATGTCCATCATTCGGCGCCTCTTCGGTGCCATACTGCTAGTGGACTCGGTCACTCAGTCACCTCCATCCACTTGCCAGCAGTCCCCGTGTGAACTGGGGTTGGTCCTAGCTTTTCAGCGCGTTTCACCATTTCTTTGATTGCACTAGTGAATCTATCGGGCTCTGCGCTGAACATGCGGAACATGTCGACTCTTTCGCCCTTCCAGCCAATCGCATTCAATATGTCGCGGGTGACGTCCACCTGAACCTGAGCTATCTCGTTGCCAGTACCACCGATGTGACACCGGTCGGTTTCGCATGCGGCGATCATGACGGTGCTGGCACCACGTTCAAAGGTCTTCAGAATGTCAACTATAGAGACCCTCCCGGCGCAAGGTACAGGGATCAATCGGGTGCTGGCAGGATATTCCATTCTCCTAGTACCGACGATGTCTATGGTGGAAACAGAACACTCTTCACAGTAGAAACAGACCGTGATTGGCTGTTCGGAACCAGCATCCTCCAAGACTGCATCAATCTCAGCCCAGAGCTGTTCATTTGAGAGGAAATTAAGCTGTGTTGCTCCTGACGGACACAGGCTCTGACATACCCCACATGAATGGCAGTTCAGAGTCTCAATTGCGGCCTTGAACAGTATCTTCTGTTCCTCGTCTTCCTCCTCCGGCTCTGGTTCTTCAATCATCAGGGGGACTCCACGTGGGCATTGCTGGGCGCATAGACTGCAGCCCACACAATCGTCGACGTTCAGCACGGCCCCGCGAGCGTTCTTCTCAATGATGCCTCCATGGAGTTCGTTATGCAAGACCAAGGCAGCCGCTTGTGCGTCGGTCACTGCCTCGAACACAAACTGTGGACGAGTGACACCACCTGCAGCGACGACCCCACGTCTGCGGGTCTCTGTTCTCCGTAGCTTGCCGTAGAGGTCCTTTACATGCCCATCTTCCTCAAGCGCATAGCCGAGAGTTTCAGAGAGCTCTGCAACACCCAATGGTGGGAGAATTGCCGTTGAGAGAACTAGGAGGTCTGGTGTGACCTCAAAGTATTGGTTCATCAAGGAGTCGTAGATCTGCACGTGTGTTTGTCCATCCTTCTCCCACACCATGCTGATTCTACCACGTATGTAGTCAACACCTTGCTCCCTGGAGTCCTTGTAGATCATCTCATTCTCAAAGGGCACACGAATATCCATGTACACCATACGGACATTTGCATCACTGACTTTGTGCATGATCTCCAACGAGTTGTCAATAGCGAAGGTACAACATAGCTTGCTACAGTCTCTCTTGTAGTCTTCAGACCTACTTCCCACGCATTGAACCATGACAACATCCTTCACGGGTTTGCCATCTGATGGGCGTATGAGTCCATTCCCAGTGAGCATCTGAGAGAGCTCAAACTGTGTAATCACATCGGGATTCTTGCCGTAGCGGTATTCATCCATCATTGTGGGCTTGAACTCTTCGAATCCCGTTGCTAGGACCACAGCTGATGTCTGAAAGGTCCTCTCTTCCTCATCGTCGTCCACAACGTAGTGAATCGTGAAGTTGCCCATCTCACCCTCTGCAAACTTCACACGGGTCTTCTTCATGACGTTGATGTTCTTGTCATTCTCGAGTGCACTAAGCCGACCACTCAATACTTCCTTTCCTGACTTTCCGGTGGGAGCAACCAAGGGGAGATGAATCACATGTCCTCCAAGTTCTTCCTCTATCTCAACCAGTGTGACTTGATAGCCAAGATTGGAGAGGCTTAGAGCAGCCTCAATGCCGGCGATACCTCCACCAATTACGGTCACGTGACTTGACACTTCTCTCTTCTCAGGCTGAAGGGACGTGGAGAGCGAAGAACGGGCTAGGGACCCTCTAATCATATCAAGGGTCTTCTTTGATGCCTCTGGAGGGTCTTTGTGTACCCAGGCTGAGTGCTCACGTATGTTGGTGTAGACAATCTTTGAGGGGTCCTTGCCGAGAGCTTGAAGGTATTGATCGATTCGCGGTTGGATCTTCTGACTCGTACAGGCAGCAATCACAACTCTGCCATCGCTGCTGTCCACCAGCTTGGCAATGACCTCGAGTCCGTCTTCTTGGCAGACTAGGTCGTGAGTGACAACAGACTTGGCCAAGTCTAGCTTGCCGACCTCTCTGTCAAGTAATTCGTAGTCAAGCTGGAGCTGTTTTCCGCAGGTGCATAGAAGAACTGTCGACTTATCGCCCACCATTCATCATCTCCTGCTCTGAAGGATTTTGCTGACTACGGCCCTAGCCTGATTGACGCTCTCGGGAACTTCGGCAGGGCCAAGTGCAGTACCACATGCGTACACATGGTCAGCGGCCACAACCTCATCTTCGGAGGCCGGGTCTGCAGGTCCCACATAGCCACTTGCCAAGTTTAGACCGAGGGATTCTATCAACTTGTCTGCGCCATCTGGCGGTTCTAGGGCGGAGGACAGCACAAGGAGGTCCACATTGATTTTGAGGTACTTGTCTAGCAGCGAGTCGTAGACAGTGACGTTAATCGTATCGTCTTCACGTGGCTCCACCAGGGTCACGCGGCCTCGGATGAATTCCACTCCCGACTGACGCGTTTCACGGTAGTATCGCTCATGTCGGTCGTAGGTACGAATGTCCATGTAGACGACGCTGACTCGAGCGTCATTTCTCTCGTTGGTCACGATGTTAGCATGCTTGAGTGCGAACACGCAACATATCTTGGAACAGAACGGATAGTAGTTCTCGTCCCTACTCCCTACGCATTGGACCATCATTACATTCTTGACCTGAGCCCCATCTGAAGGGCGCAACAGTGCGCCTGAGGTTTCTCCGTTAGGATCAAGAATCATTGCCAATTCCAGCTGAGTGACTACATTGGGTATCTTTCCGTAGCCATACTCATCCATGGTCACAGGTTGCATCTCATGATAACCAGTCGCTATCACGATGTCTGAAACTTCGACGGTCTTCTCAGACGAGGAGGCACTCAGATTGATTGCCTTGGTAGGACATTCCTCTTCGGCCTTCTTGGCACCATCGTCAGTCTTGGCTGGGTCAAGAATGACTGCCTGTGGCTGACACTGAGGCGATAGCAGCTGAAATGCTGGCGATAGCTCTGTACAGAGACCACACATGATGCACTTCTTGGCATCAACGTATTCAGGACCGCGTTCAAGCTTGACTGAGAACTTCCCAGGTGTTTCTGATATCTCCGTCACCATCGTGTCGGTCATGAGTTCGATATTGGGCTGGTCAATCATAGTACTCCGATAGAAACACTTGCGGATGCCAGGGCGCCAACTGTTGCCTTGGAAACAGTAGAAACAGTCATCACTAGGAAATGCCTTGTAGAGATTGAGCGAGTTGCCACCTATAGTGGATTGCCTGTCAACCAGTATCGTCTGTATTCCGTTGTCTGCTAACTCAACGGCTGCAGTCATTCCTGCCACGCCGGCACCAATGACTAATACTGGACTGGACAAATACACGCTCACCTCAGCTAGTTAGATGTTCCAAGATTGGATCTGCAGCGACACGGTTCATTCCAAGACCCACTTCTTCTTCATCCATCCCCATAGCTAGGGCTAGAATCTGTGGATAGAGTAGAACTGGCAAGTCATACACCTCGCCATACGTGTCCTTCAGACCGAGCTGTTGGAGGTCAAGCTGGTTCCCACAGGCTGGACATACTACTGTGATGAACACTGCTCCATATTCCTTCATGGACTTCAATTTGTCACGAGCCAGTCTAATCGCAAGTTCTTCATTGACTGGCAGGACTGTCGCTCCGCAGCACTGTTTCCACAACGGGTAGTCGACCACAGAAGCGCCTGTTGCTGCAACAAGCTCTTGGAGTATCTCAGGACTGAATTCGGTCACATCAGCTGGACGGAGAAGATGACAGCCATAATGAATTGCTATTCCCACACCATCAAGTGGTCTAGTGATCTTCTTCTGAATCTCCGAGATTCCGATATCCGAATATAGTGCCTCAATGAAATGACGCACATTGATTGTCCCTTTGAGTTGGAGGCCAGATGCTTTCAGCTCCGCATTGACCTTCTTCAAGTCGTCTTTGTCATGTTTGAGATGATGTAGAGCATCCTTCAAGGAGGCAAAGCAGCCATTGCATGGTGTGACTATGTCATTACCATTCTTCTCTCCAATTGCCAAGGTTCGTGCATTTACAAGTAGCCAACCGAAATAGTCGATTGCACGCAGGTTCGGGCTCCCACAGCATGCAACATCCTCCATATAGACTAGGTCCATGCCAAGAGATTGGGCCACCTTGTTCATTGCGGCCTCGTAGTTTGGGTAGTTTGCCGGGACACTGCAGCCCATATACAGATTGTAGACTGGCATCTTACTCATCACCCCTCACAAGCCTGCCAGTTCTAGTGGATTTCAGGATTGACTTCACCTCGTCCGTCGAGAGACCTGGCACTTCCGGCTCGAGACCCAAGTCTTCGCGCTCCCAGTCGTTGATAACCTCATACAGCTGGCCTTTCTCAATTAGTGACTGACCGAGCGCGAGAATGTTCTCAGGTACAATGCCCTCTTCAGATGCCAGATTCTTACAGTCAAAGATTATGTCGGTGACACGGACCTTCTGGGGACAGCGTTCTTGACATTGAAAGCAGGTTAGACACTCCCAGATTTCCTTGCTGGACAAGACCTCATTACGCATTCCGAGCAGCATCATTCGAATAAGCTGATGAGGCTTGTAGTCCCACTGATTGGCAATAGGACAGGCCGCTGTGCATGTTGAACAGGCAAAGCACGCGGAGAGCTCCTCTCCATTTGGCATGCTGCTTATCTCATCTCGAAACTTCGGGTCCAGTGTTGACATATCAATCGGATCAATCAGGGTGACTGGCGGACTAGGTTTCTCTTCCGTTTCGGCCATGATGAATACACCACTAGGACATGAATAGCGATGTGGCTGGATAGAACGACGATTTGGGAGCCTATATTAAAAGTTTGCAAAGGTGGCAGTCAGAGTGAGCAGTTATGGAAGTGGAATTCGAATGCGATGCCACGATTGACCACTTGACTCTAGATGGTAAGACTTTGAGAGTGGTTTAGCCCTCTGGCAGAGCCTTGTGATATATCAGAAGGAGGAGAGAGAAAACACCGACGAAGAGTCCCAGCTCGTATAGAATGATGTACGGCAATCCCTGGGTGTTGAGAGGATACGACACTCCACCCAGTATGGCAAGGACTGAACAGACTATGGCTGTTAGATAGATGAACCATTGTGCTCTTGGGCGCATGGCAAGAACGGGGTGGTGCCCTCTCTTAGGATTTTCTGTCGGGAGCATCTTGAATATGAGAATGAAGCGCTGCTAGCTGGGATCTCAAGAGTTCCCACCGACTGGTTGAATCTTGACTTAATTCGGCAGCCAGCTTGAGGATGTAGCCCTTCAAGTCCTCGGGACTCCCTTTCAGCCCGTTCAATGTGGTGTCACCCGCACTAAGGAGCCGGAGAACTCCCGTCAGTGCTACTCTGAACTTCTCATGATTCTGCTCGATTGAAATGCGTGCTGAGTCTAATTGCTCCAAGAGTTCAGTAAGTTGCCGGGCTATGGAGTGTTCATCCATCACTAATGACCCTCGTTGTTCGGCACGACTCTAGTCACTGTGCCGTCCTGAAGCCAAAGTCTTGCATTAGCAGCGGGGATTGTGGCGATATCTTCCTTCTTGAAAGGCCCGTAGGGTGCCTCGTCCATACCGAGAAAGGCTTCCTCAATTGGGCGTAAGAACTTGACAAGAACATACTCCAAGTCCTCAGACGTTTCTGATACTGCAGAATCATCAGTTCTTGCCCGCTTTAGTGTGGATGATGGTAAACCAGTAAGCGACTCCTTGATGAACTCCAGATGTCCTTCTACACCTCTTAGAAGACGGTTGTAGAGCTCTTCCTCGGGAAGAACCATTCCTCCACCAGGACGTTTCTGCGTCAATGCGGCCTTGACTATCTTGGTTCTTCGTAGCATCAGGAGATCTTTGAGCATGAATTCGAGGTTAAGGGCCTCCTCTGTGAGGAGGTCTGCCTGAAGCTGATTCTCTGCTGAGGTTTCAGTCAGAGCAAATCGCACCTCAGAGAGGTACTTCACCATCTTGCTGAGTTTCAAGTCCTCCAGATTCTGTAGTCCCTCGTTGTTGACCTCAGCAGCCCATGCATCGCTTATCTCATCATACATCGGATTACTCAATTGTTGCCACTCCTTTGCACAACATGAATATAGCTGCTGCCATCGGGAGCGCCACTGTTTCGTTTCGAAATGGGCCTATTGTATCATTGCCAATTCTGATTTTAGGGACAGGAAGAGGGCTTTCAAGAAAGCGGACTTCAAGTGATCCTTTGGTCATTGCCAATGAATCAGTGAATGGATCAAAATCCGCCATCTCGTCACGCGATAGTGGTGTGGCTGTGAAGCCAGTCTTGCCATTCAGGCTGCCTGCAAGGCGGATTACTCTATGAATATCGTGAGTGACAGGCACGTCTATCTCCCCACCATGGGCTTCTACCGCCCTTACGGCAATCTCCTGCCACGACTTGTTCCCTACGTTCTTCACACTTTGACTTAGAATCGGAGGACTCCTCAGAAGGCCTTGAATCGCTGCTTCCCTATTTGCCTTGAGAGGTTTCACCCAGCGCTCATCTCCTTGATACGTATCGATGTTTCTGACAAACTCTATCATAGCTTCTGCCACGCGGTTCCCCCATCCGGGAACGTCTAGTTCTCTCTTCTTCTTGGTGGGTAAAGGGGAATCTTTTGAAACGATTATCACTCTATGTCTGTCTTGCGGAGAGTCGTCTTTTGCTGGTGCAACTCTGAACCCCATACCAGTGATATAATGGACGATTTCTACTCGACCGCTCGAGTCAAGCTTGAAGACCTTTGGATCACGAACCCGGATATGGTATCCCCTGTGTCCACTGTAGTTCATCTGAATGTTCTCGGGATCAATTCCGAAGTCTTGAACAAGAAAATCATCGTGCACCCTCAGTGTGTTCTTCTTGGCCTCTTCGAGACACTTCTCGCATAGCCACTTGCGAGTACTGAAACTTGAACCACCACACTGAGGACAGCCAGCATCTGGCGGATGACTGTGACCAGCTTCCAGACAATCTGGATTGTTACACCTCCATGCATCATGGTCACTCGTGCACTCTGTGGAGAGATGATCGGCATCAATGTCGAATACCAGCTCAGCCCCTTGCCATTCCTTCTCTACCATATGTCGAGCAACAGGAATCTCATAGAAGGCAGCAGAGTGGTAGACGCTGTGCGGTGCGAACTCTACCAAGTCATCCAATAGCGTCTTCTGTGTGCGGTAGCCGAGATGCCTCTTCCAGTTCGTTACTTGAACATCATTGGACCCGCACACCGGACAGGCTGTCACCTTCTGGAAGGTTGTGCCGGAGTTGTCGCAGCCGGTCTTGACCTCTCTTCCTGAGGAGTCCTTCCAAACACGTTCTGTGCACCTCCAAGTGAACTCCCAGTCTTCCATGGCAAACTCGCGTGTATGAATCCTGTCGGGTTCGTCTACCTTCTCTCTATTTGAGCGATAGTAGTTATGAAAGGTGAGCTGTAAGAACTTGCTCACGGTTTCTCGAACACGGTTTGACACGCCTACCAACTCCGTGAAACAGGCTATCTCGTCGAATCCCTATGTCTTTGACTTGGATGCAATTGAGGTCATGAGGGTGCACATGACTCTCAATCATACCGATCTCCGTTCTACACGTGGAGCCAGTATGAAACTGATGCTTCCTATCTCGGCTATTGGGAACACGAGTAGCATCGGTTTGTTGCTGCTGAATTGAATCGTAAGACTGTCAGTCGACATTGCTTTTGCGATCTCAGAGAGGTAGTTCAGTGCATACATGGCAGTAGGCTTATCTTTCGCCTCCATATGAAACACTGCAGAGTCGTCTCCAGATGCCTTCAGGGCCACTTCTGCCTCACCTGTATCCCCCTCTCCAGTGAATGATAGTGTCTTCCCACTCGCAGTTATACGAATATGGCTGGATACTACTCCTATGTCCTTAACGGCATGTTTGAATGCATCAGCGAACATCTCAGCCTTCGCTTCAAAGGCAAGACTAGGCTTCTTGGTCCGCTCGTCAGGCGGAGTTAGGAGCTGAAGCTTGAACTGACGCTGTGCCTGACCAATCATCTTGATTTCGAATCGTCTTGCCTCCTCATCGAGATTGAATTCAAGTCGATCATCGCCGGCCATTCGCTTACTTACCTTATTGAGTTCGTCAACTCCGAGGCATATATCATGTTCACCATCGCAGTTGTACTCTTGAAACACGCCTGCAGGCAAGACAAGGTCAACCATCGCTGCCTTTGATGAGTCTAACTGTCGAAGCGATATTCCTGTTTCAGATACTACAAAGTGAACCTCCGTGAGGAGCGTTGCTAGGGCATCCACGATTTGCCTCCACGTGCTTGTGCTGTCAAGTGTTGCATGAAACATCTCAGCTTCTCCTCCTTCATCTACTCAGTGCTCGGACTACTGTGCTATCCATCTCCATTACTCGTTTGTAAAGCTTGACATCGAGGTCCTTAATATTGTAAGCTAAGGAAACAGCCAATCGGAGTTCCTTACCTTTTGGATCTGATTTCTCGGTCACGTCGCCAAGCAGGATGTACTTCTCAGCCACGTCAAGTGTTCCTTCCACACTAACTACTATCTTCCCTGCCTTATCGACGTCATCGTCATAGATGTCCTGCACCAGTGCAACTCCAGGGCTTGACTCTACCACAATGGCCATTATCCTCACGGGACCATCCGTTTCAGTAGATAGGCTTCGAACGGTCGTGAGAATTGCAGGCTTCTTGCGTGGAAACTTCCTCTCCTCGGTCAAGCTGTTCGCACCATCAAGTCTAGTTCGGATGAAGTCGGATATTAAGTCCTTTAGTGGCAACATGTCCAGGTCTTAAATGTGTTAGTCTCGCTTGTGTGCATCTCCATCTCGGCCAACCTAGCCACCGTAGTTTCGCCAAGTGTGCTTGCACTCAGTACATCTATAGAACTCAGTTGCGCCCTCATCTCCTCGGCGAGTCTGGACTGTCCAGTAGTACGCATCGTTGTTGCCACACTTAGGACAGACGGCCTTAGTGATTGGCATAGGAATTGAATCGTCCTCGACCACTACAATCTTGTCGCGAGGCGTCTTCTGAAGTCTGTGAGAAACTGTGAGGTTGCCTCCGATTGGTTTGCTATGACCACAACTCCGGCATTTCAGAAGACGAGATCCATTCTCTGAGGCCGGAATCATCATGGCACCACATTTGTCACAGAATTCCATTTTGCGGTACTCCTGGATTCTCGATTGGACTATGCCCTCTCAAATTAAGGCTTACTGAACAACAGCCGCTCTGGCTGGTGAGGGCTAGTCAGGAGAGCCAGGAAGAAGGACCATCAACTCCTCCAATAGGATTTGGAAGGCACGGGCTGCAGCCTGACCCTCTTGCTTCCTACTTGTCTTCGAGTTGATATCCAGCCTCTTTACCAGTGAGGAAACCATCGACTCGATTGTAGTCTTCCCGCTCAACCATAGATAGGCTACAATCGCCTCATACGCATCGGCAGCTACTCCAGAATCGGTCCTTCGAGAGATGTTATGATAGACAGGCGTGGCACGTAGTGCTTTTGCAAGAACGATGTCACGCACCTTTTCGCCGGTGGCCTCTCCGAGAACTTCGGATTTGGCAAGAGAGTAGCACAGATTGACGAGGCCATCGCCAACCTTTGCCAGGCCTTTATCTCTCATTATGTCTGCAGAATTCTGATACTTCTTGACGAAACTCCACATAATAAGCCACCAGAGTGATAGTCTTGCCGCCACGGGATCTAGTCAATGCCATGATCTGAGATTGTCTGATTGAATCCCTTCCTGAACTCTTCAGACCGAGCAAGTATCTTCTCAAGTGCCTCACGAAGAACCACACTAGCTTTGCGCCTCTTGGTCCTCAAAGTGACAACCGGACTGGCCAAGAGAGGATGTTCTAGATGGTATCCGGCAAATTCCACTGAGGGTTCTTCAAGAAGCGTCCGTCGCAGGAGATTGCAGAACCCATGGTCCTCTCCCTGAAATTCAATCAGGAGCTCATAGCGATCATGTTCTAACACTTTTGGTTTCATTCTAATGTCTCCTCCTGCCCCAGTCTCTTCCACCGCGGTCTCTGTCATCGCGCCGGTCACCATAGCGTCTGGGCCTGGATCTCCCTCCACGTCTATCAAAGGAGCGATGTCTATCACCCCGTCCTCTATCGTCATAGGACCTTCTACGCGGTGCCAAGTCCTTTCTCGACTCGATACCAAACAGGACTCCGTAGTCGTTGGCCACTTCACGAGTTTCTCTATTCTCGCACCGTAGACAGAATAGGTTGTTGTAGCTAGTGAGTGTCAGGTCATTACCACATTTCACACACTTGGCACGTAGAACACCCAACTCAGGGCCTACAAGACTAATCTCAACAGGGACCTCGTGAGAGTTCAGTGCTATGCCTCTTACAATGTCACCCTGTCTAATGACATCGGCCATGGACCTCACGAAGCGCCGAGTAACATTACTAATGTGAATCTCTCCTTGAAGAGGGTTGTAGATGTCGGTGCCGTTCCTTTTCACAATTGCAACTTCAGCACGTTGCTCGTAGGCATTGGTCACCTCACCCATCAGTATGTCGCCCTTGACAGGGAGTGCCAGCTTCATTGTACCGTCGGCTGCAAGTACTCTTATGCTGCGCGCCTTCAGGTCGATTGCAACCCCCCCTGATGTGGCTGCAAAGACAACTCCGTCCTTCTCGTATGTGCCAAAGCCGGGACTCAGTTCTTCAATCACGCAGAGCTGGTCTCCAGGCATAACAACATCCCCACTCTTTACGTCAGCCATTGTAGTCACACTCTTTGCTGTATAATGCGATAAAGGTCCACTCCAATTAGATGTCTGGGCTTCTTGTGAAAGTCGTAGATTCTGTCTATTGGAAACTCGAATGTTTCGACCTGTGTTACTTCTCCTCCAAGGTCTTCGATTGTGTTTCTCAGGAAGGCTCTATTCTTTTCGCCTGCTAAGTGTATGCTGTAGGTGATCTTCGCTATTGATACTGCCTTCCTCAGGAATCTCAGGTCCGCACCTCTCTTCTTGACACCGAAAGGGGGATTTGTCACCACAGTATCTATGGGGCCTTTCACTTCGAATGAGGAAACATCTCCCAGGACCCAGTCTGTAGTGTCGTCAGTCCCGAGTGCGACTGAGTTCTTTTGAGAGACCTTTAAGGCTTTGGATTGCACGTCAATGCCGATAGTGCGTTCTGCGCCTAGAAGAGCTGCACCGATAGCGAAAATGCCATCTCCACAACCAAGATCGCACACTGTCTTGCCTGCAATATCACTATGTTCCATCTGTGCCGCATAGAGTATTGCGGCCGCAATCTTCGGCGGTGTGGGGTATTGTTCCAATGAAATGTCATGTTCATCAATGCGATCCATTGATTGTAGTTCAATCTCCAGGTCTTTCAGACGCAAACCATAATCACTCTCTAGGTGCGGACAACGGCTTCTGCCTTATGAAATTCCTAGATGAATGCTGCGGACCAGTGCCATCAGACACCAAGTGGAGCTGTGAATTGAGGAAGCCGGGTAATACGTACCTTTAACTTGGAGGAAGTTCCATTGGAAGGAATGGTTGTTCCATTGGAACTTGCCTGACTTTCGGATGGAGACGCGGAGGCAAATGGAGAAGCCACTTGACAAACTCTTTGACAAATTCCTGCAGGGACAGGCCATCTTTAGAGATCGCAATGCACTTCGGCCAACGTATGTTCCTGAGAACCTACCGTACCGTGACGACCAAATGAACCGGATTGGGGCGATTCTCGGGCCTGCGCTTCGAGGTGCGCCACCATCAAACATCCTATGTTATGGGAAGACTGGTACAGGGAAGACTGTCGTTGCTCGTTATGTCTTAGACCTATTAGTCACGAAAGCCAAACAAAGTGGAGTCACTCATCCATTGACGGCCCATGTAAACTGTCGAATTGTGGGCACCAATTATAGAGTGTTGCGACAGCTATGTGAAGATATCAATGCGAGAATGCCGGATGGCTCCGAAGTGCCCTTCACCGGCCTACCCACGGATGAGATTAGGTCCATATTCAAGAAGAAGCTTGACTCTGACTCCAACATAATGGTGGTTGTGCTCGACGAAGTGGACTCTCTTGTCAAACGTGACGTCAGTCAGGGCAACGACATTCTGTATGGTCTCACTCGAATGAATGGAGAGTTAGAGAAGAGTAGAATCTCAATAATCGGGATAAGCAATGACCTGAAATTCAAGGAGATGCTGGATCCTAGAGTTCTATCTACTTTGGGAGAAGAAGAGGTGATCTTTGCACCGTACAACGCAGTTGAGCTGAAGGGGATTCTACAGCAGAGGGTGAATATTGCCTTTAACAAGAGTGCTGTGAGTGATGAAGGTGTGATTAATCTCGTCGGTGCACTTGCTGCTCAAGAACACGGAGACGCAAGAAGAGCACTTGATCTCCTGAGAACTGCCGGAGAACTTGCTGAACGCACTGGCGATGTGAAAGTGACCCAAGGACATGTTCGTGAAGCTCAGAAGATAATAGAGAGAGATACGATTACGGAGGCTGTAAAGACCTTGCCGCTGCAGTCTAAGGCTGTACTGTTCGCGGTCTACGCGTTGACCAACAAGGGGCAGCGGGACATCTTCACTGGCGAGTGCTACAACGTATACTCTGAGATTGCGAAGTCATTGGCTTTGGATACGCTCACCCAGAGGCGTATTTCGGACTTGATTTCGGAGCTCGATATGATGGGACTCATCAATACAACTGTCATCTCGAAAGGTCGCTATGGGCGTACGAAGAAGATACGTCTGGCGGTTAGTAAGCAGCAGATTGGTACGATTCTTGACGAGGACGTGCGACTCAGCAAGATTGCAGAAGAGGTTCTGTAGACACGAACCTCGTCAGTCCCATGATTCGGATGAAAGGTCATGGAAGAACTTGAGCTCTGGGGCACCTGTTCTGAGATTCACTAGAGTAACAATTCCTGGGGTAGGCACAATTCCTTGCTTTCGCATGAAGTCCGTTTGTGCCTGGAAAGTTCCAGAGTTGATTATCTGAACACCGCGGTGAACATCAACTGCATTATGATGTGCATGGCCGAAATGGATTATGTCGGGAGGCGTGTCAATGACCATCCAATCGCGATGCAGTGGAGCTAGCTCCGTCTTGCCCCCAAACAGAGGGGCAAGATGGCGTTTCTGAAGAAGTGATTTCATAGGTATTGCTGGTTCCCTATAGGAGGCTCTAGGTATGTTTGTAACTAGATCGTCAAGCGAGTCGCCATGGGTCATGATTATGTTGACACCCTCAATGACTAGTTGACAAGGATCACCGAATATCATTAGACGGTCGTCTAGATTGTAGAGAGAAGCTGCAAATTCCTGCAAGATTGGAGGCCGTGGAAGTGCTTGTCTACAGGCATCGTGATTGCCTGGGATACAAAGAATCTTGATTTCATCCGGAATCTTCCGCAGTTTCTCCGCGAGTAAGGCATATTGTTCATGGATGTTGGGTACTGACAAATCATTTCGCTGAGTAGGATATACTCCAATCCCGTCCACCAAGTCACCACCAATCAAGAGATACCTGATCAGCTTGACCATTCTCTTCTCAGAGCTATCCAAGTCCCTACCACTGATCCAGTCGATAAAACGATCAAACTCATCCTCAAGAAACTCATTGCTCCCACAGTGGATATCGGATATGAAGACCGCATAGACTTCGCGCCGAGCTCTCCCGGCCTCACGGGCCATGGGGATGTCCGGGAATATCACGTCATCTGCTATCATTCTTCCATTTTGGTCCACAAACCCCGATATGCATATGATTTCATCTAGCACTACTGAATTCGCTTTCTCAGAGAGCTGTTGACCTCTTAGTCCCTCAATGCCCGTAGGGACTACTGCCACTATGGACCCTTCAACGTCTTCAATCTCAATGATCATATTTCCTGATGCGGACACACTCTTGTCCTTCACAATCCCAAGTACCTTCAAGCTTGGTGGACGACGTCTGGGTTGCCCCTCTCTATCCATTGCACTGAGTCGTCTGGCATCGTTCCGCCTCATTCTGGCGACTGTTGGGGATAGGGCACCTTGAGTGTCGATACGACCCGCGTATATCCTCTTGATACGGCTATATCGATCTGTGAATAGGGCCAAGAAATCGTCTACAGTCCCTGAAGAGCCTACAGAATCATAGGTAGGGTTTTTGAGGACTCTAATCGTCGACTCAATCTCGTCTTGGAAGGACTCAGATGCAATCTCAGACGCATCTGAAACTGTATTGTTCTCGGTGGTAGTTGGCTTCACTCTTTTCCTGGTGTTTTCTTCGAGCAACCATTCGGCGATATACTCTCGTGATAAGACTGATGGACGGGTCGAGGTGCGATGTTCACCGACCAATGATTCTACTACGAGCATCGGAGATTCCAGACTCAGAATGAAGTCGAGTGCGTCGGGCGATACCTGTAGACCTGATTCTATCAGCTTCTCCAAAAGTGCTCGACGGTCGACTTGTGTCAATGGTTATCCCTCGGGCTGTCGCACCATTCCGATTTAAACATCGCCCACAATAAGAGATTGAATAAAAGGGAAATCATCGGCGGCACGTTGCGTAGCGCATTCATGTAAATGCGGGAAGTGTAATAAGAGGACTGTTCAACGAGGATTTAGCGCTGTCTAGTTCGGGTGGAGAGAATGGTCACTATAAGGAAACTTCAGCAGACAGGTGGAGAGAAAGGCAGTTCATTCTTGATAATACTACCAAAGGACTGGGTCGTTAGACATGATCTTCGCAAAGGAAACCCAGTTGTTGTTGCCGAGCGTGAAGACGGTTGCTTGATAGTAGACCCAAGGCTTCCAAAGGCGGGCGAAGCTAGAACTACAACGATTCAGATTGAAGCTAATCTACGTTGGGAGATTACTAGCAAGTACTTGCTGGGCTTTGACGAGATTCGTGTGATAAGTGACAGGCCAATAACAAATGATCAGAGGCTGGAGCTGAAGAAGATAATCAACAGATTTGTGGCCCTTGAGATTACCGACGAGATATCTCATGAAGAGGGGCATGAGATTGTGGTCAGATGTCTGGTAGACCCATCCACTCTGCCAGTGCGGAAAGCAATGAAGAGAATGAATCTGATTGCATCGAGAATGTTGAATGATGCCCTTAGGGCCTACTTTGAAGGAACAAAAGATGTGGCAGACGATGTTATCGAGCGCGATGAGGAGGTTGACAGACTCTTCTTCCTGATTGTTCGAGAGCTCCGTTCGGCAATTCAGTATCCCCGCATGTCAGAGATGATGAGTATTGCCCCAGTTGAGGCGCTTGACCTCCGTCTGGCGGCTCAGTACATAGAGAGAATAGCAGACCTGTCTGTAGACATCGCAAGACGAACTGACAAGGCACCTATTGGAGGTATCATCAAGAGAATGGAAACAATAGCGGACAAGGTGAGAACTATGCTCTCCAAGTCAGTTGAGAATCTCTTCAAGTTCGACCCTGAGAAGGTCGTTTCGGTCATCAGAGCAGAGAAGGAATTGATTGAAGATACCAGCAGGACTAGAGAGTACATCCTGTCCAAGTCGAGCCGTGAGCCTCATACAGAACTATTCGTAATTGACAGTCTTCTCAGAATTGGAGAGGCAGCCAAGGACATTGTAGATTTAGCATTGCCACAAAGCTGAGAGGTGGACTTCTTGAGTAAGAGACTCTTCGGAACAAGTGGGATTCGTGGTTCTATAGCTGACAAGGTAACTGTGGATCTAGCCCTTGGACTTGGTCGGGCTCTTGGCACCTTTCTGGGAGGAAATGGGACTGTGGGAGTGGGGGCAGACGCGAGAACATCAAGAGAGATGTTGAGAGGAGTGTTTGTTTCGGGGATGCTCTCAACCGGTGTGAACGTAGTCGACCTGGGAATAGCACCAATGCCGACAGTCGCCTACCATAGCTCACTTGCTGATGTTTCTGCTTCTGTGATTGTCACTGCAAGCCACAATCCTCCTGGTGATAACGGGTTCAAGTTCTTCGTATCTGGTCGCGAGTTCATCAGAAGCGAAGAAGTGTTTCTGGAAGATCGTGTGGCCGACAAGCAATTCCTAGCTGCAAGCTGGGATTCCGTTGGGTGGATTCGCAAGTCTGAGATTCAGGAGGCGTATCTAAAGGAAGTAAGAGAGTTCGCTCTGAAGAGAGGGGAAGAAAGTGATGGAATGAAGGTCTTGGTGGATGCAGCAAACGGTGCCGCTACGGACTACACTCCTCAACTTCTGAGAGACCTTGGCTTCTCTGTGATTAGCATCAACTCTCACCAGAATGGACACTTCCCAGGAAGGCTACCAGAGCCATCCCCGCGAAATCTAGCGGACACAATGAAGATTGCAGCGGACTCTGACTTCTCAGTCACCTTGTGCCATGATGGAGATGGAGACCGTCTTGCTGTGATTGATGAGAAGGGACAGTTCATTGACCAAAACCGGGTAATAGCTCTGTTTGCGAGAGATGAAGTGCAGAGGAATGGCGGTGGCACAGTGCTCGTATCAATCGATACTTCTAGTGTGATTGACGAGGTCGTCAAAGCTGAAGGTGGCGAAGTAGTCAGAGCTCCACTGGGCTCACTCCAAGAACTTTTCGCCTCTAAGAAAGATAGAAGCATAGTATTCGCGTCTGAACCATGGAAACCCATCTTCACGGAACTTGGCGATTGGATGGATGGAATAACCGGAGCTGCACTGGTGTCTCAGATGGTGGATAGCACGGGGAGTGGCAGCTGCGTCAAATTGATGAAGACAGTTCCTGAGTATCCTATGCTGAGGGACTTCATCTCATGTCCTGATGATGTCAAACCCATGTTCCTCACTCTTGTGAAGGACATCTTGATTCCACAGTTAACAGGAATCGAGAAGATAATCGAAGAAGATGGTATCAGAGTTGAGCGTGCAGACGGATCATATGTTCTTGTCAGGGTGTCAGGAACCGAGCCCAAGGCTAGAGTCTACGTTGGAGCAAAGACAAAGCCAACTCTGAACAAGTTGGCAAAGACTGCAATGGATTCGATGAAGAGAGCGATTGACGAAGCCCAGAAATGAACGTTGTCGCCTAATTGGAAATATCGATGGGTTACAGTTAAATCGCCAGGCAATCGTGCTATTTCTGAAATCGAGCCGAGGTTTCGAATCTGCCATTTGGCGAGATGACTGTTGCCCTTGAGGCTCATGGGGAAGCCTATTTGGGATAGAAGAAGTAGGGATTCAAACCAGACTTATCAGAGTCGAACAGCTTCTCAAGTTCTTCTCGCTTCATTATGCGGTCAGTTGCACCTCTTCTGATATAACCCCTACCTTGCAGTAAGTAGGGCTTCTGATTCCCAGAAGGAACATCGACAACTGCAATCTCCTTTCCTTCAATTTTGATGTCACTTTTCACAGTGAAATCAATAGATGGTGAACAAAGCTCGTGCACTTGGTTAGTAAGTAATTCCTCAATATCCTCTTCAAATCCCACAACCTCTCCGCTATCATTTACTCCAATTATCAATAATCCGCCTCGAGAATTGGCAAATGCGACTATAGATTCGAGATACTCGTTCCTCTTCTCACGGTTGAGTTCACGTTTAAACTCCACGCGTGGGCCTTCACCTTGCCCGATTATTTCCTTGATTCTTCCCTCAATATCATCAAAAGCGACTTCTGACTGACTGAAAAGCCCAAACGACGAATACACACGCCTATCAATGACATCTTCATCCAAGACAGAGAGAATGACTGCATCTACGTATTCTGGTTCTATGGTAGTTTCATAAACCGCCTTGCCATTCTAGATAACTATATCGTTGGAACCTTCGGCCCCTTTTTCACCACTAATGTAAATCTTTGCTACAATTTCCTCCTCTGAAAGAGAACCAAGGGTGACATCAAGCAAAAGGCGGTTGTCTTCTATGTGTAGTCTGTCAATCCTCGCCCTATAATCTGGAACGACAATGTGAACACCTTCCAGTGGTCCAAAGATGGGTCTAGTTTCCAATAGGGATGAGATTGCATCTTGAAGTGTTGGATAGAAGGGCTGGTTTAGTTTCGCAGGGAGGGCCTTTCGAGTATCCTTTCTTGGGTGCCTCAAATCTAGGATTACAGAATAGAGAGCCCATTTGTCTGGCAAGAACGAATTTCGTGAATGAATGTGGTTGAAATCCCTTCCAATTTGAACTTCCACTCTAATCTTCTCTAAACCGTCCAATTTCAAAGTATTATCCAGAATCACCCTGCGAAGAACTTGCTCGGCAGTCCTAGGGGTTATTGCCTTCATTGCTATTAGAAGAGAACCCCAATCGAAGCTCTCGTTTGAAAGGTCGGATTCTTTTCTATCAGTGAAATTGAATTCGGAATAGACCAATTGAGGGACACTAGTTTCCTTATCTCGGAGTGCGGCGAGTTTGACCTGTACTGATGATATAGAGGATTTGAGTCGCTCCACTAGAGCAGATATCTCTTCTATATACTCCTGTTTTATCCTAAGCAGTTTCATTTCCTTCTCTTCTGGGAAATTGGGAGCCTCCTATGGACTTCTTGCTGCGATTCTGTCTTATCTTATCCGGATGCATTAGCATCAGTAAATGCCGACTCAAGATCCTCCCATTTCAAACCCAGGTATTTCATCCCCCAATGCACGTAACGATGATGCTTCTGGCATAGCGCTTGCCATTCGTCTGGGTCCATTCTCTGAAGATGGTCCTTTGACCAGAGTGTGTGTTTCTGATGGGATTGCCCATCTTTTCTATGGACTACGAGTGCCTTTTCTTCTTCTAATGGTCCACAAAAAGAGCATTCATCTCCAAATAGAGCCTTACGAATATCTTCAACTTCGCCTTTAAGGTCGTTTGATTCCTTCTCCGAATCGAGGGCATATTCCGAATCCCTTTTCGAGCTCTTTTCAGATTCTTCTGATAGTCTTCTCTTGATTCTGTTTCTAATTGATGACCAATTCATGCCAAGATCGTCATTTGTCCAATGAACACCTCGATGGCACATCGTGCAGAGAGCAGACCATTCTTCAGGGTTCACTTTTCGAAGAAATGAGAGTTTCCAGAGTGCATTCAATTCATGTTCACTGAAGTCCTTCTTGTGAATGGCAAGTTTCCTCGTGCTCCTGTCAACTCCACATACTTTGCACTCTCTGCCAAATAGCTTGTCACGGAGGTCTTGGACTTTCTTACGCTGCCTTCTTGCTTGCTCTTTTCTTTCTTGTTGTCGTTCTGCATCAGAATTGAATTTCCGTTTCTGGATTCCAAGTCCTCTGAGGTAAGATCCAATTGTTGTGCGTGCTACTCCCAATTTTCCAGCTATCTCTTTATGCGTCAAACCTTGTTCATAGAGCTTGCGAGCTTCTTCTGGATTAGCCTTCGTTGGTGGTGGTAAGGTTGGCCATTGATTTCTCTCAAATGCTCGATGAACAGTACTATTCGCAATCCCCAGTATTCGAGCAATTTCACTTTTTGAAAGCCGATTATGGAAGTATAAACGTCGGATATCTTCGTCAGTATATCGGGGCCTTCTTGCCTCCCATCCGTTGTCTTCGAAGAGGCGTCTGATTGTGGTTGGTGACACACCTAATCTCTTCGCAATTTGTGCCTGTGTTAGCTTCCCATCAAAATACATGCGACGGACTTTGTCAGGGTTAATCTTCTTCCGCATCTTGCGTTGCGTCTTTCTCTTCTTTGTTTCCTCTCTTCGAAACAAGTCCCTAGCCTGACTGCATCTCACATCAGAAAGTAATTCCACAGGCATTTATTCTCCTACACACGGAGTTTCATCCAATCTAGATTCTAGCAAGAAGAGTAATGGCGCCGGGGATGGGACATTCGAGCCCGAACAGAGAGTTGGAGCTTCTCGAACCCATGAGTCCGAAGACAGCGGTTATCTCGTCGTGATTTTGGTTCGAGACCGCCTCCATAGCCTCTAGGAAACCCCGGCTTCATCACGTTTCAGAGTTGTGGCGATATAACGTTAACTACCCATTTTTCTGGGGCATTCCTAAGCTTCCGTAGCCGCTTGGACGGCCTGTTTCTAGTGGTGAGTGAACCCACAGGAAGAAACTTCTGTGTTCCATCTTTCTCACGACTGCTGTCACCAGCCTGAATCTGATCTCGACCAGATTCAGTGACGCGAGCTTTGCCCGACTTCCTCGAAACGCGGCTTCTCTGTCGGGGCCTGATTTCTGTCCGCTGCATCTCAATATCATGAGTGCCAGAGCCCATGACAGCAGACGGGTCTTCCACAGTCTTTGCCATGGCGGGGTCGTTACTGCTCGCAAGCTCCACAAATGAAGCCTGGTCATTGTAGTCAGCCACGGACTCCCCTCCAGGCGAGGATGGCGACCTCTGGGGGAGTGAGGACTTCCGTTTAGAGCGTGAGCTCCTCCGGGCCTTCGGGATGGTCTTCTCTTTTGGGAGAAGCCAAGCTCCTAGTCCTTTCTCATCTCTCAGTGAGGGGATGAGCATGATGAGGCGTCTACCGATGTTGATAGCGCCATTCAGGTCAGCGTTGGACCGATACCCACAGGTATGACAGATGAAGAGGGACTGCTTTGGGCGCATCCCTTTATTTCCACACTTGTGACATTTGATTGAAGTCCAA
>JBHIAE010000023.1:0-48355 GCA_046758445.1 Candidatus Thorarchaeota archaeon | reverse complement strand
CAGCTGAAGTTTCTTAGGGCAAAATCTACGCTTCAAAACATTGACTGTGGGATTAGTCGGGTGCAAACCTTCAACAGTGGGTGGTCCTATAAGTCAGATGAAGATGCTTCTTGATTCAGGATAAGTGAGGGACACATGCTTGCAAAGAGCTTCTGGCTAAAGATGGCTGCTAAGGTAGTTGTCGTCATGTCGCTACCAATGGCAGTCATGTTCGGGACTGGAGACTTCGGACCGACGTGGTACTATAGATCTCCTCTCTTCACAATTGGGAACGTTCCAGGTCCCATGCTTCCTATGCCCTATCCAGAGTTTCAGTGGCCAAATATCTTGATGCTAGCAGCCATACTAGCAGTGTGCGCCCCAGGAATCTACTTCAGTTATTGGCTCGACGGGCAGCACGGTGAAACGTCGATAAGGAAGCATCTGCTTGCTGCGATGATCTTTACCCCTATGGTGGCCTATATGGCATCCATTGTTGTTGGGGGATTTCCGACAGACCCTTGGGTAGGCTTCTACGCCCCATCATCTGTTGAATATTCGACAATATGGGTCCTTGTCGTGTTGATTCTGCTCCCGGTCTTTACCAGAGAAGGTGCTCTCCTTCAGGCGGCACGTCATCGTAAGGACTCAGAATCTGAAAGATTAGTACAGTCCTCCTCTCTACTGAACAGTCCCAGCAGGGGTCTCGTTTTGGGACTCAGCATTGGCGTCGTTGCGCTCTTTTTCCCCCTATTTGGTCATACCTTCGGACCAGGTTTTGGAGGGGCGTCTTTCTACCTCGTGAGTCCATCTTGGATGGGGTTCTTCAGTATGTGGAGTGATGGGATGAGTGTCAACAGCAGTTTCTCGCTTGCACCAATACCCATTTCATTGTCACCGATGTTTGGTGCATTCTTCCTCCTGTGGCCTCTCCTTTGCATCTTCAACCTACTCTTTGGTCACAGCGTCCTCCGCTACCTCCAATCGAGGATCTCCAAGACGCGTGTGTTTCTATACGGTGTACTTGGCGCATTTGTCCCGCTCGTTGTCTACATGTTGCCATACCTACTGTCACCTAGCGCCGTCTTCTTCATGGAACAGACAGTCTTTCCCATACCCATACTGCAGGTCCTCGGGCTCCTCATTATGTTTCGCGAGAGTCCAGCTGCAAGAGATGAGCGTATCTGGGACGTGAGTGATGACAGAATGTGGTTCGATGAAGACGGCGAGAAATCAGCTCCTCACGTCAAGATACCATTCTCGTATCTACTAAGGTCCAAGATCAGTGGCCTTAGGAACAGGTCAAAGCAAGGGGTACAGGACTCAGACCCGCATAAGGCCGAATGGGCTCGTGAGCAAGATGTGTGGTGTAACGACTCTCTCCGAAATGGGATGACGACGGCTTCTGACTCGTCCTAGAGTTTCTTCTCCAGAAGTGTCAGTCTGAATATCTCGTCCTCTGTGATGCTTAGAGAAGGCAGAGCCATCAATCCCTCAAACTGAACCGGGTAGGTAAACATCATTGAATGGAAAGAGGCATCTCGCGCAATTCTAACATGTTCTGAAAGATGACGCAGTAACAAGTCCTTTTTGTTGGTGTAAACCGTGGTTAGCCAAAGACGTCCTTGCTCTCCTTCTTTTCGCCCGGTTCCTATGGACAGTGCTCTGAGCCGTCCTGTTTCAGTGCTGGCCCAAATCTACTGCTGGAGGCGATTTCCCTGAGAGCCTCACGCGTGACATCCAAAGCCTTCCAATCGTAGATGATTACATTGCTAGCAAGAAGGGAAGAATCTCTTTGAAGAAGTACATGAACCTCATCAGGTTCCACTTCTTTCAGACTGGAAGTATCCGTGATCCAATCTTTCAGGTCTTCGAGAAGACTCCATGCAACTCCCATCTCCAGAAGCGGCTTGAGGCCGGCCTTCTCTGCGAGCTTGAGAGAAGCTAGGTTAGTAGTATCTGTAGTGTATCGAAGTCTCTCAACTCCGAGCTTGGACGCAGTTTCTACGATGTGGTCAGTCAAGAGATGTGCCAGACCTTTCCTTCTGAAGTCCGGATGAACCCTCAAACCTTCAAGCCAGCCAGTTGCACCATTCTCTATGACTCTGAGATTGTTCAAAGCTGCAACGCGGCCATCGATTTCTAGGCAGGCAGTGTGACTATCCGAATCAGATAGCCACTCGTTGAAAACGTGAGGTAGATAGTCGTGACCTTCCCAGATGTGCTTTGCAATCTCCAAGACGTCATCTCTGTCTTCTTTGGTAGCTGGACGGATCTTCAAGGCAAGCGGCCTCTCTCATTTCTTCTTAGGTTGTAGGTCGCTTCTTGAATCTGACGACCCGTCTTCGAACACAAGCGTCTTCACGACAACTGGCACGACTACTCCTTCAATGATAGGTTCTCCCACATCGACGAAGTCGCCCTCGCGAAGTGTTATCTCGTCGATTGACAATATCTTGCTCTTGACCTCAGTTTCACGCTTCATTGCGTTTCCAACACTGTTCCCTATGTCAGAGGCGAAGCACATCAGAATGGGCAGCTCTTTTGCGACAGTATTTGGAAGACCTCTGGCAACGCCTCTGACAAACTCAGTGAGGCTTTCATAGGAAGGGCGCACTGCGTCGTTGAATGCCAGAATCATACGGTCGCTGCCTTCTTCCAGATCAAACCTCCTGAGAGCTGACACGACTGCTTGACAAACATCTGAGGCATTGCCGCGGACCTTCGAAATGTGTGGAGTGATCACAGGCAGATTCCTGAGAGGATAAGCAAGACCGCTCGTCAGGAACGTGGTGGAACCACTCAGCTGCAAAGTCGATTGCCCAGCCCCAATGACTGTTGCCCTAATGCGATGCTCCGGTTGAGAAAGCAGTATACCGCGTTCTTCAAGCTGTCTTCGAACCTCATCTGCAAGTGGGATACCGAGGTCATTGTAGTCTTTCGTTTCACTACCGAATATATACTCGGCCACTCCTCCCGATAGCATCAAGACTTCGGGCTTACCTCTGTCCTCCAAAGGCGGAGTCATCATCAGCATACTACCCAGGTCCGTCATCGGTTCGCCTAGGATAGTCGCAATCAGTGCATCTGCAAGTGCGCTTGCCATCTTCCTTTTTATAGACTCTTCCAAGTGACGGCCTATTCCGAGACCTAGCCCAATCATTTCGGCAACCATTTTTCCCGTTCGTTCAAGACGGGTAATGATTCCGCTGCTATCTGTGGCTACAAGTTTCCCACCGACATTGATTGCCGCCGTCCCCTCCACCATGCCGTTCCTGCACACGGCGATATTTGAGGAGCCACCACCAATGTCGACATTGTAGACTGTGAGTCCTTTGTCTGCTGACTTTGCCACGGCCCCGGATCCGTGAGCCGCAAGAACCGATTCGAAGTTTGGACCGGCAGTTGCTGCAACAAACCTTCCGGTTTCACCTGACAGGGCTGCAACGATCTCCTCGGCATTCTCTTTACGCGCAGTTTCGCCCGTGATGATGACTGCACCTGTGTCTATGTCGGTGAGTTTGATTCCAGCATTTGCATAGTCCTCAAATATCAGACCTCTCAGTTTCTGGAAGTCAATCGTATTCGGATCAGCGAATGGTGTAAGATGAATGGGCCCAGAGTGGAGTATCTTCCGTTCTCTTATCTCGAACTTTTCTGTTCGGCTCAGTGGGTCCCTCTCCAGAAGAATGGTGCTAAAGACTGCATGTGAAGTCGTTGTGCCTTTGTCAACTCCTACACTTGTCAACAGCTTCTGTTTGGTCTGAATGCGCATTCTTGGTTTCGCCGCTCCTAGCTCCAATGGGCCGTATCAGAGTCCTTTTAGCTTTACCATCTTGTCACTCATCGATTCCAGATATGTACCTCATCCGATTTCTTATAACGGGCGTGACTGTTCCGCACGGGAGTTCAAATGGATGTTCATGAAGTCATTCTGAATCGGAGAAGCATAAGGAAGTACCTGGACAAGCCAGTCGAGGAGGAGAAGGTAATGACTGTCCTCGAGGCAGGCAGATGGGCTCCCTCGGCATCCAACCGGCAACCCTGGCATTTCATTGTCGTGCGAGATCAGGCAATGCGGAATTGGCTTGCAGACGAACATCGCTATGGGAGATTCATGGCTCAGTCGCCAGTAGTCATAGTTGTACTTGGAAGACCAGAGAGCCACCCCAAATACCATCTTGCTGACCCGCACAATGCAGTGCAGAACATGCTACTGGCCGCCTACAACGAGGGCCTGAGCACTTGTTGGATGGGTGTGAGGGACACACCAATGGAACCCAAGTTCAAGAAGCTCCTTGGAATCCCTGACAACCTTCGTGTGATATGCTCTGTATCTGTAGGATATGGAGCACAAGAAAGAAAGAGCTCCAGATTCCCATTAGAGGATATTGTTTCTTGGGAAACATACGCAGGAAAGAAGTAACGACGAGGCGTCGATTGTGGTTGGAGAGAAGGATCTACGTACCTTATTGAGGTCAATGAAACCCAGTCTAGTTGATGGAGAGTACGTGTTCCACTCGCTGCAGAAGGATGAATTGGAGAAGCTGAAGGTTTCACCACTAATGACATACGTGGAGAAAGAAGGAATCACCGTAATCCTTGACAAACAAACGGCGGAGGCTTCCGGCATCTCCTATGGTCCAACTTGGGCGCTCATCACGTTGGAAGTTCATTCCGATCTCGAGGCGGTAGGTTTCATGGCAAGATTGACGACCGCTCTTGCTGGGGCGGGAATCAGTGTCAATATTGTTTCAGCCTACTATCATGATTATTTGTTTGTTCCACATGGAAAGGCCCAGCTGGCACTGGAGGTTTTGGAGGATCTTTCCCAGACTGCATAGTCCACTATGTCTGTATGATTACGTCCTTGGCCTTTTTGCCACTCATGTAGTCAATGTCAATCCTGCCAATGTTCACGCGCTTGAGAGATTTCTCGGATATCTGTTCGGAAATGACTCTCTCAGGCTCGTCCTCCAGGCCATGAATCATTACCCTGAGAGCATGTTCCTTCTCTTCCATGTCAGCGACAAAGATCACACGCCCCCTGAACTGAACGGTGGCAAACAAATGGTCGCACGCACCTTGGACATATCCTAAGTCCTTCAGCGCCTGTCCCCATACGAGATTGTTCTCAGATAGGATGTCAATCTTCTTTCCCTCATGGGCACAATGAAAGTAGATGCAATTCCTATCAGCATCGTATCCGTGACTCAATGTGGCGAGATACGGCTCGTTCTCTTGACACATGGCAACTGTGATGTACTGCGCATCCTTGAGAATCTTAATGATCTCGTTCTGGTCCTTGATCTCCTTCTCTTTCCGCCTGATTCCCTTCACCCTCAAAACATCCGAGTAGATCCTAAACCCCAAACCTTCGTCTGATTCCACGCTGGTTCAGATAGATAACGATGATTAGATTGAGCACCAAGGCGATCCATGAGATCTGAGGAAAGTCCAGAAGGGCGATGATGATGTTGATGATTGCAAAGATCATGTCCAACCACCAAGCCCAGCTTTGCAGCGTTAGAAGTCCGATTCCTATCAAGACATAGAGTAATCCAAGTAGTAGCGCGCTACCGCCAATTCCCATCAAGAAGCGTCCCACAATCCATTGTGAGATGGGACCAAGAATTGCCAACGAGCCGACTAAGAATAGAAGGCCAATTAGAAGATTCAATACTGCTAGTATGGTGACACCCAGTGGAACTCTTGCCATCCTCTATCACCTAGGTCGGGAGTGGGTCAATCCCCCCTATTAGGGTGATGCCGCTAGCTCTGTTTCGAGCCGATAAATGGAGTTAAGTGGATAAGCAATTGTCCCAACAAGTAGGTCAAGCCAACCGCAATGTTACCAAGGAATGCTGGTTCTCTGAGAGCTTTGATTCCAATCACCCAGTCCGAGATGAAGAACAGCAGGAATCCAAGGAACAGTGTCAGGAAGAATGCAAGGGGAAACTCGTCGAACCACTTTGTCAGTGAGAAAGCCACAACCGTGACCAGCAGGAAGCCGTATCCCAGTACTCCATAGCTCAGTACGAGCTCAGATGGATTGTATACGGTCATGTAGAATAATGCTACAACCAGAACCAGGCTGGCTAACCAAATCACGACGTTTCTCAGGATGAGTTTCGATGACTCCTCCTCAGCCTGTTTTCCTCGGAGGATCAGTGGAGATCTATCTTTGAGTGCTGCAAGGTAGAAGAGATGACCGATTCCGAAGGCAATGACCCCATTGATGAGAGGCACAGGCGTGAGGTAGAAGACTCCTGCCATAAGGAAATCACCTATGGATCCAAGTAGCATACCGAAGAAGAGAAACGTGGTGTACCTATTCCACTGTTCATTTCTCTGTATCTGTGTATCAGCCAGATTCAGAAGAGCCAGAAACACCAGAACTACCGATGTCGTCAGAAACTGATAGGGAATCGTTCCATCTGTTGCAACAAACATGGCAATCGAACCCAGGATTCCAAGTGTCACTATCACGCGCAGTATGTCCAATGGTGCACTCAAGTATCGCTCAGACATGTTGTCACTTCCTCCAAGATTAAGCACACATCGACGTACTTGGCAGGCGTTAAGCCTTTCCCAAGTCCCGAGATGGGAACTTTCTTCAGTCAGTCCGTGTTCTCCGTCTGTCATGGTGAGCATTCAGGACATCAGAAAGGCACACAGAAGAATCGCGCATGCCATTGTCAAGACACCGGTAATGACTTCGACTACAATTGACAAGATGACTGGATGTAGTGTCTACTTCAAATGTGAGAACTTCCAGAGGGTTGGTGCATTTAAGTTCAGAGGGGCCACCAATGCAGTCACTTTACTTACAGAAGAAGAAAGAGAGAGGGGAGTAATAACGCACTCATCCGGCAATCATGCTCAGGCTCTCTCACTGGCGGCTTTCATGGAGGGAATTCCCTGCACAATTGTGATGCCGAGAAACTCACCCGCGGTGAAGATAGAAGCTACCAGGGGTTATGGTGCTGATATTGTCCTGTGTGAACCCACCTTGGAGTCTAGGAAGAGCACCGCAGACAAGCTGATCAAGAAGCACAGGTGCACACTGGTTCATCCCTACGATAATCCCGTTGTCATTGCAGGTGCTGGGACCGCGGCACTTGAGCTAATTGACGAAGTTGGCCCCCTCGACTATCTCTTCTGCCCGGTCGGAGGTGGTGGACTTCTTAGTGGTACCTCGATCGCATCAAGAGCCATGTCACCGAAAGCACAGGTCATAGCGGTGGAACCAAAGAATGCTGATGATGCCTATCGATCCTTCAAGTCAGGAAAGCTAGTCCCATCAATAGATCCCAAAACCTTCGCCGATGGATTGCGTACGTCACTCTCCGAATTGACATTCTCAATCATTCAGAAGCATGTTGACGACATCATCACGGTCACAGAGAAAGAGATACTGAAGGCAATGAGATTGCTTTGGGAACGAATGAAGATAGTTGTTGAACCGTCAGGCGCAGTTTCTCTCGCAGGGCTCTTGAAAGTACGAGGCATAATCGCAAAAGGTAGCAAGATTGGTGTGATGGTCAGCGGCGGGAACGTCGATCTTGAGGAGTTCTTTTCACGCTATGAGAAGATCATTGAGTAAGCTCCGGGTCATTCCGTGTCTTTGAGGAACCCTTCACCTACGGCTCTCTCAATCAGGTCTTGTGCTAAGAGCCAAAGCCTCTCTGAGCCCTCACCAATGCTCCGTTTGCTCTCAACGATTTGAGACTTGACTACACCGTGCCTCTCCCAGGACCAACCCTTGTTGTTGTAGCTCTGAATCAGAGGCTGGAGTCGATCAATTGCAACAGCGAATCTAGCCTCTGGTGTCGACATCGACTCAAACTCCTCCCAAAGATGATAAAGCTCTTCTCTCTGGTCTTCAGGAAGAATCCCGAAGATTCGCTTGGCTGCCCTGGTCTCTCTATCATTCTGTGTCTTGGCATTCTCAGTATCGTATGCGAAGGTGTCTCCGGCATCAATCTCTACCAGGTCGTGAATGAGTGTCATCTTCAGAACCTTGAGAAGGTCAATATCCGCGTTGGCGTACTCGGCCAGAAGAATGGCCATTATCGTGATGTGCCACGAATGCTCGGAGTCATTCTCTTGTCTGCTCCGGTCAACGAGCGCCGATTGTCTATCAATCTGCTTGAGCTTGTCGATTTCTACAATGAAGCGCATCTGCTTGTCTAGTCGGTCGAGGTCTGCCAAGTTTGGTCCTCCTCTCGGTTTGCGCGGACATGAGGTCCATATCACTTTGCCGGATTGGACGCTTTGAGGAAGTTGGACCGGGCAGGTCTATTATGCCAGAATTGATGACAGAAAGTGCTATCTTTGCCTTGCCGTCGCATAGAAAGGATTACAGTGAGTAGGACAGACCCTCTTAGACCGATGCTCAGACTAGCCCTCTCCACCGCGAGGTCCCAGCACAAGCTCTTCGTGAGCCTGACCGACACCTCAAAGATGCCAGAGGTGAAGTCATTGCTGGCCTACCTTGTTGAATCTGAGTCATGGATGATAGAAAGGCTTCAACATATGATGATAACTGGAATCGTCGATGAGCTTGAGGAACTGTCGCGTCTTGAAGACCGAGATTCTGTTCCTGATCCATCACCCTTTGACCTATCCAGGGAAGAGACTGATCCGAGAATCTTTGTGTGCAACAAAGTGCTGAAGGAGAGTGTCGATACGTACACGATATACTTGCGGCTGGCGACGAAGGCAAAGTCTGAACTCGTCAGTGGGCTCTTTGAGTACCTTGCCTATATGAAGAGGCAGCAGATTCATGAACTGCGTCGGGCTTGTGAACAGTACTGACCCATAATTCTCCCAGTGCTCCCTTCAAGTGTGCTAGACTCCTCCTGGAGCATTGGCCTCATCCTTTTCTTCCTCCGACCACTCTTCACTCTCGGGCAGACTCTTGATCCCAAGTCCCTTGAGTCGGACCTTGGCCTTCTTCATGTCTTCACTCTTATGTGCAGCGTCTGAGCCCAGAATGACAAAGTTGCAAAGTGTCCTCACTAAGTCATTCTGATAGACCTTTGGTGCCTTCGATACCAACTCTTCTCCAATCTCGATTGCTTCAAGATATGCATTCTCAGATTCCACGAGTCGACCAGTTCGTCTAAGCAAGATACCAAGATTGGATAGAGTCGATGCAATACCTGGCAGAAACATGTCTGGCGACTTCTCGTTTAGCTCTCTGCGCAGCTGGAGTGCTCTATTGAACGCGTCCTCTGCCTCAGTTCCCTTGCCAGCTTCGAATAGCATCACGCCTTGGTTGTTGAGCGATGCTGCAACACGATGAAGGAAGATCTTGGGAGACTTCTTGGCAAGTCTTTCTCTGATCGTGAGCGCTTCAATAAGAGCATCTTCTGCCTCAGTGATTCTTTGAGTCCGCCTTAGAAGAACCGAGAGGTTGCTCAGGACGGTGGAGAGTAGGTCTTTCATGAAGACAGCTTCTGGAGCCCCTTTGACAATCTCTCTTGCAATTTCAAGTGCCTCGCGGTAGGCTTCTTCGGCCTCAGGTAGCCTTGCAGTCTTTCTAAGAAGAACTCCAAGATTGTTTAGATTCCATGCAGTCTTGCTCAGGTGTCTCCTTGGGGACTTGGCAGCAAGGTTTCTGTGAAGCTCTAAGGCCTCGCGACATGCCTTTTCGGCTTCCGTTAGTTGACCAGTTTCCCTGTAAAGCACAGCATAATCAATGAGAACCCAGGCAAGATGGCGCGCGAAGGCATCAGGTTCCTTCTCAATTGAGTATCTAACCAGTTTGAGGGCTTCTGCATAGGCCTCTTCCGTTTCTTGGTATCTGTATGTCTGTTTGAGGGGTATCGCTAGGTTGTCCAGGTTTGCTGCTAACCACATGGCGGCCCACGTGGATTCAGGCTCCATCTTGGTCCGTTCTCTCGCGATCGCAAGCACTTCCCTGAATGCCTGTTCCGCCTCGTACGGTCTGCCTGTCATTCTAAGGAACTCCCCAAAGTTCAGCAGAGCTACCCCGAGGCGAACTTGAACATCTGTTCTGCTGCCTGCAAGCTCTCTGAAGAGTTCAAGAGCTTCTCGATAATTCTGCTCGGCTGTTGAAGTGCTACCAGCGAAGACGCGTACCATACCAATCATGTACAGTGATTCGGCGATGGAAGGCAAGGTGTCATATCGTGGAGTTTGATCAGATTCGACCAGGAGTCTGTGTTCCTTTCTGTACATCTCTTCGGCTTCTTCTAGTCTGTTATCGTTGACGAGGACCCAACCAAGCCAATGGAGTGTCCAAGCCATATCCTCAATACGAAAACCCTGTGTCTTCCGATCTAGGTCTCCGTAGACCCTCAGAGCCTCCCGATAAGTTTCCTCTGCCTCTGAGGACTTGTCGGTGTTGTGAAGTAGGCGGCCCAGTTCGCGTAGAGTTCTCCCAACGTGCACCAAGAGTTCGTCCGATACCCTTTCACTGATTGCTCTGGATCTTTCAAGTGCTTCCTGGAGCTCCTGTTCACCGTCTGCAACCCTTCCCATCCGGCTCAAGACACTTCCTTTGAGCCCCTGTAGCACGACTTGACTCTCCCTCGTTTCAATTCTCGTGGCATCAAGAAGTCCTAACGCACTTGTAACATCCCCCCTCCAGACAAGTTCAAAGACGATATCTGCGAGCTTTGTCAATGTATCCTTTTCTTCGGCTAGGGCCTGAACCGATAGGGAGAGTCCAAGCAGGGCGCAGTCCGATTCTTCTTCTGATGCCTTCTCGAGAAGTTCCCCAACCTCACGTGTCAGATTCCCTAGTTTCGGACCAAGTTCCGCTAGTACGAGTTCCTCTGCAAGGTCGTGTAGCACCCAGGTTCCATCACCTCTGTTTCTAACGAAACTCAATCGAATCAGACGGTCCCATTGCTCAGGGTTCATGTCCGGCGCAATTATGTCCATCACTCGTCTGTTGAAGTACGGTATAAGTCCTGCACGTTGAACGAAGCCCAGCAAGTCCTGCGCCTGATTGAAGAGTCTTCTCCACGTCTTGAGACGGACCTCCTCAAGTGTATCTCCGCGTAGACCTTCCAGGTCTTCTGACGATATGGTGCCAGACTCTGTCATGTCACAAAGGGTACCCATCACGAAAGGGTTTCCACCACTCACACTTACAATACTGCTCTGAACTTCTTCATCCGAAATGCCCCTCAATTCCAGCAGTTCTATACAACTCTCTCTGTCGAGCTCGGTGAGTTCGGATTCCTCGACTTCGAGTTCCTCACCTGTCTTCTCAGGCATGGGCCGCCTACTCGCCATTACCCCAACGCAATTGGACAACGAACTCAAGAAAACGTACCACAGTTCCGTTTCATTGATCTCTCTCCCACGATAGCGCCAACGGCATCTCTCGTTCTCAACATGCTCGGAGTGATCGAACAAGAACACAATGGGTCTTTCAATTGACTTGCGGTTATTCAAGTCTTCAAGCAGCGCATCAAGATACAAGAACTCAGCGTGCCTTGGTTCTTTCCAGAGTATCTCTAGCAATCGCTTGACGTAGTCCTTACCAAGACGGGTCTGCAGCCAGTCACCCAGCTCTCCATATCTTCCCTTGAGCGTCGGGCTGACTTTCGCCCCGACAGCCCCAATCGCGTTGCCAATACTTGCCAAAGAACCGATGAATGGGATGGCCATCACCACTTCTTTTGCCCATTCTCGACCCTTCTCTTTGACGGGCTCAACTCCTTCGACAAATCGTTGCTTGATCTGCCAGAGGACGTCGAACCTCCGCAGATTGACTCCGAGGAGAACTGCTCCCTTTGCTATTACATTCAAGCGGTCAAAGAACTCAGTGTATTGTTCACAGTCAAGACGGACCGTTTCGTCGATTGTGTTCTTCCAATAGTCCAAGAGTGAGCTCTTTCCAATCCCACCAATTCCTCGAAGATGGAGAATAACACTCTGCTCTTTGCATCGCTTCAGTGCCTCCGACATCCACTCGAGATACTCCTCTCGGTCAACAAACACCCGGTCGGAAGGCTCGTAGTGTTCGTACATCCTCCAGACTCCACATCACGCAATGGCGTGGATTGGAAGCGGTCTCACATAAGCTCGTCGGTGTTCAAGTCAGATCAGCACATATTCAGGTTGTTGTCGACCAGCTCCCGCTTTTCTCGTTACAAGGGGTCTGAATACTCGGACTGGTGCGACAATCCACGTCTAACCTTGGTTACTTTGTTAACCTTCATTTCTCGCCCTTAGTTTCGTTGCGGTTCTTGGTTCCCTTAGCAGTCATACACTCAATCTGAGTATGGTATGGTGACCATCTTTCGGCCGTTCTGGTACTCGGAAACTGAGTATAAGGCGGCAGGAAATCGACCTTCAAATCCACGTCCTTGTTGTCGACTATACGCGGCCTTACGCTTCTCTCATTATGTTCGGCAAACTCCCCCCGCATAGATGGTACATTCGATCAGACAAAAGGACGGAGAAACCCAAAAGTCATTCCAATCATAATTGATTGGCGGGTCACACTTGTGAATAGATGGATTATGCATGTGGATATGGACGCCTTTTTTCGCCGCCGTTGAACAGTATAGAAACTACCCGGACTTGGCTGGCAAGCCAGTATGTGTCGGTCATGATCCGAAGGGGGGCCACGGAAGAGGTGTAGTGAGAGCAGCCTCATATGAGGCAAGAGACCACGGCATCCATTCCGGAATGCCGGTTTCCAAGGCGTATAGATTGTGTCCGGAAGCTGTCTTTGTTCCCGGCGACTTCTCAAGCTACATTGAGGCTTCCACTGAGGTAATGGAGGTTCTCAGAGATCACTCTGACGGACGGAGAGTCCGACGGGCGAGCATAGATGAGGCCTACATCGAAGTGACTGAACTTGTACAGGAGTACGAGAGCCCAAGAGAACTCGCACTCATGATCCAGAGGGAGGTGAAGCGGAGAACCAGACTGCCCTGCTCTATTGGTGTGGCTCCCAATATGGCTGTAGCCAAGGTTGCGACTGGGATGAACAAACCCTTGGGAATCACTGTTGTTGGTCTAGACCCGGATGATGTGCAGGCTTTTCTCAGACCACTGAGTGTAGATGCAATCAATGGCGTGGGCAAGAAGACTGCTGCAAGACTGGCTCGATACGGGATAGAGACTCTTGGCCAGCTCCAATCAATGACGGTTGTCGACCTTATGCCAATCATGGGAAGAGGAGCCAAGTGGATTCATGACCGTGCCAGAGGAATCGATGAAAGACCGCTGATAGACAACGGACCCAGAGTCCGAAAGTCAATGAGTAAGGACTATACGTTCATGGAAGACGTTGAGCCCGAGGCGACGAACTTTCTTCACAACACCATTAGCAAGATGTGCCGACGTATTGGTGAGAGATTACATCAGAAGGCACTCAGGTTCCGGACCGTCACCATAAAGCTTCGATATGCCGACTATACGACCATCCAACGGAGCAGGTCGATTCCGGTTGATACCAATGATCCAGAGAAGCTCAGTCAGCTTGCCATAGATTTGTTCGATCGTAAGAGAAACCCAGATAGGTATGTGCGGCTGATTGGTGTGAAGGTTTCAGGGTTAAGCGAACATGCATCTCAATCAACACTCGTGGATTTCATGTAGATCCCATCCGAAACAGTCGCACCGGAAGAACAATGGGGGATGATGTGCGTTCGTTTGAAAGAGGAGAACCGACATGCCAATAGTCGGAGAGGTAATGAAGGCCAGCCTCATCGACAGACCCAACCGTTTCCTTGGACAGGTGAAGCTTGGTGATTCCATCGTGGAAGCCTTCATCCCAAATCCTGGCAGAATGCATGAACTGATGGTGCCAGGTAAGACAGTATACCTGAGATACAGACCGGGGAAGCACAGAAAGACCGACTTCGACATGTTTTGCGTACAGCATGAAGGTGCCCTTGTTTCCATCGACTCTAACCTTCCAAATCGCTTCATGAAGCGCCTACTAGAAGGCAGAAGACTGGAAATGTTTATCGACTATGAAACAGTCTTGCCTGAGCCGAGGATGCTTGGCGGCAGGTTTGACTTCAAACTGGTGGGTCAAAGCGGCATCACCTTCATCGAGGTAAAGTCCTGTACTCTTGTTAAGAATGGAAGAGCGATGTTCCCTGACGCTCCGACAGTCAGAGGGGCCAGACACATGAGGCACCTCTCCGAAACCCTAAAGAAACGGTTAGCCTCAAGGGCCGCTGTGGTATTTGTGATACAGAGACCAGACGCATTTGTGTTCTCCCCCAACGATGATACAGATCCAGACTTCGGTGTAGCTTTGAGAGAGGCTCACAAACAAGGCGTTGAGGTAGTACCTCTATTGACCGAGGTCAAGAACTGGTCACTGAGTCTAATCGGTCCAATCCCGTTTGAGGCATGAATCAATTCTGAGTCAGAATCATCAACTTGGTGCATTCCTTCTCATACCACTGACTTCTTAACATGGTAAGGGGACTCATGACGGACACATAGCAGCTACACTCAGACTATCGTGACGGAGGAATTGTGTCTGACGCTTGACCAAGAAGCATTGCTGAAGATGAATAGCGATGAGCTCGTGAAACTGGCGCGAGCTCTCAAGATACCCCTCACCCAGCGGTCCGTCACAAGAACCGCGCTGGTCGGCAAGATTCTAGACATCGTTGATAAGAACGCTGAAGAAACCTTCGGACCAAGTGAGCCTCTGAGCGATCCTGCAATTGACATTCGAGGGTTGACGAAAAGATTCGGCGCGACAATCGCCGTCGACGACTTGACCATGACGGTCTCTCCTGGTGAGATAGTTGGGTTGGTGGGTCCTAATGGAGCCGGAAAGACTACGACCCTCCGAGTCGTAACAGGCATTATCAGGCCTACGAAAGGAAGTGTGAGCGTAGGAGGACACGATGTCATTCGTTCGCCGATTTCAGCCAAGAAACTAATCGGCTACATTCCTGAGAAGCCAACATGCTATCCAAACCTGACCGTTCGCGAATACCTGATGTTCATGGCCCGAATTCACGGTGTTTCTACCGCAGAGGCCGCAGTAAGAATGACTCAATATCAGGAACTGTTTCAACTTGGAGAGTACTTGGACAACTACGTTGGAACTCTGTCTAAGGGGAATCTGCAGAGGACTTTGCTCGTAGGCATATTCATTCGAAGACCGCCTTACGTGCTTGCCTTTGATGAGCCCATCTACGGGCTTGATCCTAGAGGGGCATGGAGTCTCAAGGCCCATCTTCATGAGCTCAAAGAGAGCGGGTCGGCGATTCTTCTCTCAACGCACATCCTCGAAGTGGCTCAGAGTTTATGCGACAGATTTGTGATAATGAACGAAGGAATCGTCGTCGGCAGAGGTACACTTGATGAGCTGCTGACAGAGGCCAAGGGCGCCACCAACCTAGAGGAGGTCTTCTTGGAACTCACAGGAGGTATTCCTGGTCGATAAGTGGAGGAGAACGAATTGGCTGCTACCACTAGGACTCTCATTCTGAACGAAATCAGGATGATGTGGAACCAATTCAAGCGCACAGCCACTAATCGTTCCATGCTCATGTTCTACTCTATTACTATTATTGGAGTCTACTTTGTCAGCACGGTCATCTCGGCAATGCTGAGCCTTGGACCTGTTCTTCTTACACTGAAATCGAATCTAGAAACCTCAATTGACAGAGGAATGGTCTTCACGGCATTTGGAATACTCAGTGCATCCTCGGTCGTCGGAGGCTACTTTGGACTAGGACCAGCAGCGCTAGTTAGTGAGGTCGATGAATCCGTTCTTATGACAAGCCCTGTGGAACCCCACCAGCTCTTCATTGGTCGATACACAAGGCGTTTCACTCGCAAAATGATCTTCGCTTTCACAGGGGTCTTGGCTGTTTTCCCTCTGGTAACAGAGGCCAACCTTCTAGTTCTTCCTCTTTCAATGATAATAGTGACAATCATCATTTTCTTCGAAGTGAACTACTTCTTGGGGGGGATTGCTGCATACCTTCGCATCAAATTGAGCTTGAGAACCAAGAGTGTTGCCAGACATGTCACAAGTCTTGTCCTGGGACTGCTGGTATTCCTCCCCTCACTGCCACTTTTCACAGACAACTTTGTCGAAGCCATGTCTTGGCCCCCCAACAGTGTCGCCTATGTGCTGACTGAAGCCTTTGACATACTCAACTGGGGCTATGGACCGGGACTGGGAATCTACTTCTTACACCTAAGCTTCGTGGTTTCGTTTCTGGTTCTAGTCGGTCTCTGTGACCGCGATTACTACGAGGCGTTCGCGGCCTCTGCCGGTAAAGACAAGGTTGAAGGAAGATTCAATAGGATTCTTCGCGGCCAGGTCGACTTCTCGTCCACTAGATTCAATGACCCCATGTTCTGGATAATCCTCAAAGACTTCTGGTCTAGGATGAGAAGTCCAATGCAAATCTTGAAGTATGCCTATGCAGTGATTGGCACCGGGTTTGTTATATACCTAAGTCTGTTTGCCCCACCTGGATTCTTGACTCTGAACATCACGCCGGCTCCACGAATGACTGTGTTGCCAACGTTCCTACTATTGCTGCTGCTGATGATCCAAGTAACTAGTGTGACTTCTCTTACTGGTTTCGTCGATGAGAGTGAGAATGTGTACCTTCTGAAAGCAGGTCCTTTTCGACCTATCGACATCGTTCTAGCAAAGTATGTCTTGAGCGTGGTGGAAGTCGCTATTGCGGCCATCCCGATTCTGGGTTTCATTGGATTCTTCTTTCAACTACAGGGCGTAACCGCTCTGATGTTCTTGGCTGCTCCGTTGATTCTGCTGTTTTCAGCCGTTGGCACGGCAATAGGTGCCTATGTCCCTGTAGTGACGAACGAACCGGGCAATCTGCCAGTCCCACTTGCCTTCTCCTTTCCAATAATCAACTTGACACTAGGGGGCTTCACGATTGCCCTCGCAGCCGCTCTCGCAGATAGCCTAGTCATAGTGGTTGCCTTGCCCGCAGTCACATTAGCCTTCGTCTTCCTCTTTGTCATAGCTGCAGTTTCAGCACTGGACAGGTACAAATAGGAAATCATCAGACTCTGGCGAGAGCCGGTTGCCTTCTAATCGCTAGTCTGAGAGCATTCGCGATAACTACCAGAGAAAGACCCATGTCACCGATACCCACTGCCATCCATAGCGTTGCCAAGCCTACTGTCGCAAGAACTGCTATGATAGCCTTAACGCCGATCGAAAGAGCAACATTCTGCTTCACAATCTGCATGGTCTTCCTGGCTTGCCCTATCAGATGCGTAATCTCTTCTAGGTCATCTTTCATGAGTGCGACGTCTGCGGTTTCAAGAGCCAGGTCACTTCCTATGACTCCCATCGCAATCGCCACATCAGAAACTGCCATTGCAGGCGCATCATTTATCCCATCACCTACCATCATCCGCGTCCCGTTGCGAGGAAGTGACTCCACCACAGCGACCTTTTCATGTGGGAGAAGCTCTGCTCTGTACTCATCAATGCCTAGCGATTCAGCGACATGCCTCGCAGTTGCTTCTGTGTCACCTGTAATCATAAGAGTCCGAATTCCCATGTGTTTCAATGCCTTGACCGTTACTCGGGCAACAGGTCTGATAGTGTCAGATAGTATGATTGTACCGACGTGTTGTCCATTCTTGGCTACGAAGACCTTGGTCCCGATAGTCAGTTCTTCGTCGTCCTCAACCGCTATTCCATTGATTGTCATCAATGCTGCGTTGCCAACGACGACGGTCTGATCCCCGAGTTTCCCTTCCACTCCTCTTCCGGGCAGTACTTCAAACTCTCTGATTTCGTGGGTTGGCACAAGATCAGAGGTAGCTGCAGTCAAGATTGCGGAAGAAATCGGGTGCTCGGACAGCTGCTCAAGTGAGGCAGCAATCCCCAGTACATCCGTCTTGGTCGCGCCATTATAGGTCATGACTTGATCAACCCGGAGTTCTCCACTTGTTAGAGTACCTGTCTTGTCAAAGGCAACCAATGACGGTTTGCTGAGAGCCTCGATGTATTCTGAGCCTTTCACGAGAACACCATTTCTCGCCGAGCCTGCGATTGAAGAAACCATGCTGACAGGGATGGAAATGACAAAAGCGCAAGGGCAGGCAGTCACCAGCAAAGTCAGTCCTCGATAGATTGCGGCCTCCAGCGTTGACTGTAGAAAGACGAACGTGAGTAATACGACAATCAGAGACCCGACAACTATGAGAGGAGTATAGACATGAGAGAACCGTGATACAAGCTTCTCTGTTGGAGACCTCTTCAGACTCGCTTCGTCTACCAGCTTAACAATCCTAGACAGAACGGTTTCCTGCGATTCACGAGTGATTTCTACCTCAAGATATCCGTCTAGATTGATAGTGCCCGCAAAGACTTCATCACCAATGCCCTTTGAGGCCGGAACTGACTCGCCCGTGATGGGGCTCTGATTGACATTGCTTCCTCCAGAAAGTACTATGCCATCGAGTCCGATTCTCTCTCCGGGCTTCACGACCATGGTTTCTCCAATCTTACCAGACTCAACTGGGAAAGAGTATACCCCAGAGGAGGTCTTTATTGAGATCTGATTCGGGGCCAAGTCAAGTAGACTTCCTATGTCATCTCTCACCTGGGCTCCCGCTTTGTCTTCAAGCAGGTTAGCAATGAAGAAGAGGTACATGACTGATGCCCCTTCCAGAGGGGCTCCAATGACCAGCGCAGCAAATGCTGCAAACGTCATGAGGAAATTGATATCGAGGTGAATCTTCGCAGCCCCCCGAAGTCCACGAGGAATGATCCACCTGCCTGCTAGAATCATTGTGACCAAAGAGAGGATGTAGACTACGAAAGTGTTGAAGAGAAGAAACTCAAACACTAGCCCAAGTGTCCAGGCAACGGTTGATACGGCGCCGATGACATACTTCTCATTCATGCTCGAGTTCTTGTCTTCCTCTTCATTCTTTGCGCAGTGACTGCACACTTGGTCACTTTCCACGGACATGTTCTACCGCTCTCCTCATGATGTCATCAATGCACTCATCATCCAAGAAATGAAAGATGCGCTTTCCCTCTCTTTCACGTTTGATGAAGCCGAGGTCTCTAAGTATTCTCAAATGGTGACTAACACTACTGATACTTTGTCCAAGCATCTGCGCAATGTCGGTAACACAGATTCGCTTCTCAGTCATCAGAAGATGAACGATTCTTAGTCTTGACTCATCGGTCAGTGCTCGGAAAATCCGTGCTGTCTTCTCTGCGTCTGAGGAGCTTAACATTCCACGCTTCTGTGTTTGCACCTTCTCTCACAACAATTTAACATTTGAACAAGTATTAAAATGTTTGGGACTGGACCAAGTCCAAGGTGAAGATAGATGACCGCTCCGACACCAACAAAGATTATGTGCAGCTAGAAGGACCATTAACTGTTCGTTGAAGTCCACAAGTCAAGTGCACGAACATAGTACGAGGATGCAAGCGCCATTTCGGATGTGCTGTGGTTTGCGCGAGAATAAGCCCACAAACGGTCTTGATTCTCAGGACAGATACAAGGGCATAATCCGAATGGCGAATGACGGGATAGTTGTAATTCAGGACAACAAGATAGCGATGGTCAATCCTGCCTTTGCCCGGATTCTCGGCTATCAGCAGGGTGAACTCATTGGGATGGAGTTTGAAACTCTACTAGATCCTGTGACGTCCCACGTGTACCAAGAAGAGTATGAAAAGTTCGACCTGGATGTAACACAGAAACATGCCTACAGACTCCGAATGTTGACTAAGACTGGGAAGGCACTCATCACAGAGATGAGCACAGCCAACTTTGCCTATGAAGGTTGCCCAGCGGTTGTCGGGATTGTAAGAGACATGACCAAGCACCTGAAGCTTGAAGCGGCAATCGAACGGTCAGAGGCGAAGTATCGGCAGCTCTACCAATCATCACCTATCGCCTACTTCACATTGAGCCCCCGCGGCATCGTATTGCAGGTTAACCGAGCTGCGATGGAACTGCTTGGATATACAGAAGAGGCAATGATCAGACGCAGCATCGAGTCGTTCCTTCCGACTGACCCAGAGGCGTTCAAGGCCGGGAGTGCCGTCGTTTCCGGGTTGCTTGATGGCGGGTCTGTCACTGGAATCGAGATGCTGATGAGAAAAGCTGATGGCAAGCCCATCTGGGTACGTGTGACAGCCGGCCCGATAGAGCGTGGCGAAGGGGCCAGAAGAATCGGTTTCATGGCCCAGGACATTGATAGGGCCAAACTCGCTGAGCAAAGAGAGCGATTGGAGGCAGAAAGGGCAAACTTGCTTCTTGAGGTTGCCACTCATGATCTCAACAGTATTAATCAAGCAATTCTCTTCGCGATGGGTCTGATGGAGTCACAGTTGGAGATTCCTGAGAACCTAGTTTCGATCATTCGAGAGGGAACTTGGAATGTCAGAAGATCTGCCCGAATGATAGCTAATATGAGAGCCATAATCAGCCTCAGAGACAATCCACCACCGAAAGTGAAGACAGACCTACACAAGTATTTGGAAGCGGCGTTGCAATCAGTACGAGACGATTTTGCTTGGAAGAACATTACATTGAATTCCAATATTGGTGAAGGAGAGTTTCTCGTCCGTGGCCATGACTACCTTGAACAAGTCCTCTTCAACATCATTCACAACTCAGTCATGTACTGGGAAGGCGATGACGTTGAAGTCGATGTCATGGCTCAGGCAATTGACGCAAACAGGCTGATTCGAATTGAGTTCTCTGACAGAGGACCCGGAATACCTGACCAGTTGAAGGAGTTCATTTTCAAGAGGACTGGCAGTCCCGACGCTCAAGTTGTTGGAAGAGGCCTGGGTCTAACACTTGTTGACAACATTGTGCGGAATCTTGGTGGGGAGATATGGGTTGAGGATAGAATAGAAGGAGATCACACCCAGGGAACCAAGTTCGTTTGCCTCTTGCCGGCCTGGCGTGATTTGTCAGAGCTACCGTGTGGAGAAGAGGCATGCATCAAGTTCTACAGATCGCATCACTGCTTCTGGTGCGAGCCCGTATATGATCTGCTTAGACGGATGATGGAGGAGATGAGCATTGCTGAGTCCGTTCTTCAATCGATAAACGTGGACGACCCGGGTGTGGAGATTCGTGAACAAGACCTCCCTGAACTTCCGTATATCAAGCTCTGCGACGTAGAGCTGAGCGGCTATGTTCAGGAGCATAGATTGAGAAAGGAACTAGTGAGCATGCTTGCAAAGCCCTGCTACAAAGAGCTATAGAGTCAAGAGATGTCCCAGCAAACAGGAGGAGAGAGAATTGGCAAAGGTACCCCAAATACGCTATCTTGGACAGTCCGGGTTCCACATACTACTGAAATCAGGCAGTTTTGTCATTGATCCGAAGGATGAGAAGTCAGGTGACCGCGAAGGTGACATCCTGTACTGCACTCATAAGCACTATGACCATACTGGCGGCGTCAACACCTTTCTCGAACGAAATCCTAAGGCAATCTTTATCACAAACGACCAAGTGGCAAGAGCATTCTCAAGGTGGTCAGAACGCACGATTACAGTTTACCCCGGCGACACTTATTCGAACGGTCCTTGGAATCTTGAGTTCGTTGAGTGTCGTCACGGTCTCTTCAGGAATGTAATCGATGTTGGTGTTGTGGTCCGAACGGATGGTTTCTCGTTTGGCCATCCGGGTGACACTAGGACACTTCTCGGATTCTCTGACTTTGAACTCAGTGTCTTTGGAGTCCCCATTGGTGGTGCAGTGTCAACCTCTCCCAAGAATGCAATCTCGCAACTCAGTCAGTTTAACAGTCCACCAGAAACGGTAGTTCCGATGCACTGGCTCTATAGGAGTCCTGGAGCGTTCTGCAGGGAAATGAAAGAGCAGTTGCCCAATGTCCGATGCATTGTGCCATCAGATGACGAAACCATAACTCTGAACTCGGGCGCGACAACTTGATAAGATAGACATAGCGTGCATCTCTGTGGCCCCCATGATTGAACCGCATCAGCTCGCAGCAGAAGACCGTGAGAAGCTGTTGGCAATTCGCCATCCTGCTCGAGTGAGATACCTTCACTACTACATAGTCGGACTAGTGTTCTTCGTCTTCGGGTGGTTGTTCAATGTGACAGTGTCAGCCGGGCTGGTGCCCTATGATGAGTTCGCTTGGTGGCTTGGCATGTCCTCGATGTCGTTAGGTCTGTTGTTGGTCATAATTGGGGAGTCGAAACGTCATTATACACTGTATATAGTGACAACCTGGAACCTCCGAGTCAGGAAAGGGTTCTACAACAGAGTGACCACTCGTGTCTTCTATGATGAGATTGAGTCAGTGGAGATGTCCACGCATCCAGAAGGGAGGGTCATCAACCTAGGATACGTGAACATATACACTTCAGAGAGTAAGGACAAGCCAACAATAGTGTTCTCAGACCTTCACAACCCTGAAGGCACTCTAGAACTCATCAACAGAATCCGGGCCACTACTCAAGTTCCGGTCCCATGGGCTCACATTGAGAAGACCCGAGTTGTGCGATACTAGATTGGAAAAGAGAGAGGATGAAACCCGGCTGCCCAATGGGCCGCCAGTCTCCTACTTTTGAGGCTTACTCGCCACCGCCGCCCCGTCTTCTCGAAACGATGATCACTACAACAACGATGACAGCTGCTCCTCCAGCGTGTGCTTCTCAGTGAGGACGAACCTCACAATCTCCCATCCGCAGGATGAAGAAATGTGCATACCTCACTCTTATTACCCTTGTGAGAGACTTGTCATGATATCAAATCATTGAGAAGACTCAGATTCGAAAAACAGTAAAAGAAATGAGGTAGTTTCTTCATTACGTCAAGAGTGGATTTCAGGAGACGGTTGAACTGGGCAGGGTAGTCATAAGATTTGCAACCACGGCAGGCGAACAGCTCCAGACAGACAAGGACGTCTACGAAACAGAGCTTAGCCTGAAAGACATGAGAGTTGCTTCTATCAACCTGGCACCATTGAGCTCACTGAGAGAACTTGAATCCGTGAACCTGAAATCAAATGAGTTGACTGAGATTGACCTTGGGCCCATATACGAATGCATCAAACTGAAGATGTTGATTCTTGCCGACAACAAACTGAGTGCGGTCAATCTGTCCCCAATAGCGAGATGCGGTAGCCTCGAGGCGCTGGATCTGTCTCAGAACGAGATCGGCACAATAGACCTGTCACCGCTTGCAGGGTGCACCAATCTGAGATGGCTATACCTCTCTAACAACCAGATTCTGGCCGTTGACCTGACCCCTCTTGAGCGCTGCACGAAGTTGCAGTACCTAGTTCTCTCGGACAACAAGATTTCGAGGATTAGACTCACTCCCCTAAAGCGGTGCAGAAACCTCAGGTACGTCCTTCTTAATGGCAATTCTTTGAGCATGGTCAACATATCTCCGTTGTTCAATGCAATGCAACTGGAGCATCTGGTCGTGGACGACTCCACAGTCGTGGTCGCGAATTCCAAACTGCAGCACCGAGACTACTTCCCACGGCCAATTGAAGAGATGATGGATAGAATAACGTGGGTGTAGAAACGCTTGTTCTCTAGGTCATACCTGGATGACACTAGCTCCTATCTTTGCTAGCTCTATTGTCGCTTAGGTGAATTGCATGAGTCACCACGAAGAAGCGGCCGCCAGAGCAACACTACGAGTAGCTGGAGTCTTTCAAGAACTTAGGGATGTCTGGATGAGGAGACTAGATTCGTACTTTGCGGAAGTCGAGCGCCTCATCGATGGAGAATGGCTAGACTCCGCTGACATAGCTGGACTGATTAAGGAGACAAGACTTGCATCCAAGGAAGCTGTCGACGGTCTGGCAAACGACCTCAGTACTGAGCTTCTTCACGCATCCAGTGGGGTCTTCGCTAGATATGAGGCTGAGAGACTTGCCCTAAATCAGACGATTGACAATCAAAGAGAGACTGTATCAAGAATTCTCGCTAGTGATGATAGCGGTCTCCGACGTGAGAATCAAGCACTAAGAGAGGCAATTGCAGAGATGCCGGAATACGTTCTTCTTAGGACTCTCCAGCAGCTTGGCAGTACCACCTATGATGAGCTCTCGAGAGAGTGCGATATCGGAAAGGGCAAGATTCGCAAGTATGTGAAGTCACTGATGGCGAGAGGTCATGTCGCAGTAAACAAGAAGCTAAGGCCGCACAAGATCCTCTTCCTCAGTGCGCCCTGGGATGCTTCTATGTCCACTGAGAAGTCCCGGATTCCTCCTCGACAGGTCCAGGTTCTATCGCCTCATACGTAGTGTCAATTGCACCCAGTCGCAGAGCCGCGCCCCGAACAACCCCTGACGTTCTTGAGAGCAGAAGCTCGTTCAAGATGATTAGAGGAATTATGAATGCCATCGCCACCAGCGGCAGTCCGACAATCCACACCAAGCTCTCGGATATATAGACTGGTCCGATGGTGCCTCCACGCTCAATGATCAGTGTTGGAATCGCTATGATGAATTTGTGGGCGGTGGTCACGGGATATGACAGCAGGGCAAATCCTGAAACATAGTGGCTATACCACTTGCCGACTCCCTCTGTGTCAGGACATCGTCGCATCTGCAGCTCCTCTTCCTTCAGGTGTGATACGATTCCTGAGTCGTTTAGCAGCCATGTCGGAGCGAATATCAGGATTGCTGCAAACATTGCAACCAGTGCTCCAATCAGCCAGATCAGAGGCTCCATTGCTGTCAGAATAGGTACGTTGGCAATGCCACTTGCGTAGTCCACTCGGCCGACCAATAGATTCGGAAAGAGTTGTTGTGCAATCCCGCTAAATGACAAAGCAAAGAGTGCTGGCACGATCGCCCTACGGATTATTCGTGATGCTCCAAACCTGCTGCCGACGCTCATGACACTCTGTGTATATGACTTGACTCGATAGAGTCTGTTGACGAGCAACATCAGAGCCGCTACTGGAACTGCTAGGATAAAGAACTCAAAAAAGTACAGAGGAATGGCAAGGAGAAGGATGCTGAATAGGTCTGAAGACAGACCTCCGGGAAACGGGCTCACTAAGTCATACGTAGCCAACGGCGTTCCAGAAAGATCAGGTATTCGAATGATAAGGCCCACTACGGCCATAAAACCGACTATTGTGAATACGAGAGGAAGGAGAAACCTGTTCAGTTCATCAGCCATCTTATCTCACGCATTGAGTCGACCGTTCAGCCATCTAAGCATATTGGTGATGGTCGAAGGTTCTGATACCCGAAACCCTTTCACCAATGTGAAGACTCTTATGTTTCGCGGAAGAACCACTCCACGAGGACTCTGCAGAGGTTGCGTCATGCAGAAAGAGAGAGCCCTGATTGTCATCGTCATCTCGTCAACAGTTGTCATCGGACTCGCAGTGGGCTTCCTGTTCATCAACAGCCCAGGTGAAGGGATTGTTAAGGATACTGATCTCCTGGATCGTGGTATTCAGCCCCCTGACTGGACGCTGACCATGTCCGACGGAAGCACAACCTCACTTCATTCTTATAGAGGTCGTTTCCTAATTGTGGATCTCATGGCAACGTGGTGCACTACATGTGAAGCCGAAAACGCTGAGCTGGAAGCAATATACGACAATATGGGAGACTCAATTTGGTTAATCTCTCTGACAGTTGACTTCTCTGAAACTGAAGCCATGATGGCCGACTACAAAGCACAGAAGAACTTGCCTTGGCCACACGGACTTGACACCAATGGCGTCTTCGGCAACTACTTCAATGTGATCTACATTCCTTCAATTGTAATCATTGATGATGCAGGATACCTGAGATGGTTTCATGAAGGCTTCTGGGGAGAAAGTAGCATGAATGAAACCCTCACGCAACTAATGTGATAGCGGTAGGCATCAGAAGGTGCGGCGATATGCAGGACATATTCGGTACACTGATTGACCTCCTTGTGGCCTTCTTTTCAGGATTCTACGTGGCAATATCGCCCTGTCTCTTCCCCATGCTGCCATTATTCCTGATGAGAACTCTTCAGTCAGAAGACAGCCGGAGAAGACGCGTTCTTGTGAGTTCAACGCTTATTATGGGCATCTTGGTTTCTTTGGCCGTCTTCGCTGCTATTGCAGTGTTCATAGGGCTATTCTTAATACAGAACCACACTGTCCTTCAGGCTATATTGGGAGGATTCATCGTCTTCTTCGGCATCTTGACAATATCAGATACTCTGCAGACAAGACTCGGAGTGTCCTCTCTAAACCTTAAGACACCTCCAACCAATCCCACCGGTCTTATTGGAGTATTCTCTATTGGGCTTGGCTATTCACTGATGGCTGCACCTTGCGCGGCTCCTTTACTCTTCGGAGTTTTCCTAGTCTTCAGTACTCAGACGAATGTGCTGCTTCTCCTTCTCATGTACGTTGTAGCATCCATTGGTGTGGCAATTCCCTATCTAACGATTGCATTCGTGACAGGCGAAGCTAGGACCCGTATGATGACCATGACGTCAGAGAATGCAAGGAAGCTTGAGATCATGATAGGAGCTCTCTTTGTCATAGTTGGCGTCATTCTCATACTGCCATTCTTCGGTGTTTCATTCTACTAGTCAAAAAGCAAGTTCTCTTCACGTCGAGGGATATCGGTGGCGTGTCCGTCCATTTCATCGAACCTCAATCCGCGCACAAGGACTGCAGGAACGCCTTCATCCGCCTGACCCATGACCAACTCTGCAGCCGCCGCGACCTCATCAGCAAGGCAAGTCAGAGACGATCGAAGACGTCTTCCATAGAGGTCTTCTCTCCCAGCATTCTCAACGAATGGTGAGAAACCTGCAACTCCTATGGCCACATTGACAGCGCCCTTCCGCCACGGGCGACCTTGTGTATCGCTGATAATCGCGGGCACGCTGAATCCAAGCTCAGCGGAGAGTCTGTCATGGATTCCCTTGGCAGATAGATCCGGGTCATCGGGAAGAACAAGGACGGTGCCTTTGGGGGCATTACTACCATCGACGCCAGAGTAGTCCGAGATGATTCCATGTTTTGACTCAGTGATCAAGACTGGAGTCTCACGAATGATTCTCTTGGCCTCTCGGAGTCCTACCTCAACGTACTCCGGTGGTCTATTGTTTTCTTCTGCAATTCTCCTGCCCTCATCAGAAACTTCAATGTCTGAGAGTCGATATAGACTGCCTTCTGCAATCGACACAATAGAATGTGTGACGACTAGAACGTCGCCAAGTTGCAGGTTGGTTCGGCTCGCCTGCAGGGACTGAAGCAAAATAGAAGGGAGGTCATCCCCCTGTGTCACCAGGGGAACCTCCCGAATTGGCACTAGTTTGAGTTCTCTGACTTTCATGTTTACTGATCAACCTTGATCGTTCTCTATGCCCGAACTCGATATCGAAGAACTCTCAATTTCCTCTGACGGAAGCTCTTCAACACTAGAAGACGCGCTGACGGCGTCATCCCCTAGGCCCGCCTGAAGTGCCAAATTCTCGGGGATTAGGTGATAAAGCAATACTCCGCCCAATATGTTGATGGTTGCCTGAACTAGGTTTGGAATAACGAAAGTTGCTGATAGACTGACAGCAGCATCCGGAAGCGCTGAATAAAACACTTGGATCAGGTAGATGTTCGTGAAAAACATTCCAACGACTCTGAACAATGAACCAAACACGAGATAGAGAAGTACACGAGTCCCTCTACCCATGTTGTATCGCATGGTCAGAAGCTTGGCAACCAGCAACCCAACTATCGTGTAGAACTCGGCAAAGCCCTTGAAAGCCGCTCCGCTGAAGTTCCGATAGGCGATCGCCATCCACATGGCAACGATTGCTACCAGTGAGTAGACGAGGCCCAGTCCAAGAAAGACAATAACGATGGGAATGCCCGTCCAGTCGATTGTGAAGCCTCCTGGCACTCCGATATCGGTCACACCCAGTATTGGGTAGACCTCTAGGGCAACCACCATCGATACGAAGATGGCCAAAAGAGCTATGCTCTTGGAGTCCTTCCTAATTGGATATCTTTGGAACCACGACAAAGTCGTATCTCCTTAGTCCTTGAGTACCTAATACCAGTCAGCCCGGCGTCAGCTCTCAATCAACGCACCCAGACAACTTCAGTTAAAAATGAAGCGAATGCCCAGGTCCTCCCCCCCAAAAAAAGAGGTCTGACCTAGGCTCCACTAGGACAACGAGAAGATCAGGGCCAAGATTCTATGTCAATCCTGCTACTACATGTCCTTTGCCATCTCAGGATGGGTCTCTCGGACGTGTTTCTGATCCTCTTCTTTCGTCTTGGATTTGTGCCCACAAATCTTACACTTGAACTCTTCAGCGTGGTCCATTGTAATCAATTAACTATAGTGAATTGCGCTCATAAACATGCTGGTTGGGGAACCTAGCTAGGAAAGCCTTTTCATTCCAGAAGCCAATTCATTTCGGGAGTGACTCTCCATGTTTATGCCTCGCTTGGATTATCCGCTCGATGAGATGATAGATGTAGCAGCAGGACGCACTCGTGCGGATCTTGTTCTCAAGAATGCGTCGGTTGTCAATGTGTTCACAGGCGACATTGAAGAAGGCGATGTTGCCATTCATGAGGGCTATATTGCCGGAATAGGGAAGTACGTGGGTAGCAAGGTCGTAGACCTCAAGGGCAAGTTTGTTGTTCCATCTTTCATCGATGGGCACGTTCACGTCGAGTCTTCAATGGTCATGCCGATTCAGTATGCACGTGCAGTAGTACCACATGGGACAGGGGCGGTAGTCGCTGACCCTCATGAGATAGCCAATGTCTTGGGCATGGAGGGAATCATGTACATGTCCAAATCGATGAGAGGCGGTCCATTGGAGTTCTACATAATGCTTCCATCTTGTGTTCCGTCTACGGACCTTGAAACCAATGGTGTGGCATTGGACTTCCTTGACATCAAACCGCTCTTGACTGAACAGAATGTGCTGGGACTGGCTGAGGCGATGAACTATTCCGGCGTAATCTACAGAGACCCCGATATCCTGGAGAAGATCAGAGTCACTCTTGACATAGGCAAGAAGATAGACGGTCATGCTCCCGGTCTGACCGGGATGGACTTGAACGCATACGCTTCAGCCAGGGTGACGTCAGACCACGAATGTACCACGTTGGAAGAGGCAAAGGAGAAGCTGGCTGTGGGGATGCACATTCACATAAGAGAAGGCTCCACGACCAAGGATCTGAAGAATCTTGCCAAATTGATAGAGCCTCATACAGCCATGTTCTGTAGCTTCGTCACGGATGACCGCAACACGCTCGACCTAATTGAGAAAGGCCACATAGACAGTATGATTCGCGAAGCTATATCATACGGCGTTGATCCGATTCTTGCCATCAAGGTGGCCACAATTTCAACTGCTCGCCATTATGGTCTGCAATATCGCGGAGCGGTAGCTCCAGGATACCACGCAGACTTTGCAGTACTTGGCTCTCTAAAGAAAGTCGATGTCAAGATGGTGTACAAACAGGGAGCCCTGGTCGCCAAGGATGGAGAACTTGCCTGGGATATAGGAGAACAGGAGCCACCGCGTCTTAGAAGATCTGTCAACATAACATGGCTTGAACCAAAGGACTTCCAGATTAGCGCTCGCGGAGATCAAATGAATGTAATCGGAGTCGTCCCAGACACCGTGATCACAGAGCATCTTGTTGAGGCAACGAAGATTGACGAAGGCCTTGCAGTGGCAGATGTTGACCGAGACCTAGTCAAAGTTGCAATCATTGAGAGGCACAACGCATCTGACGTCACTGCAATCGGCTTTGTGAAAGGACTGGGAATAAAGGAGGGTGCAATGGTGAGCTCGATAGGTCATGATAGCCACAATATCGTGGCGGTGGCAACAAATGACACCGACCTCATTGCGGCAGCCGTCCAGATAGTTAGAATGCAAGGAGGTCTAGCAGTGGTTCGAAATGAGAAGATTCTTGCCTCACTCCCGCTGCCCATTGCAGGTTTGATGTCTGACAGGCCAGTCGAGGAAGTCAGTGAAAAGATACAGGAGCTAAAGGCTGCAGCCGCAGATTTGGGAAGCAATCTCAGTGAGCCTTTCATGACGATGGCGTTCCTCTCTCTACCAGTGATTCCAAAGCTAAAGATCACAGACAAAGGACTTGTGGATGTCGACAGATTCCGTTTCATCGATCTGTTTGACATTGGGGATCGCTAACTACGGGAAAGCAAGTGCCATCTGTCAAATGGCACTCATTTGAGACCGAGTCGTATCTTGGCATCTTCAACTTGGCCGCGCTTCTTCATGCCCACTACTGTGGCTGCAAGGGATCCGGAGAAGATCAATAGTGTGGCTACTCCGAATGAAATGAGCAAGAATGGGACCAACCAGGGCTCTGGGAACGACAGCAAGTTGAAGAAGAGTCCTCTAAACAGCAAGAAGACTACCTCCACCATGAGAAAGACCAGCAGAAACGCTCCAGAGGCCAGCTGTCTATCATGCACGTAGACCTGAAGAGATGTCTGCAAGATTATTGCCGACATCACGTTTCCAAGAATACTCAGGATCACAGTGAGGTCTCCACGAAGAAACATGAATTGAATGGGTGACGGGTCAGCTCTTCCCCAAGGGGTGAAGTATTGTGCCCAAATCATCGTTATGATAAAAAAGAGCTCAAAGAGCATCATCAGAATGGCTCCTAGACCTGTGACTCTGAGAATGATGTTGTCCGACCTGTCAGACCAGTCGAAGTTGGTCAGCTTCTGGAACTCACGATTCAGTGGTTTAGCCCACTCACTCTCCACCTTACATTCGGGCTTCTCGCAGTGAACTACAGTGAAGAGCTTCCCCCCATAGTCACCGATTCGAACTTGCATGCAATCCTCGCAAATGAGGTCACCACATACGTGGCACGATGCTTTTGCTAGGGTTCCTGAGTGGTTAATGCAGTTTCGACCTTGACTGGGACCCAAAACAGGACTGGCACAGTATTCGCAGCGGTTGACCTTGTCTGAGTGTTCAACCAAGACGTGGCCTCCACAGACTGGACAGAGTACGTGTTCAGCGCTAGAAGCCACTACCATCTACTCCATTGTTGTTGCATATCTCGCCATCTTGCTCGCTCTTCTTCTGTCGGCTTTCGTCGCCTGACCTTCTCTTCCCAGGGCCTGGCTTCCTCTCGCACAACAGAATCCTTCGCCTCTACTCGGCGGCCCTCAAGAATGCCCTTCTCCCGGGCCAGTTCAAGGGAAATGAAGTCGGTCCGTCTGATTATTCGAACGGCCTCTATGGTGACTCCCACCAATCCGGCGTAGAATAGAATTGGGATTATCACGATTGCTCCAAGGAGCATGAGGACTCCAACAAGTATTGGTATGGCTATGATAGCAATGATAATAACGATGATTATGCCTGCGGCGTTGTCTCCTCCACCCTGACCGCCGCCCTTTGCGAATGCGCCCGCCAGCTCCAAGGAGGCTCTGAACACGTATCCCATTGAATTGCCATACGCACCAATGAAGCGACGATAGATACGTCCAACTCTGGAGAAACGGCCTCCCGCTTGTCCAAAGAGATCTTCGATCGGAAGCACCAAAGACGTTGTTGTGACAGCCGGCCTGTACCTACCTTCGAAACACTTGCGGCAGAGATAAACACTGGAACCTTTCCATCTCTCATCCACAGGAGGATCCTGAGAAGTGAGACATCTTCTGCAGTAGTGGTCGCCGCACACAGCGCAGCTCGTGGCTGCAAGATACTCTGGATGGTTCTCACAGGGCACAAAGACACTACTCACCGCGAGTGTAACACCACAGAAATCACAGTGTATCGTGTTGTTGTCTTCTATCTTTGTTAGTGGAGTTGCACCACCACAGTTGGAGCAAAGGATTGCCATTCCTTCATCTGTGGTGACTCTTCTGACTTCAAGGATCCTTTTGGTTTCCTCTGGGGAGAGCTCATGCTCTCCGTCAGGTGCTAGCAACGAGGGGGTCAAAGGACTCGGATAGAGACCTCTCTCAATCAGTCGAGCCCTGCGCCGGTCTCGCACAATTACCGTCCCAGGAGGAGGAGCGACCTTCCCCCATCTCACAATCAGATAGACAAGGAAAACTGATTGAGTTGCCAAGACGAACACAGCAAGATTGCCTATCGCAATGTCAAAGCTCAAATCAAGCCAAGGAATAGTCCAGTGATAGCCCACTCCCCAATTGTACAGAAACAGCGTCGTAAGTCCAATAGCGACTGCACTGTATATCATCTGAGCAATGACAGCGTTTCTTCGAAGGTCATCAACGTAGTTGCCGATGATGAGACAGGGCAGTGCAACTCCTACGAATATCACCAGTGCGTAGAATGGACCTACTGCAGTGAAAGTGGGGTCGCCTACAAAGGAGGCAATCAGAACACCAATCGCGGCGAGAAGACCAAATATCCCAAAGGCCATCTGGGTAAGGCCGATTAGTCTCAGGCCAACAGGCCTGTCAAAGATTGTGTCGATTTGATTGTTCTCTGACAATGCTCCGAACCTCTGAGCGTGCACTTTGGCATTCCTATTGATACGCGATGGACAGTCAATTCGGCGCTTTTCACCTTTACGGGTCAGCATTGTTGGCATTTGGAGGACAAGCCCGATATCCTCATAAGAGGGATAAACCCAGTTTCGGGGTAGGCTTCTAGTGAAGCACATCAGTATTGAATGTGTGATGCGAATGACTGAGATACCAATGCCCGAGGATTATGGTGAACCTCCAAGAAGAGAAGAGAGAAAGGGCTTCTGTGAACAGTGCTGCACGTGCAGCATTCAGGCGATTTGCGCTGTCATACTGATCTTCATCTTGTTCATCCTTATTCTGGTCTTTACTGGAGTGATTCTGCTATTCTAGAATCACAGCGCATTGGATGCATGCTTCGAAGCGGCCGGCCGCTTTCGGTCGCTTCAGCTGTTTTCTAGTTCCGCATAGCTTATATCCTGCGAACAGTGCGAGTACCGAGGACATCATTCACGGAGTATCGGATTGCGTGACCGAACCAGAGGATGACCAACAACCAGATCGCCAAGAAGTAACACTCCCTGACGATGAACGTGGATTTATCGAACGAACAATGAGGGCACTAGAGCTAACTCAGGGTGTTGAGATTGCTCGTCGCTATTTGGCTATGAACGCTTTTGACGGCGCACTGACAATGTTGGGCCTAGTACTCGGAGGGCTGATTACTATTGACCCTGCGCAGCCCGAGATAGTTTTCAATGCACTCCTGCTTGCGGCTGTCGGGACAAGTATCGCGATGGCAGTTTCAGGTTTCAGTGGGTCCTACCTAGCAGAGAGTGCTGAACGGGATCGTGAAGTCGAAGAGATGGGACGGGCCATGCTCACTGACATGAGCGATTCCATGTACGCAAAGGCCACACGGACAACATCGGCGGTCGTGGCAATCGTTGATGGTCTTGCACCTGCCGGGGCCGCCTTGGTGATCATTATCCCATTGATGCTTGTTCCTGTTGGTTTGATTGACGTCTATACCGCATTCTACACGGCCATTCTCGTCTGCATGGCTCTATTGTTCCTCTTGGGGTTGTTCCTCGGGAGAGTTTCCAGGAAGAGCATGTGGAGATATGGAGCAAAGACACTGCTCGCTGGCATCGTGACAGCGATACTGATGTACTTCATTTCATTTCTCACTGGGGCCGGGGGATAGAACATGCTTGACATCCTGCCGAGGATTCGACTGGCTCACTTGCCTACTCCACTTCAACAAATGAAGAACCTTGGTGACTCTCTTGATTTGAGAGAGCTATGGATAAAGAGAGATGACTTGACCGGGATTTCGTTTGGAGGCAACAAGACTCGTAAGCTTGAGTATGTAGTTGGTGATGCAAAGGACAAAGGAGCAGACACACTTGTCACTGTTGGTGCCGTGCAGAGCAATCATTGCAGACAGACTGCGGCTGTAGCTGCACGCGAGGGGCTCAGATGCATACTGTTGCTGGCAGGTGAGGAGCCTCAGGATTATACTGGCAATCTTCTTCTGAACCGGCTCTTTGGTGCTGAGATCAAATTCTTTCCGGATGACAGCTTGATGGACCTCAATGACCGCTTGAGCTCAGTCATGGAAACCTTGCAGGAGCTTGGACTTCAGCCCTACGGCATCCCTACAGGTGCCTTCATGCCCGTGGGATCTCTTGGATACATCAATGCTATGGTGGAACTCAAGGAGCAGTGTGAGGCCAGTGGATTCACTCCTGAACGGATAATCGTTGCAATAGGTACTGGTGGTACTCTGGCGGGAATGCTGATAGGAACAAAGGTTGCAGAGCTAGACCTTGATGTCGTGGGTGTAACAGTTTTGCACAACGCCCAAACGACTGAGAAGAGGGTTCGCGAGATGGTTTCTCGGACCTTGCATGATTACCCCGACCTGTTGGACTCCTTCGAACCAAAAGTGATTGTGGATGATCGGTTTGTGGGCCAGGGTTACGGAATACTTGACGACGGAGTACGTAGCGCGATTCAAATGTTCGCTAAGATGGAAGGAGTTGTGTTGGACCCAGTCTACACAGGAAAGGCAGGACTCGCACTGCTTCGCATGGCACTGGCTGGCGAGCTGTCATCAGAAACGCCGACTCTGTTCTGGCACACAGGGGGACAACCTACAACGTTCGTAACCGGAGATGTGCTCCTAGAGGACTAGAGAGACCCCAATCTTTTTGTGACACGCGTCAAGGATACACTGTTGAAGGCGCTCCGTGCATGCTCACAGTCGAGGTACTTTAATGTAGCACTCAACTACGAATTAGAGATGTGGGGGCAAGTGGATGCAAACGAGAGTAAAAGAATTCTCAGACAAGTTCGACGAGCGGCTGAAGGCCGCCAAGAAAGAGAAAGTCCGGATTGTTATCAAAGAGCAATACAAAGAGGCATTTGACATCCTTGAGGACTGTGAGAACTCAGGTCTGATCCCTGGCTTAATCGGACCCCCAGGGGTTGGAAAGACACTCCTGCTCAGAGCGTACGCCGAGAAGAGTGGTCGAGACTTCGAGTGGCTGACCGGGGATGAGGGTGTTCGACCGGCACATTTGATTGGCTCCTTCAACCCGAGTCTGGTCCTCAGCAAGGGCTTCACACTTGAGTCATTTGACCCAGGCCCACTACTGAAGTCGATGATTCTGGGGGGTGTATTTGGCCTGAATGAAGCCAACCGACTTGCTGAATACGTTCAGAACAGCCTTCTGGAGCCATTTGAGGAATGGAGTGCAACTGTTCCAAGACTAGGCAGAATAAAGGCATGTGATGATTTCTTCCCCGTATTGACACTCAATCCAGCCGAGATGAGCGGAGCCCATCGCCTCAGTGAGGCCTTGAGAGACCGCATCCGAGTTTGGATTCGACTTGGGTACCCCAGAAAGGCCACAGAGATTGAGATAGTGAAGATGAATTGTCCAGAATACAGACTCTCTGACAAGACACTAGAGAGCATCTACAGTCTGGTATCAGCTACAAGAGTGAGCACGGATATTGAGATTCCGGCCTCAATCCGAGCTGGGATTTCCATCGCAAGATTGTCTTCAGAGATCACAAAACGCGAAGGCGAGAAAGACGTCACCCACTCGTTACTGTCCAAAGCCGCAACGTATGTTCTCACAGGCGCTCTCCGATTCAGGCCCGGCATTGACCCTGAGCCTGCTGTCAACGCCCTGGTAAGACGGGCGCTTGGCTCTGGCGGGAGTTAGTTTGAGATGGCTGCTCCAAGGATCAGTCCACAGCCAAGCAACACAGTCCACTTCGCTCACGAATTTGTGAAGAGAATGAGGGCGCAGACTGAGATACGTGTAAAACCAAGTGTTCGACAGACCCAGGCCATCCCACAACTTCTATCAGCCCGTTACTTCAGGAATGGCCATCTGACTCTGGACGACTTTGTTGATGCCGCTGTCAGAACTACGTATCCTAGTGATCAGGAGCTCGCAAGGACAATCGCTGAAGACATAGTGCTAGGAAGGGATAAGGAAAGGGAAATCAAGAAGGAGCAGCCCCTGCCCGCGAAAGACGTCAAACCCGAAACCGCAGCACTACAGGCCGTTATGGACCAGATTCGTCGTGAACAAGAACTAGCTAGCAAGATTGTCAGGAAGAAGGTACAGGCGGGGTACGAGTACCTGCAGAAGCTTCGAGCCCGGAAAGACAAGAGGCTCTACAATGCAGCTACTGACTATTTGACGGACGGGGATATCGTCTTTCGAGGTCTCACTAACAACAGAGAGCTGAAACTGGAGACCTCGTCAGAATTGATTGAGGATATGGGAAGCCTATCCTCGCGTGACATCCAGAATGCTAGGACCTTGGGAGTTCTTGACCAGATCTGCAACTCTCCAAATGCAGCGGAAAGCCTTGCCGCACGTGGGCTAAGAAGTGATGAGGGAATCGAGGGTGACTTCAAACAGCTTGCCAGCAGAGACCCTGCGACAGCATCTCGGGCCCTTCGCCATATTGAGGACATCAAGGCTCTGAAGAAGGCTCAGAGAGAACTAATGGACAAGATGCTTCAGGATGCCCTCAGAAATCTTGCGGACTTGTCAGACTATGCAGGACATCTCGACAGGCTCCCCAAACACATCAGGAACCACATTCAGAATGCTGCGCGGCACTATCAATTGGGAGACGCCGCTGAGTTTTCGGAGAGAATACAACAACATACAGAGAAGAACCTCTTAGATGACTTGTTAAGCGAGTACGACAGACAGTATGACGAAGGAGCATCTTCCAACGTGGACTTCCGTCAGCTCGCTGATACGTCGCGTGATTCAGACAGTTGGAAGAGTCTGTTGGAGAAGAAGACCCAGAATACTGTGCATGACGCGGATGCAAGGTCCTCTCCAGCTGACTACTTGAAACAGATGATAAGAAGCCTGTCGGCGTTAGATGATGCAGTTGCTGATGGAGTTCCCAGAAGTAGTTGGGAGAAGGCAAAGCAGAAGCTGGCGGATGCGGCAATAGCTAGGTCTGCCACAAAGTCACATCTAAGGGAAACTGTCAGGGAGCTTTCAAGACAGGATGTTGTGCCGTCGATAGAGGGAATATGTAAGGCGGGCGAAAGCCTTGGAATGTCAGAAGATGAGATTCTGGAGTTGCTCAATCCCTCCTATAGAGTTGCGAAAGCACTGATTGAGTCAGGTGTCGAGGACTTTGAGAGACTACACAATCTGATATCGTCAGCGAAACTTACGACCAAGCAGTTGAGGGAACTGGGAAACCTAGCGACAAACATGGAGAATCAATCGGCACTTGGGGCCATAGCTCATGAGAACCTTGGGGCCGCTCTAGGAATTGACTCGCGGTCTGGACGCAGACAATATGCATACAGTTCCCCGGCTGCTGGTGCTGGAACGACTGACGACAGCCGTACTGACTTGGTCTTCGGAGGGCTTCTAGTTGGACCTGCCACAAACATTGTGAAGATTTGGTACGCGTATAGAGACGCATTACCTGAGGACATCAAGGAGAAACTTCGAGATATAGCCAAGAGACTGCTGATTGACCTTGGAAAGAGGTATGCAAGAGCTACCATGGGGTCGTCAATGCTGGGAGGAATTCAGCAATCTACGGCTGTGAGGCCATTCAGGATTGGTGATGATATCGATCTGATTGACTTAGAGGAAACCATTGACTCATTGCTCTCACAAGGCAGGGTTGACTTCAACGTACTTAATGTGGATGACTTCCTCATCTGTGAAACCTATCAAGGTCACCGTGCGTTCGTCTGGGCTCTTGACAAATCAGGGTCCATGGACTCTCCAAACAAGCTAGGGATGCTCAGCATTTCGGTCATGGCTGGTCTATACGGAGTTCAGAAGGATGATTTTGGAGTTATCCTCTTCGACAGTGTGAGCCACATTGTGAAGCGCGTCGACGAGAAGTCGGCGTCCGTCGAAAAGGTCGCGTCTGATCTACTGGACGTTCGAGCAGGTGGTGGAACAGGAGGCCGTGTATCACTCCAGTGGGCTCTGGAGAATTTCGAGCAGACAAGGGCGAAGGAACGAATCTGCATCTTCGCCACAGACGCATTTCTTAGTGACCAGAGAGAGTGTGAAAGGCTGGCAGAGAAGATGAAACACCATGAGATCAAACTCATCATCCTTGTACCAAAGGAATCGTATGACGTAAGGGCGGCAGACAGTCTTGCCAAGAAGTCTCATGGAGTTGTCTTGGACATAGGAGATGTAGAGGAGTTGCCTGAGAAGCTTCTGAAACTGACGGACTACTAGGTCATGGAACGAAACCTAGCCGAGCTGATAAGCTCTTGTCCTTTGTTTCACACACGTGGAACTTGTAGGCACACAGATACTCAGAAGCCCGCAAGTCGATGAAACGGCGGACGAATAGTGACCGCATGGATCTCATAAACCTGTAAAATGGATCTCCAGGGAACACAATCTCTACAATACTGTTGACCTGATAGGCTCTGTGCTCGTCTTTTCGGGGATTGTGCCACTGGAAATTGATTACTACACGGGGGTCTCGTCGGATGTTCCCGTATGTGACGTCCCCATACAATTCTGCCGCTCCGAGTCTGAATCGGTCTATCTTGGAGTCGTCAAGGTAGATTCTCCGATATAGTTCGATCCTCTCCGCAAGAGTGTCCTCGTAGGAACGTCCTTGAAATGACAGAAACTCCCCCTCAATGTCTTCAATCTGGTTCTCGATCTCCTCGTCGGTTAGCGTCAGATGGGTCGTCTTGATCGCGGTGGCTGAATGAAAGATACTTGCTGGGTCAGACGTGCATACAGTTGGTTGCAAGACAGTATCATAATAGGCCTTCAAGAGCTTACAGTTGGGATCCTCGTCCCCATCATACACTGTGGCCATTGCTAGGTAGAGTGGATCGGGAATCGCATTTAGTGGGAATGACAGCGTGACGTCGTTTATCACCAGTTCTATCCTGCGTCGCTCCCGGTCAATGAACTTGACACTTGAAGGAATGTCATCGGCCAAATGTACTTCACGTCCTCCACCGTCTTAGAACAATGGCCTTTTGTAGTTAAGTGGGACCAACTCAGGTTCAGCCTAGCGAACGATGGCTCAGCATCACGCACACACAGCTGATAATAGCGGTGCATTCCTTTGGAAAAGTATCATAAGAGAGTCTGCATCTTTGAACGAAGACTCATGAAGGTGTGTTAGAAATGGTAGAAGCCTTTGAGATAGACTCAGAAGCCAAAATGACAGAGACTGAAGCCGGCGCTGCTGTCATAGCCTCTGAGAAGGTCTTGGTATTCATAGACCACGATGAGAAGACAGTCTATCTCTGGAGAGGGGCAAAAGCACAGCTCTTCAAAAAGCTGATGGGAACACGAGTGGCTGCCAGGCTGAGTCACAAGTACCCAAAGTACAGAATAAGACCAATCACTGAGGGGAGCGAGCCGGCTGCATTCCTTGCCCTTGTCGGCATCAGACGTTCATGAGTAAGAGAAACATAAATCTCAGCTTGGGTTCTTCCGTTCTTGGGTAGGACATGCTGAGCATCGACCGAAGAGCGTACTTGCATTGGATTCGCAATGTCAGGAGAGGACTTGCTACACGAAGCGAGATCATCCAAGTACTCAACACGGACAAGTGGTGCTCAGTGTCAGAGATTGCCGGTCAGGTACGAGTGACTGCCGGGACCGTCCTCTATCACCTCCGTAACATGGAACGGGAGAACGTCGTGGAGAGAGACCCTGAGGGCGGGGGCTGGAAGCTGGGTCAGATCCAACAGAGCTCACTGACTGACTTTCTGAAGCCCGCCAGAAGTCGCAAGAAAAAGCCAAGGTGACATGACATGTATCCCTCTCACGATTCCGGACAGACGTGAGCGTATAGTGACTCTCTTGCTTCGATTCGCATTTGTGCATCTAAGTTGCGTTTTGAAGAATAGAAGGGGAGTACGATTCGATTTTGAATCAACTTAAATATCGGTTTCCCAACTGGATGTCTACGTGGAGGATGTTGGATTAACGCTTGTTATCAACAACATGCCTGCATGGAGGATGTTTCGATGCAGTTTGAACTTATAGTAAACAGCCTATCACTTTTGGAGATGATTCCGGTCGTCCTAGTAGTACTTCTAACGTTATGGGGCAGCCTTGCCGGCACTCGTAGAAGCAGGACTCTCTCATTTCTGCAGTTTCTGGTCGCCTTGTGCTTCGCAGGAACACTATTGACTGTCACAATGGAGCGATACGGAATGCTCGCCGCAGGTGCTTGGACAGCCTGGGGCCGCTATGTTGATTTCGGATTGAGAGGAGCCTATCTGGCCTTCCTCATAATATACGTGATAATGTGGGCCTTTCCTAACTTCTTCAGCGAGCGTAAATGGGCAATCATTGTCGTACTCATAGGGCCAATCGTCTATGAGACTCTCATGTTCAGTGCATTCTCTACTGACATCACTATGTATGGTCCCGCATGGCTGGTCACAGGACTAGTCCTCGCTGTGCTCTACATGGCCCTGATACCTCTATATGCCACATATGTCTACACTCGAAAGGATAGAATTCGTGGATCCCCACAAGTGATGTGGATATGGGTTGTTCTAATCGGTCTTCTGTTCTGGTTCATCGGGGAGGCAGTGCTTGGCCTTTCGCAGATGCTGCAGTGGCCCGGTTGGAACTCGTTCTTCAGTGAAACAGGTGTAGCGATAGTCGGCACACACACAATCGCCTGGTATCTCATGCTGATAGGCTTCTTCTTCCAGAGGAGAATACTCCAATCAGCACGAACCTGAACATCTTGGAAGGTCCAATACTCAGGATTGTGAACCTTGGGACCCGGGTTCAGTTCCCGGCGGGAGGGGGGCCTTCCTCTTTTCCTTGTGGTATCAGAAACTATGTTTCTCTACAACTAGATGATGGCTACGGAGATCAGCCATAGAATCCATAAGCGTTGTCCCAGTATATCTGTTTCAGGACTGAGTGGTCTAGTGACAGACCGTTGATGATTGTGCCACCACTACTGACAGTGTCAGAGTCTCGAAAGGGGAGAGGCGTGTTGCGGACATCACTCTCGAAGAGGATTCTGAGCGCGGAATACCGCCCTTGGTAGTAGCTGACATCGTCCGTGTAGGCGACACAATCTGTTCCAAAATGAATGCGATTGCTGTACTTTGTCAGAAACTTGGATGCCTTGTCAGGGTCCTTGCTCAGCTCTCTGCTCATCCATCTAGCTGAGCTCGTGTCCACGTTGAAGTTGGGATATGTGTCAAACCATCGAGCAAGGTTGTCAAGGCGGTGCAACTCTGGCTGCGCCGCAAAGTGCGCTATCTGAAACTGAATCTCAGGGTATCGGGAGATCACTCCTTCTAGCTCTTCCAAGTCCCTCTCCTTGGTGCCGAAGTACCCTGAATCATTGTACCGTGTGGCATAGTACGTATCAGGATCGGACAAGTGGAGTATGAAGGGGATTCCTTCATCTTTCACAGCATCAAACATGGGCGCCATGGCAACCTCATGGAGCCTAAGTTCATCAGTATCGGCTTTGGCACGCGCTCGCATCACAGGCGCAGACTGCATCTTGGCTAGGTCGTATCCCTCTTGCTTGAGAGTTCGAATCTCTCGTGCCAGAGATTCGACTCCTTCTGTGAACCGCATTGTTCCAGCGAAGTACTTGGCATAGACGAAACGACCTGGATACCTGGCCTTGGCATATTTCATGGCGCTCGGGCTGTGACTGATTAGTACAGCCCTCTGGACACCGTACTTCTCTTGAATCCGGACCATGAGGTCCAACGACTCATTATCCACTATGTGACAATGTGTGTCAAAGATTGGCTGATTGTACGTGAATTCCGGGTTCAGAGAAAGCACCAACTTCGCCGACGTTTTCCCACTGAAAACGGTTGTTGTCTGGTAGCTGTAAGGAGAAGGAGCTAAGTCTACTTTTTCTACTTCACTATCACTCAGGGCCCGTAAGTCTTTCCCAAAGGCTCTCTGAAGCCTCCCTTGATATTCGAGAGACCTCCTCGTCTGGAGTCAGAGTTAGTCTTCCTTCGTCAACAACAAGGACTCCGTCAACGAACACCTTAGAGACGTCACGACCTCCGAACGTATTCACGATATGACCCACAGCGGACTCTGGGGTCAATGGTGTTGGGACTCTTGTCGCATCGAGAATCACGACGTCTGCACTCTTGCCAGCCTCGAGACTGCCAATAGAGTTCTCAAGCCCGTAACACTTCGCGCCACTGAGTGTGGCCATTCTGAACACTTCTTCGGGACCTATGATGCTGGGATCGTTTGTCGCAAGTCTGTGGACCGTGAGTGCACATCTCATGTTCTCAAAGGGATCATAGATCCACCCATCGTTCCCCAGGCCAACTGGAATCTCCTTCTTCAGCATCTCCGGGACTGGCGCAGTACCGACGGCATTGAGCATATTGCTCATAGGATTGTGAGCCACTGCAGCTCCGTGCATGGCGATGAGGTCGAGCTCAATGTCGTCTACATGAACGCAGTGCGCGAGCACAGTTCGAGGAGCAAGCACTCCTAGTCGGGCCAATCTTTCTACCGTCCGCTCTCCGTATTTCTCCAAGTTGTGGTAAAGGTCCACAAGACCTTCCGACGTGTGGATTGTAATGGGAACTTCTAGTTTGCGTGCTTCCTCCACCGCCTTGAGAATTAGCTCGTCGGTGACGGTGAACGAGGCATGAATGCTGACCATCATTTGAACTAGGTTCTCAGACATGGCACGTTTCGCAAATCTTACATTCTCACTCAGACCTCGCTGACCATTCTTGGGACTGTCACGCTCAGTCATCTCGAATGCCAACATCGAGCGAATGCCTATTTGATTGGCTGCGTCAGCTATTGCATCCAGGCTACCCTTTATCGAATTTGGACCAGAGTAAGTGTCGGCAAAGAACGTGGACCCGTTCCTAAGCATGTCAGCAGATGCGGAAAGCGCACTTGCTTTGGCATCCTCAAGCGTCAGCTTCTCATCCAAAGGCCACCAGACTCGCTGTAGAATCTGAGCGAAGTCTGTAGGGGGGTCAATGTTCAAGGTTGCGCCTCTAAGCAGGATCCCGTAAAGATGTGTATGCGCAGTGATCAGACCTGGAATCACAAGACTACCCTTTGCATCAACCACATTGTCGGCAGATTCCCTTGGCTTTCCTGAACCGACTTCCAGGATCTTGTTTCCCTCAAACAGGACATATCCATTAGAGAAAACTCTTCCTTTCTCGTCGCCGGTCACAACGAGTCCGCGTCGTATTAGAGTGCGCTCGGACATGTTGCCTTCCTCCTGTGGAGAAGTACAAATGTTTGGTGCTGATTAGTCTTTTCTTACTTCTTGGAGCCGCTACTCGGTGGACACATCCACGCGTCTGACTGTTTCCTCGTCTACCATGTACACCGTTCCTTCTTTCACCAGCTGTTCCTGAATCTTGTCAAACTCCTCTGTCGACATCTGGATCTCTACAGACTTGACGCGCATTATCACAAGTGGAACGGACTTCCCAAGACTAGCGGAGAGTTTGTCCAAGAGTGCAAGGAACCTGGCTGGCGGAGGGAGCGCCAAATCAATCTCGTCGGGAGCAGTGGTGGGTTCTGGTGCACTTTGGGGCTCATCGATTATGATTGGCGGAACCGAGCTTTCCTTTGATTCCAGCATCTTTCTTAGGAGCGCTTCTCGAAGGTCAATGCCAGCCGCCGAGCTAGGGGCCTCAGAATCTGAAGGCGCTATCACCTCGAAGTCTTGGATACCGACTGGCTGCGGTTGAGAAACATCTAGTGTGTCTTCCGCCTCGATGAAAGGTATGACACCCTTGTCTGGGAGTTCAACTCCCAACCATGTCGAGTCAATGTCCTTGTTCGAAGATGCTGCCTTCAGAAGTTGGTCCCTAAACCGCTTCATCAGTCTCTCGCGTTGAGCTCCCACAGCTGAATCCAAACAGGGTTCATTTCCCAGTCTTAGCAGCAGTCTTCTTGCGGAACCATGGACACGCTTGTGAGAATCAGCAACGAAGATCTCCAGAATTCTCTGAAGACTATTGAAACGCGACTGTCCAATGTCAACGCTCTCGATTAGTGCTTGCTTGACTCTCCAATCTGGATCATTCAGCACGGCTCTTACGATTCCGGAGCTAGAGGTGACTCCCACTCTTCCGATTGTCGATGCAACTTCCTTGCGTTCTTGCCACTTGCCTCCACTAAGGAACGATTTGAGGAAGCCCACTGTCTTTGTATCTACAAGACCTGCGATGTAGACCAGAAGGTCACGTTTCTTCTCGGCGGCTTCCTCACATAGCAATCCTACTATTGCTTTACGGGGCTTCTCGTCAAACTCTTGAATACTGGCTATTGCTCCGATATTGAGATCCTGTATGTCATCCCTGATCAGCTTCTTGGTCCATCGAACACCTGCACTGCCCAGTGCTGCCATCAACTCCAAGACTCCTGGCTGATGCTCCCGACCAAGTGTTTCGAGCGTCTTAATCCATCGTTTCTGCTCACTGGGAGAAACTGGTGAGCCATTCTCCCTGAATGCCTCTCTTATGCTCTGAAGGACTTGAGCTACCTCAGCAGGCGGAAGTGAGGAGATTGAACCAAAGAACTCCTTGATGTACTCACCGTAGACACTCCTACCAACTGCGCGGACCATTAGCTTTCGTATAAATACGTCTTCGACTTGTAGCAGTGTCATCCCTTTGGGTAGAAGGGTTCGGTTGACGGTGTACATAGAAAGAGTCTGAGCCGCCCCGTACATCTTGTCTTGGTTCACTGACTCCAAGTTCCATGCAACTTCACGCATTTCTTTGAGCTTCTTTGCTTCAAGGCTTCCAAAGTCGGGGGCGGCAGGACTCATACTACTTCTTGCCTCCCTTGGTCGACCTCTTCTTGCGCCCGCGGCTCGGTTTCTTCTTCTTGACTGGTGAACGCCTCTTCTTCTTCTGGTTTGCCTTTAAGTACTCAGTGAGAGAAGATTGCACGCCCTCCTGTGCTGCCGTCGAATATCTGGAGTATCTGGCTTCTGCGATGTCCTGCACAATCTGACCATTGAGAGTTATTTGGAGGGTGTTTCTTGGCAAGGCCGACGTTTCCTCCAACTCCATCTTCAGGAGCAACTGGTCGTATGCCTGAGACAAAGGGCTGAAGCGAGGATCCTTCTCGGGAATCTTCTTCTCGTGAATCATTTGTTCCTCTAGGAGGCGACGACCCAAGACTGACTTTGCCAGGCGCCCTAGGCTTACACTGCCCTTTCGTGCCTTTGGTTCCGCTCTCCTTAAGTCTTCTAGGAGTGCCTCTGAGAGGTCCGCGGTCAAGAATCCATATCCGTCCCTTTGGAGCGCGGAGGGAATCAAGTGTGCGACATCTCTTGAAGATATCATATCCGAAACAATCTTTGCACACTCGGTCCTGACGTTTCGCCTACCCTCCTTCCAGCTCTTTGCACGAGTCAGAACCTGTAGGATTCTTTCTGTGGGTGTGTTCAAAGGCAGGCTGAGCGAGAGAATTCCGAGTGCCCCGAACACTCCTTCCCTAAGCAGCATCAGCTTCTCAGTGACAGAGTCCTTCTCATGTGTCCTCTTCCATTCATTGTCGAGTATCTTGTACAATCGATGCCATGGATGCGCCTTCTTGTCTTTCCAGTATCCTTTCATGAGTTCAGCAATGGCGTCCATCGACCCGCGCCTGCTCAAATCACATACCCTGTCCAAGTATGCCTGCTCTGACATGCGCCTCGTACGGGTCTTTCCAGAGCGACGCTTGGACAGCACATTCAGCCTCCCGGAATCTAGTCTTGCAGAAAGTAGGCCGCCTTTTCCCCTTTTCTGTGATTCCATTGCATTGACGCGCTGTAGAAGTCCACCAAGACTCATGGGAATGGGGTCAATCGTCTAGTAGTCTTCTCACACCCTCATCCCAAATCACTTCGCCTAGTCGCCTGTACCCCTTTAGGCTGAAGTGAAGGCCATCACCAGAATCATACTCTGAGGGGAGAAGTCCTCTTTCGTCGGCAAGGACTGCGAATACATTGACACAGATTGTGTTCCGTTCATCACTGACATTACTCAGAATCATCCTGTTTAGGTATCTCTGCCCTTTCTGAATTAGTGGATATACAGCAGCAATTGGCGGGACAGTGCAAGTCACCAACGCGTGGTTTCCGGATCTTGCGATGTCCCAAAGGCGGCGTAGTGATGCATGGACAGACTCAGCAGGATAATTCCAACCAAGATCATTAGACCCAGCCAAGATGATTATGACTTCATATTTGCCCGATTCAAGAGCCCTAGCAAGCCTGTCAGGCATGGCCGCTGCCAGGTCTCCGGGAACTCCATGATTTCTGAAGCTAAGATTGGTGACGCCAAACGACTCTGCGAACCGAAGAAGCCAGTAGCCATATTGGAAACGCAGGTCCCCTCCGTACACCGGATCGTACCCCGGAGTACCAGCTGTGAGGCTATCCCCGAAGCAAAGAATTCTGATTGGATTATCTGGCTTCATCCCTTCCTGAGATGTAGTGACACCCAGATAAAGAGATGGCGTTACAAATTGCGGGACTAAGCGAAACGAAATACGACTAAGGTTTGCCGTTCAGCCTATCCGTGACGAGGGCCTGTTCTCGCAGCAGCGCTTGGCCTCGCTTGACCAGCTTCTGAATCTGACGCTCATATTCTGCCTGATCAATCACTCCACGGTCTAGCTTTCTCTCAAGGAGTCTTCGTTCGTCACGTATCTCTTGGAGTGAGGACTCAATTGCGCGCTCCTTCACCTTGAGAATGACATTCTTTTTTGGACTCTTCTTCGCATTTCCTGTCTGGTTCTTCCCCTTACTTTGGACAAGAACGGCAAGGGCATCCACGAGTTCTTTTTTGACAGGAGCTGACTTGGGAGCAGAATTAGAGATGTTAGGTGTAGGTCGCGAGTCAAGCGGCCGCCCATTGTTCGCCAGAGAATGAAGACTAGCAAGATACTCCTTGTACCTTCTTAGCCTCTCTTCGGGCGTTGGGGTTTCTGTCAACTGAGTCACACCTATTCTATCTGCTCCTTTGAGCAACGCTCAATCTACTCTATGTTAGTAGAATATATTAAAGGTTATTATGTCGTATGCAGAGTTTCTCGTCTCTGTTTGCTCCAATCTCATAGTCAACCTGGCAATACTTAAGCTCACCAGAATCGCCTTAGAAGAAAGATGGAGCCGCTTCCGATACTCCTGAGGGTGGCTTCTTCTTCAACATCTCTTCTGCCGGGAGGACCTCTGTGAGCTTGTACTTCCGAGAACCCATTCCTAGTTCTTCTGAATACTCAGTTACCAAGTAGGGGTTCTTCATTGGACCATGTATCCGGGCAAAGGGATGAAGGTCTGCTTCAGGGTCCAGGTTGACATGTCTGAAGTAGGGTGGAATCATGCTTTCAATGAGCCCTTCTTTCCCAATCAGATCGAGTGCTGCTGTTTCGATGGCCACTATGTCTCTACTACCTAATACTCCTATGTCATTTACCACGTGCGGTTGGCCAATCCCCCAACAATCGCATGTGGCAGTGATATCGATTGCAAAGCTAAGGAAGAATTGCTTATTCTCGTCAAACGTCTTCAGCACCTCGTTTGCAGCTCTAGCCATTAGCTCTTGAAACATGGAGTAGTTCTCCTGTTTGATATCAAGACAGCCAACATCTGTATCGGCTTCAATACATTCCATGCATTGGTTGCACATGCCAAAACCAATCGTCAACTTATGCTTCTCTTTATCATAGTTGATTAGTTCGTCTTCACAGCTCTCCACCAGTTTCTTCGCATGCTCAGGAGTGCATTTGTCAGGATCCCAGAATGGAATACTAGCCTCAACACCGTGAATCTTCTGCCATCTGCTTGGACCGTGATAGCCTCCTAGGGCGATGTTCTTGATTACCCCTCCGAAACCACAGGAGTTGTGACCTTTCGCATGTGCGAGATTGATCAGGACATCAGCATCATGCAACACGCCTCCCAGTTCAAGAGTATCAACATTGCCAAAGTTGAACTCAACCGTCCTTGTGTAGCCGTCCTTTACGCCAGCAACAGGAATGATTGGGCATCCACAGGTTTCTGAGGTATATCCTCTATCAACTGCGTTGTAGACGGCAGTCGGGTTGTCAGTGACAAATGGATACGCGCCTGCCTCCTTCACTGCTTTGACTACCTTGCGTACAAAGAAGACTGGAACTGTCTGATATCCTTCATGAAATCCGAGGTGCATCTTGATTGCGACCTTGTCTTTCTTCTCAATCGTGGAGAGATTCAGCTTCTCGAGAATCTTGTCAAGCTTGCGCCCAATGGATGCGTACCGCGCCGGCCTTCCATGTTGCACAGAGCCGAAGTACACATCAGAAGTCTTTGAACTCATAGCAGCATGGTTGCAAGAGGGCAATAAATCCGTTACGAGCTGGGCGGCTCTGTTGCAAAACTGATGTAACACTCGGACAGAAAGAGTGGGAGGGGT
>JBHIAE010000022.1:0-49179 GCA_046758445.1 Candidatus Thorarchaeota archaeon | reverse complement strand
ACCCCTCCCACTCTTTCTGTCCGAGTGTTACATCAGTTTTGCAACAGAGCCGCCCTTGCGAAAAAAGTTATAAGGTCAAATTCTTCACTATTGTTAAGCATGGATTGTGCGACTTGACTGGGGGCACATGTAATCGGTGGTGACACCGGAAATATCATAGGTGCGCCAACAAGCGGGAGCAGTAAACAATCGTGCAATATTGACATCAAACATGGTATGTGAGACATATGGCCTTACTAAGTGAAATCACCGATGATGCACCAAGCTGCACAGAGTACATTGACAACATGACACCTACGTACAGGGGCGGATTCATCAGACAGAGAGATCACTACAAGTTGAACAAAGTGGCCGTTGACCAATTGAGGGAGCTTGTTGGCGACTATCAAGTGGTGGCCCTTTTTGCAGACTGGTGTGGTGATTCCAGAAGGGCAATCCCGGTGCTTTCACTTCTTGAGCAGGAGCTCGATATCAAGATTAGGGCGCTAGGAGGAATGACAAGGGCGCCTTACGGATCTGATGTCAATTGGGCAGTCCCTCCAAGCCCAATTGAAGTTGAAACGTGTGATATCAGAAGCAGCCCAACTGTTATTGTGTTCAAGGCGTCTGGAGAAGAGGTTGGGCGCATCAAGACCAAGCCTCGAAACACACGTAGTATTGAAGAAGAACTTGTTTGGCTCATCCTGAACAGGAAGGAAGATTCTGACAACTAGGCGTCTTCCGGACAAGATTGGCAGTGCTCAAGATCCTCTCCCAAGCAACCGGCCGTCGCATCGCCCCCGTACTTCCTGCCCCAATTTTGCATGAGTTGGATAATCCCACGCAGGTCTTGGCCTTTGTTTGTGAGAGAATAAGAAACCTTTGCGGGAATTGATGATGCATCGACTTCCCTAGTAATGATCATTTCATGTTCCAGTTCTCTCAGTCGCTGTGTCAGTACCTTTGGGCTCACCCAGTCAAGATGACTCTGAATCTGGCCAAATCTCAGCCCCTCCGCCGCCTCATGAGTCATAAGCGTCTGGAGTATTAGAAGAGTCCAGCGCTTTCCCAGAATGTTAGATGCGATGAATACTGGACAGTTCTCAACATCTTGCTTGGAACGCTTAGGTATCTGCATATTGGGCACTATCTATTTAGTAACTACTATCTTTATAACAGTTTCGTGTATTATGAAAGTGTGACCAATGATGGTAAGACGATTAATGATCATGATTGACGAAGACAAGTGCACAGGTTGTGGACTGTGCGTCCCCAGCTGCGCTGAGGGTGCTCTGCAAATCGTTGATGGGAAAGCGAAACTGGTTTCTGAGACCTTCTGTGATGGACTTGGTGCCTGTCTTGGACACTGTCCTGAAGATGCTCTCACGCTCAGAGAAGTAGAAACGGTCGAGTTTGACGAGGAAGCAGCCATGGCGCATGTTGCCCAGATGCAGACGCAGACGGTTGATGCTACAAGTGGAAGTGCATCCAGCGGTTGTGCAGGATCAGAGGCCTTCACATATTCTGCAGGCCACACAGAGGTTGAACATGACGGGGCTGTTCCAGAGAAGGTTGCTCCGTCCAGACTGAATCACTGGCCCGTCAAGCTGAGACTTCTCAGTCCTCAACACCCAATCTTCGCCGACTCACATCTGCTGGTTGTTGCAGACTGCGCAGGACCCGCTTATGCTGGTCTTCATGAAGACTTCATCAAGGACAAGGCTGCAGTTATGGTATGTCCAAAGTTTGAGGACTACCAGGCAAATCTCGAGAAGCTTACGACAATACTAAGGATGAACAGTGTCAGGGACGTTACGGTGGTCCATATGGAAGTCCCGTGCTGCCACGGGCTTGCGAGAGTGACTCAGGAAGCCATCCAACTCTCTGGAAAGGACATTCCGTTGCGAACCTACATCCTAGGTGTACGAGGCGAGATCAAGGCTGTCTTGTGAAGCAGAGGGTATGATAAAGTCAGCAGATCATCAGCCATTAGCTCCGGGCCTAGATATCTGAGTAAGGGATAGGAACTCTTATCCCACAGCCACATGCAACTGTCACCGTTTCAATTCTACAATGGTGACAGAAAATGGGGAGTGATGTTATACCATCCCGGACACTCATAGGTGTCATCCTCATAGGAGGCATTTTTGAACTTGTGATGGGATTCGCGGTTCTTGCTTGGGGAGATCTGATTGTCAGCCTGGCAACTGGAATGACGACTATTCCCAGCTATCCACTTTACTGGAGAACGATGGGTGTATTGGCAATGGCACTCGGCAGTCTGCAGATCGTCGCAGCTCAGAATCCACAGAGATACGTTGCAGTCCCGGTCGCCGCTTGTCTAGTTCGTTTCTTTCTACCGGTGCTGACCGGTCTGCAAGTCATAGACACCCCATCGATGGCGACGCTACTCATCGTGTCCACGGCGTTCGATTTCATCCTTGCGTTGGCTACGCTTGTCCTACTCTACAGAGATGGCCTGATTGCTGGACGCTAGCTGCAGGGATAGGACGTATCGGAAACTAGGGCGGCCACTTTGGTGTCATTGACGCGTACATCTGTTCAGAATCTTCAAAGGCCACTGCAACTGGCATATGCGGTGTGTCAAAGCCCATTCCCACATTGCCCTTGTTATCCACCATTATGAGACCGGCCTCTCCACTGGTCCTCTCGCGAAGGAGCCTCATAGATCTTGAACATGCGTCTTGGACACTGTTTCCCTCTTCGACGAACAGAACCGCCATGCGCGCCATCACAATCCTGAGTATCTGTTCACCCTTTCCTGTACAACTAGCTGCAGCCTCCTCATTCGCATAGGCACCAGCCCCGATGATCGGTGAATCCCCTACACGTCCGGGAAGCTTCCCGGGCCACCCACTTGTCGAGGATGCCGCGGCAATTCGCCCATTTGAGTCAACAACCACACAGCCAACGGTATCATATCTCTCAGTCATAGGTCCTCCAGCAGTACTCCTTGGCGCGACTTCTTCACGATATCCTTCAGATATCATCTGTTCATAGAGTTTGTTTGCCCCAGTGCCAACAACCTGCGAGTTTGACGTCCGTTCTAGTACATACCGCGCTAGCGAGATTGGGTGAACTATGTCATGCACTGCCATCACGGCGCCGCTTTGAAGTCTGTTGCCATCCATAATCAGAGCATCGACTTCTATCTCCCCATCACGATTGGGACTAGCTCCTCTACCCGCAGTAAAGAGTTCAGTCTCTTCAAGTTCCCATATGGCTGCCTCTGCGGCATCAATTGCCGAGCCACCTTTGTTTAGGATGCCCTTACCGGCGACGGCTGCGCCCTCGACGGCCTTCAGAATGTCTTTGTGGTGCTTCTTGTCAAAGCGGGTGGCACCCCCATGGACAACAATCGCCGATCCTGACATCTTCGACTTGTGCTCAGATAGAGTCGTCCTATTAAGATGCAACGTTCACCTCAAATCGCTAGACGCCCATCCGATGAAGCTCTTCCTCCAGGAAGTGTTTCGTTTGTGTGACATTGTGCCAACGTTCTGCGAATGTTCCGGGAGTGATTCTCTGCTCATTATACGCCTTTAGAAGGACCTCAAGCTCCTCATCAGTTTCTGCAAGGCGATCCCTATACATCTGTATCCTCATTGCAGCATCGGACTCTTCAGATTCGCTCGGTGTCTGCACAGATATGATTCTACCATCCATGATTCTATAGATCCTGTCAGTCTGCCGAGCAATTGCCGGGTCGTGTGTGACAATCAGAACCGTCTTCCCCATGTGCTTGTTTACACCTATGAGAAACTCCACGATCTTAGCTCCTGTGTCGGTGTCAAGGTCCCCGGTTGGCTCGTCGCAGATAAGGATGGGTGGATCGTTGGCGAGAGCCGCAGCAATGGCAACCCGCTGCTTCTCTCCTCCCGAGAGCTCGTCGGGCTTGTGATTCATCCTTAGACCCAGTCCCACCTGATCTAGTAGCTCAGTGACTCGTTTCTTCCGCTCGTCCTTGGGAGTATTAATCGCGAGCATCGGAAGCTCAACGTTCTCATAAGCAGTCAGTGTGGGGATGAGATTCAGAGTTTGGAAGATGTGACCTACAACCTTCTGTCTCAAAGCACCCAACTGTGCTGGAGATGAAGAGGAGATGTCCTCTCCTGCCACCCAACTCTTTCCGGCAGTTGCGTAGGTCAAACCACCAATGATATTCAACAGAGTTGTCTTGCCCGACCCGCTCGGCCCAACGATTGAGATGATCTCACCCTTGTCTACCCTCATAGATAGACCTCTTAGGGCCTGCACCTCAACATCGCCTAGCTGGTACACCTTCACCAAGTCTTGTGTTTCTATGTAACTGGTCAACAAAGCTTTCACCTTTACTCCCTAAGAACATCAACTTTCTCTTCTGTGAACCTAGATGCCATCACTATCGGTATGACTGCAGCACCGACTACTGCAACTACCATACTAATCATACCAATCAAAGCCGGCCCGGACAGGACCACCTGCGGTCTCACGAGTTGCTGTAGATTCTGGCTCTGGTTGGCAAGATCTCCAAATAACTGAATGAAACCGGTCCCTACCCCAAGTATAAGCGAAAATACCACCATCACCATTATCTCGGCGAGCAAGACCTTCAGAACCTGACCGCGCGTAAATCCGCGAACCCTGAGCAAAGTGGTTTCGTATTCTTTCTCCTTTAGAGTTAGTCCTACAACGAGAGCAGTACCAATGATTGCCAGCACGACCGCAAACACAACCCCCACCCATCGGGCTCTTGTCCCACCGACTTCGAACGTGTTCACCTGCATTGCCTTCAGTGAAGTGGTAACTGAATCTGTGCTTTGCACTTCAGGAAACTGTGATCTTATCTCTTCCTCGAGTAATGTGCCATTGATGTTGTCAGCCGTCTTTACGAGAACGTGTCCCTCGGCATATTCAACAAGACCTGTTGAATTCAGGAAGTCCCTGGGAACGAATGAGGGGTATGTCCCGCCAAATGCAAACTGCCCAAAGGTCCGCCCAATATCTCCAAGCAACGCTTCAATCGGACTCACGAAACCGACAAAGCCGATAATCTCCATCCGATGAATGTCACTTGCACTTCTGCCGCGAAGCGTGATGAAGTTGCCAATTCTGAGATCAAGACTTCTTGCCACGGAAATAGAGAGGAGAATCTTATTTCCAGTGAAGTTTGAGAAGACTTCGTCCAAACTAGGACCGCTGAACCAGCTATCTTCATAGAACGCTGCATCAGTCCAATTCTCCGGGGAAATCCCCCGCACCTCCATACTGCCACTCGTGCTGCTCATTGAGATCCTGAACTCCAGCGTGACTGCCTCCACACCATCCATTTCCTCGATTGCCTCTACCGCATCTGTCAGATTTGTTCCAGCGCCAAATACGGCGCTCAAGTCCGACCCTACATCATATCGAGTTGCACGGTCAACTCGGTCCGCTTCTGAGAAGAGACCTCCGACACTGAAGAGGCCATAAGAAACTATGAGAGCAACAACGAACACTAGTGCTGCATTTCTCGAGGGGTTCCTCTTCACGTTTCTAGTAGCGAGTCTACCGAAGGCACCAAAGAAACGACTGAAGGCCTGTACAATTCCCTCTTGGAATCTCTGGGAGCCTCGAAGCAGAATCTTGGTCAAACCATAGAGAAACATAATGGGGCCCGCGAAGTTCAGAAACGCATCTACAGGAGTCCAGATTGCAGTAATGATGAGGAGAAGGAAGTTCGTGGAGAGTGCTCCAGTGAGCAGGCTCTGCATGTTTATTCCCAATATCCAAGCCGCGATTTTGTATGAACCCAGAGCTAGAGCAATAGTGGGTAATAGTCTCTTGTATTCTCTCTGCTCCTCAATGTAGACGTATTGCTTCAATGCATCGAGAGGGTCCAGCTTTGATGCCCGGCCTGCGGGACCACGAACTGACCAGTATGACAGGATGAGCGCGAACGCCACAACGAAGACCGATGTCAATGGGTTGCCCACAAATGCCAGCAATATGTCATCGATTGCCTCTCCCACGACCATGTTGCCGAGGATCGTGCCAAATATCAGGCCCATGATTCCGCCAATGAGTCCTATGATCACTCCTTCCAGAACAAGCATTCTCTTGATTGACCTGGGCCCCAGCCCCTTGGTCGAGAGTAGGCCAAACTCTCTCCGTCGCAGATTGTAGCTGACATCACTAAGCATTGTCGAGGAATACCATGACATGAAGATGATTGGTGCTGCAAGGCTCACGAACGCAAGGACTAGGATTGTGGACATGAGTGAAACAAATGTGAGCGTCGAGCCAACTAGGTTCGTAACATCTGTGTTGAAGACGGCTGTTCTATCCTCAATCCTGGCAACGATGTCGTTGACTGTTGATGAAGAGCCTCCTACATCATAAGGATTGATGACCATGCCCCTATCGAGCTGACACGTGTAACCTGTTGTCATGAACATCCGTGTAGCATTCTCTTGGTTATCGTACCATTCAATAAGGGGAAATAACGTAGCATCCCAATCAGTAAGTAGCAGATTGTAGTTGCGCCAGTTCCCAAGCTCAATCTGGATGAATCCAAGATTGAAGAACTGTGGTGGATTCAACAGCCGAGCAGTACGTTCAGGGATATCGACAAACCCTGCGACAGTCAAGTTTAGCTCAAGTTCCTCAAAGTATGGGAACTCTGATGTCTGCACCTTGACTGGAACCTGTAGAATCTGGCCGATTGACAGAGCGGAAGCGTTTACCGAGCTCGCGACGACATAGGTTTCATTAGCAGCCAAAGTGGTTGAGCCATTGACATACTGCAACGTACTCCAAGCAGTACTTGTCAGGTCCATGCCTATGATGTCAAACGTGGTTCCCGTTGTTTGGTTGTATGTGTAGGGAACCTTGGAGTAGACGTCTGCTGATACGACCTCTGGCAGATCCTGGAGTAGTGTTTCTAATTCCAACATATCCGAGCTAGACCACGTGACATTGTTTGCCTGGACTCGTAAGTCATAGTCCACATCATCAAGCGCGTTCAGCAGTGCGACTCTAGACGTAACATCAGCAGATACTACCATGCCCGCGAAGAATGTAGTGGCAACCAAGACACCAACTGTCAAAGCAAGAAACAGTCGATACCCTCTGACTACCCTTTTCAGCGCATAACGAAACATGGTATCTCTTCAGGCTCGTCAATCTGCAGGGCATAATAAGTGAATTGACTAAGGAATAATGAGGTGGGCGCCGCACAGTGGGCAACGTAACGCTTGCCGCGCCACCACCTAATGATTTGTGCGCCACGTTCCATGAAGCCCATTTTGAGGCAACATGCAAGACTCGGACCGCACGCCAGAGTCCGTAGCCGACCCACACAATCAGTGCTGCGCCCTTGGTTTGGAAACAGTCATGACCGCTAATGCACCCACGTCACTGCCTCGCCGTTCTCCATGGGGCATAAGCGGATATAACTTTCGGTTTCTACGTCACTCCCAAGAAAGTAGGGGTGATGGTCACGGCGATCTCCTTTGTCACTTTCATAATACGAATTAGTAGTATATAATAATATCTTATACAGCGAAACCAAACTGTCTTGACACTCCACTCTCTCACCCGAAGGTTCATTATTGTCTAGCGCTATCGGGCATCCTCCGATGGAAGTGAGCTATTGAACGCAGGAAACGACTTCGGAGAGCTCCTTGATGACTTCCAGAATGGCCTGGATCTCATGAAGCAGCAACGTTTCAAGCAAGCAGAGAACATCTTCCTGAAGCTAGTCGACAACCGTCCGGAGGTGGCCGCGATTTGGTTGTCATTGGCAAAGAGCCAGTTCATGCAGTTACGACTAGACGATGCAGAGAGATCAGCTAGGAGGTTTCTTGAGCAAAGTGAACCTATCTGGCGTACATGGGAACTTTGGGACAGATTCTGAAGCCACAAAGTCGATTCGCTGAAGCAGAAGAGTGTTTCCGGAAGGCGATTGAACTCCATCCAATGGACTCGGGTTCTTGGGCAGGTCTAGGCTCAGTGCTCCTCGGACTGGAAAGATATGATGAATCAGAGGAAGCTTCTAAGAAGAGAATAGAGCTTAACCCAGAAGAGGGAGAGGTCTGGTTTGCTATGGGGCTCCTCAACCTCAAGCTGGGACGGCTGGACAGTGCCGAGTTGGCGATGAAGAAGGTGACTGAGGTTACACCCAAGATACCAGAAGGGTGGGACTTTCTACAAGTCATCTATCAAGCTCAGGGCCGTGACATGGATGCTACGGTGGCCGCCGTGAAGGCTCGTGAATTGAGAGGATAACCACGCCCTTCAAAATTGGGACACGTTGGTGTCTAGCAAAACGTTTTTCCGTGGACTCACTCAATTGTGTAGGTACGCCTCCCAGCGAAAGACCTTAATGTCGGACGGATGCCGAGACGCTGGACTAGCGACTGCTAGCCCGTAATCACCTTACCCAGCATGCAGTAGTGAGTAATGGAGTCAGAAATGAATGCGAATATACCTTGATGCCAACTTCTTCATCAGCGGATTCAGTGATAGACCAAAGGATGTATTCACCATCAAGGAGGCAGCTGAGAAGGCAGGAATGGAACTATGGGTCACCAGACAGATCTTCCAGGAGCTTAGATGGTACCTTCGGAGAGAAGTCGAGCAAATGATTCAGATTGAGGAAACCCTATCGAAAGACATCAAGGAATTGATGGAGAGCATCAACAAACCAGAGACAGCTCTGCCGCAGCTCAATGACATGTCTCTCGTTCTGGCGGCGATGAGGGCTAAGAAATCTAAGATTGTGACGAGTGACCTGAAGCTCCTTAACACCATTCAAGAGATTCAGGTGGATGTCGAGGGTATTGTGGGGTCAGCGTTTGTACTCGAACTCGTGGAGTCCATCGAAGATGAGGAACTGAGAGGCAAACTCACCGTTATCCGAGAGAGGATCTACGGCGAAGAAGTAAGGTACAGCATTGCTCGGCAAGAGGCATATGACCCAGTCACACGGATCCGTCTGATTGAGGAACACGCATTACGAGTGATTCGAACAGTGAAAGCCCCTGCAGAGGATCTAGATCGAAGACTCTCGAGAGGGCAGCCCTTGTTTGTTCTGGACTTTCTGGAAGACATCAAGGCGGGCATTCCAACGATGTTTGAAGACTTCAAGGCTGGAAAGTATAATACGTTGGCGAACGAGATTGAGGCCGTTCAGAACGAGATTGAGCGCCTTCTCATAGTGTCCACTCTGACAAATGATGAGGAAACTCACGCCAAGCTTGTCAAGCATGCCTCAGACCTGACTCTATTCTTGTACTATCTTGAAATGATCTGTCATCTGTACAGAGGCACAAAGGAAGGAATCGAAGACGCCTTGAAGATATCCGACGAATCTTTTCGATTGCTCATGTTCGCTGCAGTTTCAGACGAAGAGCTGAAGGCAGGTGTGTTCTTTGTTCGTATAGTCTTGGCCCTCATACGCGAGGACTACGATGAGATTGACTACTATTACAGCCTCTACGACAGCATGATTAGAAGAGTGGGGCTTGAGGACATGATCGAAACCTCGGAGGGGCTCTACGTTATCATGCAGGTCTTGAGAGAGTTCATGGGAGGTTTCTCACTTACCAAGAGCAAGCTGCAGTATGCCGAAGCAACTCTTGCTCTTCTGAATGATATCGCAAAGCACTCACTCAATTTCGATGAACACGACAATGCCTGGCAGTTGGTGGTCACGGCGTATAAAATAGGCGTTGCATATGGGAAGGAGGAAGGTGCGTTGTCTTCATTCTTGATGCTTTACAAGGTTTCATCATCTTCTCATGATCGCTTTAAGCCAGCATTGGAGAAGATTGCGGAACACGCACTGAAGATGTTTGTGAAGAAGGGATGGGACACGAATCAAATCACCCCCATATTGAATGAAATCCAAGGACACATTCCACCCATCGAAGAGATGTCAACTGAGGAAGCTGTGGATTTGACGGAACTCCCCGAAGAGCTCCATAGCTGGATGGATGTTCTTTCGCTTGAAACCATAGAAGAAACCGAGACTTTGGTAGTACGCAACGATAAGCTTCAAGCGAGAGTTGGCATTGACACAAGGGAACATCATGACCTAAGGAGTCTAAAGACTGGACATCGAGTAGCTCTGACAAATGGCAAGTTCAAACTGACTAATGCAAGTCCAGAGGTGCTAGAGAAGTACGCAGTTGTTCTGATTCTGACCCCCGCGGAAAGCGCCGAGATCTCATATGAGGGAGAATACGGGTTCAGCTGGCTCAAACTTGCCGAGCCGGAACCAGAAACCTAGCTTCTGAAGAACGGATGTGTGTGAGTTGGACCCTCTAGTGTTTCTGGTCATATCTGTTGCAGTTGCCGCTGTTTCCTGGTTCAACTACATACTGAACCGTGCCCCTGGCTCAGATCCCGAGGACTTCAAAATTGGGCCTCCGGGAATGCAGATACAATGTGACTGTTTCTTCAACACCATGATTGTCGGCGGCATATTTGTAATAGCCATGGCCATCATGTCGTCAGCATTTGCTACAAGGACTGAACTCTTCGTAATCGGCGTCGCTTCTTATCTCATTATCACTGCCGCAGGCGTGTACGGTAGAAGGAAGAGATACAAAGACTGGAGCGAGCTGGACGACGTACTGAAGCGGGCTGTGCCAAACCCACCTCGGAGAGCCTATGATAGGGACCGTCTGGACATCTTCTTCGAGAACGAGGATGATGAACTATAGCTTGTCACGCTGTTCCTCGACCTTGTCATCCTTCAGATTAGGCATCTTGACAGCAATCACATCCACATCTGGCCCCGAGGGGGTTTCAAACCAGTGAGATTCTCCATGCTCAACCACGACAACATCTCCCTCGTTCAAGTCGTAGACAGTCTCTGACACTCCCATTCTTGTCTTACTCATTATGACGAAGACTTCAGTCAGGACACTATGAGAATGGGGCGAGGTCTTCATTTCAGGAGGAATCTTGACGATAATGAAACCAGAACTCTCAAGGGGTTCTCTGAAAGTGAGATCAGCCACATACCTCACTCCGTATCCTAACCCTCCCTTGAGCTCTGCATCTGATGCTCTATGGATCTCAACCATGATTATCAAACACGTCAGAGAATCACCGAAAGAAGAACATTACTGAATCGGAGTACTCATCAGTCATCTTGAAGAGAGGAACTCTCTTCTTCACATTCCTTGGGACCGGATTCTGGAATGAGAACAGGGAAGTCATTCGTGATGCTTCGCGGCCTGCTCCTGACGCGTCTAAGTAGGTGTCGGTTGAACCTGATACGCCTCATCGTCTTTATCACCAGATTTCTTGGAGAGGGGACACAATTGAGTGACACAGGGTCGTATTTGTGCACCTCCATTTTCAGGCCTTTTGTTGGCGACTTTCCCACCACCCATAGCTATTTCTCCTTGAATGAGAACCCATTAGTGTGATTCGTTCGGCATCAGAGGCACCCGCTACTGGGAGACTCATTCATAAGGCGCTGGTATTGGGTGCAGACCTCGCACTGCAGGTGGGCTTCCTGAACAGAGCCTCAAATGGAAATGCAGCGTTCCAACTATATCCTACTTTGGGGGTCGGGATAGGGGTATCTAGGAGCACGTTAGAAGACGGCTGCCAAGCGGTATTGCAGCTCTGGTCTTTGCCACTTTCCGAGAGATATCACGGCATCACAGAAACCTTCATGAAAGGGCATCGTGGCGCTGTCGTGGTCCTGCGTCCGGACGAAACTGATCTGTTCGAGCAACTGTTCTTTCGACTCTCAGAAAGAGCACGGAGTCTTTTGATGATTGTCTTCGTTGGGCCTAGTTCAGACTTTGACCAAGCTGTACTCAAAGTTTCACGGGTCATAGGGAGGACTCCTCACATACGACACATGGACAGTGTAACGAGCTGCTTAGAGCTATTGGCATCGTGCCTCAGTGAGAGGTTTCAAGAAGTGACGAGTCTTCCACTTATTGCGTTGCTTGACGAAGACGAGTGCCCTGCCCAACTCCCAATCTTGGATTCAAGGTCGATGCCGCCAAGCTCAAGGGAGGAAATTGAACTCATCCGACAAGTCGCGGAGGTATTTGGAGTATCCTGTACGTCAACGCATTGCGCAATTGACCTTGACGAGGGAACGATCAGGATTGAATTCAGTACCGGAGAAACTAGGCTGGAAGCCGCCATCTGCAGTTACTGCCTCAATACTTGTTCGAGGTTCCCCCGTCTCTGTATCGTAGGCATGGACTCTGGGTGGGCTTCTGTAGACGTCGGAGAAAGGGCGCTACTAACAATGGCCAAGATATATGGATTCGCTACTGGAGGACTGCCTGACCATGTTAGGATGCAACTTCAGCGGTCTTCTCGGTGTTCCGCATTCGAGCTGCGTAAAGATTTGGGGGAGTCCACCGAAGTACACGAGAAGCTCATGCGTCTGGGCTATGCAAGTCGCACCGAAGAGCGGACGCTCCAAGCGGTAGCACAAAGAAGAGTTCGCGAAGGGCGACTTTCTCCCGCAGACTATGATACGATTATGAGAGGACTAAGACGCATGCATGAAATAACCCACGATACATGAGGCGAGTGTTAGAGATGCAGTTAAGGACTATCTCAGTTATCGGTGGTTCCGATTCTGACGAGTCTATCTTAGAAATGGCAGAGCAACTCGGAGAGGAGATAGCAAGACGAGAGATTGCGCTGGTCTGTGGAGGACTTGGGGGAGTCATGGAGGCAGCTTGCCGCGGAGCCAAGAAGTATGCTGGACTTACCATAGGTATTCTGCCAACGGACTTCAAGGAAAATGCGAACCAGTATGTAGATCTGGCCATTCCTACAGGTCTTGGCTATGCTAGGAACTTTTTGGTGGCCAAGACCGGGGATGCAGTAATCGCAGTTGCAGGATCTGCTGGAACTCTTAGCGAGATGGCGATTGCCTGGTTTTCAGATAGACCAGTGGTTGCGCTTGTGCCGTCGGGTGGATGGGCTGAACGCCTGGCCGGCACAGGAATCGATGATAGGAGAAACGATGTTGTTATTCCTGCTGAAACCCCTGCTGAAGCGGTGCAGAAAGTCGTTCGAGTTCTTGGTTGGGAGTAAACCTGGCTGGTGCGGACATGCAGATAGCCAAAGATGTGATTGCAGGTAGAACAAAGCTCACTGTTGAAGAGATCCAAAAGCTCATAGCTGGAGTCACCAATCTATATGCTGAGAAGCCCAACATAGTAGAAACGCCTTCACAGAACACGATCTATGTAGGAGACCTTCATGGAAACCTCATGAGCACCCAAGCGATACGAGACACCTTTCTCAAGTCACCCGAGTACTCGTTAGTCTTCCTCGGTGACTATGCAGATCGAGGGATGAATCAGATTGAGACTTTCAACCTGGTAATCTCAATGGCTATCCAGCATCCAAAACGCGTCTTGATGTTGCGAGGAAACCATGAATCGAAAATGGTTGCGAGAATGTACGGCTTCTACGATGTCGTAAAGAGCCAATATTCAACCAAGCTATTTGACAACTACTGTGAGGTCTTCAAAGCTCTTCCTCTTGCAGGTCTTAGCTCAAGCGGTGTCTTCTGCTGTCATGGAGGAGTACCTGAAGGCGTCAGATCTAGAGAACAGATTCTCTCAATAGACCGCCATTCAATCGACTTAGAGAATCCAATTGCCTTTCAGCTTGTCTGGAATGACCCGGTTGAAGCAGACTTTCACTTTGGGTCGAATATGCGTGGAGGTGGAACACGTACCTTTGGTCGTCTTGCCTTCAGCGAGTTCGTGAAGAACCTGGGGATTAGACTGATGATCCGGGCTCATGAGGTCTTTCAGAACGGATACAAGCGATTCTTCGAAGGGAAACTGATCAGCGTTTTCAGCACACCATACAATGGAAGAGTAAGTCCTAAGGTCATTAGACTTCAAGATGACCTGATTGCTGAGGCAGTACCTATCTAGCTGTATGGTCTGAGAGATAGTACAAAGGTACAAGTTGAGGCAAGTTCTTAAGGTCATCATAGGGGACACTTGAAGCAGCTTCAAGGAACCTAAGAGTGGTCCTTAGATGGATTCAGAGGGAGTGACCAATGCCAAAAGTCGCCGTCGTCAAGACGACACCAAAGACAGTCTTCGAAGACATTGCGAGACTTCTTGACCTCGCAGACTACCAAAAGCACGTCTCGAAGGATGTCGCCACGACCATCAAACTGAATCTATCTTGGTCCAAGTTCTATCCTGCATGCTCAACGAATCCATACGTCTTTGATGGCCTTCTTCGTAAGATGATTGCAGACGGCTACAGCCCCAGAAAGATTCAGGCTGTGGAAAATGAAACTGTGGTCACCAACATCTATGCGGGAACGAAGGGGAACAACTGGTACAAGGTGATGAAGAACCATAAAATCAGGTTCCTTCCATTGATTAAGGCAACCTATGTCGACGTGAAACTCCCAAGAAAGACTCTTGTCTTAGAGGACACCTTCGGAGAGATCATCGCTCCCAAAGAGATCTTTGGAACGAACATCATTCATCTCCCCACCATAAAGACTCACGGTCACACCCAGATGACAGGTGCAATGAAGGACTCCTTTGGCCTCTACTTGACCAAGAAGAGACATCTGGCTCATCTGAAGATCCATGAAGTACTAGTTGACCTGTTGTTACTTCAGCAGACGATATCTCATTCGGAGTTCGTTCTAACTGATGGCACAGTAGTCGGAGATGGAGACGGCCCGCGTACCATGATACCTAAGATTGGCAACGTGATGTTGGCAACAGATGACATGGTAGCTGCGGACGCCGTCCAGACACGACTTATGGGTCTGAATAAAGAGAGTGTTCACAAGCTTAAGATGGCGAGTGAGCTTGGGTTAGGGGAGTCGGACCCTGAGAAGATTGAGATTGTGGGCGATTTTGAAACTTGGAAAGACCTCCCCAACTTTCATATGAATCCAGGAAAGTCACCTGTGATTGCTTGGAATAGAGGATTCCTGAGGTTCCCAGGCATGGAGACCCTAATGTTCCGCTCACCACTGATGTGGCTACCCACCCAACTGTCAGGGTTATATCACGATGGTATCTGGCTTCCGTTGAAGGGCAGGAAGTGGGTGAAGTGGTTCTTGGAGGAAACTGAGTGGGGAGAATTGTGGAAATCATATTCAGAATAGAATGGAGAACTAGGAATGGCAGTCAAAGATTACATCAAGCTCATGCGGCCCTGGCAGTGGTACAAGAACCTGCTGATATTTCTGGCAATCGTGTTTGTCGAGGTCCCTGATCAGTGGCCATGGACAACTCTCCCGGCAGTCTTCGATTGGGTGAATTACCCACCTCTAATCGTAGGATTTGTAGCCCTCTGCCTGGTGTCCAGCGCCGGATACATAGTGAACGACATTTCGGATATCGAGAAGGACAGTGCACATCCTGAAAAGAGGATGCGACCATTGCCCTCTGGAGGCGCTTCGCGCAATACTGCGTTGATATTGGCCGTAGTTCTTCTGGGGATTGGCCTCTGGCTTTCCTATTTCGGCATTGGTATGATTGGTGCTTTCTATGGTCTTAGTCCCTATGGCGGACTCTTTCTCCTTACAGTACTTCTCTATATTGTGAACGCGAATCTTTACAATTACTACATGCGGAAGTGGGCAGTGATTGATGTCGTTGTCATTGCTGTCGGCTTCGTTATAAGAGCCGTTGCCGGGACTTTCATCCTAGGCGTGCCGTTCACATCATGGCTGGTTGTTGGAGTGTTCTTCTTTGCTCTGGTCCTTGCGTTTGGCAAGAGAAAGAATGAGCTCCAGCTATTAGGTGAAGAAGCGAAACTTCACAAGCCAGTTTTCGAGAAGTATACCGATTCAATGCTTGATCACGGAATCACAATGTCAGCAACGTGGTTTGTCTTGTTTTATGCTCTCTATACGTTCAATAACTTCCCTGATGCTGTGGCCCAGCCCGTTATGATGACCGTTCCCGTAGCTGCTGGCCTAATCTTACGCTATGTCTACCTTGTGCAGGCTGGAAGCCCTGTCGGCAGGAAACCACACCTGGCAATAAAGGACCTCGGGATACTCGTGGGCGCAGCAATATTCATAATTACGCTTGTAGTGACCATGTTCTTCTGGCAACCGATCTTCGAGTTCTTCCAGACAATATTCCCGCCACCAGAACCGCCGCTTCCGTAGGTGAGAAGAATGGCCTCTAGGGTTTCATCCTTCGACATGCATGTTCACACATCCCATTCGAAGGATGGATTCAATGATCCGAGGTCATTGTTCAAGCTGATGAAGAAGAAGGGGCTCAGAGGGGTGGCGCTGACAGAGCACTGGGCACCGTCAATACTGAAGCCGATTTCAAAAGGCGGGATGTTCCTGCTGAATGCGTGCGAGTACAAATCGTCTGACCATGGCGAGATCATTGGACTCTTTGTCACTGAGCCAATCGAGAACCGAACATTTGAGGAGATAGCAGAGGACATTCACGACCAGAACGGTCTGGTGGTGCTCCCCCATCCCAGAGACCCACTACGAAAACACACCGCGATCAGGAAGGGGCTACCCACAGAATACATCCGAAAACATGTGGACCTCATAGAGGGAATAAACTCGAGATGCCTCCTTCCAATATTCAACACATGGGCCCAGAAGCTGGCAGTAAGACTTCGCAAGCCCACAACTGCAGGAAGTGACGGTCACTTTAGCAGAGAGGTGGGACACGGGCGAACATGGCTTCAAGATATCGAAACGTATGAGGACATCTTTGAGGAGCTGAGGAAAGGAAGAACGCAGATTACTGGACACTCCTCGTTTCCCTACGTCCACATCCCTGGATTCCTCTGGCAGAGACTCAGAAGGTGGCCACCATGACTGAGCCCGCCAATGAACCTGAGAGTTCTGCAGTTTCTTTTGTGAGTCTCCGGAAGGTCATAGTGTTCGTCTTGGCTGCAGTCGTGGTCTACCTAGCCATCATGTTCTTCTTCGAATTTGAACGAGTAACCGCTGCTATTGCGGCCATAGATTGGTGGTGGGTCCTCCCAGTCATGATGGTGCTCTCCTTTGGTAACTACCTGCTTCGATACATCAAATGGCAGTATTATCTACGACAGATTGACGTGAATCTTTCACACACAGACAGCTTCAGCATATTCCTGGCAGGTTTCACACTTACTACTTCTCCGGGAAAGATAGGTGAGGCCATCAAAGGCTACTTCATCAATGACTTGGATGGAACACCCATTGCCAAGACGGTACCAGTGGTGGCTTCAGAGAGAGTAACGGACATGTTGGCAATGGTAATCCTTGCTATGGCCGGCCTTGTGATTGGACTGTCAGGCGTGGATCAATTGAGAACTGTGCTCATTCTCGGCGGAGTGGTCTTGGTAGGAGCAATAATGCTAGGTCAACCTAGATTCTACAACATCTTTCTTGGAAGGATGACTTCCTTTGGGCCTCTCAAGAGATTCAAGAACAGCGTTGGACTGATTGAAGATACAATGGCAAAGACCCTCTCCCCGAAACCAATGGTCCTCAGCACTACAATCAGTGTTCCCGGTTGGTTCATGGAGTGCATAGAACTGTGGTTGCTGCTCTCCCTCCTCACAGGAGTGGGACTTCCCTCTCTGACCGTATCTTCATTGAATCTCCTGATGGTCTCCACTTTCATTCATTCAACTGCATCTGTAGTAGGCGCATTGTCTTTCCTACCTGGAGGTCTCGGAACCTACGAGATCACCAGTATTGCATTGATCATTCTACTCTTGGGCCTGCCTGAAATGACAGCAGAAGTGATAGCGGGAGCTGCCACGATAATCATACGCTTCGTCACACTGTGGTTCAGTGTCATTGTTGGATTCCTAGCTCTGGGCATCGTGACTAGAAGGCGAAGGTCAAAGCAAGTAGACTGACCCGTGAGAACAGTTAAGAAGAGTTCATTGAATCCTTTGATACATGGACCTCGAGAAAAGAGTCAGACTCATTGCAGGCGTAGGCGAAGAAATAGTAACGATGGAAGAGCTGAAACTTCTACTGGAAGAGAAGAAGCATCCAATCGCATACGATGGTTTCGAGCCATCTGGACTAGCTCATATTCCATTCGGTGTCTACCGCCCTCTCCTGCTCAAGGACCTTGTCAAAGCAGGGATCAGATTCAAGATATGGCTCGCCGATTGGTTTGCCTGGATAAACAACAAAATGGATGGCGACCTAGATAAGATAAGGACGACCGGAGAATACTTCATTGAGGTCTGGAAGGCCGCTGGAGTTCCAACAGACAAGGTAGAATTCTTGTTTGCATCTGATGCAATGGACTCAATTGAATACTGGGAGAGAGTTGTGAGGATAGCGAAAGTCACAACGGTGGCAAGGGCTACCAGAGCACTTACCATAATGGGAAGAAAGGAAGGGGAGATGTCAGAGGTTGCTCAGTATTTCTATCCGGTGATGCAGGCGGCGGACATATTCCATCTGGAAGCTGACATAACCCAACTCGGACTGGATCAGCGTAGAGCAAACATGCTTGCAAGGGAGGTTGGGCCGAAACTGGGATTCTGGAAGCCCGTCGTTATCAGTCACCACATGCTGATCAATCTCGAGGGGGCAAAAAAGCCCGATGGGATTCAAGATGAAATAAGCCGCGACTGGCACATGATTAAGACAAAGATGAGCAAGAGCAAACCATCGTCTAGTATATTCATGCATGATTCTGAGGAGGATATCCATGCCAAGGTATTAGCGGCGTACTGCCCTCCAAAGGAGGTCAGTGGAAATCCACTGCTCGATTATGCTAAGCACATGGTATTCAAGCTATTTGATAGTATGAAGGTCGAACGAAAGGCCAAGTTCGGAGGGGACATCGAGTTCGCCAACTATGAAGATCTCATGAAGAGCTACGTTGCAGGAGAGCTTCACCCCTTGGACTTGAAGAATGCGATGACCATCTATCTAGACAAGATGGTACAGCCAATTCGTGACCACTTCGAGAAGAAAGGAAGTGCGAATCGGCTGTACGAACAGGTCAAGAGCTACCAGATTACGAGATAGGTTGATCCACAGGGAAGTTGACTCAAGCCAGTGAGAACATCCAGACCGGGCACGACGCTTCGGTCTGGATGTCGAGCTCCCTACAACCTGATACCAAGACTGTCTAGGAGGGCCTCGAGGTCCGCTTTGGAGAGTCCCTTGGCCTGTTCGATTATGATGTCGACCTCGTCCTCTGACATTCCCTTTCTTCGTAGCTTGACTCTTAGTTCTTCAAGCTCCTCAGGCTTCTGCTCGAGGATTTCCTTCGCCTCTTCGGGACGCTTCGCTTCCTCATCTTCGGCTAGTGTTTCGGCTCGACGAGCCTCCTCCTGCTCAATCACCTCTCTAATGAAGCCTGGTCTCTCACTTGCTCTCATTCTGGCAAGATCTTGACGGAAGGCCTCAAGCTCTTTGTCGCCCAAACCAGTGATCGCAGCCAGGTGTGCAAGCAGCTCCTCCACGTCAGGAACGATGGCCTCTATGCTCACTACCGCAATCTCCTCTGGGACCTTCCTCACAGTTGTCCCTACAAACTCTTCATCGATGATTGAAACTACCATTGAGTGTCTGTCTGGCACGGTTGGTGGCTTCGGGATCTTTCCACGACTGAGGTCTCGAATCATTCTATTCATTTGACGAACCAGTTTAGGTATGCTCCAAATCCTTAGATAGCCAACAATCAGCATCGCGAAAAGAACCATGAGGAAGCCGCCTGCGTACTGCAAGGCCACAGCAAGCTGCTGACCGGGTGTGATGTCTGACTTCACATCGAGAGTCAAGATCTCTGATTCGTAGTTCTCCTTCGAGAATGTGATTGTGACATTGAAGCTTCTTTCTGCAACAATCCTGATGGTGATTACGTAGGTATTCCCTTCCTGTGTGTACCCCTCATACACGAAATCATCAGACTCCATGACGTTGATCTCGGCACCACTGACGAATTCATCATGATCAAGATCATAATAGACAACATTGACAGTGTGGACCGCTCCCGGCGCTGTTTCGATGGTTGTGTTGTCGATCCTGAGTTCTGTACGAATAGCACGAATTGTGACCTCTATCTGGACTGGACTCAGATCATAGATTGAGGTTGAGAAGGCAAGATCAATCCTGTAGGTCTGCATTGGATAGATGTCAGGTATCGTCAGGATGTAGCTTCCATTCGCGCGTATCCCAAGAGCCTGTTCGCCGTAGACGTCCCAGTATGCAGAACCTGGCAATCCAGTGACAGTTTCATTCGTCAGGAGATTCTTGACGTTGATGTACACCTCAGACGTATCGTTCACGGGGACCGAAACAGAAGCAGGAGCGATGATCTGTGCTGGCGTTGGAATGATCACAATACTGACTGTCAAGGTGAAGGTCGCATGGTCATGAAGGCTGAATCTCACATCCACATCGTAGAGTATCGGAGAAATCGGTGTGAGCGCAGTCTCGACGAAGTAGTAGCCGTTGCCAAGGTCGGTCACATTTGCATTGGCTCCTTCCCACAGAACGTCCACAGTTGCACTTGGAAGTGGCAGGTTGTTGTGGGTATCGTTGTAGTGGAAAGTGAACTGAACAGTGTCTCCGTGATAACCGTCCCTGAGGGGAGTGTTCACAGTCACTTCTGTTGGGATGGCAAGAATGTTGAGCACAACGGTCCTGCTGGCAGTTGAATAGCCGGCCTTTGTCCCGACGATCCTGAGCTGGATAGCTTGTGCCCCTAGACTACTTACGTCTATTAAGGCCCAGTAGGTCCCGTTCGCTTCCTCAGTGAGTGTTTCTGTGAAACTACCAACTGTATAGTTGATGGTGGCGCCCGCAATGAAACCACCGTAGTATGTGTCATTGTAGTTTGCACGCACAAGTAGACTGTCTCCAAGGATGACTGACAATGAAGTCAGGCCACCAACAAGCCCAATATCGGTTGGTATTGGCACCACACTAATCTCAAGCACTGTATCAAGGAAGTCATGATTGACAGATGCGGCACTCAGAGTTATCTCGTAAGGTCCGAAGTCAAAGCCAGTTGCATCAATGGTTCCCTCGTAGTAACCTGGAGTGCCATTGTAGAAGAGTAGATATACAGTGTTGTTCAGCTCCATGAAGACCGAAGCACCGATGACAGGAGCATTCGAAACCGTGTCGTTGAGGTAGACTGTGAAGTTCGTTGTGGTGTCGACGACTACCTGTACGACTGCAAGCTCGCTCACAATCTGTGCAGGGGCTTTGGAGACTACCATTGTAAATGATGTCTGTCTATCGGAGTAATACCGCCTTGAAACAGTAATTTGAGGTTCATGGACTCCGAAGTTGGCGTCTGAGGTATAGAGCAGAAGAGAGTACGTACCGTTGTCCAAATCACTGAAGTTGTAGACTGTATTATTCCAGAGCATCGTCACATTTGCCCCGGGTACGAGAGAATGATAGTAGTCCTCTCTCACGTCTACACGGACATCAATCAGCTCACCCCATAGTGCATAGTATGTACTCTTGTGTATCAGAATCTCGAATGATGCCGCACCTGGTGTCACAACTACTGTTATGTTTGCAGGCGCATAGAACGTCTTGTCAGCCTGGACTGTGAACGGGTAGTCCTGAGCAATAAGGCCCGTCATGTTCAGTGTGATCATGTAGACTCCATTACCAACTTCCATGATTGAGAATGATGTACCATATCGTGTGAACCAGTCAGTCGTTATTGTTGCCCCCGCGAGCGGGACATCATGGTCAAAGTCCTTCAGAGTCAGCGTGACGTTGATCGGAACCCCAACTCCTGTGGAACCAGGTGCTGGAGTTTCAGAAACCATTGCTGTTTGAACTAGCCGTATGGTCGCCGGTACGTTCGCCGTTGTCCTCTCTGCGAAGAACGGGATTCCCGGTCTGCTAAGAGTCACGTTGAAGTAGACAGTCCCTGTGCTACCAAAGACGGTGCTAATCACCAGCACTCGGTACTTCCCTGCACCTAGCTCGATTACCTGGTATTCGGGAACGCTCCAGTTGAAAGTACTCAACGTAAGTGTCGCACCCTCGATTCCGTTTCCTGTCAAGAAATCAACGAAATCCAGTTCCATTGTTAGATTCTCGAAGTACGGGGTATCCTCGACAAGGGGGAAGAATATCTGAGTCTGTCTTTCGGTTGTTGATGCGAACGTAGTGATGCTCCGGAATCCATAGTATGGAGGAACTGGTCCTGTGCCAATGTCAAGATGTATCTGGTGTCCGTTCACCAACGAAGATGGGCTGAGGATTGTCGAGTTGAACACAATCTCATAATACGTACCGAAATCATAGAGGTTGTACTGGCCTGAGGTAATTGGTGTCATTGACACATCATGTGTAAGTGTGATGTCACCTTTGTCGATACCAACAGGATTCCCAGTGAGAAAGTCCTCAAATCGGAATCCGATTGTAATGTTCTCCAGATAGGGCACATCACCCGGGGTCTGGGTGATGATGATCTGAGTCGTGCGCTCGGTGATTCTCGCATTGACGTTTCTGCTTTGTGGTAGGTAGAACGGAGCACCTGAATAGGTTGAGGTGACGTTCAACACGTAGACACCAGGGGCAGAAAGCGCAACACTATCGACCTCGATACGGTATTGGCCGTTTCCTAAGTATGTGACCCAGTAGTTTGTGTCGAGTATGAGGGCCGAAACATTGTTTGTCACACTAACGGATGCGTCAGATATTCCTCTTCCCGTGCTGTCATCAATGTATGAAACAACAGAGGTGACGTTGTCCAGGTAGGGCGTAGGGTCTGGATTCTCATATCCAAACTGGGTAGAGCGTTTTAGTATTGTGAATCCAAAGAATCTGGATGCATCGGCGAAATAGGGATCAGTGTGTTGGATGGTGGCATTGAGAATGAATGTTCCGTCTGACCCAAAGGAGGGCGCTGAAGTGTTTAGCACAACCAGGTATTGTCCACTCCCAAGATACTGTACTGCGTAGTAGCCAACAGTGATGTTGAGGACGAGAGTTCCTGACATTCCAATGGTGCTATGTGCAACCAAATCGGTGTAATTGAACACAATGGTGGCATTGTTCCCCCATTGTGGAAACTCAAACGGATCATGTGTTAGCTGAGTTGTCCTTTGAATGACTTCGACCATGAACGGGAAGCTTGAGATCGACTCGTAGAAAGGCTCACCTGTCCACGTCAGATTCAAATTCAACACGAACGTTCCGATTCCTGCTAGTGAGTCTGTATCAATGGCCATTGTGAACGAACCAGAATCATAGGAAACAGAATAGGAGACTCCTGGTTCATTCAAGCTGATCTCCAATTGTGGAGATGAAGGAATCTTTGCGGTCGATAGCAGATCCACATAGCTGAATGTGAAATCAGCAGTTTCATAGAAGGGTGTTGCAGGTACGGGAACATAGTCGACATAGGTTGGCCTCGATAGGACCACAAGAGAAACAGTCATCGACTGGTTCTCATAGAAGGGCGATTGCCCGCTTGTCCACATGAAGTCAAGTTGAAAGTCGAAGACACCAATCGACTGAAAGCCGGAAGTGTCGAGTTGGAATTTGTATGAACCGGGGTCGGTTCCAGACTCTGCTACTATGAAGTACGCCTGTGTCACAGGATGTCCTGAAGTCAGTGGCGTAATTGCCAGAAGGACATGGCCGGTTGTGTTAGATATCTTGGTACCATTGATGTTTGCATATGTCGTCGTGAAGGTCACCAAATCAAGGTAGTAGGTCGCTGTAGGAGCAACCTCAAGGAACAGATTCGTTTCTGTGCCTGTGATTCTCACACGAGTCTGGATATTACGACTATAGTATTTGGTCACAACACCCTGCCAAGTGACTTGGATGGTGAAGTTCTTCCAGCCTATGCTACCCCACTGTTGTGACGGTATACTAGTGTTATAGTGACCGGCTCCAAGCAACGAGTTCTGAACCGAGAACTTAACACTGCCAATGTCTGGCGATGTTATAGCGAACCGGACTTCTCCAGTGTCATTCACTATGCCCTCCAACATGTCGGCATCCTGATAGAAGACCAGTACAATGATGTCTGTACCGTACTCTGTGTTCTCAACAGGTTCGTCGAGCACAAACAAGGTGTTGTGACTTCGAACTCTGACCTTGACGTCAAAAGTATGATTCCGGAAGTCCTTCCGCATTACATTGAAAGTGGCCGTGTAGAACTCGTTCCCTGTTGTCAGAGGATCATCGGACTCTGTGTAGATAGTTATGTTATAGACCCCATTACCCAGATGAGAAACAGTGTAGTTGCTCTCACCCAGGCGGTGGAACGAAGTCCAATTGCAGGATATGTAGCTCTCTCCATCGAGAATCCTCTCATCGGTGTCAGTGTTTGTCCACGTAAGGAGGAATGATTCTGTTTCTCCAACCGGGATTGATAGCTCGTTAGCAGAGTATGATATTGAGTTGTAGACCTCCCGGACTTGAACGTACAGGACTAATGTCTGTGGATTAACAAATGGTGCGGAGGCGTTCAACATCACTGGATATTGGCCAGGACCAATACCTGACGTGTCAAGCAGGAACTCATAATCGCCGCCACCCATCGGTGTAACTGTATATGGGTTGGACCAATTGCAGACCATTGCCGCACCATCGATTCCTGTACCATTTGTGTTTGAGTAGGTCGCCATGATAGTTTGATCATATCCTATTGGTCCTGTGATTCCGGGGTAGTCAGGGGAACTCAATATTGATGGATAGTTTACGTTGACAAGCAGTGTTGCGTTTGAAGTATCGAAGCTGTCCTTTGTCCAAGTCAGGTTCATGACGTATTGTCCTTTTGTTGGCAGAAGGGATGTATCAATTGCCTTTGTATACTCTCCGTTGCCGTTGTCATCAAATGTATCCGTTCCAAGCGCCCAATCCAGAGTCAGCACACCTCCTGGTACTAACACATCGCTGTCAGTGTCATTTGCCCTGAGAATGATGAGCATCAAGTCACCATGAGTAACATTGGTCAACCAGGAGCCTACTGCGTCCAGAGGATGATCGAGAATCAGTTCGGATTCATGCGTGATTGTGAACGCTCTCTTGAAGAATCCCGTAGAGTACCAGATGCCTCCTACGTCGGAATCACTCACAATAGCCTGGGCAACCCAGGTCCCCGCTGTTGCATTTGACCCAAGTGTAAAGCGTTGAGTTGTGGCTTGTCCAAGTGAGTCAACTGTTGCGGTAAGGTTCAACCAGGAGCTTCCTGTTGGGTCGTACAGGGTCACATTAACTGTTGCTCCTTCAAACGATGGGTCGGTGTAGACTCTTATTCGTGACGAGTTGCCGGCACGGAAGTCGATTGACTGGGCCCATTGCGAATTCGCATAGTCATAGAGGTCAATGTCGGAAATCATGTTGGGGGCTGCGCTCTTTATCCACCATGCGCCCTGCTTGCCAAGTTCTGGGTCAACTTGATATACAGACACATTCAGATATCCGTCTCCGGGGTTGCCTCCTATCCAGTCGGTTGTCAGATTATTCAGAAGGTCCAATGGAGGTCCAACATGATAGACGTCCCTATCTGATGGTAGTGACATGTTGAAGAAGTAGTGGTCGAGATATCCTGAGGGTATATTTGCAAAGAAATACGTGGTATACTCAACCGTAGATCCGTTGGTCACAGTGAATCTCTGGCCATAGGATGTCGGGCTTAGCTCATACGCAGTTACGATGTCTATCCTTCTAGCGAACAGTCTGGTGTCGATGGACAGTTCTATGGCTATGGGCACAGATGGTGCTGGGGAAAGCGGAGTCGGCCACCAAGTGAAGTCAAGTGAAACTGGACTTGTCTGCCATGGCACCACAGGCTCTTGAGTCACGGTACCAATGCCCCACGTGATATCATCCACAACATCTAGACCATTCATCTGAAGATTTATGTCACTGGGCTTTGCTCTCGTTTTGATGTAGATTTCGAAATTGTCCACTCTTGCATATGGATTAGGATCTGGGCTGAATCCCTCGCTGGTCATGCTCCAAAAGCCGACCTCTACTGTGACATTCTGATCAGTTGGTGTATTGAAGTTTGAAACTGGAATGGTCATGAGTCCAGTGCTGTTCCATGCACCCTCTACACTCATGTCTGTCTGAACAAGTCTCCAGTCCCAATCGGATGGGTTGCTGCTTTCAATGACAACATAGAGCGCCATGGATAGGGCCCAAGTCCAGCTCCCGCTGTAAGTACCTGACTGATAGTCAAAACTGATTCCGGCCCAGACAACCTCACCCCTTGGCAACTCCATTGTCTGTCTGGCATATCCCCTGTCATCTTGGTCATATCTCCAGAAGCCGCCGAAACTGGTTGTCGAGTCGATCTCAAAGTACATGCATGGATCACCATCATGCCCATCACTCTCCCAATAGGTAGAAACGGTACTATTCCCGCTGCCCGCACCTACAGTTCCAACTGTCCAGTTGGCGCTGCTATCAAATTCCCCGTTTGTGATCCAAGTGCGATTCTCTGTGATATCGGAAACACGAGCCTCAAGCTCGTAGGCCTCCCAGTCTGCTCCAAACGGAACTGACATAGACGTATTCTCAGTACCTACTAGAGGAGTATAGTCCAGACTAATGGGTCCAAAGGAATCATCTCGGCTGCCATGTTCTTGACCTACCAGACCATCAGATATCCCATTCCACTCAATCAGCCCTTGGTCTGTCAGTGCAAATCTATGAAGTGTTTCTTCGGGACTAACCTCGATAGACCTGCCGCCGCCCAGATCGACAAGTTCATTCTGCAGAGATGTGCTTGGAATAGCCGCACCATCGAATGACGCAAGTTGAAGAATGAAGATAGCCATGACAAACAATGGCATAATTGACTTCCATGGTTGTTTCATTCTTCCAAGCCTCCTATCTCTTCTAGCAGTGCCCGAATCTCAGCACGAGTGAGGCTTCTGGCCTGTTCGACCATGATGTCTGCTTCGGACTCTTCGATGCCAAGTTTCAGCAGACGCTCCTTCAGGTCGGCAAGCTCCTCTTCTGAGAGCTTGGCCTCTTCAGGTACAGCGACCTCTTCTTCGGCAATCTCTGCTTCTGCCAGCTCCTTGGCTCTTCGCGCACGCTCTTGTTTCAGTACCTCAGTTATGAATCCTGCACGCTCGCTGGGCCGCATCCTCTCCAGATCAGACATCATCACTGCGATGTCCGCCTCAGTGAGGCCTATGACCTGGGCTAGCTCATCAACAAGATTCTGCACATCTAGTGCACCAACTTCAAGAGTGTCCATTGCAATGTCATCCAGAGTCTTAGACAGTTCAACCGACTTGAGATCGGTGTTCATGTCCTCAAGAATCATCTCTCTTCTGCTCCTGACTGCAGCAGGATCGGGGATCACTCCCCTTGCAAGATTGGATACCATCCTCCTCAGGATCCGAAGCAGCTTGGGGACTGATAGGACTCTCACGTAAAGGCCAGCAGCACCGACGATGAAGATGAGCAGCAACCCAGCTCCCATGACGGTGTTCGCCATCGCCTGTGCCTCTGGAGAAAGTCGCGAGTATACATCGAAGGTGTAGGTTGCAGTTTGGTAGTCTATCTTCGAGAAACTGATCACGAGAGGGGTGTATCCAGGTATTAGCGATCTGAAGACAAACACGTATGTGCCATCTTCGAGCACATATTCCTGATCCACCAAGCGTGTGAGTCGAGAATGATCTGTTACGTTGATTGCATCAAAGATGGGGACTTGGTGGTCCACATCCATGAACCTGAGCCTGATTTCGAAGTCTACTCCTGTCACGACAAGACTCGGGAAGGTGTCGAAAACGATCTCGGTGGCAATTTCCCTAATGGTCATTCTGATTTCCACGTTGCCAAAACTGTAGTTGCCCTTTGTCATCTGGATCTTCAGGATGTAAGGTTCTTCACGAATCTCTAGTCTTGGGATTCCTGTCACAGCCGGCCCAAAGACGTATGTCCCGTTTCCGGTCGGGGTGAGCGAATCGGAGCCGAATTCCCAAATAGCTGTAGCCGTGGCTCCATCAAGCAGCTCGCCATTTAGTGAATCATAGAACTGGAACGATTGACTATAGTCATCGCCGACAGGAACTGAGAACAATCTCGGTCCAAGGACTTCTGTCGGTATAGGACGCACGACAAGTTTCACAAGTCCTGATGTGAATGTGTATCCATCCTTCACGAAACTTACCGAGATGTCATGGGCGACCACACCGGCCACAACCGCAGTTGTGTTGACTATCAGTTCATAGTTGCCATTCCCCAGATCGACAAGGGAGCCCGTGACACTCTCAAGAATGAATCCTGAGGTCGCGCCAGGAATGCCAACACTATTGTGAGAATCTCTGTACATCAGTAGGAAGGTTGCATTCTCTCCATAGTACTTCTCTAGGACAGCATTTGACAGTATCACGACATTAGTTGGTACCTTCTCCACGGTGAGCGTGAACTGCAGTGAGGATGGAGTGAAGCCATCTTTGACACTGGCCACGGTAAGAGTCGACACACCAATCTCAAGCAAGCCTGTTGGAACGCCAACGCTGTAGTACCCGTTTCCATGGTCTGTAAGGCTTCCAACAATAGTACCCACTCCATAGGTCAGAGTTGCACCTGTGACAGGCCGGCCGACGTCTGTGTCGTTCAAGTAGACTGTCACATTCACCAGGTCACCGAAGACCCCTGACAGCACAGTATTGTCCTGATAGGCTCGCATCCCCGTATTTGTTTCCCTGACCTCTATTGTGAGCACAACACTCACTGTCTTGAAGTTGCTTGAAGACGCCTGAACCAGAATCTGATGGTTTCCTACTGGCGCATTATCGACAATGAATTGACCAGTGTAATTCAACTGGGCAGGTTGCCATGAGAGAGTTCCCGACCCTCCAATCCATGAATACGTGACTACTCCGACCGAGATTGGTGTAGAGTTTGAGAGAATGAAATAGTCAACTTCAATCGTGATTGACTGACCATTCACACTGACCAGTGGGTCTATGCTTGCAATGATATTGGCAGCCACCTTCTGGATGCGTATCTGGAAGGTCTTCTGCCTGGTTTCGTGATTGAGGAGCACGGATGTGATCAAGATAGAGTATTCCCCACTGTCAAACGAACCTGTTGGGACAGTGGCATTGTATATGCCTCCTCCCTGGTGGACCATGTCATATGCGATTGAGGCTATGGTTAGGTTCACAGCGGCTCCCAGGATTGGCTGACCGGTTCTTGCATCTGTGACATTGGCACTCAATTCCAGCACGTCACCCCAAGTTGGGTCTGTAGGTGCAAACTGAAGTTCAATCTCGACTGGAATTGCGGCAAGCAGGATGTCAGTGGTAATTGACCTGTTGAAGTGCTGGAACTTGGATGCATTGACAGAGAATGTGTAGATCTTAGCATCGAGAGTGGAGGTGTTAATGACAAGTTGGTAGATGCCATTACCCATTGGCGTAATTGTACTCTCGGTTCCATGTCGGATGGTCCAATTAGTAGCAACCTCTGCACCATCAATGCCTAGGCCGGTGGTCACGTCAAAATAGGTGATGTTTCCGTATACTATGTCGCCCAGATAGTATACTACTCCTGAAGGCAAGGCGAAATTCAGAACTGTTGCCACCGGAGTCACCACCACACTGAACTCCACGCCAATGACGTCACGATAGAACGGCGACCCTAGCCACGTAAGGTTCGCTTCAAAGAAGTACCTACCAATGCCGGATAGGTCATTAGTGTCCACAATGATTGAGTAGGTTCCGTCACCGTTGTCGATGATCCATCTTGCAAATGTTGTGTCGTTTACGCATAGAATTGACACAGCTGCGTTTGTGATGGGTGACCCTGATAGATAGTCACTATACTTGACTAAGGCTGTCAAGTTGAATGAATACGATGCCGGGGGAGTGGAAAGCACAGTCGCTTGAGTGAATCTAGGTCCAATCGTTACCAGTGTTGATGTTGTTGCGTTTGCATAGAACGGCGACCAATCGCCCCAATAGAACTTGACCTGAATCGGATGATCTGCTACAAGTACACTTGTCAGAACTGTTGAATTGATAGATATTGTATAGAACTCGCCATAACCTGCAAGAGTATACTGCGATGGCGGGACCTCCGTTCCACTTCCATGGGTGACTAGCAGAACCGACTTGTTGAGTAGAACTGGAGCTCCGGTGAGAGAATCTGTTATGGATATCTCGAAGACCACCAGCTCCTTGAAAGGCGTAGTTACAGGAGACTTGGATACGCCAAATGAAACGGACCTGCGAGTGACTTCGACGGTAATACTAATTGTTCGCTGCTGGTAGAAGGGAGGCCCGCTCCAACTCAATGTAGCGTCGATTATGTGTGACCCAAAGCCATCCAAAGCACCTGTGTCGACACCAATCTCATACACTCCATCGGCAAGATTGACCACCCAGAAAGTCACTCCCTGAACCAGTGGTTGGCTTGCTGTCGCACTGAAGAGCGATACATCTGCATTCATGATTCCCCGACTGGTCGAGTCATCGATATAGTGTACAGTGAGATTTGCTAAGGTCAGGAAAGGTGCCGGCTGGGGTAGATCTCCAGTAAGCTGAGTGATTCTTCTTGCGACTGTAAGATAGAACGTGTCAGTAGCGTCGGCACAGAATCTTACACCGCCATATGTCATAGTAGCGTTCACTTGGAACGTACCGAGTGACAGATATGCGGAAGTGTTGAGCTTCAGTGTATACGTTCCATCCGAATTGTCCCAGACGGAATAGAAACCTCCCAGGCTGGAGTCAAGCGTAATTGTTCCTCCACTTACGCCTGTATATGGGAAGTCATCAAGATCAAGGTATGTGAATATGATAGTGAGATTGTTGCTGTATTGGACTGGCGCGTATGAACCGTGTGTGAATTGAGTGTGACGTTCTCTAACTGTGATTGGAATGACCATGCCTGTCTTGTTCTGGTAGAAGGGGCTGCCAGACCAAATGATGTCGACCTGGAATGTGTGTGTGCCGGGACTTCCAAATGCGGAAGTGCTCACTTGTATCTTGAAAACGGCGGTAGCGTCCCCTTCATAGAACAAGCTGAATGCATAACCAGGTGTAGATATCAAGAGGCTTGGACTGTCACGTATATTCTCCGTAGAAAGTGCATCTTGATACGTAAGAGTCAGGTTCACAAATTCGTCGTAAGGAGTGACTGGCATCGGCGTCCAGCCTACAGTCGTCTGACGATATGTGGCGTAGACTGTCAGAAGGAGTGTCTGGTTCTTATAGTAGGGCAAAGCAGCCTTCGTCCAATTGAGCCAGATTCTCAGATCACAACTGATGAGCCCGCTAAGATAGGTGGTGTTGAACTCAATCCTGTACTCCCCTGGATTGATGATGGCGTTCACCTCTGTTATCATCATTAGGCTCTGAGTCAGCAACTGACCTGACGTCAGAACATCGACATAGAGATGGACATTGCCTGCATAGGGTCCAGTGCTGTTCACGACACCCACTCCTCCACCAACGTCCCAATATACGACTGAGAATGAAACGTTCTCTCCATACGGAGTCATCACTGGGCTATCTCCCATGAATAACTGCGTTTGAGCACCTGTGATTCTCGCACTGGTACTGATTGTCCTGTTGTAGAACTTGACAGTTGGTCCGGTCCAGTTACACAAAATCGTCAAGTCCTTGTCACCGATTGAACCCCACTGGGCGGCAGATAGTAGGAGGATGTACTCCCCATGCACCGTTCCATTTGCCCAAGCGAAATTGACCAATGGCAAGGTGGAGCTCCTAACTTCAATATCAACAAAGTAGCCGACAGACGTCCCGTTCTCTATGCCGGCATCGGCATCCGCGTCGTAGTAGTAGACGAGAATGCGGACATTTCCAGTGTATGGGGTGGGATCTATGGGGTTCACCAAAGAGAATGAAGTGAGATGCGTCTTCAAAACCAGTGTAGCGATGAAGGTGTGATTCTGAGCACCAGGCATTTCGACATTGAACACCACGCTGTACGTACCAAGTACATCGGTATCCTCAGAGTATATGGTCACCTCATACTCTCCCGGTGTCCCGGTTTCGACAACTGTGTAGTTCTGGTCACCGAAGGAGTGAATGTCGGACCAGTTGCACCTGATAGCCCAAGCAGCTCCGCTGATTGGACTTCCAGAGTCTGAATCAGTATAAGTAATTCTCAATGATTTGATATAGCCGACTGGCAATGATAGGAGACTCGTGGACGGGATTGCCGAGGTGTGCAATTCCCGGACTTGGATGGACAGGATTACCGTACGAGTTTCATAGTAGTCCTTGCTCGCTGTGAAACTGACAAGGAATGTTTCTAGAGGGGCCCCAGTTGTGTTCAATTCAACGGTGTAGTCCCCTGGTTGTCCCATTACCTGTGTAACCGTATACGGGTAAGACCAGTTAGTCGTCAGTTCAGCATCTGCGATACCTTGCGAATACTGATCTCGAAAGCTGAAACTCAACTGGGCTATGTATCCACTAGGGACGTCAATTCCGGGAGCATCACTGGAGAAGAGATCTGTGTTAAGGATCGCAACAATCTTGAAAGTGCGAACCAGCGGGTCGTAGTATCCCTTGTTCCACTGGAGTGTTACGTCATACTCACCGTTGCTAGCGAGGAGACCCGTATCGAGCGTTACACTGTATTCGCCTGTACCTAGATCGCTGACAGCACCGGAACCAGCTGCCCATGAATAGGTCATTGTTCCACCCGGCAGGAAATCTCCGTTATCGGTGTCATTGACTCTAAGTTGAAGCAGCACCCACGTGCCGTGAACGACTGTGACATTCCAAGAAACGTCTGAGCCCACCGGATACTTGACTGACATACTGGTGCCATGCCCGATACTGAAGCCTCTTCGGTAGTATCCGAGGTTGTTAATTGAGCCTCCACCTGAAACTGAGTCATCCACAAAGGCCTGTACTTCCCATGCACCCACTGAAGCGTTGTAGGCATCGAGGTTTACCATACTCGTAGTGGCGTACCCGGAAGAATCGACTACTGCTTGTTGCTCAATCCATACGGCTCCGTCAGGGTCATAGACCGTGAAGTATACGGTGTTTCCGGCGTAGGAGGAACTCAACGTGGCCCTAAAACGGGTGTTATTGTTTGCGCCGAACTTCTCGGTACCCAACCATTGGCTTGTATCGTCGTTCCATACTTGGAGATTCGTAATCATGTTTGGTGACGTGCCTTTTACAAGCCAGAAGCCATTCTGACTGGTAGTTGTGATATCATACACAGAAACGTTGACAGCACCATCGAGAGGATCTCCCAAAGTCCACCCACTTGTCAGATTGACGTGCCGGAAGTCCGGTTCAGCCACCGTATACACATCCCTGTTATCAGGGATTGACAGACTAAAGAAATACTCATTCTCATACCCCTCAGGGACAATGGCTAGGAAATTGGTTTCCCAATCTACATCTGTGGCGTTCCACACGGAGTATAACGACCCGTTTGTCAATGAAGCCGTGTTATTCTTCGTAAAGTCATTGTAGCTCCAAGCGTATGCAGTAAGTGTAACATCCAAGTCGACAGTGATGTCTCGATTGGGATCTGGAGTCGCAGGTATTGGCGTCCATGAGAAGTCCGCGTATGCAGTCCCCTTCATCTCATTGATTCCCACTGGAAATCTCAGCTGACCTTGTCCAGGAGTCGTGCCCTCTACATCTTTATCATTTGTCTTCAGATTCAGTTGGCCCGGGGTCGCCTTGGACTTGATGTAGATCTCAATGTTGTCAAGGCGTCCTTCTGGATCCCTATTTCTACCATACCGAACATCGTCGACTGAACGGAGACCAGCCCATATTTCGGCGTTCTGGAAATCGGTGATTGAAGTGTCTACTTCCACGATTCCAGTTGAGTACCATACAGAGTCCTGTTGGATCTCATTGAACTGAATTGACCAGAAATAGTCAGGATCCCGTTCGCCATCATCGTCTGGGTCCTTATCTGGGTCTCCTAATGATACGAACAACTCGAAGTAACCAGTCAGTGTTCCGGGCAAGGGCGGAAATCTGGCGTAGTAATCAAGACTCACACCAACCCATACTATCTCACCAAGTGACAATGAGATGTTCTGTGTAGCGTACCCCTTGTCGCCTAAGTCGTATGTTCGCGACGGGTCACCGAAGATTTGGTGCCTCGTTGAACCATCACCCGCACCGTGTCCATTCGAGTCCCATTCAGAGGTGATTGCGTTCACTCCAGGCATCTCGTTGTGAGTACCATATGTCCAGTTTCCGGAATTGTCAAAACTGGGATTGAGAAGCCATGTTCGATTCTCAGTGAGACTAGTAACGTTGGCAAAGACCTCGTAGGCCTCCCAGTGTTTCGCTATTGGCACTGTCAGATTCACGTGGTTTGTAGATCTACTAGTTGAATTGTACATTATGGATTCAGATGGGAACATGTCAGTGCGTGACCCGTATTCTGAACCATTCAGTGGCGCACCTGTACCTTCTCTCACTGTTGGCATGTCAGACAGAGTAAACTTGTGCAGGGTTTCGTCAGGGCCCAACTCAATTACCTCACCGTCACCGACATCGGCAAGTCTTACCTGAGGACTAAGATCATGCGTTGTCGAATGGGATAGAAAAGCACCAGAGACCAGTGGCATTAGAATCAGGAGCAGCATGAGAGCTTTCTTCGATCTCACGAGGCGACCTCCTTGAGCGTAGGGCTTTCACTGTCCAAGATTGGATTGAGATTCGAATCCAAGCCAGAGAACCCGCCAAGTGCCTAAGGGACTTACTCTTTTAATAAGCAGCTCTGTCGAACCTCATTCCGTAGATTGCAAACTCTCTCGTTTTTTCGAAAAGCATCAGCCCGGAATGCTGGAACAAGGCAAGACCCCCATCAATCAACCAATTCCTTCCTGAGCTATTAAGTACGTTGTCGCGAAGTGCAAACGTGATACGGAGGACTTCTGTGATCTTTGGAGCTTCTACCTTGATGAGCTGCTCAAGGCACCTACTCGGTCCTACAGCCTGATACCAAGACTGTCTAAGAGGGCCTCGAGGTCTGCTTTGGAGAGTCCCTTGGCCTGTTCGATTGTGATGTCGATCTCGTCATTGGACATGCCCTTCCTCCGCAGCTTGACTCTTAGCTCCTCAAGCTCCTCCGGCTTCTGTTCGAGTACCTCCTTCGCCTCTTCGGGTCTTCTTGCTTCCTCATCTTCTTCAAGGGCCTCCGCTCGACGAGCCTCCTCCTGCTCGATTACTTCTCTAATGAAACCAGGTCTCTCGCTCGCCTTCATTCTCGAAAGATCCTGACGGAATGCCTCGATTTCTGCCTCTCTCAGACCGGTGATCGCGGCAAGATGTTCCAGCAAGTCCTCTATCTCTGGGACTATGGCCTCTATACTCGGACCTGGAAGGTCGCCCGGAGTCTTTGTTATCCCAGCCGGCTGAATTCCCTCATTGACAATCTCCAACACCATGGCTTCTCTATTCGGTACGTCAGCCGGTTTCGGAATCTTGCCGCCAGCCAAGGCAGCGATCATCTTGTTAATGATTCTAACCATCTTAGGAATGCTGAATACCCTGACATAGGCCACAATAGCAATTGAAAGGATGATGAAGATGAAGCCTCCACCAAGGGCCAAGTTCTGAACAAGAATCTGTTCCGCCGAGATGTCGGAGTTGATTGTGAAGACGATGCTCTTTGTTTCGTGTTGGTCCTTGGCAAAGGTGACAGTTATTGTGAACGTTCTTCCGGCAGTCACCAGGAATGGCAACTCATAAACACCTGGACTTGACTCAACGAGTCTATCTTCGAAGTATGTTATGTTCTCTTCAAAGTAGGTGACAGTGGGAATGACGCCAGAGATGCCTGTCCCGTGGTCAACGTCAAGATAGGTAATGACGATTGTGATTCCACTCCCAGGTGAAGTCGAGATTGTAGTGTTTGCAGTCAAAAGCCTCGTTCTTACTGGTCTAACTGTTAGGTCAAGGAACTTTGTCGTCATGCTGTATACTGATGTTGTGAATCCTATCTCGATTCTGTATGTAGCCATGGGCAGATCATCGGGAATCTCGATTGCATAACTTCCATTCTCAAGCACAGTGAGAGGCACTGCACCTGCCACATCCCAGTACGCTATACCATTGAGTCCTGGGATGGTTTCGTTCGTAAGAGTGTTCTCCACATTGAAGATGACCTGAGCGGTGTGATTGACAGGGACGCTGTAGTCACTGGGTCCAACGATCATTGCAGGAGTTGCCAGAATGACAACTCTCACTATAGTTGAGGCTGTGGTGAAGTTCTGCAGAGTAAATGCCACATTGATGTCATAGAGGCGTGGTGAAGTTGGAGTCAATGTGATCTCTACCAAGTAAGATCCATTGCCAAGGTCCGTGACGTCGCCGGCACCACCGTCCCATGAAACAGTTGCAAAGGCCCCGACAATAGGTGCATTACGATGAGTGTCATTATAGTAGAAAGTGAAGTCAACGACGTCATCATGATATCCCTCATTCAGCAACGTATCAACTGTTACTTCGGTGGGTACTGGTTGAATTGTGACTATCAGAGTCTTTGTTGTGGTCGCATAGTCAGTCTTCGCTCCAGTGATACGAAGGAAGATGGTCTGAGCAGGTAGATCACTTGTGTCAATCACCGCGCTATAGGTGGCATTGGCCTCCTCCGTCAAAGTTCCGGCCAAGGCCCCTATTGTGTAAGTCACATTGGCACCGGAGATGAAGCCACCATAGTAGGTATCATTGTACTCAACGAGTATGCTGAGGACATCACCTTGTACAACAAAGAGTGCTGTTGCGCCACTGGCTAGTCCTATGTCTGTTGAGATTGGGTCCACATTGATATCAACCACGGCGTCGAGGAATACATGATTTAACGATGCCGCAGACATGACAAGCTCGTAGGGGCCTATGTCGAATCCAGTGACATCCAGGTTTGCAGTATAGAATCCTGGCGTTCCATTCGCAACCAGCACGTAGACAGTGTTGTTCCATTCCATGGTCACAGAGGTTGCCACTACAGGGTCGCCTCTTATTGTATCATTAAGGTATACGATGATATCAGTTGCCGTGTTGAGGACTATGTTGCGGAAGGTTCTGACTTCTCCTGTATCTGGGTCCAAGCTCAGAATATGGCCAGGCGCTTTCGAAACTACGAGGGTAAATGATGTCTGGCGAGTCTGATAGTACTGCTTTGAAACAGAGATCTGTGGCGAGTAGATGCCGAAGCTTGATGCAGTCGTGTCTAGATCGAGTGTGTATGTGCCATTTCCAAGATCATCAAATTGGAAGATTGTACCGTTCCAAAGTAGAGTCACATTGGCTCCAGGTACGAGGCTGAAGTAGTAACTCTCCCGGACGTCCAGACGAATGTCGGGTATCTCGCCCCAGGTTGCAAACACTGCAGTCTTGGCCAGAACAATAGTGAAAGTTGACGCACCAGGCGTCACCGATACATCAACCGTCGTTGTCTGGTAGTAGAGTTTCTGAGCCTGCACGGTGAACGGATAGTCCTGAGCGGTAAGTCCAGTCATATCAAGAGTCAGGTTGTAGACACCATTTCCGACCTCTACAATCTGATGGCTTGTGCTGTATAAGGTAGTCCAATCAGACGTGAGTGTTGCCCCCTCCAGTGGCACACCATGGTCAAAGTCTACAAGTGTGAGGATGACCACTATCGGGACTCCTACTGCGGTCGAACCGGGAGATGGAGGATCGGCCTGAAGCGTCGTAATGATTGGTCGAATGCTGGCAGGAACACCGGTAGTCATCCTAGTACTGTAGAAGGGCACTCCACCTTTAGTTGCAGTGATGTCGAGGTTAGCAGTCCCGACGCCACCAAATAGAGTCGTGTTGATATAGACACGATAGGATCCTCCGCCGACCTCCTCTACTTGGTATAGTGCTATTGTCCAGTTGTTGCTGACGATGTCGATAGACGCTCCCTCGATGCCTTGACTCGACAGGAAATCAATGTAGTCTAACTCAATCGTGATATTGCTGAAGTACGGGACCTCCTCCACCAGTGGGAAGAGTATCTGTGTCGGTCGCTCAATCGTTGCCGCAACCGTCGTCGCGCCGCTCACAGCATAGTAGGGAACTCCTGCACCTCGATCAATTTCGAGCTGTATTTCATGCCCAGTCACTAGCGTCGTCGGGTTGAGTATAGTGGAGTTGAAGCGTATTTCGAAGAAGGTGCCGAAATCGTATAGCGTGTAGCTGCCGGATGGAATCAAATCTTGGGTGACTCCATGCGTCAACGTGACGTGACTCTTGTCTATTGGAATCATGGCCTTTGTGAGATAGTCTTCATACCTGAACCTTAGAGTAATGTTCTCTAGGAATGGTGTTTCACCAGGAGTCTGCGTGATCAAGGTCTGCGTATCCCTCTCAGACACTCTGGAGTTCACGTTTCTGCTTGCAGGCTGATAATACGGAGCGCCTGTATAGGATACAGTCACATTCAGGAAGTAAGTGCCAATAGCCCCAAGAGCCGTGCTATTGACTTCAATGAGATACTGACCGGACCCAAGTTCTGTCAACCAGTAGTTGCTGTTCAAAACCAAGGACTGAGAGGAATTGGTGCAGTCCAGAGCAATTTGCGCCCCAGTCACACCCCGGCCTGTGCTGTCATCATTATAGGCAATCCCGAAAGTGACGTGATCGAGATACGGTGTCGGGTCAGGACTCTCGTAGCGCAGTTGTGTCGATCGCTTGAGTACTGCGAAGCTGAAGACTTCATGTGCATTTGCGAAGTTTGGAGCAGATGGCACAATGCTCGCATTTATTGAGAATACTCCATCAGAACCGAAATCAGGTGCGGATGTATTCACCACAGCAACGAAGTGACCATTGCCCAAATAGGAAACTGTGTACCAACCTTTCGTAATGTTCAGGGACAGAAGCCCTGTCATTCCAGAGGTGCTCTGAGCAACCAGGTCAGTGAAGATGAACTCAATGCTGACGTTATTACCGTACTGCTCTGGTGCGAATGACAAATGCGCAAGTTGAGTGCTTCGAACAGTGACTATAATGCTGAACGTGTGGCTTGGTATCTGCTGATAGAATGGCTCACCTACCCAAGTGAGATTGAGATGCAGATTGTATTGACCAGCAGCACCAAGGCTAGTCGTGTCGATGACCAAGGTGAATGTGCGGAGGGCTGAGTCATATGCTAAACTCCAACTTACTCCGCCCTCATTTAGACTTACAAGAAGTGATGATGAGTTTCTTATCTTCATAGTGCTCAGTGAATCGACATAGCTGAACACATACGTTGCCTCTTCACCATACGGTGTGGAAGAAACGGGCCCGTAGTCCACATACGTCGGTCGCTCAAGCACAAGCAAAGCAACGGCCAGAGTCCTATTCTCATAGAACGGCTGCCGGCCGCTTCTCCATTGGAACAAGATCTCGACATTGAACGAGCCTACGCCTTCGAGGTGTGTGCTGTTCAACTCAAACCGATAGAACACGGATGTTGGTCCTTCCTGAATAATGGAAATCAGGAAATCATTGAAGCTTACAGGATTCTGGGGTCCGATAGGTGTGATGGACACGAGTACATTTCCAGTTGTGTTCGAGATTGGAGTTGAGTTGACTACATCCCAGAATATGGCTGAGAAGGTGAAGTTATCCAGATAGTAGGTTGCAACAGGGGCAACCTCAAGGTAAAGGTCGGTCTGTGTGCCAACTAACCTGACTGTTGTCTGAATTGTTTTTGTCTGGTATTTCTCCGAGGGCCCAGTCCAGCTGATCTGGATTGTCAAGTTCTTCCAACCAACTGTACTCCACTGTCCACTTTGTATTGTTATGTTGAAATGGCCTACACCCAAAGTAGAGTCAGAAACTACGTACTGAAGCCCAACAATCCCAGGAGTTGTAACTGAGATACTCAAGTCCCCAGTTGCATTCGAGGTCCCAGTGGAGAAGTCTGTATCGAGGTGGAATACGAGTATGACGACTTCCTCCCCGTATGGAGTGTCGCCTACCGGTTCATCAAGCGTGAAGAAGGTATTATGCGGTCTCACAATCACTTGTATCACGAAGGACTGGTTCTGCATCAATGAACCTGACAAGGTCACCTTCACAGGATATGTTCCCAAGGTGTCGGCGTCTTCCGTGAACATAGTAATGTTGTAGGTACCTGGTGAGATTTCATCAACAGAGTATGAACCAGTCCAGTTGACTTCAATGGAGTTGTTCAAACCTATAAGTGGCAATTCGTGGTCAGCATCGATCCAGTCAACAGTAAAGTCACTTGCCTCACCAAGCGGGATTTCAAGTACGTTCTGAAGATACCAAATACGAGTGTATAGTTCTCTCACTTCAACGTAGACCAGGTATGTCTGTGGGAGAATGAAGCTGGCTTCTCCAGTTACCGCAATCACGTATTCTCCCAGACCGACGAAGGTTGTGTTTAGCCAGAAGATGTAGCTTCCTGGTGAGCCAGTAACGGGTTTAACACTGTAGTAGCTCGACCAATTGCAGTCGACTATTCCATAGTCAATAGGATTCCCAATGTCGTCCTCAAACCTAACTCTGAATGACTCGTTGTAGCCGCTTGGTATCGATAGGCCCGGAGAGTCAGGAACCTCGAGGACTATCTCCGCATCGAGATTCAGATAGACTGTAAGAACGTCTGAAATCGCGTCAAAGTATGGGTGTACCCAATCAATATTGATAGTGTATTCACCCTTCTGTGCGAGGTCGCCCGAGTCAAGAGTCACTGTGTACTGCCCGGTTCCACTGTCACTGAAGTACTCTGTACCAGTCGTCCAATTGTAGCTCATCTGGCCTCCAGAAACTGCGATCGAAGGTATGTCACTGTCGTTTATGCGAATCCTCACAAGAAAGAGGTCGGGCCGAGTCACATTGGTGGTCCAAGTAACGACTGCATCTGCTGGATTGAGCAATTCCGAGAAGGATGCATGCGTCACTTCAAAGGACCTACTGAAGAAGCCCGTCTTGTTCCATGCTGAGCCAGCCATGCTGTTATTGCACAAGGCCTGCACTAGCCACTGACCAGCGGTAGCATTCACTCCAAATGTCAATTCTCTTGTTTCCGCGTATCCGGTCCCATTCACGATAGCTGCTTCTGAATACCATTCGGTGCCTGAGGGGTCATACACCGTTAGATTCACTTCAATGCCAGCAAACTGAGCACCCACTTCTACGACGAATCTGGTTGTATCGTGTGCTCTTAAACCAAGAAACTCAGATGTCCGACCTGTCGTGGAATTCACCATGAGGATATTTGTGATCATGTTTGACCCATGGCTCCTTACCAGCCAGTATCCCCATCTATCCAGATGCTCGAATGCAGAGATGTTTGCATACCATCCTGGACCATGTCCCTCGTCCCAGTCGGTGATATTCTCTGATGTAAGAAGGGGAGATCCAACGAAGTAAACATCCCGATTCTCCGGAAGGCTGATGTTGAAGTAGTACTCCTCATCATACCCTTCAGGGATATCTGCATGGAACCATGTGAGATACTCTATTTCAGATGCATTTGATGCGGTGAATGATTCCCCGAAGGCTGCCGGATCTTGTGTCGTAACAGTTGCCCCGGCGCCTCTGGCGTAGAGAGTCGTTCTTACGCTAAAGTCAACTCTGATCTCTCTATCAGGATCTGGTGTTGAAGGACTGGGTGTCCATGTGAAGTTGACTTGCAATGGATTTGAAGTCCATTCCGTGGCAGGAACGTGTGTTCGATTGCCGAGCCCAGGAATCGTTGAAGCTCCAACCACAAAATCATTCACGTCCAGCCCATTTACCTGGAGGTTCACATCGCTGGGATCTGTAAGAGTCATTATGTATAGTTCAACATTGTCGACTCTTGCCTCGGGATCAAGGTCTGGCCAGTAGTTCACAGACTGCTGACTATACAGACCCACTTCTATATCTAGACCATCTGATAGGTCGAAGATGCTCAAGTCCTGCAGAACAACAAGTCCACTGTCAAACCAAGTCTGAGCCTGTGTCACATCTGCAAAGGACCTCTGCCAAACTCGCTGAGTATAGTCATTTGTTTCAATTGACACGTATACTGCCACGAATCCGTCTGCGCCCCAGGCGGAGTCAATCCAGTAGTCTAGTCTGAATCCAGCCCAGACAACATCCCCGCGGTCTACGGCGACGTTCTGTCGTGCATAGGCTCTCTCTCCGGTTGAAGGGTCTCCATCTGGACTCGTCATCCTGAATTCTACGCAGTCGTTTCCGCTTCCGTGACCGTCAGGGAGCCAGTTTGCCTCCGGAGCTGCACCTCCTCCGACGGATACGGTTCCCAACGACCAAGGGGCACCACCTACTTCCATCTCCGGGTCCACAAACCAAGTTCTATTCTCGGTAAGCTCATAGACCTCGACGAATAGCTCTTGACCTTCCCATCCCGCTCCCATCGGCACAAAGACTGAGGTATCGCTTGTTGAACCGTTTGAAGGGAAGTATCTGTTCTGATTGTCCTCGAACATATCTATTCGATTGCCATAGGCCATCGTGGGCAGTTCGGTGGACTGACCCGACCATTCAGTCAGACCCTGCTCGGACAAAGAGAAGATTGGAGATTGCGGCATTCTTGCATCTTCTTTGTTCTGAGAAGTATCTGGGTCTAAAGATGCGAACTCATTGATGCCGCCGAATTCTGACGTCCATGGACTACTCATCACATTGGCGCTGACTAGCATTAGGAGTGCCATCAGAGTTACAACGAGCATTCTTGTCCTGACCTTCATTCCTTCAAACCTCCTATCTGATCAAGCAGAGCGTCTATCTCCGCCTTGGTCAGGGACCTTGCCTGCTCTACCATCAGGTCGGCCTCAGACGGTTCTATGCCCATCTTGATCAGCTCTTCTCTGAGATGTTCAAGCTCTTCCTCGGTGAGTCTTCTCTCGGCTTCAACGACCGCTTCAGGTTCTTCCGCCACCAGTTCCGCCTCTGCGAGCTCCCGAGCCCTCCTAGCTCGCTCCTGACGTAGAACCTCTCCAATGAAGCCTGCTCTCTCGCTAGGCCGCATTCGATCCAAATCGTGACGAAGAACTGTCACGTCTTCCTCTGTCAGTCCAATGACCACACGTAGCTCCTCGAGTAGTCTTTCAACATCTAATGCTTCTACTTCGACAGTGGAAGGAGCTACGTCTTCGTACTCCTTCGAAAGTCCAACAGGTGCCAAATCCTCGTTCATATTCTCAAGTATGACCGCCCTCCGATCGCGCACGTCTGCGGGCGCAGGAATCTGACCCTTGCGCAGCATACTGACCATTCGTCTCAAGGTCCTCAGTAGCTTTGGAACTGACCAAACTCTGACATAAGCTGATGCAAGTCCAGCGATCAAGATGAGGAGAATGCCACCCCACATGAAGCTACGCATTAGAGTCTGAGCTTCAGGCGTGAACTCGGCCTGAATGAACAGTACTTCTGAAGCATCTTGGTAGTCCATCATGCTCAGGGTGATCACAAGTTCATACGAGGAAACCGCTGGCGGAAGAAATGCAAACAGATACGTTCCATCTCCATAGTCTTCTGCGAACTCAGGCAAGTTGTCCAGGCCAGTGGTAGAGTTGAAGGCACCAGGTATAGCAACGTCGTGGTCCAAGTCCCAGAATGTCACTTGGACATAGAAGACCTCTTGCACGTAGATGGCAGATGGAAGTGGTTCAACTCTCAACTCGGTCCTTATCTCTCGTATCGTTAGCATGAACGTGATTTCCTCAACACTGTAGTTAGCCTTGCTGAATTGGATCCTGATCCTGTACGGTGTAGTTCGAACATCTAGCCTGCTTGACAGATTGGCCTCTGTTGGTCCGAATCTGTATGCTCCTCCACCGAGCGGTGTAAGAGAAACTGGTGCGAAATCCCAGAATGCAATAGCAGTAGCATTATCCAACAACTCATTGTGGAGAGTATCGTTGAACTGGAATACGTGGGTGTAATCGTCACCCACGGGAACATCGGCTTCGACCGCGCCAATCACCTCAGTAGGAATTGGCATTGACACCAGCTTCACAGTACCATAAGCATAGTCGTACAGGTTCTTCTGGAAAGTCACAGAAATGTCATGAGAATGCATTCCGGCTGAAACCCAGGTCGTGTTGACTGTCAGCGAGTAGGTACCATTGCCCATCTCCTGGAGTGTGCCGCCCGTTAGCTCGAGAACATACGTCGCAGTTGCACCAGATATTCCGACGTCATTGTGGATGTCATGGAAACGCAAGAGGAAGGTGACGTTTCGACCATAGTACTCGCCAATCAGTGCTTCGCCTAGTATCTCGACTATTGTGGGAATCTTCAGAATTGTAATAGTGAACTGGGTCGAAGATGGAGTAAAGCCAGGCGCTGCTCCCGAAACACCAAGAATCCATTCGCCCACTTGAAGTGTTCCTGTAGACACATCCGCTGAATAGTAACCACCACCGATTTCTGTGAGGTCTCCGGCGGCTCCTGGAATGCTGTACGCAACAGACGCACCTGTGACCGGCAGACCGAGGGCTGTGTTGTTCATATAGACTGTCACGTTGACCGTGTCTCCGGACACGGCAGATAGTACAGTGATTCCCTGATATGCTGTCAATGAAGTGGTGATTTCTGTAATCTCGATCGTTATTGGTGTACTCACGCTCTTGTAGACGCTTGAAGTCGCCTGAATCAGAATCTGGTGGTTTCCAACTGCAGCATTACTAACCATGAAGCTTGCGACATACTTCTGTTGAGCGGGCACCCATGTTAGATTACCAAAGCCGCCAATCCAGCTGTAGGTCACTACTCCTATCCCAATTGGCGAGTTATTTGAAAGGATAAGATAGTCGGCTTCAACCGTGACTGTCTGGCCGTTAACTGCCACTTGTGGGTCGAGGGATGCTGAGATCTTCGAGGCGACCTTGTAGATTCTCATTTGGAAGTCCTTCTGTCTTGATTCATGGTTAAGCAGAGCACATCTGACTCTCAGTGTGTACTCACCGGCTACAAAGCCTGCAGTAGGTATCGTAATGTTGTAGATTCCGCCACCCTGATGTACCATGACGTAGGTTGTTCCCGAGATTGTCAGGTTCACCGGCTCCGGGTCCGCGATAGTTGGAAGGACTGGATTCCCATTTCTAGCATCTGTTACGTTTGCACTCAGCTCTACCGGTTCCCCCCACTCAGGATTCGTCGGAGTAAAGACCAGCTCTATCTCGACTGGAATTGCTGCCAGGAATACGTCGGCGGTTATTGACCTATTTAGATGCAGAAGCTTGAATGCACTCACAGTAAAGGGATAGACCTGTGCGTCAAGGCCGGAGGTGTTTATGGACATTCGATAGATACCATTCCCTAGAGGGGTGATGAGTGCAATAGACGGAGCGTATGTTGAGTTCCAGTCACTCGTGATGATGGCTCCATCAATTCCACGACCCTCCAGGATATCGGTAAAGGTAATGTTCCCTACGACGATGTCTCCGAGGTAGTAGGTCACACCGGGCAGTAGTACGAAATTGAGGCTGGTTGAAACTGGATTCACAACCACACTGAACTCAAGACCGTAGACATTGTCGTAGTAAGGAGGGCCAGTCCAGGTGAAGTTGGCCATGAAGTAATAGCGTCCAATGCCAGAGAGATCATTTGTATCAACGAGAATCTTGTAACTCCCATCGCCTAGAGGAATGATATCGCTCCAAAATGAAGAGTCGTTCAGACAGAGGAAGGTAACCGAAGCACTAGGAATCGGCCTTCCTGTTAGATAGTCGCTGTACTCAATGACTGCACTCAGGTTGAATGAGTAGAAGGCTGCAGGAGTCGAAAGCACTCTTCCCTGTGTAAAGCGCGGACCAATGTTTACCTGAGTCGCAGTAGTAGCATTGGCATAGTATGGAACCATGTCACCCCAGAAGAACTTGACCTCTATCGGATGACCGGTGACGAGAACCGGAGTGAGAACAGTCGAGTTTATCGAAATCAAGTAGACTCCATTGGATCCACTGATGCTGTATTCCGAGTTTAGAATAGCAATGCCGCCATTATGACTCAGGATGAGCGTCGATTTATCTACGGTTATTGGAGTCCCGTCCCGTGAATCCGAGATTGTTATCTCAAATGTCACGTTCTCGAGGAAAGGCGTGTTTAGAGGCGATCTTGAAACTGTGAAACCAACAGGTCGCCGTGAAACCTCAATGTCAACGCTTCTTGCACGTTCCATGTAGAATGGAGTACCCGTCCAATTTGCAGTCACTTCTATAGTGTAGGATCCGAAGTTGCCAAGTGCTACCGTGGACATTCTGATTTGGTAGCTGCCTCCACCCAAGTCGTCGACCCAATAGTTTGTGTTCAACAATAGGGGCTCAGTGGCAGTGGCACATGTCGCGTAGACGTCTGCCCCCGCAATTCCTGAGGCCGTGTTATCGTCAATGTAGTGAACTGTGATATTCGCCTGGGTCAGGAAGGGTGCTGGGTCTGGAGGATCACTCGTGAGTTGGGTCCTTCGCTCCACAACAGTGAGATGGAAGAAATCTGTGGCATCCGCACAGTGACGGGTTCCTCCGTAAACAATTGAGACATTGACGACGAAAGTTCCTACTGATGGGAATGCATCTGTCCCTAGCTCTAATGTATATGTGCCGTCGCCGTTGTCCGTGATATCATAGAACCCAACCAGTCCTGGTACGGTCAGCGTTCCGCCATTCATGCCTACACTTGTGAAATCATCTAGGTCGGTGTAGGTAAACACCAGTGTCAGATTGTTGCCATACTGCACTTGTCCATAGGAACCATGGGTTAATGAGGTGTATCTCTCTCGAACAGTGATGAGAATGTCGACCGTACGATTCTGATAGAAGGGGCCCCCAGACCACTCAACCACAACCTGAAAGCTATATGTCCCTGGAGAAGTGAACAGAAGAGTATCTACCTCGATGAAGAAGAGCGCTGTGGCATCGCCATCGTATATTACATTGAACGCATAGCCAGGCGTTGTTATCGACAGACTACCGCTGTCTTGGATGTTGGCACCAGTGAGGACATCTTTGTAAGCAATGGTGAGGTTCACTTTCTCATCAAATGGAGACACAGGGAGACTTGTAGTATCCACAACTGTCTGACGATACGTTGAATAGACCGTCAATAGTAGAGTCCTATTCTCATAGAGAGGCATGGCACCCCTGGTCCAATTGAACCAAATCTTCAACTCGCATCCAATTAGCCCACTTAGATGAGAGGTGTTGAACACGATACGATATTCCCCGGGTCTGTTGATGTAGTCAACCTCAGTTATGATCATCAGTGCCTGAGTGAGTGTTTGGCCCGGTGTTAGTACATCTACGCGTATCGTAACGTTGAATGCGTAAGGTCCAGTACCGTTCACTATTCCGGTACTGTTGCCCACGTCCCAGTAGACGACCGTGAAATTGATGTTCTCCCCGTAAGGAGTGGAAACGGGACTCTGTCCAATGAAGAGGTCTGCAGGCGAACCGGAAATCCTAACGCTGACATCCAAAGTAAGATTGTCAAACTTGCTGCGCGGTCCTGTCCAGTTTGCATAGAGCGTCAAGTCCTTCCATCCAATGTCGCCCCATTGGTTGGCAGGAATCGTTATGACATACGACCCTTGAGCTGAACCGTTCGTGACAGTGTAGAGAAACGGACTGATGCCTGGTGTTGTTGCGTAAATCAGAACGTCTGGTCCGACGATTCCTGTCGACGTAGATTCATCAAAGTAGGTGACCTGGATAGCGATGTCGACCGTGAACGGTGTCGGCTCCACAGGGTTGTCAAGTCTGAATGAAGTTAGATGGGTTGAAACGTCCACGGTGACTTCGAAAGTGTGATTCTGATATCCAAAGCGAGTAACCTCAAATCGTACTGCGTTTGTGCCTATTGTGTCTGTTTCTATAGAGAAGAATACTATCTCATAGACTCCAGGCGAAACCATCGCAACCGTGTAGTTCTGATCGCCAAACTGGTGATAGTCTGACCAGTTGGTCCAGATAGAGCTCTCCGCGCCCAAGATCGGCAAATCATGGTCAGTGTCCCAATAAGTCAGAGTGATAGACTCCTGATATCCAATTGGCAGACTGAAGATGCTGTGTGAGACCGAAACAGAAGTGAACAATTGTCTAACTTCAACAAAGAGCGTAATCTGAGAGGTCACGTAGAAGTCTTTCTGAGCTTTTACTAGCACTGCAAATGTATCGAGAACGGAATTGTAGGTGGTTATGGTCAGTGTGTAGTTCCCTGGTTCGCCGACTTCAGGGGTTATGTAGTAGGGAGAATCAGTCCAGTTGCATGTCAATATCGCATCTTGGATTCCTGACCCTGAAGAGTCAGCAAAGAATAGCTCTAGAGTTGCATTCCAACCGTGGGGGACGGTGACCCCTGGAGCACTGGGCGACTGAAGGGTCGTTTCTTCAACAACATTGATTACAAAGACCTTCGAGATAGGATCATAGTTCTGTCGATTCCAGTAGATGGCAATCGCATATCGACCAGGAACACCTAGGTCTGCGGTATTGAGGACAGTGCTGTATTCTCCAGTCCCCATGTCGTTGAGCGGTTCAGTACCTGTGGTCCAATTGAATGTTGCATCTCCACCCGGAAGTAAGTCACCGTTGTCAGAGTCGTTTACTCGGAGTTGGAGAAGCATGTCTTGACCGTATGTGAGGTTCCGAGTCCAACTAGCTACAGACTCCCTAGGATAGATAACATACATGTCGGTGCTGTGTTCAACAGCGAATGTTCGTGAGTATAGGCCCACATTCTGAACGGGGCCACCAGAAATCGAATCATTCGCATAGGCCTGAACTGTCCATTCACCTACGGTCGCAGTGAAGGCATCCAAGTTCACGTCAGATGTTTCTGCGTAGCCGGCCACTACTTGAGCTGTCAGTGTGTCCCATATGGCGCTCGTTGGATCACGGACTACAAAGGTTACTGTGGCGCCGTTGAAGGAAGTATCAAGCTGTGCTCTAAATCGTACATTATCATTAGCTCGGTAGATGTAAGAGGGAGACCAAGACGTTCCGGTCCACATCTGAAGTTCCTGGACAATGTTGGCCGAGTGTCCTTGAATTCGCCAGAAGCCGTTCTGATAGGTTCCCGTCACACCACTATACACTGAAACGTTCAAACTCTCACTGCTTGTCGACCAGAACGTGAAATCGGTACTTGGATAGCGAGGCTCGGACACGATGTCTATGACCCTTGCGCTATGCTTCGTGGTATTGAAGAAGAAGTAGTCTTCGTAGCCATTTGGAACAGCAACGAAATAGTAGCTGTTCCATTGTACCTGAGAGGCATTAGATACTGAAAACTGGTCTCCAAAACTCTGAACCTCAGCTT
>JBHIAE010000021.1:0-53305 GCA_046758445.1 Candidatus Thorarchaeota archaeon | reverse complement strand
TAGGAGGGGGGGAGTTATGTTATGAGGGCATGTTACAAAACTAGGCCCTACTGACGACCTGACCACTCCTTCTGCAAGGAAGCGCATCCTATTAAGGACTTCGTAACAGGCGACGGAAAATCACGGATTTTGGCCTCTCAGGCGCTATTCAAGGAGGTCTATGCAAACCTTAAATCCTCGTGGCAACCCTGTTGCGGTCATAGGGAGGATTCGCATTTGGAGATCCCAATTCTATCAAACATTGTTGACGGTCTACGCGTCTTCTTCAAGACTCGTAGGTACATCTCTTACTTGATCATCTTCATGTTCACGACCTTCCTTGCATTCCTATTCTCAATCCTGATGTCGGCCTATGTGGGTCAACCACAGGAGCTCTTCCTTGTGAGCTTCTTCGTGTATGTTGGCGCGACAGGTACGATCTACTTTGCCCTAGGAGCGCTGTTCATGGGGATTGGGGCTGACAGGTTGTGGATAACAAGGCGTGGACGTGGAAGAGTCACAGAGTTGAAGGGTGTGGCGTGGCTAGGAATGTCGTTTGCCATATCCGTGTTCCTGTCCATATGGCTTGGACAAGAGGCACTCCTGTTCTTCGCGATATTCTGCTGGATAGGATGGATTGCTTTCCAGGCATACTTGTCTTCGAGGACAAGCCTTCGACTTGCCACTCTTGCTGAGCCGAAGAAAGGCGGAATCGCCGTTGGCCTTGGAAGCTTCATTGTGCTCCTCATTGGTTTAGGTATAATTGCAGCAGAGATACTGGCTGCGATTTGGCTGATTCCCGAGGACATGTTTGGAATCGGTGCACTGGTGACTTCCATCTTCCCCAAGGCATTAACAAACCTCACGGCACACGGAACTCTAGTCTGGGTTGCCGTTGGGTTGCTGGGCCTCTATGCAGTTGTGTCCTTGCTCGCCTTCTTTAGATACGCTGCAAGGGGAGCCGCTCTGAACATAGCTCTGATGACAGTGTTCATTGCGTTGTACTCGGGTTATTTCTTGGTCAACGTAATGCGCCGTGTCGGTGCACCTACTATCAATCCAATTGACATCGGTATGTCCCTCTTCTTCCTGCTCTACGCCCTAAGCGGCGTCGGTAGGACTGTTACCGAGGGAGTTGAGGAATCCCGGGTTGCAACTCGTGACTTTGGTCCTCTGCTTACGTTCTTCCTGGCCAGTGGTTTCTTCTTCGTGGACAGCATCATTGCTGTCACTAGCAGCGCTGGCTCAATCCTATCAAACTGGTTCAATTGGGCCGCAACCACGGATCAGATCTATCAGAACTTCCTCTTCAGAGATATCGCAAAGCTGCTTGCCTTCCCTCTGGTTGCGACATTCACTTCTCTGTACTACCTACTCTTTGAGCGCGCAGAGAGGGTCGCCGAGAGAATCCGCGAGGAGGACGAGCCAGTAGAACCTGATGAAGTTGACAAGGATGTCGCTGAGGAACTGGAGGAGCCCGAGAGACCAACCTACCCTGGTGCTGCGCCTCCAGATCCAGACCGTCTGCGAATCGACGACTCAAGGCGTCTTGGCAAACCGAAGCGATTCGGTGAGGAAGAAGAAGAGTAACCTGACTTGGGGGCCGGTCGGCCCCTTCTCCTTTGTTTTGGCCAGCCAGAATCCTATTTTCATTTTTCAAACAGAGGGTTGATTTCACTAGCTGGATAAGACAGATAAAGTATTGACTGCACGGTACTTTCGGCCATTTGATACGCCGATTCAATGGTGGGTGAAATAACCCGTCCAGATGATTGTGGGGTCAAGACATCCCTTCTTCCAAGACTACTGGCCAGCATTGAATCCAACCAGAGGCAGGGCAATTGAAGCGAAGAGGATCCGTTCTATCATTCCTATTCGTATGTAGCTTCATTCTACTATTGTCAATCCCTCTCAGCAGCCAGACACCAGTTGCAGGGTTGAAATTTCAAGGTTCAAGCGAGCGCTATGTGTCGGCCTCTTCGACGAATTATTACGTCGGCAACAGTGTATCTAACGTTTACATCTCACCTGACTTGGGTGCTCATTCAGCATTTTCCAATCAACAGGCAGTACCGGATTCTGCCTATGATACGTTGACAGAGGCTGACACTTCCACGCCAAGTACGGACGTGGAGGATTTCAATGATCCCAAGTCAGGGTCCACGATTATGATTGGAACTTGTACCCATCCCAGTTTCGCCGTGCTTGACCTTGTCTGTGTGTCGGCAGCAGGAGTCTGGGCCCGAAGGCTGGCGCTTGATCCCGAGGTCGATATTCCTGCACCAGACACACTCGAAGTCGAACCTGGAGCAGTAGTGGCCATGCATTTCAATTTGAGATATGAGCCAGATGGAACCTACGTTTCCAATACCGAAGCGGTTGTGAAAGTGAATGGAATTAGGGCGGTCTGTGTTGCTGAGAGAGAGAGATGGGAGGCCAATGTCACTTCTACCATTACCGGGTCAGCAACGTATGAGATTGACACGTTTCAGGACCCATCGGGCTTGACACAGATCAGTTCTACTGAGCACGTGCCGAGAATCGAAGGGATTCCTCCAATAGCACCACTGGACAGCCCACCTCTGGTGCTCATCGTTGTTGGTGCAATTGTTGCAGTGGTGTTAGTCGCTTCAATGATCTTCATCCTTGCAAGAAGACGGGTGGAGAAGCTAGAACATGCTCTGACACCCGAAGAGTTGCTGTCCATTGAAGATGTTACCATGCCTCAAGAGATGAGAGATCAGACTATTGCAAACCTTGAATGGCTGAAGGCCCTGCCTGAGGAGATTCCGAATATGGGCAGTGATGTTCTTTCAATACTCTGGGAGGAACTTGAAAAGGCTCGCACAATGTATGAGAGAGCATTCGAGATGGAAACCACTGCTGGCACAGCTGGAACAGAGCTGAGGAAACTCTTACTTGAGAGATTCGATTCTGTAATCAACGTGATTGACCGTGAAATAGAATCCAGAGCGTAGTACAGATGGAGAATTATCCCTCTACTCTGTCCTCTCGCACTAGCTCACGAAAGCTCCTGGCCAGAAGGAAGTTCACTTTCTCCCTCACGCTCTCAGGCAATGCTTCACCGCGCCAATTCTCTGAGGGGTAAATCTCTCTAAACCCACTGATGAAACTCCTTACACCCATCCGTGCTCTAAAACTTTCTCTGTCGGCGATCAGAGCGCCCATCAAGTCCCCATCATGTTCCATCATTATGGTCTTTCCTTCATGAGTCAGAGTCCGTATTAGTCCGGCATCGGGCATAATCTCAGAGCCTACTGTTGAAACAGCAGACAACAATCCGTATACGTGTATACCAGTTTCTTTGACTTCTTCAAAGTTGTAAGTGTAAATGGGCAGTCCGATATCGGGGTTCATAACGATTAGTTGATAGAGCTTCACCGGCGAGAGGATTGGCTTCTTCGACATTTCTTGGTTCATGAGACTGGTGAAGACACCTGGAACATTGTCCAAGTATCTGTCAATCTTCTCTAACTCCCCTATGTCGAGTCTTCGTCCCTCCTGCAAGACTTGAAATTCATCGAGCTCGCGGCTGACAATGCTGTGCACGCTTGTGAGATTCTTCTCTATAGCAAGTCTTCTTGCTCTAAGCAGATCTTTCTTTGCACCACCAAAATCCTTCGCAGTTCTCTTGAGTAATGCCCGGAGTAACAGTGCTTCCACAAGTCCCGGAACAAGATTCTGTTCTTCAGCCATCTTTGCCAAATTGTCTGAGTAGTCGAAGGCTGAACGGTAGTCTTCCTCGTTTCCCAGTACACGATAGCGTTTCAGATGAACCGCGGCGAGCTGGATCTGGGACTTCATTATGTATTCAGGGTGGTCTGACTTGATGGACAGTTGCAGAGCGGTTTCAAGGAAACGTATGGCCTCATCAAGGTTCATCTTTCCGTGCTGTGCTACCCCTCTCGCATAGTTCATCATGATACTACCGGCATCGAATGCATGTTCACTAACACTCTTTTGCTGGGTTGTACCATTTGAGTCTTCATCCATAGCCTTTACTCTCCATCGTGTGAATCTGAGGTTCTACACTCCGTTTATCCAGCGGTTTTGCACTTCGGAATACTTGGAGCAGTTAGGAGAAAAGTGTATTCGAGATGTTAGATTGTCGTGTTCAGATCTGATCCGAGTTCAACGTATTGACGAAACATGTTTGAAAGATGCTGTTGTACTGAGTTCGTCAAAGTATCATCACTGCGAACAGTGCAAACATGAAGATAAGCAGAAAGACTGCACAATTCACGCATGCGCCGTCCTGTAGTTCTTTCTTGTCCCTCTTGCTTAGCTTTTGGGATTCAGCCACTTCCTCCTCTTCATTGTCAGTCATTGCCGCCTCTCCTGACATTTGCCATCACACATCCAGGGATATTAAAGCTGTCTGTTTCTAGGCTCGGGAACACACATCAGGGATACAAGGCACGCGCCGTCAGATTAGGCGAGATACCTTTCAAGCTCAATCTCATCTCGAATCGGGATCCCATTCTCACTCACCAGTGGAATCTCTGGCTTCAGCCGCCTCGAGTTTTTGATAGCATTACTGTATATCGATCTGATGAAGAATCCCCGCTTCTGGTAGAACCTCAGAGCCTCCAGATTGTCGTTGGTTGTAACCAGCCATATTCTTGTACGTCCGATTTCCATTGCTCTCTCTTGGACTGCAGACAACAGTGCACTCCCAATGCCCTGCTTCTCGAGTAGGCTGTTAAGGGTGATGATCTCAATTGAATCTTCGTGAACAAAGTATGTCAGCAACCCAACTCTCTCACCATCAAGCAGGGCAATGCACCCGGGAAGATCCTCAACACGGTACACCCTTCCTCTGGTCACCATGACCTCGGATGACCAATGCTCGATAGACATTTGGCGAACCCAAGTCTTATCGGCGTCACTGATAGACCGTATCTCAAGACTCTCCATGTGCACTCTGCGTAGTGAAAGCGGCCGAATCTAATGAAACATTCTGTCGCTAGCAGCAACAAAGTGCTGGCTCTCTAGCGGTCTCAGAGATACGAGGCCAATTTGCGCAAAGTTCGAATCATTTATGTCGACTTGCTCATTAACATGGGAAGAAGCGTTCCCAAGGAGGAATCGAGAATCTACGACTATGCCGAAGTCATGATTCGACGAGCTGAACTTGCTGAAGTGGACGTGCTAAAGGCGATCATCAAGGAAGCCTATGCCCCAGTCAAGAAGCAGCTGTCGAGGACTCCGGCGGCCCTGAACGAGGGTCTCTCAAAGATTGCCCGCCACATTCAGATGGGTGACCAGTACGTGGCTCTTGTCGGTGAAAGCATTGTGGGAACGATGCGGGTCAGAATGCATGGGCAGAAGGGAGTAATCAGCCGATTGGCTGTGTTGCAGAAGTATCGTGGTAGAAAGATCGGCACTGTTCTGATGCAATACGCAGAGAACCTGCTCTCATCGAGGGGAGCAACCTCCGTCGACGTGGAAGTCTACGGCGCAATCGACGAGCAGCTTTCGTTCTACGAAAGGCTTGGCTACAAGGAAACCGGCCGTACTGTACGCCTGAAGGAAGAGATAGTTTCCATGGAGAAGAGCCTTGTCGAGGAAGAGGTGGAGGAAGAGGAGGGCTACTAGCCTTCTCTTATGGTATGATCTCGCATCCGTTGTTGACCGGGTATGACAGTTGCTCTAGAGATATGATGCCATCGTCGACAAGTTCTTGGATTTCTGGTACATGTTTTTCCAGTGTTGAAACCAAGTGTCTTACTGTGTCGCATACCTTCCGGAAGCCCTCGTCACCCCATAGACGCTGTCTATTGGCGAATAGGCATCGTCCTCCACAGACCCATTCGATATCACACGATGGACACGGATCTTCTACAGTCATTATGTCACGAAGACTCAGTGGGTCTGTCGTTCGAATATCACCTACAATTGAGAACTCCCAGTCGGGAGATATCGGGCAGACTCCAATTGAACCGTCAACATGGATTACGAAGGTATCCAGGCCCGAGCCGCACCGGAGAGGTGAAGGCTCTTTTGTGAGAAGTGTGTGCATCACTGGGGAAAAAGGAACAATCCCCTCAACACGCCCTTCTCGCAACGAGGACACCCAGTCTTTTGCAAGCCTTGTTATCCCTGGGTTGTATGAGGTTCTTATCCATGCGTCGAAGTCATGCCAGTTCTCTGCTGCATCCCAAATAACGTTCAATTGCCAATGGACATGTTTGAATCTAGGTTTCTCGATATCGAGGAGGTGCCGCACATCAGCATAGATATCACTCTGTTCTGAAACAGCCATTCTCGCTACAATGTCTCCTTGGTACCCAATTTGCTCCAGCCATTGGACATTCTGAAGAACCCTATTGTATACGCCCTCCGACCTATAGAAGTCTGTTACCTGAAGGCGACCATCAATCGAAACAAGGATTGAGTGGAACCTCTTGACGTGCTCCTGCGCAATGTTCCTCAGACGTAGACCATTGGTTTGAAGCATGAATCTGGAATGTGGAAAGCGATCCATAATTCGAGCCATTAGAGGAATTCGTAGTGTTGGCTCGCCACCGTAGAACATGAGCTGAGCTTCTTTGTCTTTCCTCAGAAATGTGTCAAGCTCATCCAGAGAGTATTGTACCTCAGCTTCGCTTCCTGTTTCTTCACCGCCATGGCAATACACGCAATTGAGATTGCACTCTCTAGTGAGAACGAGGTGGTAGTTCACTCTGTGACTCTCCGGATTGTACCTGAAGCATTCGGTGCTGGGCATAAAGATTACTCTCTGTCTGACTGGCTTCTACCTTAACGAATCAGCAACTGTGGTCCGTCATAGCGACACCCTTATGACAGTCATTTCTGAGTGAGATTTGACCCATCCATGAAACGGCTCAGTATCTTGATTGGAATGATCCTATTACTCGCCGCTTTTGTCAGCCCTGGTATGACAGTTGCCATGGAAGACTCATCCGATGCCTTCGTGCCTTCGGATACTGAGAACATCCTCACTGGAGTACCGTACGTCTGGCAAGAGATCAATGGGTTGTGTGCTTGGGCCGCTACTTCGGCCTCGTTTCAATCCGCGGGAGTGAATCTGGACCTTCATGAGGTATTAGCTGCATCAAGTGTTGGATTCTCCTTTGCGTACGTGAACCACAATGACACGATGTTGATGTATCCTGGGCCGGTCTACATGCAGGTAGAGCCTACCCAGTTTGCGGTGGATCTCTACGGTTTGAATATGACAGTGTACTTCGACAAGGACACTCCCGGCGCAGACCAGTTGGTAGACATTTGGCAGGGGCGAGGCATTGATGTTCACACCTTAGACGGTCAAAACGAGGCCTTTGACCTGATGCGTAGCTCCATCGATGAGGGCTATCCACTTCTTCTTAGTGTGAACCCGGCCTGGCTTCCCGCGGAGGATTATGATTTTCTGAGAGCCGCAGGTCTGTCCGGAGGTGGTCACGCAATACTCGTCGTGGGGTATGATGACAACTCTGGAAATGCAACAATCATTGACCCTGGAGTTGGTTCCTTTGGTGATAACTTCGGATACCCGGCCGACGGACGGGGTAACTACACTCCCATATCCTACACGGCCCTCAATAGCGCATGGTCTGACCGATACTACATCAGCATACTGATCAAACCAGGAGGTCCTCCCGCAGAGGACTTGAGCGGGCAACTCGGACCGTACATCAGAGACCGTTTGCTTGGAGCAAACTCGGCATATTGGGCAGACCCCGAAACGACCATAATATGGAGATTCGGAGAGTCAGCCTTCAGAGCTCTTGGTGTTGACTACACTCGGGAGGGACTAACAGAGTTTCTGGACATCTTCACGGGCGTTGAGGATGAACGCAACTTCCAGGCCTCTTTGCTCCTCTTCCTCGGACTCGGCCTTGAGTCACAGGTGTCTCTCCAGTTCATTTCATTTAGAGCGGCACTACAAAGACTTCCAGATCTGATGCCTGACATTGATCTGACTCGTTTTATGTCAGCTGGCGAAACGGCTCTTCCTCATTTTGAGGCCTTGGCTGACAACGCGACTCTGATTCATCTTGGGAACCTAACAGCCGCTACCGGTTTTGTGGCTGGAACATTTCGAGCAATGGCGGACTCTTACAACTCGACAGGCGATATGGCATCAGTCATAACTGAGTATGAGGACGAACTAGCCACAATCTCTGGTCATCTTCTCGGCATTGCAGACTCGTGGTTGGCCGCTGGAAATGCCCTGGCGGAGATCTGGCCCAACGATCCATTGATAGTCTATGGCCACTTCATCGCGATGGCAGCGTTCGGAGTCGGCGCTCTGGTGGTGGCGGTTGTCATCTGGATACGAAGGACTCCGTCTCAGTAAGACGACCAAGATCTCATTGAGAAACCGACGGGGTTTCGTCTAGGAGTTTCAACATCTGATTGACATCATTTGTCGGTAGCTTGCAGTTGTGATTGATACAGACATGAGCCGTGGCAGCGCCATTCACAATGTCAAAGAACTTGGAGAATGGTGCGAGCTTATCAATCTGTTTCGAAACCTCTCCTTCTGTCCTCAGAAGAACGACTGTTGAAGGCAAGTACCTCTCTCTCAACGCATTGAGCATTGCTTCTGTATCCTTGCTGTCAGCTTGTCCAGCTATGACAATCTCGTGAGATGGTCCTAGAGCAAAGTCGAGCGCAGCTAGCATGAAGGAGAACCCAGAATGTGTTCTTGAAACTTCGCTGGAGAAAGCCTTCCCGATTGCGGCTGCCCTGTTCTCAAGCTCCGCTTCACCCAAAAGCCTCGCCAACCGGATTAGATTCAGCATGGAAACAGAATTGCCTGATGGAATTGCACCATCATAGGCCTCTTTCTGTCTGACCAAGAGCTCTTCAGAATCATCAGCTGTGAAGAAGAATGCCCCGCCTTCGTCGTCCCAGAAGTGCTTCAACTGAGTTTCGTTGAGATCTAGTGCGAGCTCGAGATACTTTGGGTCGAAGGTAGTCTCGTATAGCTCAATCAACCCCCAGATGAGGAAGGCGTAGTCATCCAGGAAAGCATCAACGGCAACCTCTCCTTCTCTGAATCGGTGAAACAGACGGCCTGTATTGCTTCTCATCTTGGTGAGGATGAATTCAACAGCACGCTCTGCGGTTTCAGCATAGGAGGACCTGTGAAGTGACCGGGCCGCCTTTGCAAGCGCAGCTATGAACAGGCCGTTCCAGTCAACCAATACCTTGTCATCCCTGTGAGGTTTCACTCTCTTTTCTCTCGCAGCAGCGAGCTTCTTCCTCGCACTCATTACCAACGACTGAAGAGCGTCTGGAGTCAACTTGAGGTCTTTGGCGACTGATTCAGTGGTAAGTGTCATGTGGGGTATGTTGAGCCCAGTCTCCTCACCGGAGGCCTCATCGCGAAAGTTGCCTTCCTTACGGACGTTGTAAAGGGTCGTGAATCCTTCAGCCTCCTCCTTGGTCAGAAGTGAATCGATCTCCTTCTTCGACCACACATAGAACTTCCCTTCAACCCCTTCACTGTCAGCATCCTCGGCTGAATAGAACGCCCCTTCTGGACTTGTCATGTCTCGAAGCACATACTCAACGACTTCGTGTACCACTTCGGCATACTCACTCTTCCCAGTGACTTCAAACGCCTCGATATATGCCATGATCAGCATTGCCTGGTCATAGAGCATCTTCTCAAAATGAGGTAGGAGCCAGTTTGCATCCGTGGAGTACCTGTGGAATCCGAATCCGACTTGGTCGAATATCCCACCCCTTCTCATCTCCTGAAGTGTCCGTTCCACCATGTGGAGAGCCCAATCGTCTCCGGTCTTCTTCCAGTACCTGAGCAATAGCATCAGATTGTGGGGGCTCGGGAATTTGGGAGCAGTCCCAAAGCCTCCTCTCTTGTCGTCAAATCTCCGTGAGAACAGGCTGAACGCCATATCTATTGTGTCTTGACCGAGCTCCTCCTGCCTGCTCGCCGTTTGGTTTCTTGAGAGTGATTCTTGGATTCTGCCGGTTATCTCGGTGATGTTCTCCCGATCGGTCTCCCAGATTTCCCTTAGTCTTGGTATCAGTTCTAGCATTCCAAGCTGCCCGTATATGCTGTCCTTTGAAATGTAGGTTGCGGCGAAGAACGGCTCTTTGTCTGGAGTCATAACAATTGTAAGCGGCCATCCTCCTCGCCCGGTCATCATCTGTCCCACTTGCATGTACACTTTATCGATGTCCGGTCGCTCTTCTCTGTCGACCTTGATGTTGACAAATGTTACATTCATGAGCTCGGCAACTTCATGGTCCTCGAATGATTCTCGTTCCATGACGTGGCACCAGTGGCAAGTGCTGTAACCTATGGAAAGGAAGATTGGTTTGTCCTCGGCTCTTGCCTTCTCGAACGCTTCCTCACCCCACGCATACCAGTCCACTGGATTATACGCGTGCTGCAAGAGATAAGGGCTCTTCTCGTGAACAAGTTGATTGGCAGTCTTATTCTCGGCTTCAAGATCCATACTCCAGACTCCTAAAGAAGACACATACTTACTACTGGTTAACAATGGTTAATTAACTAATGGGTTGATGACAAATGGGGCAGACATGCCGCAGCATGACATCATACTCTCTATGGGTTGACGAATCAAGTATCGGTAGAGGGGTTATGGTCTATTAACGTGGTAACGAGGTTTCTCATTCTAGTAATCTGTTGACGCACCTTCTGTACGCCCTCGGGAGTGATCTCCACAATCCTTGCAGGTTTCAGTTCGATGAAGTGCCTGGTTGTATTGATGAGTCCCATGTTCTCAAGTTTCTTCAGATGACTCGCCAGGTTTCCTGAGGTCAAATTCAGCTTGTCCCTTAGTTGTGAAAACTGGGCACGGGTTGCGAAGTACAAGTAGACTAGGATAGAGAGCCTTGCAGGGACAAGCGTCTCGCGATCTTCATTCACGAAGCCCGTGAGAACCTCAAGGAGGTCCCTCTCCACAGCCAAGCCTATACACGTCCAGCACTCTCGAGGAGAAGTCTTTCCGCGGTTATCAGGGCATAGATGCCAAGCAAGTAGACTCCTCCGAGGTCCACCACAGCAACAATTGTGTACGCAAGCTCTGGAAAAGCAACAATAGGGAGAATGGATAACAGGGTCGCTGCCGCCCAAGAGAGATGCTCTCTCGCAAATGTCCCAGAAACGTCAGCATCGCCTCTTGCGGCTCTGTAGTTCCCTAGACTTCCCACAGTTACCGACGCCTGAATCGTGACCGGGAAAACCAATATCCAGTCCTGAGTGAACGTGACCAACGAAGAAGCTATGATTGCTATAGCAATGACAACCCACATCGCCACAAACCAACCTTCCATTTCAGATTCTGGTTGCCGGTAGGATCTTGTCAGAGGTCCAATGAGGCGGAAGGCTATCAGCCACGTGATGCCAAGACTCGCGCCAACGAATACCAACCCATAGAGAGGGTTCCATGGGCCACTGGCAAAGACGCTAGTGAATCCTAGAAGCACCACCATCCCAAGAGAGATGCCTCCGCTAATGAGAATGTATGTGATTCCAGCTACCCTTCTTGCCATCACTTGAGGATATCTATCAACAATATCTGTCAAGGCAAGCAGCCGCTTTGCCTCATGCAAAGAGCCTTCGGAAGGGCTTGGTTCATCATCCCTGTTCTCAGGTTGAGTCATTTCTTCTCAATCCTTCTGACGTTATCAATAAGCGAATCAAGTCTCGATTTAAGTATCTGCTATGATGGCTTGAGTCGACCTCTATCTTCCTTCACAAGTCCGCGCTGCTTTAGGCTAGATATGTGGTGCTCGACCATCCATCGTTCGAAGAAAAGAAACACTGGGCTTGCGATTGATGGGTAGATGATTGGATTGATAGTTATCTCCTCTAACGACTCTCCACCTTCCACAATCGCTGACAACACTAGGTCTTCACGTAGATCAAATTGCCGAGAATAGGCCGCAAGGGCCGTCTTGTACTCCTGTATTACGGGGTCTTCCAGATGTCCACTAATGAGCGCATTGTAGTTCCCATTCTGGATTTGGTTGATAGACTCCTTGAACTCGTCAATCGAAGAGTTCGGATGGCCATAGAAGGGGCCAAACTCCGTACAGTCAATGTCGGCACCGAAAAGAAATCGATGCTCAAGGATTTCTAAACACATATGGTCAGGCAAATGGCCGGGAGTATACACAACTTGTAGCGTCAGGTCCCCGAATGCGAACTTGTCGCCGTCTGCCAAGACTTCATCGACACGTCCTGCGTCCAGGGCGCCGTACATTCTCTCATTCACCAGTTCCTCCCAAAGCTTCCTGACAGATTGTCCAGGATGAAAGCCTAGAAACCGCTTCATCTTCTCCTTCTCATTGAAGAGAGGGGCGGTAATCTCATTGGCCGCAATTCTGCAGTTGGACAGCCTGTTTAATCTGACAGCATGTGTGATATGATCCGGGTGTATGTGGCTGAGAATGACAGTGTCAACGTTTCTAAGCTCGAGGTCTCGGTGATGGAGAAGTCTTCGAAGGGCCTCAGTTGAGCAGCCGGGATCAACCACTACGACCTCGTCTGAAATCAGAACGAGTGTGTTACATAGAGGAAAAGTCCCTCCCGTGACAACGTAAATCCCTGAACTCAGTTTGACGCAAGACATCTAGGCATTCCTCAAACTTCCGGGAATTGACAGTCGCGATTATTCCGGTCGAGGGCGCTGGAGCAGAGGCAGACGGACCAGCCGTCTTAAGTCTGTCTATCAGAGATGTGCTTCTATCGTGCCTTGAACTTGAACTGTTTGTCGTAGATGCACTTAAGCTCTCCAAGAGTCGTTGCGTCTTCTGGTCCTTTGTCATAGCGAGTGTTCACTATCCTTGCAAACCTCAATGCCATCCCTGATTCGTAGGTCGGGCTCTTTTGAATTTCCGAAGCTAACACTTCAACGACAATCTCTGGCTTCACCGTCACGACACGGCCTTTCTCACCAGTCTTAATTGCTTGAAGCCTTGACGTCATCTCTTCTAGCTCAGAGTCAGTCAAACCTTTGAACGTCTTTCCAATCATAGCAAGACTGCCGGTATCTTCGTTTCGAACTGCTAGATGGACATTGGAGAGAACTCCGCTTCTCCGTCCATGGCCCCATTCTGCCGCCACAATTACTAGATCCATGGTATCTAGGGTATGCTTGATCTTGAACCAATTCTTGCCTCGGACCCCCGGAACATAGGGTGAATCAACCCTCTTGGCCATCAATCCCTCATGTCCAAGTTCTCTGCTGCTGTCAAACAATTCACTTGCGGTGGTAAGGTCTGACGTCACCAAGTTTTCTGCGATGAGGTCAGAATCAGCGACGTTGTAAAGTCTTTTTCTTCTCTCAGCATATGGCGAATCAATAAGTGACTCACCGTCCGCAAGCAGGACATCAAATATGTAGAGCTTGAGTGTCACCTCTTTCTTGGCGGTTTCGACATCCCGTCTTCTACCGAACCTTCTCATAACTGTCTGAAACGGGAAAGGACGACCTTCACCGTCCACTGCCACGACTTCACAATCAAGAATGGCTTCCTTTGCTCTGACCTTTCTCTCTGCTATAACAACAATATCAGGAAGACCTTCAGTAACGTCCTGCATTCTTCTGGAGTAGATCCTGACGTGTTTCCCTTCCTTGTGGATCTGCGCTCGAGCACCATCAAACTTCAATTCAAAGGAGTACTCATACTCGGAGTCCCGTAATAGCTCCGCAATGCTATCAGCCGGTGTTGCAAGCATAGGCTTGACAGGGTTGAACACAGTGGGTCTAAGCGTTTCCAATGCCATCCGGCCTTTTGTTGCCGCAAGATGTGCAACCTGTCCTAAGTCGCCTGAAAGACTCCAGGCTCTACGAACCAAATCCGGATTCACTCCAAACGCCTTTGCGACTCCTTCAGCTAGCAATCCCTTTGAGAGCCCTATTCTCATATCATTGAGTACCAAAGCTACGATGTATCTTGCTTCTCTTGTTGAAGCCTCTCGAAGCATCTGTGAAAGTAGGGACTCCTTCTGTTTCCTTGAGCCGCTGCCCTCAGCGTCAGCTATGTCATTGAAGCACTTCTCTACCGAAGACACCGTCAAAGAAGATGAGAACAATCCCGCCTGACGGACGAGCCCTTCAGTTTCGAGAAGAGCCGCAACTGCTTCTCCTGTATCACCTTCATAGAGCCGACTGAACTCCGCATCATCGAAGTCTACAACCTGCTTCAGAGATTGCTTCACTCCCCCCCATGATACATTCAGGACTTTCGGGTCTTTTTCTGAAAACACTGCGCCTCCGAGGAATCTTGTCGCGGCCTTGAGATCTTCAGGTTCCACTTGCTTCAGGAAGGATGCCACTAGGTCTATCTTTGCATTCCTTCCACTGACTCGGGATATATCATCCAAGGTCCGCGCCAACTCGGCAAAGTCAGTCATCTGCTCTCAATGCACACTGTGGGCTAGTTTGCTATTAAGATTGAGATTCACGGTTGCGTATTGACCGTACAATACGTGCGTTGTACACACGCTCTTGAATGAGTTGGCCTAGACAATGGGATGAGGACAATGGAAGGCAACGATTTCAAATGGCTGCTCAAGGGAAAACTGGTTCGTGATTTTAGAGGGTTTCCCCTAGGTCGAATCAAACAAGTATGGTATGACAAGGATAACGGTCCTCTAGTCGTAATAGAGAGGGGAGCAACTGACCATCGTCCTTTGACGTGGGAGGCTGTACCACTTCGGGCGGTTGACAGGGTCGAAGATCACGTGAGACTGAAGCCGCCAGCCTTTGCAGAATAGAGAAGCGGAGAGAGTAGAGCTAATGCAGCGCAGTTCATACAATCATCAAAAACCAGTCGTGGCAGGTATCGATTCAAGTAGTGACCATGATTCAATCAAGATCAACGTCTTCACTTCAAAGCAGTGCGCCTTTTGCAACATTGCTCTTCAAATTGTTGAAGAGGCAGTTGGGCGTCTTGATTTCTATCAGCCGCATATTGAAGTTGTTGAAACACCAGTCGAAAAGAAACCTCGTTTGACAGAGAGACTCCAGATACTTGCAGTCCCTACGATAGTAGTTTCAGAGTCTAGAATTGTAGGTCTCCCCAGGATTGATGAACTAGAGCAGCTGATACACCAAGAGATGTTCACTTCGAAACTGAGATGAAGAAGGGGCACTGAGATTCCAGTGTCCTCTATGAGAAGCTCAGCCCAAGCAGTAGCCACGGGTTCTCCTTTGAAATGATCCGGCTGGTTTCGACGTTGAGGTCAATATCGTTCATGGCTGCCATTAGATACAAGTATTCACTATGATGCTCGGATCCAAAGACCAACTTCGGAACGCCGATGTCCTGCACCAGCGCATCGAGATACACTCGTAGCGGCGATTCTACGATTCTGGCCAAAGTCACTGAGGTCTCGAGCCAGATGTTCTTGCGTTTTACTAGAGGGATGAGCTGAGGAAATCCGAAGATCCCTCCCATGTGCATCACGATGAACTTGCCGCTCGGGAACATTGTTGACGCCTTGTCGATGAATGACAGGACGTCTGTTGTCATCACATCAGTATGGATGTAGACAGGAAGATTCCTGTCCACAGCTTCGTTGATCAAGATTAGCGGGGCTGGGTCCTCAGTGTGATACAAGCGATCATCCAAGACCAAGGCCACACAGTCATTGTCAACATAATGTGCCAGTTTCTCTCGCGCCGTGTCAATCGGACGAGGCATGATTGTGCAGGCCGAGAAGATACGATCTGGGTATATGGCGCATGCCTCAAGGCAAACTTCATTCCCGTTTGAAGGTTCGATTGGAGTGAGCACTGCCTTCTCGATTCCAAAAGCATCCATCCGACTGACCAACGTTTCCGTATAGATTGATACGTTGTCTGAATTGACCTGGTCCAGCGTATTCCGGTCTGCTCCCAGGTGCGTGTGAATGTCGGTCGTCATTGATGCTCACAGCCTTGACTCGGAGTTCGCATAATTGGTTTCTAATAATACTCCCAGTGTTGAGAATCCGCGCACATCAATAAAAGAAAAGTGTGTGTGGCCTGTCACTATGAGAAGAGTTGATATCGGGCCCTTGACAACATCCTATGGTGCGTCAATAGCTGTGATTGAACAATCGTGCGGAGGTAAATAGCCAATGGACGCCACCTCTGAGTACGGGAGATCTATTGCCCTCTTTCTCTATGCTTCACAGAGTGGGCTCCAAAACGCGTCCCTCATCATCCTGCTGTTGGGTCCGATTGCCCTTTTGGCGTTGTTTGCGTGGTTGTCTGATCAGAGATTTCGAGCAAGAACAACTAGAAGTAGGGCCATTGTAGGATATGCGTACCTCCTAGTCTTCCTTTGCTACCTGTTCATCGTACTTCTTGACCCTTGGGTTAGGGTCTATTGGACTGCAAACACTTTCACACACATGGTTGCAGCTCTTCCATTCTTTGTTGCCGGAGCGGTTCTGGTTCTTTTGGATAGGCGCTCGGAAGAAGGGTATCGCTCCATTCTAATAGCGCTTCTGGCAATCACGATCATAGCACTAACCGCTGCCACAGTCACGCTCGTGGTATTAGAATCATCAGCTCTAAAAGGAGCATGTTACTTTTCATACTGAATCCCATTGAATGAAGAGGAACGACAGCGAAGCCTTGAAAGAAGTCTGTTGCAGTTGGCGCACGACATCAACATTGACAAATTCATGCTAATGGAGTACCTTGGGCCCATTGTAGACGGATGCTGTGCCGCCTTGAACGTGAGTCTGGAAAAAGCCCGGGAGATGCATAGACTGTCTGACTCTGAGTTCGAAGAATACATGAGCATGTCGGCCGGTTCGTACAGAAACATTTCGTTCTGTTTCAGAACCACCGACACCAAAGAGGAGTACTCTCTGGCCTTTGATAGGGGGAGGGTAAACGTATTTGATGAATGCGTGGAACCAGACGTAGTTGTCACCTCTAGCCTAGAACTTCTGACGAAGGTTCTGGACGCAGACCCCAACGTTTCTGCCACTGATTTGCTCGGTTCAGACTTGAAAGTGACAGCTGTTGATTCCAGGGACATTATCCAAGCCCTCGGGTTCCTGTCCTATCCAGCACTTCTTCGTATTGCCCGTTCAGGTGTCGACCCATCGTCATTGTTGTCGGAGGATGCTGATTCCATCATGGTGGCTGCGGCTTCAGACATGGTTACTAAGATAGTCCAGAAGTGGATAGACACCGTTGTTGCGGCCAGCAATGAGTTCTAGAGGTCCTTTAGGCGATTCCGTGGTATGGGAAGACCATCTCCTTCAGCCGGCGAACAATACGGTCCAGGTCAAGTGCCACCTGTTCGCGCGGAAGATAAGCCTGCACAACCGGATTCTCATCTCTCATCCCTTCGGGAAAGCTATGGTAGCCAAGTTTGATGCATCTTTCCCGGAATGATTCAGGTAGCTCCTTCGGTACACCCTTCCCTAGAATCGTAGCGAGAAACAACGACCACAGTCGAGCCACGTTCACGGGGTGATACCCACCACCACCTACGGCGAGCCAGCCGATGTCGCAGATGTCGTCTGCAAGCTTCTTGAGTTTCTGAAGAGCCGATTCGAATCCATAGGTCGTATAGCCTAGATAGGCTAGTGGGTCCATGAAGTGTCCATCGACTCCTAGCTGTGTGACCAAGAGGTTTGGTTCGAAGGACTTGAAGAGAGGGACAACCACCTCGTCTACTACTTGGATCAGTTCTTCACTGCTAGCGCCTGGCAAGACGGGAATGTTGACTGAGTAGCCTAGTCCCTCACCTCCACCCATTTCATGAATGAAGCCTGTCCCTGGAAAGAGGGTCTGTCCGGTCTGGTGTACAGAGATTGTCAGGACGTTTTTCGATTTGTAGAACGCATTCTGAACACCGTCACCATGGTGCGCATCGAAATCAAAGTACAGGACCTTGGCCGATTTCTGTTTCAGGAGATGAAGGACTGAGATGACTACGTCGTTGAATATGCAGAACCCTGAGGCCATACTACGGTGCGCGTGATGCAGTCCACCGGAGATAACGAAAGCGTTTGATGCACCCTTGATGATTTCTTTCATCGCATCAAGAGTAGCACCAACGTACCTGCTGGCTGCGTCATACAATCTTGGAAACACTGGATTGTCTGATGTGCCTAGTCCATACTCTGGCTTTGGACTTAGAGAATCTCCACACTCGATGACTGCGTCGATGTAATCAGGAGTATGGAAAAGCTCGATGTCATCTCTTGTGGGCATAGTCGGTTTGAAGAGATTTACGGACTCTAGAAGACCTAACTCTCTAGAGAGCTCATAAGTCAGGCGAAGTCGGTCAGGCTTCAGTGGATGATCAGTCCGGAACTCGTAGTCCATCAGGGCCTCAGAGTACGGATATTGGAGTCTTCCTCTCATCTCTCTAGCGCTCCAGCTATGTCTTAAGAACGGACTTATTATACCAGCGCTTGGGCGAACTTGGTGAATATCAACTTTCCAAACGATTACTGCGATTCACAGCTCACGAATCCTGTGGTTCGGAAGAAGTGATTCGCCCTCGATCCCTACTTCATGTATCTGATGAGCCCGGATTGATAGCTCTTTCTAGCATCATCCATTTCAAGCACAAAGCTTCCGAAATTCGCCGTCGAACCGGCCATTGTGAGCCCCAGTTCGCAAACTGATACTTCGTGCCGTTTCATGATATCGAGAAACTCTGGCTGTTTAGTTTCTGTGACTTCCACTACGTATCTTGCTGAACTCTCAGAGTAGAGTATCTCTGTAAGACTCTTTGCCGTACCCGGTACATCGGAGAGGTCAATCCTGAACCCATAGTCCCCTCCCATTGTCATCTTGAGCAGAGCTACACCGAGGCCTCCGCGGCCGACATTATTGCAGGATCTGAGTATTCCATTTGAGTGAGCTGAAAGAACGGCATTCATCGCTTTCTGCTCAGCCCGTGGCTGGTATCCTGGTGGAATGCCTTGAACCTGCCCAAGTTGAAGTCTTTGAAATTCGGAACCGTTTAGCTCTCTATGGGTTTCTCCGATGAGGAAGACATTTGCCCAAGGAGTGCATAGACTTCTTCGAATTGGCGGTCTACCTTCAGCTAGCGTGCCAGCCATAACTACCTGGGGTGTCGGGTTGATTCTCAGAACTTCTTTTCCAATGCTAATCTCGTTATATGGTGACACATTGCCAGTGATCACTGGTATGTCGAAGTCGTGGGAGAAATCTCCAATTCCCTTTGCTGCTTCTACAAACTGAGCGTAGGATTCTGGCCGTTCGGGGTTTCCCAAGTTTATACAGTCAGCCATCAGAATGGGTGTTGCTCCAACAGACACGAGATTCCTCAGCGCCAACGACGACGAGTTAGCGGCCCCGATTCTAGGGTCAAGAAGGCACCAAAAGGAGTTACACGTTGTAGTAAATGCCACTCTCTTTCCTTTTGCCACCTCGAGGACACCAGCATTCTGACCTATGTCGACGAGAGTGTTCGCTTGAACATGTTGATCAAACTGGCTATAGACCCATTCTCTGCTTGTGACGTTCAGAGACTCGAGAAGTGATTGCAGCATTCTTGCGTGATTCTTGGGCTCTTTTAGCCAATCATGAGATGCAGACCTTTCTGGCAGGTGCTCTTCATATCGTTCTGGCTCTGAAAAACCACTGACAAGGAGAGCGGTAGGTAAGTTTGCGATGACATCCAGATAGTAACTCATTGTTATTGTTTGGTCCTCAGTTACCTTGCCGATGACTGCATGAGGTGCTCTGTTTCCATCAAGTATCTTCAGCACCGGCTCAAGGTTCTGAGGACTGACTACTGCCAACATGCGATCCTGAGATTCTGACAAGACAATGTCAATTGGGTCAATCTCATCCTCTGACAGTGGCACAGCATCCACACGAATCTCGAACCCGATGTTTCCCTTGGCAGCCAGCTTGGCACTTGCCCATGCAAGTCCTCCACCTCCAAGGTCCTCTAGACCTGACAGAAGCCTCTCTTCGAGTAGCTGTTCAAGGGTGTCGATGAGTATTCTCTTCGCCAAAGGGCTTCCAGATGAAGTGACCCCAGATTCTCGCGACTTTTCATCGGACTCTAGTAGTTTCTCGTTCGCGGTTAGTGCTCCAAATAGAATCAGTGGAAATCCTGGATCTGAGGAGAATTCTTTCACGACCTTACCAGTTTCTGTCACGCCGACGCATGCTATGTTCAGAAGGCAGTTTCGCTCAAATGAGTTGTCAAACTCAAGCTCTCCCCCAACCATCGGTATCCCTACGCTGTTAGCGAACTCTGAGATACCCTTTATTGCATCCTTCAACTTGCTTGCGTTACGCGGTTCCTCAGGGGTTCCGAACCTGAGGCTGTTCAGGAGGCCTATAGGCTTACAGCCGTGTGAAATAACGTCGCTGATAACACCTGCAACACCAGCGGCGGCACCATTGTACGGGTTTAGCTGAGTCGGATGGTTGTTCGACTCTAGTGCAAGCCCTAGAGCAATACCATCCCCGAGATCAACCATGCCTGCACCCCCGCCCAATCCGAGTATGACTCTTTCCCCATCTGTCTTGAAGAGTTGGAACCAGCGTCTACTACTCTTGTAGCTCCGACGCTCAGACCAGAGAGCTCCGACGATCTTTAGTTCGACCTCCGTAGGGTTTCTACCTAGAGCGACTGCCAACTGGTCACGTTCATTTTCGCTAAGCATCGGTTACACCATAGTTGCCCTTTGTTGACCTTACGAAACTCTCCAGAATCAAGAGTCCATCATTGGAGCCGGTTTCTACTCTGACTGCCCTCTCAAGGTGAGGCATGAGTCCCATTACATTTCCTTCCGCATTCACGACTCCTGCGATATTCTCCAGAGATCCATTTGGATTGGCCTGGGGCGTTATTTCGCCATCCTCGTCGCAGTACCTGAAAACAACTCCTCCCGAGCTGTTCAGACGTTCCAATCCGTTCTTGCCAATTCTGTACCTTCCCTCGGAATGAGCTATGGGTATCCGAATGACCTTGCCTTCAAGTCCTGCTGTGAATACCGTTGGGTCTTTGCAGACTCTAAGATAGACCCATTTGGAAACGAAACGGCCTGATTTGTTTGGCTTTAGCTTGCCCGGTAAGATTCCGAACTCCGAGAGAATCTGGAACCCGTTACCTATCCCCAGCATGGGCTTCCCAGATTTCGCGATGCCTCTTATCACATCCCGCATTCCATCAATTGCGTCGGCGGCGCCAACGCGAACGTAGTCTCCGTACGAGAGTCCACCCGGAATGATGACTCCATCTGCAGCTCGAAGAATAGAAGGATCCTCTCGACTCAACACAATCTGAGGCTCAGCACCAGGAATTGGCATGAGGGCTCGCATCACGTCCCTCTCACTGTTGGTTCCCGGGAACTTGACGATTACTATCGTCACAGGATACTTCCTCCTCTAAGCAGAAATGACCTAACCCGTCTTCCTAGATTCTTGGTTGAACATGCTTTTAACAATGTGGAATCCATTTAAGAGGGGCCGTCTTCTTGCAAGAATGTCATCTTTGGCGCCCAAGGACACTTTTGAACACCCTTTTAGTACAATACTTGTCTCAAAAACGACCAATGTTGTTTGGAGACTGACACATTGCCTGACTCAGTGGACTTTACATCCTATTGTGGTCTATACCGTGCTGGGGCGAAGTCTATCAAGGCAAAGTGAAAGGTCACGCTGATGAACTTGGGAGATTTCTCGAACATCATCCCATTGGAGCAAAGGCTGCGCAACTTTCGGAGGAAGACCAATCCATTTCCGACTTTGACGAGTTTGAGAGAGTTTTGGATGGTTTGGCGAAACAGTATGGAAGCTGCAAAGGTTGTAAGGATGGCGGCGGAAGGAAGGACTGCAAGGTAAGATCGTGCGCTTCCGACAGGGGCTATACTACCTGCGTTGATTGCATCAGAATGGTAAACTGCGAGTTGCTGGGCAATAATCCGAAAGCACTTTCTTCCCTGAGAAAGATCAGAGATGAGGGATTTGACAACTGGTTGAAGACAAAGAAAGAGATGGTAGCTGCAGGATGGTCCTTCATGAAAGGTGATGACTAGCGTGACTAGTTATCATATATGACCGCAACTGCTATCAAGCTCCGGTCATACTCTCTGGTCCACTGGGAGGCAATTCCATGACAAGAGGAGAGCCCACTGCAAATGGCACATCAGAGGAGGATCTCTCCGAGTCCTCTCTAACTCAAAGAAGGAAGATTGAGCACATCGAGATTTGCCTTGAAGAGGATGTTCAGACTCGCCTGTCAACAATGTTTGAATTCGTTAGCTTCATACACAATGCTCTGCCAGAGATAGACAAAGACAAGATAGACCTAACAACCAATTTCCTTGGCCTGCGGGCGAACGCACCTCTTGTAATCGCCGCAATGACTGGTGGGCATCCCAGGACATATGAGATCAACCGGAAACTTGCTGAAGCCGCCGAGATGCTTAGGATCCCGATAGGTGTTGGAAGTCAGCGAGCGGCTGTTGAGGACCCCTCACTCAGTGACACTTTTCGAGTTGTGAGGGAAAAAGCACCTTCGGTTCCGGTGATCGCCAATATTGGAGCCACTCATGTGGAATTTGCCCCGTCAGCTATTGAGATGATTGAGGCCGACATCCTCGCCATTCATCTGAATCCGCTCCAAGAGGCGGTTCAACCCGAAGGTGACTGCAATTCAGAGGGAGCTCTAGACAACATAGCATCAATTGTTGACTCAGTTGATATTCCAGTACTTGTAAAGGAAACAGGAGCAGGAATATCTGGAGAGGTGGCCCAGGCGCTTGAGGCGATAGGTGTCGATGCCATAGATGTTGGCGGAGTTGGAGGAACGAGTTGGGCTGCTGTTGAGTACTTCAGAGCGCTGCGTGAGGACGACGACCTCAAAGCCCAGCTTGGCCTTAATTTCTGGTCTTGGGGCATACCAACTGCCTTGAGCATTATCATGGTTAGAGACGCAACAGACCTAGATATCATTGCGACCGGTGGGATCCGAACAGGTCTTGACGTTGCGAAAGGTCTGGCACTAGGTGGAATGGCCGCAGGAGTGGCCCATCCGCTACTTAGACCTGCAGTCATGGGCTCCTCACTAGACGTAATTGTTGAGATTGAGCGCTTGCTCGAAGGTCTCCGTGTGGCGATGTATCTTACGGGCTGCCGCAAGGTGGAAGCGTTGGTAGATAGACCACTGATATTGGGTGGTTCTCTCATTGAGGCGCTGAACTCTCTGGATATAGACTACAAGAAGGTAGCAGGCTAGTCGCCTGACGTGACGCTGTCAGTTGAACTTCTCTTCTCCATCTTGACCTCATATCTCTCCAATGCGGAGCAGATATGATGAGCGTTTCCTGATGCCGTCAAGCATCTGAACAGCCTCCTCAATGGTGTCGGCTACTGGAATGCCATTTATCTCAAAACCCCGGATGATGACCTCATACTTATCGAGATTGGGGACATATGCAACCACTGTCTTGTCATGGCGTTTGGCCACATTTGCGACTCGGGTTCCGATTTGGAGCGAGATCCCAGGCGCATAAGGTAACAGGAGCATTAGACCTGCATCGATGTTGTCGAACGTGAGCATCACATCCAGGACTCTTTCATAGTCAATATCTGATGCACTTCCAGTCAAATCGCAAGGGTTCCGGAATGAGGCTATCCCCTGGTATGCCGGTGTCATGACATCTCTCATAGCATGTTGTTCATCTTTGGAGAAGGGAGGGAATTGAAGTCCGTAATGCGATGCCTCATCACTAGCGATGACACCGTGTCCTCCGCTTACAGTAAGTGTCCCCACACCGGTTCCTTTCATTGGCTTTGGACGAAATGAGAATACCTTCGAGTATGCCATCACCTCATCCTCATCCACGGCTCTGATAACTCCGAACTGTTCAAATGCGGCATTCGCTATTGCCATGTTTCCTGCCAGTGATGACGTATGACTCTGTGTTGCACGGTGTCCAGCCTCTGATTCTCCTCCTTTCAGAACGACAACCGGCTTCTTCGGCGCTATCTTGGCACAGACTTCCACAAACTCTCTTCCTTCATTCTCGCCAAACCCCTCCACATAGACGAGAATCACACAGACATCATCATCATGTCCAAAGTGCTCAACGAATGTGGCCGCTTTCGTCTGAGCCTGATTCCCAATCGAAACTGCGGCTGCGATTCCGACATGCCTATCAGCGAACTCCTCCAGTCTCTCGACAAGCCAGCCTCCACTCTGCGACACTATCGCTACGCCGCCCTTTCTGGGTCTTGCGACCCTCTCGGACGGTAGAAAGAAAGTGTCAAGACGTTCTGGCACAAAGACACCGATGCAATTGGGGCCGACCATTGTTATTCCATGTTCGTTGGCTATTTCGACGATCTCTGTCTGCAGTGAAGTCCCGGACTCACCAACCTCGCTGAAACCCCCAGATACCACAATGACAGATTTGATGTTTCTTTGCCCACACTGTTTCAGAACCTCTGAAACGTATTTTGCCCGTATGGCAATCACAGCCAGATCTATGCCCTCGGGCGCATCCAAGATCGACTTGTAGACCTTCTTGCCCTCGACATTACCTCCACGCGGGTTAATTGGATAAGTTGTGAGATTGTTCTCAAAGCACAGCTTCCGGAAGATCACGTTACCCGGGGAGAAGGGATTTGAGGTGGACACCCCAATAACAGCTGTTGCCTTCGGATTGAGCATTGTCTTGAGACCGGACATCCAGCTTTCACATCCAACTTTCGCATGAATGAATCGGCTCCTTATATGAGATGCGCGTACCTCGAGTGGTCTGACCAGAATTGATACAGAGTATGCGCGATCTATGGTTTCATTTGTGTGAGTATTTCTCGTAGCCTGGGCTCCGCAAGGATGGCATGTTGAAGCTTGGTGAGTAGTTTCGCTATCTCAGCGTAGATGGCCTGTCTCTGGGGATCGCTTGCAGACTCTGCGTTCTGCAGAGCCTCTTGGCACTGCTGATTGATTCTCTTTATGATTCGCTTCTCTAGCTCTGGTCCGCCCCATCCGAATCCATCAAAAGTCGACTTGGCCTCTGCTATCTTCTCCTCTACATCCAGCTCCTGTCCGTTCAGAACATCGACGACTCCTGAGAAGTACTTTGCGACGGCCCGTTCCACTCTTTCCATTTCTGAAGAGTTCAAGTGCTTCTCGGCGGGACGTTTCTTGAATAGGTCCTGTAGCAGCCTGGCTCCCGGTGCCTCTGTCAGGAGCCCTTTCACTATTGTCACCAGGATCCTGCCGGGCACCTCAATGACATCGCCAATGTATGGGGACTCTGAACGGTATTTGTGCAGCTCTCGCAGCGTGTCGACCCAGAACGTTGGCAACAGAGTGTGGCAACGCTTGGAATACTGCTGTAGCATTCGCTGCATCTGTCCAATCAGACCCCACTCGTCGTTCTCCACATCGACCCTTCGGTATGGCTCACTAGGCGCTTCGGCCTCTTCACCGACCAAAGGAATGACCTTGGCGTCGCCGCCTGAAACCTTTGGTGCGGCTACCTCGGATGAGGCGTGATGGGTTGCGACTTTCGCTTCATCATCGAGAAGTGAGAGTATCTCTTGTGTGGGGGCTCCTTTTGCCTCCGCTTCCTTGGCTTTAGCAGAGAGTTTGGGTAGAATGCTCTCGATCTGTGAGAGCCTCTTAACGATCAGGCTGATAATATTCTGCGTTGAGGGAGTGATGCCCTTCATGTTCGTGGCTTCTTCCATCCACCTACGAGTCCTGAGCAAACCCTGAGTCAACGAATCCACTCTGTCAGGATCAACGGAGCCTTCTATCTGTGAGCTGAGGATGAAATGAAGTAACGTGGAGTTCAATGTCACAATCAGAAGGAGCCTGTCAATCAGGTCCTCGCTGATGTTGGTTTCTTCAGTCAATTCTGTACCATCCCCAGGCTACATCGGCTCCATTGTATCACCAGGTGTCATGTAGTAAGAGAACAGTTCTCTGAAGTCTGCTATCGCGTCCACGAGCTCCTTTCTAGTTGTGCCTTTGGAACGCATGAACCATCCTTGTTTGAGCGGTGAGGAACCGCTATGAAGATTGACTAGCTGCGTGGCCTCATTGATGATCTGAACAAGCTCTGGAATCTTGGGCAGGCCAAGTAAGACCAGAAGGTTTGTCTGGGGATCCGGAACGAGATATTGCACATAGCAAGGCGTTATTGCTGCACCTGGAGCGATGAAACCATCAAGGGCCTCCTTCAAGTGCATTCCATACTCGGCCTTGGAGATGTGCCTTGGTCCAGAGAAGACATAGTAGACACTCTCAGCATTCGGCTCGTCCCCCACGTCTGCGTATGAACACTCTCTGACTGCATAATCCATCATCGTGCGGAGCTGTTTTGGCATGCTCCCTGCATCAGGAATCAGACCAACATCCGTATACAGGGAAGGTACGACTACAGGGTCTAGCTTCCTTGCGTAGTCAGCCAAGTCCGTTGTGGGAAACACGTCTTTGTTCTGCTCATAAACACCTGGAGACAACATTGCTTCCACAACATCTAGAGCAAGCGGATTCACTAGTTCGACGAACGCCTGCTCGGTACGTGTCTCAAGTTCTCCGCCCTCATCCAAAGTAGAAGGCACCATCTTCTCTATTTGCTCAACATTTGCGATGTCTATCTCAAGCTCACGTTGAAGATACTCGACACTGTCAGACCTTCTTGACTGTAGAATCCTCTTCAGCATGGTTCTGTTGCTTAGAAGAATCGTCAGATCAGCGCCTCGTTCTTGCAGCTGGGCTCTGAGTAGCTTGGAAACTGCCCAGATAGAGTTCAGAGCCTCGCTGGACTGTCCCTCAAAGGGAAGGATTCCAATCACATAGACGAAGATTCTACGGCCCTCCTCCTCCTGGAAGCGTTGCTTCAGAAGCTCGATTATGGCCGGTGTTCCGCCACAACCGGTGCCGCCTCCTAGGCTCGTAAAGATACAGAATCCTGAAACACCTTCAAATCCCAAATCTGCAAGCTGGTTGAAGATGATGTCTTTTGACTCGTGGACAGCATTATAGCCGTCCATGAAACGCCCTCCGACGCCAATCTCTGATGCACCATAGAGCATCGTGTGCTCCTTCGGAATACCGTACTTCTGTCGAACCTTGGTAAGATCTGCCCTATCGGTATTCATCAGAAGATAGCCTCTGACCCTGGAAGGAAGCTTTCGATCTTCGCTTGCTTTCAGATAGGACCCTACTATATTCGATCCACATTCGCCTATGCCTATTGCGAAGACCTCTGCGGCCTTCGTAAGCTCATCGTCGCTCGGTGTGCCTCTTGACATTAGTTGTGTCCCCTTTCAATTATCCCCGTTTCCCTACCATCCTATCAGCAATCTCTCTAATGGCCCAAGTTAGATAGGAACTGATGTCGTTTCTGCTGTAGGTTTCCTTGACTTTCTTGACTGCATCAGTTATGAAGGTTTCCCGCTGTTCAGGGGGAGCAGCAGGGCTGAACCCAGTCATAAAGACTCTCATGGACTTGTGCCAGTCATCCATCTTCTCAGCTTTCTCAGTCCATTCTGCTCGCAGTGCCTTCACGTCGTTGAAGTTTTGAATCGCATTCTCGAGTACGACGGCATCAGTCAGGTCAGTTTCGAGTTTCTTCAGCTTGTCCAGCGGGAAGATGAGTTTGCTGAAGTCTTTGGGATGCTTCTCGTAGACTGCCTCTATTGTCGAATAGTACTCGGACCTGCTCTTTATCTCATCCAGATGCTGTTCCCTGTCCTTACTTGCGATGCTCTTAATCATCTGAAGCATCTCATCTTGAATACTGGCCAGAGTCAAACAGACCTCCAGAATCTCTTGTATGTGCTTCGATTCTACTGCCATCTCCTCAGGAACCTGCTCGAGGAGACCCTTGAGTCGAGCCACGAAGTCAGACATGCCCTGATCTTCGAATATGGAAACAGCTCCCTTGATCTGGCGGTGGGCATCGTTGGCGCGTGTCCTGATCTTCTTGTGAACAGCTGCAGATGTTGTCAAGCTCATGAGCTTGTCAAACGAGTCCGCCGCTTGCTCCAACTCGTCAGGAGGAGTATCACGCAGATTCTGAAGGAGTGAAAGTTCCTCATCAACAGGAACGCCGATTGACTTGGCCTGTTCGAAAGAGTCTTCCAGCTTTCCGACTTCTACCTTCAGTTGTTCTATGACCTTTGCACTGATCTTCTGTTCATAGATCTCAATCATCTTCCTAGCTATTGCAGGGAGGCTGAATACAGTATCAGCAGCAACGCCGACGCTATTCAGTTCACTAATTGCTTCTTGGACTTCTTTAGGTATCTCCACGCCTGCACCCATCAGTTTGGCGGCGGCGAGTCTTATCTTGACACCGAGTCTGTACCTTAGGTTCTCGAGTGAGTCCTTTGCCTTCGCAAGGATTGTTTCCTTGATAGTCCTCATCTCTGACCTTATCTCGCCAAACTCATTCAGCTTCTCGATTCGTGCGAGTCCTTCATCAAGCTCGGTGATAGTCGGCAAGAAGATCTCTGCATATGCCGGCTTGACGGTCTGCAGGTCTTCTACAATGACTTCAATCTCCTGCTGACAAGCCTCTCGGAAGGTTGCAACTCCATCCTCTACGGCTCCACGGAGATTCGCCAAAGACTGTAGCAGAAAGACTATACCTCCTTCGAGGTCCTCCACCTTGGGCGCTTTCTTCCTGAGTTGCGCATAGTCGAGAACTCTGTCTGCTGATGTAGCGAGTTCGTTAAACCTGGTGATGTATTGCCTAATCGTATCAATGAGATTCTTCCTATACTCCTCTCTCATCTTGCTAGCTTCAACGTAGGTCTTGACCAAGTCATCAATGCCGGCCTTCTTCAGACTCTTCTTTGCGCCAGCAAGCCACTTTCTTACCGTCACAATATCCTCGATTCCAGTGTCCTCTGGTACGTCAGTTGCCTTCTCAACCTCATCGAGAACCTCCTTGACATGGTCTTTGATTGAGATCTTGACCTGTCCCTCCCACTCAACCATCTTCTGATAGGAGGACAGAAGACTTGCGACATCATCCGCTTCCACTCCCACCGTGGGCGCTTCTGGAATGACCTCTGAGGTGACTGGGATTCCCCCTTCCACAATCTTGGTTGTGACTTCGTGCTTCATGTTAATGATGCGGTCGCGAAGCATGTCAGATACCTTCACCTTCGCAGAGTGAAGCTGGTTCTCGAGGGCAATGAGTGACGTGAGGTTCGACGTCTTTGAAGCATCTCTTCCGATTATCCTGAGCTGCTTTGAAAAGTCCATTGGTAGCTCGAGCCCAAGACGTGAGGCCGTTTCTACGGAGGCCTGAAGTGACTCAACCTCAGTCATCAAGGAGGTCACTATCATCTTCCCCACTTCGTCCTTGCGTCCATCGAGATATGTACGTTCTAATCTCAGCTTCTCAATTATGGTCATTAGATCTCCTACTGAGAGATGTGCTACTTCGTCGTTGGATGTGGTCGTTGCCACCTCTCCCCTATCGATCGTGACGTGTTTCTCGTAGGTTTCGACAATACGCTTATTCTCATCTAGCAGCTCCTTGCCCTCTTTCGCGAGGTCCTGATGGACATCTAGGGACGGCTTAGAGAAGTTCTTGGCGAATGTCCTAAGAGTTTCAAGGTCCTTCGCATCACCGGTACCGGTTGATGGGAAAGTCAACGCTGAGATTGCCGCTGCTTCTTTCGGCTTCTGAGTCTGGAGCTTTGGAAGCACTGCAACTGTGTCTCTATGTTCCTTCCTCAACAGGTCGGAGAAATCTCTAACAGACTTCATGAAGTCCTCTTCGAGGTTACTCTGCACCTTGTCCATCTGAGAGGAAAGCTTCCTCTTCTTCATGAAACCTGCAGTCGCCGCATCACTTTCTATCTTTGAGAACTTTGCCAAAGTGTCATATAGATGGCGGACGCTGCGGTCTGCCTGATCTTCTAGTGCCTTATTCAGTGATGTGAGAATACCCTTTATCTCAGCAACCTTGTCGATTTCTCTTCTCCAAGCATGACTGTCCAAAACGGCTACCTCCTAGCTAGGGGCTCGCTCTGTTCAATTTTCGAGCTATGGATATCAGCGGGCTTTAGTTTATGAATGAATGGCCTACTGACTTCATGGTGCATAGATGACTCGATTCCTGACCGACCTTAAGTGCTTTTTTCGAATGGACTCGTGGGTAGGGTTGAATTCACGTTCCGCATGAAAGGTCTACTTCGAATCAACTATCTCTGTAAGCCTGATAATAGCCGAATGAATTCCTGCTAATGTTGATTGAACCAGGAACATGTTGTCGCCGATCTTCTTCAAAGCTTCCAGCAATTCCTTCTCGAAATCCTTAGATGTCATGCTTTGGCAGATGTCGTGCTTTGTCATTAAAACCGCACTGATAGAGTTCCCATGCTTCAGCTGCAGCACGCAAGTTCTGCGTGAGGAACGACCCTACTACGACTACACGGTGGCTCCGCAGAAGAACGGCGTGGTCGTGATCATCATCCCGAGGCGGCTGCAGTTCTTCGTGATCCCGATCCAGGACAACGTGGTCAACGAGCACCTGCAGCTCGACAACGCTGTTGTGAAGGGCAGGGGGGGTCTAGTTGGGATAGAAGAGCTGTGCAAGACCGTGAAGGAGATGATAGGGAGTGAAGAGGGTCCGGGATAGACTGCGCTGGCCGACGGCACTCGAGGTGTTCACACTGGCAGCCCTGTTCTATGGCCTGGTCCTGGGGGATGTGTTCGTGTCCTGGACACTTGCTATCTTGGCCCTGGCATGGTCGCGGAATCACAACGAAGAGTGAGAGTCGATGACTGGTGAGGAGGACATAGTGACGTCACAGGCGATCTACAGGACTAACACTCTTGAGAGGCGGCTAGAGAGGATGCTTCGATGGTTTGCCAGGAAGATGAAGAACAGACGGAAGCGTCGGTAGAGTCACACTTCCCACGGGGAATCTTCGGACCTTAAATAGCAGATGACTGAGTTATAGGACCTGACAGCGTAGTGGCCCTCAGGATGATTGATGCAAGACTGCTGGTTCTATGCGCCGTCCTGGTCTAGTGATAGCTAGGGTTCTCATAGTGACTTCGAATAGTATGTCAATCAGGCCATCACTGATCTCTTTCTTGAGATTCTCAGTGATCTCGCCATGTAAAACCATCCATCCCAGAGTAAATACAAAGAAGCATATGGAGAACCTGTGTTTCTCTTACAGGTAGAGAAATCAGAGAGTGTCACTACGCCAACAACAAAGATCACGACCAGGATTGAGAACATTGTAGCCTCTGTCATTCTCAATCAGACACTTGACCTGGATGAGATAGCAGTTAGAGTGCCCAGTGTTCAGTATGACCCGGGAGATTTCCCGGGTCTGGTCTACCGTCTCAAGAAGCCCAAGACTGCAACACTGATCTTCCATACCGGAAAGATGGTGTGTACTGGGGCCAAGTGTGAGAAGGATGTCAAGAGGGCAGTCCGCAAGATTGTGAAGAGCCTCAATGAGGCCGGTATCAGGACAACGGGCAGACCTACGATCACAATGCAGAACGTCGTGGCCAGTGGCAGTCTTGGTAGTCCCGTGGACCTCGAACGGGCAGTCATGACACTCGAGAACAGTATGTATGAGCCTGAGCAGTTCCCAGGCCTAGTCTATCGAATGAGGGACCCAAAGACTGTGGTCCTGATATTTGGCTCCGGCAAGATCGTGATCACCGGGGCCAAGTGTGAGGAACAAGTTCCCAAGGTGGCGAGAAGAATCATGGACCGTCTGCTAGAGCTTGATCTCATGAGGACTTGGGAGGTTGAAGAGAATGGATAGAGGACTGGACCTGGTCAGTGTACTACATTAGGTCAATTACCCTCTCAATGGTCCTTTAAGGCTCAATTGAAGCCACCCTTAGAACGCAGCAGCGTTCTCTCCTCTTGAACTCTGACGAAACCTAGATGAATAGTTCGCCCGGGCGAACTTTCCATGTGGAAACTTCGGACTTTAAATAGCAAGTCTGTAACTCAGTTGTAGGTAGGGGAAATCGGGGACTGTCACAAATCAGAGAGTAGTACGATCTTTCGCTGGCGACTTCAAATGGCACGAAGTGGACCCATGACCGGCATGTACCATAAGACCAGCAAGGCTAGAAGAAACCAAGAGAATCGCAAGACTAGTCAAGATAATGACAAAGAACTTGGCAATGTAGGTTGTGTAGCTATTCCTGGTCGACTGAGCATCATGGGGGCTCACCCAGGTTTCGAAGATGCCCACGCCCTCATGTCTTCGGACATATGATAAGAGGCCACCTTGTACGAAGCGAGCTATAGGAGTATGTTTCGCGCACTGGTATTGAGAACGGTTAATTCCTTTTCAAGAAATCGTGAATGAATCCCCAGATGCGCATTCGGCGTATATCATAAGATGAATTAAGACAAACCAAAGCCACTTATACAGCAATGGAATTGGAAAAGGGACCGGAACATGCCTATCTCAACCGGTGGCAGTGCAGGAAACGTCCAGCCCCTTGGCCACGAAGTGGCTTCGATTCTTGAAGCTGAAGCGGTGAATGTTGCTCACGATGAGAGGTTTCTATATGCCGCCTGTAGAGACCTAAGAGTTCGAGTGTGGTCCAAGGATGACTGGAAACTGGTTGCAGAGCTAGGTGAAACTGTCACGGAGCCGTTGGCGGTCCATGTCGACGAAGAACAGATCTTTGCCACATGCGAACGTCGAGTCTACGTGTGGCAGAAAGAGACGTGGGGCATGACTGGCTGGTTTGAGCTGACATATCCAGCTGTTACATCGTCACTATATGGCGATCACTTCTATGTGGGAGCAAGTGAAGGCAGACTGGTATCAATAAAAAAGGACACACATGATACCTCAAGCTGGAAGCTTCACAAGGCCGATCTAACAACTCTTTGGTCTGATGACAAGGTGATCTTGACTGGAGCGAAGAAGGAAGAACCACGTGTCTGGCTCCATAGGCCCAACACTGGCCCAACAGAGCTTGCGCGGCTTGATGAGAAGATTCGCCCTTCAGCCTTTGCTGGCAACTCCGAGTTCATCATTGTCGGTACGACATCTGGTGAGATTAGTCTCTGGGACCGTGTCGAATGGCAACACATGCAGACACTTCAAAAGAAATCATCAAATGCCATACTTTCACTCTGGGCTAACGATATGTTCCTGGTAGCAGCGATGAACTCGGGACTTATCGTACTATGGGATCTCTTGAAAGCAAACGAGATTGGTAGATTCATGCTTGAAGACGGGAAGATCCATCACATAGATGCAGACCACTCGAATTTGTATGTGGCGACATCGACCGGTGTTCAAGTCATCTCCATAATGCTCGGTGAGATGCCACTCGATCTCAACTCAACAGGCGACTCGCAGATCGGGATCAGTCTGTTAAGAACATCCCCCTACGATGTCTTGGAGTCAGTGCTCAAACTTCAACGGACTGGTGATGCAAGCTTTGAGGGTGGAAACCATCACCAAGCTGTTGCGGCCTATGAGGAAGCCCTTCAGAACCTGATTGATAATACTCACGCACTCTTGGAGGTCCCTGAAGAGCGCCAGAAACTGACCGAAGAGCTGAGTAATCGACTTGGCAAGGCCCTTCTCAAGTCTAAGATTCAGGAGCTGGGAGATCTATCTGCAGAGATTCGAGATGTGTCTCAGCAGATTCAGCCCGGCAGTCAAGTGCGACTCGAGGACGAAGTGATCGACAGGCTCTGGGACGACGCCTCAATGGCAATCAAGGAGAGTCGAGTACTATCAGAGGCCCAGGCGGGGGACATTCTGAGTTATCAATTGACCGACGTTGCAGACACACTGGAAGCCGATCTCGGAGAAGCCATGGAGAAGGTCAACAAGTATAGGGAGACGGTCAATCAGGCCATAACGCTCATTCACGGAATCATGAATGAATGGAGGTGGATGGAGCGGAAGAAGACCAGCCTCAATGAGCGCAAAGCATTCCTTGAGGACTCTATGGCAAAGATAAGGGGTCATCTCAAAGAAGCTGAACCTGACAGCGAAGTTGAAGCTATCCTCAGAGGCGCTTTGTCAGAACACACACGTGTCTATGAGCAGATAACGAGAATCCTTGATGCCGCTGAAACCGAGCCGAAAGATGAGCTTGTCAGCAAAGAAGAGGCTGAGGCTGCAATAGATGGACTTCTTCGTATCCTGCCGAGGCGTAGAGAAGCAATCGCGGCAATGACCAAATCTGAAGAGAAGAAGTTAGAACTGGAGCGGCTCAAAGGCGCACTGAAACAGGCGATTGAATCTGCAAAGAGGTTCAAGCTGAAGGATGAGCGGAAACAACTTGAGGAGCTGCTGAATGAATTGGCTCCACCGAGGCCCAAGAGGCGTTCAACAACAGCAGCCAAGAAGAAACCCGGAAAGAAGACGACTTCTTGAGGACCAATGAGAACCATCAGTTGTAACGACGATAGCTCATCTTTCTAGTCAATTATCCATGGTCTGAGCGCGTGTCTAGTCAAGAGCTAGCTGGCAGACATGTAATCATCATCGTGGGCATTGCGGAAGATATGCGCCGCTTCTCTAAGACCTTCAGTCCATTCGTCGGTGAGTTCTGAAAGCATTGAGTCTATCGCAACTGCCTGGTCAGCGGCTTGTACAGATGAATCATAATCATCCAGGAAGAAGTGGCACACGGCGCAGTTGTACCATGTCGCCGCAGAGTTCGGGTCTAGAAGCAACGATCTCTCTAGTGATTCAAGGGCAAGGTCCCACCGTTCCTCAGACATGTATGCCATGCCTAGTAGCTGCCATAGCCAGCTGTTCTTCGAATCAATAAGAAGGCCTGTGGTGATTGCCTTGATGCCTTCTTGGTTCTGGTTGAGGAGTAGATGAAGGAAGCCCTTGTGGGCCCACGCGGTCAATGCTCCAGGTTCTATTCTGGTAAGCCGATCCAGTGCCTGAAGGGCGCTGCTTGGTTTCTTCAATTCGATATTACAGCTCACAAGCTGCTCCAACAAATCCTTGTTGTTGGGATCCAAGGTAAGTCCCTGTTCAAGTGCCAGAACAGCCTCTCCATACCGTGACTTCTTCATGAGGTGTTCAGCTTGATTGAGAATTCGGCAAATCCCGTCAAGCTTGGCACTCTCCGTCAAGGTCCTACCCCCTTGCTGTGTTCGTACAACTCTGCGCTTTCAACCCCTGTCAGGCGTCCTCAGATATGTGCAGAAAAGGTTTGTTCTCTTAGCACTTTTTAGAGTAACGCTATGGCCTCAATCTCTATACCCACATCCTTCGGGAGCCTTGCCACTTGAACAGCAGCTCTGGCCGGTGGCTCTTCTGGGAACCACTTGGCATATTCAGAGTTCATTTCGCCGAATTCATCCATATCCTTAAGAAACACAGTGACTTTCACGACCTGGCCCAAGGAGGTTCCAGCTGCCTTTAGGACAGATTTGAGATTGCTTAGCACCTGATGAGTCTGCTCAGTGATGGATCCAAGGACTAATTCCCCAGTATCGGGATTGGAAGGAATCTGACCGGAGCAGAATACCAATCCGCCAGCCTTGATTCCTTGCGAGTAGGGTCCTATGGCTTGGGGTGCTTTGTCTGTTGATACGATTTCTCGACTCATTTCAAATCTTGAGTCATGGGGGAAACCCTAGCGATTAATCTAGCGGTGCATTCACCGTCTTACTGGAGGTGGTGGTGGTACTGGGTGACCCTTGACTATTCGAGTACCTGTTTCACCGCGAAGAGCCCTGGTGATGTTCGGCGGATCGGTTATGATTGCCATTGCACCCTCATCGCCTTTCTGTACAAAGTCTATGCATGCTTCAATCTTGGGCAGCATGCTTCCAGGAGCGAAATGACCTTCCTCAATGTATTGCTGAGCCTTGATGTGATCCATTCTGTCTATTGCATGTTCGTCTTCTTTCCCGAAGTTCAGGTAGGCTTTCTCTACGGCTGTAGAAATCAGTAGCAAATCAGCACCAAGACCCGTAGCCAGAAGGCTTGAAGCTCGATCCTTGTCTATGACGGCTGCAACACCTTGAAGGTTTCCGTCCTTATCCGCAACAACAGGAATGCCTCCGCCGCCGACTGCATATACAATGATGCCGTCTTCGGTTAGATTCCTTATCGCTGGTAATTCTACTATTTCGCGTGGAATCGGGGAAGCTACTACTCTCCGCCAACCCCGACCTGAGTTCTCTTTAATCTGCCAGTCTTCATCCTTCGCCCGTTGCTTAGATGTCTTCTCATCCATGAACGAGCCAATTGGTTTTGCGGGTTTCTGAAATGCAGGGTCGTCACTGTCGACTCTGACCTGTGTCACGAGGCTGGCGACATGTTTTGTCATTCTACGTTTGCGAAACTCGTTGTACAGAGCTCGTTGGATCATATACCCAATTGCACCTTGCGTGTCTGCACCACAGTAGTCGAGGGGCACAGGGTGCAGTTCGTGTAGGGCCAATTCCGACCTGCGTAGGATGAATCCCACTTGGGGACCATTCCCAGAGGTGATGACAATATCCCACCCTTCCTCAATCATGTCTGCGATGTGCTTGCAGGTCTCTGCGGTTGCTGCGTATTGGTCAGGCACCGTCTTCCTGTTCTTGTCCTTTATCAGTGAGTTCCCGCCGATTGCCACAACGGCCTTCCTTGTCATTGCTATCATCCTGAATAAGTGGAGGTCACATGAGGGACACTATTCCTAATAAACCAGAATGGTTGAATCAATTGATGTACTGTGACGCAGACCAGACTGGTTTCCTATAATTCACTGCATCGCTCGGGTTCACATCTATTCATCTTTGATCTCTAGCAGCCATTCGTCTGAAAAGGCAGTTTCCATCTCAGCGGCACCGAAAACTGTCTTCCCAGTCATGCCATCTACAAGAGTCTTGGTTCGGAGCAGAATCTTGCGGTCTTTCTCAGTCAGGGACTTCAAGTAGTCCATGGCCTTGTCTAGCAACTCCTTGTGCTCGTAGATTCTGTCAGCAAGACCAATCTCCAGAGCTTCCTGAGCAGGGACAGTCCTTGTAGAGAGGAGGATATCCTTTGCTCTTGAAGGCCCAACCAAGTGCAAGAGATTCGATGATGCTCCGGCGCCTGGAAAAACGCCAAGTTCGACCTCAGGAAATCGAAATGAAGCATTAGATGAGAAGAACCTGAAATCACATGCCACGGCTACCATCGCACCAAACCCTATCGCATACCCATTGATAGCGGCCAGAGTGACGCAGGCACTAGCTTCCTTTACCTTCTTCATCGACCGTTCAAGTAGCTTGAAGAAGTCAGATTTACCCTGCCCTTTCAGACCCATCATCATCTCAAGATCGAAGCCTGCGGTGAAAGCTTTTTCCCCCACTCCAGTGAATATGATTCCCGCAATCTCGGGGTCGTTCGTCAGCAACCCAACCTGCTCGTCAAAAGAAATGAGCATCTCGTACGTCACTGAGTTCAGCTTCTTCGGTCTGGAGATTGTTACTGTCGCGATTGGGTCAGTTCTGGTTACTATGATTTCTCCTTCCATTCACACACACGACCGAGTTTAGAATGATTCTTCTTCAGCCTTCCAGAATATAGGCTTTCGCACAAGACTTAGCGCCTAACCGCCCGATGAATACGCATTAGGTCACTTGACACTGACTGAATGCTTGGACCCTTTTCAAAAGTGATCCTTGATCCTAGTGTCGTGCCTCGTAATCCTCAATGGCCTTACGCAGGCCATCGACAGCTAAGGTACTACAATGTATCTTCTGCGGCGGCAGACCTTCCAGGGCATCTGCAACCTGCTGTCTCGTCATCTGCTTTGCTTCGTCGATGGTCTTTCCTATCGCCATCTGAGTCGTCATCGAAGAAGTAGCTATTGCAGCAACGCATCCAAACGTTTCCACCTTGATATCGACCAAGATGTCGTTCTCGACCTTGATGTAAACTCTCATGAGGTCCCCGCAGACAGGGTTGCCAACGGTACCCACACCATCAGGGTTCTCGATCTTCCCCATGTTCTGAGGATTCTTGAATTGCTCCATCACTTTGTCGTTATACATCCACGTTGCCTCACTGCTCGCTTTTCGTTCATGATTTAAACTGTTCCAATAAGGCTCTCACCACTCATCCTCCGGGGCCTCGTGATCATGGTCATGATCGCCCGACATGAATGTCTTATAGTTGCCTCCACGCAATGGACTAAACTCTCTTAGCTTCTCAACAACGGGTAGCAGAGTTTCAACAAAGTTGTCGATCTCCTCTGTCGTGTTAAATCGAGAAAATGACGCCCTCACTGAACCATGGGAGATTTCAGGTGGCAGGCCGATGGCCTTGAGAACATGACTCCCCACAAGTGTCTTTGAGGAGCATGCCGACCCAGTGGAAACAGCATACCCCTCCATGTCTAGATGGACTAGAATGGCCTCTCCCTCTATCTGCTCTATTACCATACTGAATATGTGCGGGACTCTCTGCTCTGGATGTCCGGTTAGCCGAAAGTCGGTCAGTTTCTCTGTTATTCTCTTCTCCATGTGTTTCCTGAGAGACTCCAGATACGCGCTCTCTTTAGATTCGCAGAGCTCTACAGCTCTTGCAAACCCAACGGCTGCCGGGATGTTCTCGACTCCAGGCCTAAGCCGTCGTTCCTCGTCCCCGCCTTCCATTACTCTCACAATTCTAGTCTTGCGCCTAATGAATAGCGCTCCTACTCCCTTCGGACCGTGAATGTGATGTCCGTCAATTGTGATCAGGTTTGCAGGGATCGTTTCAGTATCAATGGGGACTCTCATGTAGGTATGAGTGGCGTCGGTATGGAACATAATGTCTCGTTCTGAGGATATTCTCGCAACCTCTTCAATCGGTTGAATGGTTCCTATCTCACCATTTGCATGCTGCACAGAAATCAGGCTTGTGTCATCTCTTATGCTCTCGCGCAGTTCGTCGATACTAATCAGACCGTTTTCATCCACGTTGAGGTAAGAAATCTCATACCCAGCATCAGCAAGTCTGCGGCATGATGCCAGGACAGACTGTGTTTCGATGGGTGTCGTGATGATGTGACGCCCTCTCTTCTTGTTCGCCAGGGCAGTACCTCGAATTGCAAGGTTGTTTGATTCTGTGGCTCCTGACGTGAAGACAATGGCTCGAGGATCGGCGTTCAGGGAGTCCGCGATTGTCTTTCTAGCATTCTCAAGTCCCGTAAGTGCCGCAACATCTCTGGAATGACTGAGTGAGAGACCTGCTGTACCAAAATGCTCCCTGAAGTATGGAAGCATTGCCTCTATCACGCGTTCGTCTACTTGAGTTGAATTAGCATTGTCAAAGTAAGCCAAACCATTATGCTCCCTTGTCGCATGCGTCGCAGTCCTGATGCACACCTTCGCAATGCTCGCGATGGATGTCACACAGGACGCCAGCGTCTCTGAGGACCGTGATCAGCCGGTTTATTTCTCTTGTTGTAGTTTCATAGGAACGGTCGGTGACTTTGCCTCTGCTCCAAGCATCTATGATAGCATCTGCAGCCTTGAGAATCTCAGGTTTGAGACTCTCAGGTATCTTCACTTGATCTCCTCTTGACCTCTTGGGCTTGGTCTTCTTGTCAAGCATGTATTGAGTCACGGCAGGTTCGGTGACTCCTAGCATTCTTGCGATATTCTTCTGCGCCAGGCCCCTCTCAAACTTCATCTGTTTGGCGAGCTCTCTTCTGATCGCCGGAAGCACGTACCACACTTCTACTTCCTGAGGCATCAACCACTTCCTAACCTTTCGCTGCTTCGGCTTACTTTCTGACATTCAAAGGACCCCTCGTTCGCAATAGCTCATTCACAATAGTGAAGAGAATCGCCTAATAAGCATGTTGCCCCTGGCACCAAACTCGTGGTCATAAGTGTCCAACAGATGCATAGAACGAGTTAAGAGGTTACGGGCTTGGATGCCCGCAGGTGCTAAAGATTGGACCCTGAAACCCTCTCTCAAATTGCCCAAATCGTTTCTGGGTCTGAATATCTGATTGCATTGACCGGTGCTGGAATATCAAAGGAGTCAAACGTCCCGACATTCAGAGGGGAGGACGGTTTGTGGAAGAGCTACAATGCCATGGAGTTGGCAACGCCATCTGCTTTTTCACGTAATCCCAAGCTTGTCTGGGAGTGGTACTCGTGGAGGCAGGGACTTATTGCTGAGTGCACTCCAAATCCTGCTCACTCAACGTTGGCAAAATGGGAGGAAAGGGGGATTCTCAATCACGTGATTACACAGAATGTTGATGGCCTTCACAGGAGAGCGGGGTCTGCGAAGGTACTGGAGGTCCATGGAGACCTTTGGGCGACAAAGTGTACAGAGTGCTCACACCATAGCAAACTTGACGCACCAGCCGATGGAGTTCCGAAGTGCCCTGAGTGCGGAAGTAGACTACGACCGGATGTCGTATGGTTCGGCGAGAGTCTTGACGGTGATGTAATGGCGAGTGTCTATGCAGAACTCGAACGCGCGGATGTCTGCTTGGTGATTGGAACATCGGCGCTTGTGCAGCCTGCCGCGTCTTTTCCTTTGATCGTGGAACAGAATGGAGGAAAGATTCTGGAGTTTAACGTAGAAGAAACTCCACTGTCACGAATTGTTGACATACATCTGTCGGGTAAGGCCGGGATAACACTTCCGCAAATTGACTCTCTTCTGTAGAGAGAATCTTCCCCGCCATTGGGGAACAGATAAATGCCGGCTTCAGCGGGTCCCATGAATGAGGAGAGTGCAGGTGAGAGTCCTGCTTACAGGAGCATCCGGCTTTATTGGGCGCAAACTGGCGAGTGAGTTTGTGAAAGCAGGGCATGAAGTGACTGCGTTGGTTCGTCCTACTAGCAACACCAGTGGTCTTCCTGAGTCAATTCGATTCGTGGAGGGAGACGTGCTCGACATAGCCTCTCTCCAACCTGCCACTGAGAGCCAAGCTGTGGTCGTCCATCTAGCGACATACTTCGACTTCTTCCCCAGCGATGAAGAGCTAATGTATCGTGTGAACACGGAGGGTCCTCAGAACATGATGAGAGCATGTGTAGGGACCTCTGTTGAACGATTCATCTATTGCTCTACCACAGAAACGATAGGAGCAGTGAAGTACCCCCCTGGGAACGAGGATACTGAGCTCCGGCCTGCATTCAGATATGCCGAAAGCAAGGTGGCTGCCGAAATCGCGATTCGGGAAATCACATCTGAAACAGATTTACCCCATATCATTCTGCGTCCTACCGGTGTCACTGGCGAGGGTGATTTGTATGCGATGTACGACATAGTTAGGGCAGTACACGAAGGCATTCCAGCCCTGCCGAGGGATATGTCCGGGAGATTCATGTGGAGTCATGTAGATGACGTCGCAGCGGCATTCTGTGCGGCTCTGGGATTGCAGGCGGCTCTCAATAGCACAATCATCCTTTGCCCTGACGAACCGATGACATGGGCCGAGTTTGTGGATCTGGTCGGCTCTCATCTTGGAAGCACACCGCCAGGACTACGTGTCCCGGCCGTCCTTACGAAGGTTGGTATGGCAGTTCTAAGTCCGATTAAGAACCGGAAACAGAGTTCGTTCTTCTGGCACCTGGGGAATGTGGATTTCATGAGCGAAGACCGATGGTATACCAACAAGAAGGCCAAACGAATGCTTGGATGGACTCCATCAATGACAATAGAGCAGGCTTTGAAACGAGCCATGGATTGGTGGCTCGACAATGGGTATTTGACCAAGGAGTGACCGTAGATGGAACCAGTCCTCGGTTTCGTACTGATCATACTCCCAATCATCCTTGCGTTTGTCATGCTAGTCTTCCTGAAGAGGGCCGCTGATGTCACAGGAGTTGTTGTCTGGGTGGTAACACTCGTTGCTGCTGTCGCTGCCTTTCAGACTGACATAGGCGTTGCATTGACCGCAAGTATCGCAGGAATTGTCAAGTCGTTTCCTATCTCTCTAATGGTGGCCACATCGATTCTAATGATGACTTGGATGCAAGAAACTGGTGCCCTGCAACGATTAATTGTGTTCTTCAAGACACTGGGTGGCGGAAGCCGGCCAATGCAAATCATGCTGATCAGCCTAGGCCTAGGACTTTTCCTTGTCGGAATCGGAGCCACTCCAGTATCGATGCTACCGCCTGTGATGCTGGCGCTGGGTTTTTCGCCCCTGGTTGCAGTGGCTCTTCCTGCGATTGGATACGATCCATTGACAACATTCGCTCTTCTGGGTGTCCCAGCACAGGTATTCAACACCGAGTTCAATGCAGTGTCCGGAAGTTCTGTGCCGCTCTGGGAGTCAAGTCTTACCTTCGCGTGGTTCATGCCAGTCATCACAACTGGAATTGCAATCTCGATGCTTTGGATAGCTGGCGGGCGCAAGCTCCTGTTTCAGAGAGAGGGACTATTTCTTGCGATTCTCTCTGGTATCACTGCCGGGGTAATCGCGATTCTCTCTAACCTCTCCATCGTCGATCAGACGATTCTGACGAATGTCTTTGCCGGTGCAGCTGTTATCTTCGTTCTGCTAGCCTACTTGAAGGTGCTCAAGAAACCCCTCTTGGACCGAAGTGTTTTGACAGAGGATGACCTCAAAGTCGAAGAGAACATGAGTCTCAGAAGGGCAAGCATGCCATGGTTGATTCTTGTGATTCTAAGTCTTGCAGTCACGCTTTATCTCCCTCTGAAGCAGCTTCTCATCGGCCCACTGGACTTCATTGTCCAGGTCGGTAGCTACCCTAAACCCATTAGCACGAAGTGGCTCTGGCAGGCCTATACTTTGATGCTCATCGCTACTTTGGTTTCAATCCCCTTCTTCAAGTCTGATAGAGCGACCCTTGGAAGCACCTTCAGAAAGTTCATGAGGAGGGCCCCACGGCCTGTCTTGGCGGCAGCGATATTCTTCGCTATGGCCGAGGTCATGAACTTCAGCGGCTATTTCCCCGCTATTGACGGGACATGGGCATTTCCAGTTGATTCGAGCAATAACATGATTAACCTGTTGGCCACACTCACGACGAGCGCATTGGGTACTGCCTATCCTTTGACTGCAGCCTTTCTCGGGCTTCTGGCAGGATTCATCTCAGGGTCTGAAACGTCTGCCATTGCGATGTTCACACGCTATCATCACGAAACTAGCGTTCTCATAGGTGCAAACTCAATGGTTGTGGCCGCGTCGAATGGTGTGGGTGGTGGTTTGGCCAGTGTGCTGAGTCCGGCTAAGATACAGAATGCAGCTGCAGTTATTGACGAGATTGGCATTGAAGGGGATGTCATACGCTACGGTGTTGTTGTTGCCGTGTTGATGACTCTGGCCACAGCCTTGATGACGATGTTGTGGGCTTTTGGATGAGTATGCATCATAGTATTTGCATGTTTCTCAAAGTTCGTCAATCTTCGCTGCCATTATGAAATCGTTGTCGTGTAGACCCTCAATGGCGTGAGTCCAGAACGTTAGAGTCACCTCATTCCAATGAATGAGCATGTCTGGATGATGATCTTGTTCTTCGGCTATTTCAGCAACTTTGTTGACAAACTCCATTGACTTCTTGAAGTTCTTGAACTTGTATTTCCTCTCTATCTTGTCGACCCCGTCCCTTTTGTGAGTCCAACCAGGAACGGCCTTCATCAGTTCTTCGATTCGGAGTGACTCGAGTGGAGGAATACCTCCGCGACATGGTACACAGGTGAGTGCTGCAAGGTCTTTTATTGACTCTGACATTCCTATCACTTCAGGGAACTCTCGCTATAAGCCTCTAAAACATGGTGATATGGTCTGAGATATGACCTGACTCTTCACCCTGGATGGACAACTATATCAAATACAAGTGGAAGGGCTTTGCTATGGTTCTGGAGGAAGTAGCTGGTAAGGTCTACGCAGATACCAGCGGAGAGAATGGCGGCAATTTCGGTGCAATCGTGCTTGACGATCAGATTGTCATGGTCGATTCTGGAATGATACACACAAAGAGCCACCAGACGCGGGAGCAGTTGGAGGATGAGCACAATCTCCGAACAGAGCGAATTCTACTCACTCACTACCATGCAGACCATCTCTTCGGAGCGCAGGCATTTGAGCCAGTCAGAGTAATCAGCTCAGTAGCGACCAGGGACATCTGTGTCCGCAACCTTGAGGGTAGCTGGGAGCGGGACACACTTCTCGAGAGCTACTCACCTGTACAAGAAGATAGACCTGAGCTATGGGATGCACTTCAAGACCTGAGAATCCTAGTACCCGAGGAGGTATTCGATAGGAAGCTGACACTTGGTGACAAGGGTGAGATAGTGGCTTTCCACATGGGTGGTCATACTGCTGGGTCGTCCATTGTCGTGGTGGAACCTGAGCATGTTGTCTTTGTTGGTGATTTGATCTTCAACAAGTCCTTCCCATATGCAGGAGATCCTACTTGTCATCCGGACGAATGGATTATCGCGCTTGAAGATATCATCAAGAGTGACTTCAGGGAGGTAATTCCTGGTCATGGCCCCATGTGTGAGAAATCGGACGTGGCAAATGAGCTGGATTTCCTCAAGAGTCTGCGAAAGAGTGTCAAGGATGCATTAGTGAGAGGAGTATCGGCTGACAAGTACTTGGAACTAGAGATGTATCCTGAACACCACCTTGAGGGCAGAGAGAATCGACTTCCGTCAGCTGTTGACCACTGGTTTGCGTTCTACGGGAAGTGAAACACGGTGCGGCTTCTTGAACCGTTGACTATCAAGTCCCTACCTTTGGACAACAGAATAGTGCAGCTGGCCACACACGTGGGGTATTGTGAAGAAGATGGTGTTGTCACAGATCAACTCATCAGCTTCTATCGCGAGAGGGCACGACACCGTCCTGGTCTAATAGTCGTAGGTGGATGCTACACTGAACGCTACGGTTCAAGCGGTCCAACTATGGTCGGGATTAGTCGTGATGAGCATATTGAAGGTCTGACGCGGCTAACAGACACAATTCATGCCTTTGACGTTCCAGTAGCTGCTCAGCTATATCATGCAGGGAGGTATGTTCATTCCATCTTCCTTGGGGAGCAGGCAGTATCAGCTTCTGAGGTTCCATGCCGGCTGACGCGTGAAAGCCCTCGCGCTTTGACCATTGATGAGATTCACAAGACTGTCAGCAACTTCGGTGAGGCTGCGGGGAGAGCCAAGAAAGCAAGTTTCGACGCTGTGGAGATCATTGGATCGGCAGGATACATCATCAATCAGTTTCTGGCAAAAGCCACCAACAAGAGGAAGGATGAATATGGAGGCGACCTGGAGAAGAGGGCGAGATTCGCCCTTGAGATAGTTGAGGCTGTTAGGTCTGCAACCGGGGATAGTTATCCGATACTCTACCGAATGAGTGGAGAAGACTTTGTTCCAGACGGGAACACATTGAAGGACAACAAGACTCTGGCCCCTAGGCTGGTAGAGGCTGGAGTTGACTGCATTGATGTAACGGGCGGATGGCACGAAACGAGAATACCTCAGATCACAATGGATGTTCCTCGAGGACATTATGCTTACCTTGCTGAAGGAATAGCTGAGTCAGTAGACGTGCCAGTGGTAGCCTGCAACAGAATTAACAGCCCCACAGTGGCAGAGCGCATCCTTGCAAGGGGCAAGGTCCAGCTAATTGGCATGTCAAGGGGCTTTATAACCGACCCGGAGATAATGTCGAAGATTCGAACAGGTGAATTCCGTGGCATCCGACCATGTATTGGCTGCAATCAGGGATGTCTTGACAAGGTCTTCGCACTACAACCTGTGACTTGCGCACTCAATGCTCAGGCATCTTTCGAAGACAAGAGAACGATAGGTCCACCTGGCAAGGGGAAGATTGCCGTGATTGGAGCTGGCCCTGCAGGACTGGAAGCATCAAGGGTCTTGGCGACGCGCGGATTCCAAGTCACATTATACGAAGAGAAGACGCGCCCTGGCGGTCTCCTAAATCTTGCCGCTAGGATTCCAGGGCGTGGTGAGTTTGGTGCGTACGTGACTCACATGTGGCTAGAGATGAAACGTCTTGGAGTTGATTTGAAACTTGGAATGAGTGCTGATGTTGATGAGATACGCAAACATTCCTATGACAGGATTGTTTTTGCAATAGGTACCGTAGCAACCGCGCCGCCGATAGAAGGTGTTGAGCTTCCGCATGTGACCACTGCTCGAGATGCCATATCTATGACACCTAACGATCTTGGGCGTGTTTCGGTGATTGGAGGCAACTCCCGAGGTTGCTTTGCCGCAATCTATCTGAGTTCTCGCTCAAGGTCTGTTGACATATTCGAGCGTGATAGTGCCTTGGGTACTGACCTCGGTCGTACGACTCGATGGGTGATACTGAAGAGTCTGTGTGATCGAGGCGTCGATGTACATACTAGTACGAAGATATCTCAGGTAACGAGCAGCTACATTCAGATAGACACCGAGGATGATTTGACACTCTTTGAGGCAGACACAGTGGTTGTCGCAGCTAAGCCCCAGCCACGAACAAGACTCGTTGACGCTGCGACCGAAAGAGGACTCCCCTTGGATGTCGTCGGCAGCGCGGCGGGGCAAGATGGCTTATTGGACATTGTTCATAATGCATTTGACTACGCTAACAATCTCGTGCTGTAGAGAGTAGCACTAGTGTCTACGACCCAAACATTTCCCGAACGCATCTGTCGCATATCGTTTGTGTTTCGCCCTCAGTTCTTTGTACTGTTTCGACACAGTCCTTGCACGCAGGGCGAAGGCAGTTGTCGCAGAGTGATAGGTACGTCATCTTCTTGATTCTACCACAAGAAGTACATGTGTTCTTTGTACCTCTTCCCCTATGTTCGAACAAGGTTCTGAGGATTGCCTTTGCATCCTCTCTACTAATCTCCCCAAGCCTAATAGCTCTCTGAGCTCTCTCCTCAATCTCAGAATGATCTACATCGCTCTCAACCTCGGTCCCAAGGAGAGACCTAATTCCTTCTGAAGACAGCTCTGGATTCTTGGTAAGTGTTATTGAAGCAGCAGGGAAACACAAAGAGTTCTTAATCTTGTCAATTGTAACATCCACGATTCCTATCAGTCCTGCTGCAAGAAGAGGTCTAAGATGATGGTCCAGTGCGGCTCTCTCGAGATTGGTTCTGGCCAGCAGATCACTCTTATTGGCCACTCTCTTCTCAAGAAGATATTCGAGGACATCAATTCTGACTGAATTCGAGAGTGCCTTCGCTATGGTCTGAAGATTGGTCATCAATAACACGTAAATCAGTCTTTACGTATAAGTACATTCTGTATAAACAGTTATTTCCGTAGTCGGAGTAGACAGAGTTTTCGCGTCTATTCATATTCTCCGAATCGACAAGTTATCCTGAAGTTAGCGAGGTCTTGATGATGGCAATAGCCACACAACAAGAGGTTGTAATCTCGGATGTAGTTCGCGATTATCAGATGGGTGAAGTGACAGTCCAGGCTCTTCGAGGCGTCTCTCTCGACATCATGAAGGGGGAGTTCATAGCTGTTCTTGGCCAATCTGGCTCCGGGAAGACGACACTTCTCAACATGATCTCAGGTCTTGACACTCCTTCGGCCGGGTCTGTGACTGTTGGCGATCAGGTCATATCGTCATTGGACAGGGACGAAAGGACTCACTTTCGCCGACACAATGTAGGCATAGTCTTTCAGTCTTTCAATCTCTTCGCTACATTAAATGTCCTTGAGAATGTGGAGATTGGAATCTCGTTTGCACTAGAGAAGGAAGAGCTGCGCGACAGGGCCCTGAGGTATCTCGAGCTGGTAGGGATTGCTGAGAAGGCATACAACTTTCCGTCACAGATTAGTGGGGGAGAGCAGCAGAGGGTCGCCCTCGCGAGGGGCCTGGCAAAGGAACCACCTCTTCTAGTACTTGATGAGCCAACGGGAAATCTCGATGCAGAAACATCCGAAGAGATATGGTCGCTTATACTTAGAATGAACCGAGAAACTGGGGCTACCATCATCGCAGTTACGCACCAAACGTCTGTATCCAAGATCGCACACAGGTCGGTGTTCCTAAGGTCTGGACAAATATGGGGGATTACAGAGGGTCCTACGGAGGACTAGGATCAATGACTCGTGCCCTGCTGATGAAGAAGATCTTCAGAGATCTCAATAGGCAGCGGCTGGGTCTTGTGAGTGCTCTGGCTCTAGTACTCAGTGGGTCTCTAACGTACGTCGTCATGCAGTCGATGTTTGTCCTTACCGACATGAGTGTTGAGCAGACCATCGAAGACGAGGGCATGGCGGACCTTTCGGTTCTCACTTACGGCTCGGATCCGGCTCTTGTGGACTCAATCAGAAACCTCCAGGAAGTCGAAGTAGCCAACACACGCTATGACGTGTCAGGAATAGTAGAGCTCGCTGATGGCAGACGATTATCTGGCGACCTCTTTGGCGTCAACCCTTCGACAATGCCTGATATCTTCAAGCTGAATCTTCGAGAAGGCAGCTATCTTGACCCCGAAGATAACATGACTGCATTGGCAGAGATTCACTTCGCCAATGCTCAGGATGTTGAGATAAACGACACAGTGATTGTAGAGCTATTCGGTGTAAGGACGCCTCTAAGAATAGTTGGGATTGTCTGGACAATAGAATACCTTGTCCCTGCGACCAATCCTAGGCAGCTGATCCCACAGCACGGCTCATCAGCTCCACTTTTCATAGACATTTCAGTACTCTCCAATCTTGCAAGTCAACCGGGAATGGTCAATGAGTTCTCAGTGATATTTCACGAAGGGGTTGATCACGAGACCGCAACAGAGAAAGTGTTGGAGGTGCTTCAAGGTGAGGAGATCTACTTCATCTTCAGAGGATCTGACCTTCTCGGTGAGATGGCAGGTATTGCCGAACTACAGATGGGTCAGGAAATGACGTTGATAATGTCCGCCATCGTCCTTCTTACATCGACAGTGGTTGTCTATGTCGTTGTACGGAGAGTCATTGAGGATCAAAGGCAGTCTCTGGGAGTGCTTGTATCACTCGGGTACCATCCGAGAACTATCGAGTCTGGGTTCATCTTTGTGTTTGTGGGTTTGACGTTCATCTCTGCAATCATAGCGACCTTGATAGCTACGCCCGTGACTGTCTGGCTAATGGTGGCGTTGTTCGCTGATTGGAATATGGCCGTGGTGTCTGGTCCCGTTCCTCCCGATGTGTTCATCTTTGGGTCGCTTTCTGCTCCGGTCACTGCCCTTCTTGCGTCCATCTCTCCAATATGCCGCATCTCCAAACTAGAACCAATTCGTGTTCTACGGGGACTGGAATACGACCCCCAACCTACTGAGAGAACTCTTCTGGAGGCGATTGGAGAACGCATCACTAAGGTTTCCTACTCCTTCAGGTATGCTGCACGCAGCTTAAGCAAGCAGAAGATGCGTACCGCGATGCTTTGCTTTGGTATTCTAATTGGGTCCTTTTCAGTCATGAACACTGTTCTATACATCGACAGCATCTATCTCAGCGTCGATGTTCACATGGATGCGTATTCGAGCTGGGACTTGGTCGTGGACATGAGAAACCCCGTGCCTTCGAGTGAGCTTGAAACTATCCTTGACTCGCTGAAGGTTGAAACCTACGAGCGGTACTTTAAGGTGTCCTATTTCTCCGAACTCGCAGGTACTCAGCATCCATTTGAAATCCTCTTCTATGAGTCGTCTGGGACGCTACAATCATTCGAGATGGAGGAAGGGAGGGAGATCTTGACGAACAATGAAGCCGTCGTGGAAACGCGTATTGCCGAAGCACGCGGAGTGACCGTTGGCAATCAACTTGACATCTCGATTGCTGGTACAACGGAAGCATTCACAGTAGTTGGAATTGCGAAGTCAATCTTTAGGTCGGTCTTCATTGACTACTCGAAGGCTCCTGCACCGGATAATGAAACTCTTCTCTCTGGAGCATTTGTTGATGTTAGTGCAGGTACAAACATCGAGTCCGTCAAGAGCGCAATAGCGCAGAGCGACATTGTCGAGAGCGTTCAAACTCACGAAGAAGCCGCAAACGGGATAAAAGAAGTGTTTCGATTCTACGACCTAATCCTATGGTTCCTCATCGCGATGTGTGTTGCTATCGTATTCTTGGTCATTTGGACGACGACCAACATCACCACGATGGAGCGGATGCCCGAATTTGCTCAGCTCGAGGCAATTGGGTTTGACCGGCGGAATCTAAGGAACATCCTCATCGGCGAGGTGTTTCTCATCTCAATCATCGGCACCATTCTTTCCATCCCACCCTCGATCTATCTCGGCTACGTGTGGGTTCCTCTGATGAGTCAGACTTTGAGCGTGATGGAATTCTACGTACGTCTTGTTCCTATGGTTGTGAGCATCGCAATCCCAATCGTTGCCGCCGTGGTGTCTGTAATTCCGCTTGTGAGAGTTCTTGGCCGAGTGGACCTTCCAACAATTCTTAGGAACAGAAACCCCCAGTAGGCTCGCATTTCGACCTGCCCAAGCGAATACTCTTAATAGCGGAGAATCCCGAGTTCAAATCAATCGTGCAAGATTGGAGATAGATGTAGTGTCCATTGAAGACGAATATGAAACCACAATGATCACCTATCCAACACATGCTGAATTGGACTTCATCCTGAGGGACCACTTCGAGGTGCTGGACGAACGGTATGTCCATGGGCTACCTACATTCGTTGTTCGTTGGAAGACTGATGGGATACCTGAGATAGATGAACAGGACAGAGTGTTTGAGGACATCAACAAGAATTCTGAGCGACTAAAGGTGTGGCCTGTCGTCAGATGGAGAGACAAGAGTGCTGGAGAGTACGTCATTCGTTTTGTGCCAAAAGAGAAGCCTCCAAAGTCTGACATTCGGATCAATTATGGTCTCTTTGTGGCAACAATGGGAACCATTGCGCTTGCCGGATTCATGCAGGCCTCGAGTCCTGTATTCATAACCCTCTTCTATCCAAACGGATTCACCTACATGAATCTCATTTGGGAAACCCTGATCTTCATTGCAGCCCTGATGGGCATTATCTTCACTCATGAAATGGGCCATTACTTGACAAGTAAGAAGCTCGGAATTGAGGCAACGCCCCCATACTTCATTCCGGGAATACCTCCAATAGGAACGTTCGGCGCTTTCATTCAACAGAAGAGTCCTCCCATAAACAGAAGAGACCTCTTCGACATGGGCGTCGCTGGTCCGCTCGCTGGCTTCGTCGTGACCTTTGTAGTCCTGCTCCTGGGCTTCTTCATGTCCGTGCCCCTGACGGCAGAACAGGTAGCGGCAATCGATAGAACCTATCCAGGGATGTCGGGGTCAATGGGTGTTCCATATCTCTTTCAGCTAATCGAGCTGCTGTTTGGAGACTTCATTCCAGCTGGGGGTACACTCTACATGCACCCACTTGCGTTTGCCAGTTGGATTGGCATGCTAGTCACAGCTCTGAACCTGTTTCCGATATCGCAGCTTGATGGAGGTCATGCACTTCGTGCGATTGTTGACTCGCAGAAGCACAGGATCATCGGTTGGATGGGCATAGCTGCAATGATACTGGCACGCTTCTACATGATGGCCATTCTGATTCTTGTGATCTCCCAAGGTGGAGAACACCCAGGACCTCTCAATGACACAATAGAAGTGTCTGCCTGGCGAAAGGTTCTCTTTGTGGTTGCCATGATAATCTTGGTTCTCTGCATCCCTCCATTGTGGGAGATGATTCCACTCTTTTAGAAGTGCAGGGCCTGAGCAGCAGATTTCATCCTCATGTTCTCTACTTCGTCAGTGCAAAAGACCTATGAGGGACAAAGGTTCTTCGTGCTGATTTGACCAGGAGTGTCAATGAATTGCCGCTGAAGACTCCGCAAGAGTATCAAAAGAGCATCCAGAGGGACGTCAATCTCTACATGTTCGGTGAGAAGGTCGAGAAGTTCTGGGAACACCCGATCATTGTGCCTTCAATAAACACCGCCATGAGGACGTACGAACTAGCCCAAATGGAAGAGTACAGTGATCTCATGATAGCTACTTCTCATCTTACAGGCGAGAAGGTGAATCGGTTCACTCACATTCACGGGTCTGTTGAAGACCTCATGAAAAAAGTTCAGATGCAGAGACTGATGGGCCAGAAGACCTCGTGCTGTTTCATGCGTTGTGTCGGATTTGATGCCGCGAATGCCTTGTATAGTGTAACCTACGAGATAGACAAGAAACATGACACAGAGTACCATGAGAGATTCAAGAAATACTGGTCCGAAGTTCAGTCCCAGGACCTGTTTGTTGCTGGCTCTATGACAGACACCAAGGGAGACCGCAGCAAGCGCCCTGTCGAACAGCCAGACCCAGATGCATACCTTCACATCGTTGAAGAGAATGACAAGGGCATCATCGTACGTGGAGCAAAGGTGCACCAGACTGGTTTCTTGAACTCGCACAGAGCAGTTGTTATGCCAACTCTGGCAATGAGGGAAGGCGAGGAGAAGTACGCAGTCAGCTTCGGTGTGGACACTGATGCCAAGGGCATAACGATGGTCTACGGTAGGCAGACTTCAGACACTCGAAAACTGGAAGATGGGAAGTTGGACATCGGCAACTGGAAGTATGGGGGACAAGAGGTCTTCGTCATATTTGATGACGTGTTTGTCCCTCACAATCATGTCTTCCTGAACGGAGAGACTGAGTTCACTGGGGAGCTTGTGAATAGGTTTGCAGGTTATCATCGACAGTCGTACGCATGCAAGACGGGAGTAGGTGATGTTCTAATCGGAGCGACAGCTCTGGCAGCCCAATACAATGGAGTGGACAGGGCATCTCATGTACGTGACAAGATTGTAGAAATGGTCCACCTGAATGAAACGCTGTTCTGTTGCAGCGTTGCTTGTAGTGCCAAGGGTTTCCAGCGTGAGGCAGGGAACTATGAGATGGACATGCTGCTCGCGAATGTCAACAAGCAGAATGTCACTCGTTTTCCATATGAAATTGGACGGCTTGCGGAAGATATCGCAGGCGGAATCATATGCACGATGCCTTCTCAGGCTGACATCGATGACCCAGAGATTGGCCCATTGATCAAGAAGTTTCTATCAACGTGCGAAGGTGTTTCTCCGGACGATCGATACCGGCTCATGAGATTCATTGAGAACATGAGTATGGGAGTAGCCTCATTAAGCTACAAGACTGAGTCCATGCATGGCGCAGGGTCTCCACAAGCACAACGTATCATGATTTCTCGTCAAGCCAATCTAGATGAGAAGATAGCTCTTGTAGAAGAAATCCTTGACATTGAATGAATAGATGTACTGGAATCCCGGATTCTGAGGTTCGGCGACCGAAAGTAGGACTCCAGCACCGCTTCTGAACTCAGTACTAATCCTCATCGAGGTCCCACTCTTCAGGGACTCTCATAACACCTAGCTCAAGAAGCCGGTCCA
>JBHIAE010000020.1:0-53917 GCA_046758445.1 Candidatus Thorarchaeota archaeon | reverse complement strand
GCTCCAACATTAGATGCGCCATTAGACATCGTTTACAACGAGGGTGATACTGGAATCTCTATTGATTGGAGTCCATCAGATCTTCATCCCGTGTCTTATGAGATCTTCAGAGATGGGATACTCGTCAGGTCAGGTGCTTGGAACTCGAGCTCTGAGGTCATCACCATCTCAGTTAGTGGACTAGTGGTAGGCCAATATAACTTCACAATCGTAGTCTATGACATTGGTAGCAATTCTGCTACTGACATGGTACTAGTGTCAGTGTCAGATGGCACTTCCCCGGTGATCGATAGTCCGTCCGATGTCACATACAACGAGGGAGATACTGGAAACTCGATAACATGGAGTCCGTCAGACCTTCATCCCTCATTGTATGATGTATTCAGGAACGGAACGCTGATCCACTCAAGCGCCTGGAACTCCACATCAGAAACAATAACCATATCTGTTGATGGACTCCCGTTTGGTGTTTTCAACTATACCATTGTAGTCACAGACATTGGTGACAATACCGCGTCCGACCAAGTAATGGTCATAGTCATTCCTATAACCACAACCTCAACAACAACCACTACGACCACCGCACCTACAACCACCACGACTCCAATACCACTTCCTCCGATTTCACCAAGGGACCAACTCATGTTAGCAATCGTTGCTATCGCTGGCATAGCGGGGGTGTTGCTCATTATCGCCGAAGTCAAACTACGAAGAGGCTGATGAACCCCAGACAATGACCGAAGCTCAAGAGGAACTGGCTGAAGGCGCCGACTAGATGAATGATGCCCTTTCAGACTTCTCTCGGTCCGTTTTCTACTCCTTTTTAGCAAGAGCCCACACCGCGGGTGTGAATCAATGAAGAGGCTCCAGTCAACCAGTTGACCAATGAGGGGTAGTTCAATGGCGACTGCTCCCATTGCTGGCGGAATCGCATAGAGGATGGGGAGTATTATGTTGTCTGCAGTCATTCTTTCCGATGACATAACTTAGACAGTCATCCTGGTCTCTAATGAAAACACATGAGGATAATGGATGAACAACACCCGAGGCAGTTCTCGCTAGCAAGATCCTCGAAGAAGATTGTGGCGCTGGGGGCGAGATTTGAACTCGCGAGTGCATAGCACACTGGATGTTTGCAGACTACATATAGCTGCCAATAGCAATCCAGCGCCATAGTGCTCCACGGACGCTCAAAGACGAACCGGTCCGGGCTTGGCTACCCCAGCTTGGATTCTGCGGTCTGTAATCTTCTCTTAAAACTTGTCATTCCCAAGGCGAGTGAAGAGTAGAACTTTTGTCATTAGAATTGCTCATTGCCAGTCCTTCTTCTCAGTGCTACTATTCGCCTTCCCAAAATCAGTACCCTCTACGGGTTCAAGTCCTGTAGGGGCATGAGGGCTTGCTGCCTGCGCACACAATAAGCTTGATATATCTCACAGATGATATAGGTTACATATCGACATTCTCAGAATGGTATGACTTGATGAGAAAATGGAGCGATTAGACATGGAAATGAAGTTCAATATAGATCCGGCAAGTGGGCATCCCCTAATACCGGTCTATATCAATGGAGAGGGGCCCTTTGAGTTTCATCTAGACACTGGAGGTGGGTACACAGCTCTGACCACAAGAGTTGCAGAGGATCTAGGCTTGGAGATGATCGATATGAAAGATGCTAAGGCAGCCGCCATTGGAGGGCTCGTTAGTATCAAGAGTGCCAAGGTCGACTCTTTCAGGATTGGTACTGAAACTTTCGAAGATGAAGGAGTCATTGTCATGGATTTCGAGGCCACTTCGTGTTCAAGTTTCGATGGAATCATTGGCCATTCAATGCTCAAACATTATCGAATGTTGCTAGACTATGAAAGTATGGTCTTTCGTCTTGAGAACAGCAATGGCAGATCATTGAAGGACAAAATCGACTGGATGGAATTCAGATACCTTCGTGATTCACATCTCGTGGGAGTTCCAGTTCACATCAACGGTCAGGGTCCTTCTGAATTTGCAATCGATACAGGCTCTGGTGGGAACGTCATGACCCCTACAATGGCAAAAGAGTTGGGGTTGGATCACATGCCACCTGATGGTGACTCTGGGTGTTCGGAAGGCCGCTGTGAAGGCGTTGCCGGTGTAGCAGTCGGATATGGTACAACTGTCGACACCATCTCCATTGGTCCGGCCGAACAGACCCGTCTTGTGATTGGAGTCATCGATCTCAAGATTGTCTCTCCAAAGGGCAAGGTCATTGAGAACGGCATCATTGGTTATCCGTTTCTAAAGGACTTTGAACTCATAATTGACTATCCACAGGAACGTTTCGCGTTGATTGACAGACGAAGTACACATACCTAAGGTGGCTGACGCCGAAACTCGGCAAAAGGCTAGGACAAATAAGTATCTCAGTGGAGATATAGGTCACCATAATGTGAGGTTTGCGAACCATCACATAGACTTGTGGCTTGCGCTTTGCAGCACAATAGAGAGGACATCAATATGACCGCCACACCAACCCCCCTGAATCTTGACAATCAACTGAAGAGAATCGCTCTCTTGACCAGAATCGCCACACTAGATTCATGCCTACAGATCTATTCTTTCTTGACTCTCTTTGGAAAGACCACTGCGGCAAAACTCAGGCAAAAGACTGGACTTAGTAATGCAACGGTATTTAGAAGTCTGGCCCTTCTATCTGAGGCAGGTATTGCCGACAAGGAAGAAGACCCAGATGTTGCCGACCGGCGATACAATCTCTACTACCATGTCATACGAGACCTGATGGAACTAAGCAAGAAGCTAGTCACCAAAGAAGTCGCAAGAGAGCTGGAGGCGAGAGGAAGAATCAAGCCTCTCCAAGCCTGGTACCAAGCTCTGGAAACCCTGCCGTCGAGCCTCAACAGATTCGCATCTCAGCATCTTCTCACCATGAAATACGCTACAGATGAGTCCGATAGCGAAGAAGAGGCTAGAATCATCAAGATGATGGCATTCTGTGTTGACAGCATTGACGACGTCGAAACCCTGCTGATGAAGGTCCAAGATTTCCTTGATGAATTCGAATCCCTTAGAGGACAACGTCGAGAAGACTGGAAGAAGCCGCTTGCGAATCCGGTTGTTCTTTCTGTAAGCGTAGTTGCTCCAGCACCTGAGAGTATTCCATGCGAACCGACAGGAATCCTGCGCCTATCTAATAGTCGACGGGAGAGCTAGGCCCCCAATCTCGCTGACCCACCAAAGCGAGTCATACAATACGCACTTACCATTCACTTATCTATCGTAGAAAGTGGGTGCAGCGGCCCCGCAGCGTCGATCGTCCTTTTTCTCAGTGCTATCTAACACCTTTCTCAAAGCAGCGCTCTCTGGGGCTCCACCACCTAGTCTTAGGGCTGTTCCCGCCAGGGCCTGACCCGTTTCGACATTTTGAGCACACTCACAGCTGTCCTACGACTGCTGCTGTGGCTGTGACAGACTCCAGAGACTGCTCGTCAACGTCCAGTGAAAGGACACATGAGCGTCCGGGTTCGTCCTCAGCGTTGGTTACTAGTCCCGGCTATTGCCATACCGGCTACAGGTCGCGGCAAACGACCCGACCCTACCCGCTGCAATAGAATCAAGAATGAGTTCTCGTAAAAACGTTCCGAAGTCATCATCTAGATGAAGGCACCCGCCTCTCTCTTGATCTCGGTAATCTCCTGCAAGACCTGCACTTCAGAAGGTGTAAGATCATCTAGGAACTTCTTTCTCATGACCAAAATGTGCTTGTCAGGAACGTCGGAATAGAGGGTCTGGTCATCCTTCACCTGTCTACCAATAGTTGGGCCCCTGATAGACACAGCCACCTCCATTCCATTAGTGGCTTCATCTATGGTCACGCTCCTGTCCTGAATCTGTAGGATCGTGCCGATACGTTTCCCCTCGGAGTTGATTAGCCCAGTCCTTGGCTTTATGATGCCGTGGACTCTTACTCCGACTATTGCCGGGTCCTTATGTCTAAAGACATACTCAGGCATCAACTCTATCTTACCAGGCCTGATTATTGAGCTGAGAGACTCTGCCTTTGCCTGTTCCCTCTTGACAATCAACCAAGCATTGTACTCATCATAGAGCCGATAGATGACCTCATTGAGGAAGGTTTCCACACCATACTCTGCAGCCAAGTCCTCTATATCGGGGGCGAATTTCACATTGAAGCCTAGAACAACCGCATTCAAAGGATCAGTGTCTCCGGCGGCCTTGGCCTCAACGATGTCGCGTTTCACTATCGTCCCCACATCTGCTATGCGCACCGGTACACTACGATCCCGTAGGAACTTGGTGACTGCCTCTAATGAGCCAAGAGTATCCGTCTTTACCACGATTCCTGAAGAGTCTCGCTGAATTCGTATCGAACTGACCTCTTCTTGCACTCTCTGCTTGATAGCATCCAGCTCATCTGAACTCTCCACTGCGTAGACCGGTGCTCCAGCCACGGCACCCTCTATGTCCGGTGCTACTATCTTCACGCCTGCTGCTGCATGCACCTCTTCAACCGGGTTGAACTTCTCCTTCGGATCCCTAATCTCGTCAAGTTCCTTGGGCTGTAACAGAGTTCTAATCTTTGCAACAATCACATCGTCGAGCCCACCGACGACTATTGTGTCAGTCTTCTTCAGAATCCCCTCATAGATGATGGTGTCCAACGTTATTCCAAGTCCCATTTCCTCTCTGACTTCCAGTATCGCTCCCCTTGCTGGGCCGTCTGAGATCTGAAGCCGGTCCTTCATGTATTGTTGAGTAAGACCTGACAAGACCATGAGAAGTTCAGGAATCCCGGTCCCGGTCTTTGCACTGGTGGGCACAATGGCCACGACCTTTGAGAAGTCCTCCACTCTGTCGAACCTCTCCGAATCGAACCCATTGGCTGAGAGTGCACCCACAATCTCATAGAGGCGTCGGTCAACTTCAGCTTGAGTGCTCGTCCCCTGCGCCTTGATTGCCTGGAAGAGGTTCATGTCAGATTTCTCTCTCCAACCTGGGACTTTGTCCAGCTTGTTTGCTGCCACAAGGAAAGGGGTCCTACCAGACTGAAGAATCTTCAATGATTCATACGTCTGTGTCAGGGCACCCTCGTTGATGTCTATGACAAGAATCGCTATGTCTGCTATGGCTCCTCCTCTCCTCCTGAGATTCAAGTATGCCTCGTGGCCAGGAGTATCGATGAACAAGAGGCCGTCAATTGTCAATTCAGTCTTCACGCTGTCAAGAAGATTGCCGCATATTGACCGAATCGTTTCTGTTGGGAAGAATGAAGCTCCTATGTGCTGAGTTATCCCTGCAGCCTCTCGGTCCTGGACTGCCGTGCCACGTATCTTATCCAAGAGGGAGGTCTTACCGTGGTCGATGTGGCCAAGTACCGTGACAATAGGTGAGCGTAACTTGGCACTTGGTCGGGATCTAGTTTCAGTCATAGTGACACATCACAAGCAGACTTGCAGCCGAGCACGTGCTAATGTATTTGAAACTATTGCCTAGGCTAACCAGTCTGAAACGTCTGGTCACAAGTCTAAAATAGCCCCAACAAGCGTCGTGACACCAAGACAAGTGGCAGAAGTGAGAATCATGGAGCGCTCATTAGTGATAATCAAACCTGACGGCGTAGTCAGGAGAACCATCGGTGCCCTAGTGCTCAAGGACCTCATGCACCGCGGCTATCGTGTCAAGGCGTTCAAGGAGATGAAGGTCACCGAGCCATTGGCCAGACTACACTACGATGTTCACAAGGAGAAGCCTTTCTTCTCTTGGCTGGTCCAGTTCATCACATCCGCTCGAGTCCTCGCGATGATCCTCGAGGCTGAAGGTGTAATTCAAGGTGTCAGGAACGCCCTTGGTGCCACATTCGTGCAAGAGGCAACGCCAGAGTCGCTTCGCGGCAAGTACGGAGTATGGTCTGGAATCAACATTGCACATGCATCTGATGGCCCTGAAACTGCAGCAACTGAAATCAGACTTTGGACCGAAGAGGGCGGGTTGGTGGAGTCTGACGATGCAGAGAGTGCTGCTCACGCCTATGTCGAGAAGTATGCCTCAACAGGTGTGGACCATACAGGAGAGATCCGTGACCTAGTGCGTTCGTCAATCGAGAGGGGTAATACTTCACGTACCGTGCTAGAATCATTGGAGGAGCTCTTTGGCAAGGACAGTGACGGAGTCGATGAGAGCGAAATCAATGCCTTAGCCCTGGCTGTCTTTGACTTCGTGAAAGAAGAGGTCGAGAAGCGATAGAAACCTCTGGTGGCACGTTGAGGGCCGCCTGAGTAAGTCCTAATCTCTAGGAAGAGTAGGTTACCGGGCCTTACCGCCCTTCTCAAAGCCCGCAGTCCACTTCGTAGCTCTCGGCTTCATTTTACGCTTCAGCCGGGCCACTTTGCACTTATTGGAACAGAACCATAGCACTGCACCGTCCTTTGTCTGCACGAAAGCCGAACCCGTACCTGGTTCGATATCCGTTCCACAGAAGACGCATTTCTGAGTGCCTACCATGATTAACGTCTCCTCATTTTGCGGGCTTCGCGTTCGGTTTCACGCAGAATGAGAATGTCCCCCATTCTGACTGGCCCCTTCACGTTACGTGTGAGGACTCGTCCTTTGTCCCTGCCATCCAGTATCTTCACACGAACCTGAGTGATCTCTCCTGTCACTCCGGTTCTTCCCAGCAACTGAATAACTTCAGCGGGTATTGCAGGAGTTACAGTTTCTTCGTCCTTCTTGCTCATTGAAAGCCATCACCCAAGAGTTACTTACGTAGAGCACCAATCTTCTCGACAACGTCGGTAAGTAGATCCTTTGCTTTCCCTTCGACAACAATAGCAACTGCGGCAGTGGGTCTCTCAATTCCCGCGGCAATCCCAAGATCTCTCTTGTTGGGTACAAAGATGTAGGGGGCTTTACGGTCGTCGCAAAGACCTGGAAGGTACATAATCACCTCTGGGGGCTCCACGTCTTCTGCGACAATCACTAGGCGGGCAAGTCCACGCTCAATGCTCTTTGTGGTTTCATTGATTCCTTTCTTAATACGGCCTGTGTCTTTGGCTATCTCTAGAGCCTCTAGGGCCTTCTTCTGAAGCTCCTCAGTAGCTTCCCATTCTACAAATGACGGCTTTGGCATTTTTCTACCTCTGTTCGCACTTCATTGGTATTGATACAAATCGGACACACCCATCTCCGGATGCGTTCTCACCCGCCGAGCAATGATTTCTCTTTTAATCATTTCCCAATGGGTTATTCAGAACTTCCGTTTGCGGGTTTCTTCGCACAACAACTGACTACTACTGAAACGTATTGCCATCAATTCGTATGGGCGGAAGAATGTCCTTGTACCTCGGAGTGTCAATGATTCAGAACTAGTATAGAATCTTCTAATACCAAGTGATGTAACATCAGTACTAGTCATGAGAAGACACGTCCTCTGCCGGGCACTCGGGTACGCATTTGCTGTAGAAACTATCGTATTCTTTCTGTTTGCGGTTACACTTACTAATCTCTCACCCCAGTGGATGTTAGATTTGGAGAGTGCAAACTGGCTGCTCATGTTCTTCACTATCGCAACATGGTACATACTTTGTCAGAGGCAAAGAGAACCCTCTAAGATTTCTCCATCTTGACAATGCTCCACAACGGCATGTTCTCCCATCTTCCCGGTAACAAGAAATCAGTGCCGAAGTGTAGTAGGCTGTTCTCTTCTGTTCGGAAGCTTCAATCCTCAGAATATCCGAGTTTCGTCAGGGTTTTCAACATGTCTGGGTCCTCTACCTCAAGATGTTGTAGAACTGAATATCGGCTTCTACGTTTCATGATGTCAAGGGCATGATGCACATGGTCGAGGAGCTGGTCATTTGAAACATCCAAATCCTCAAGGGTTGCGGGCATCTCTCTCTCAACTAGGAATCCATGCAAGTCCTCTGCCTGGTAGTCTGCATAGCCCGCCTCACGGAGGTAGTATAGACACAGCGGAGTCGCAAAGGCAACCTGAAGACCATGGAGCTCGACAGACTGCCTGTCCATCGAATGAGAAATCGCATGTTCTGTGCCTGAGCAGGGTCTAGAGCTGCCAAAGATACTCATGGCCCTTCCTGCGTCTATTTCTGCCCTGACCAAGGTTTCCAGACTCTCACTATTCAGAACAGACTCTAGTGCAGACTCGACCAACGCATAGACTCTCTTCTCAAAGGGCTCATTACGTTCTTCATGTGCCAGCCGCCATTCTGCTAGGCTGGAAGCCTTTGAGATGATGTCCCCAATCCCTGCGAGCCTCAGTTTAGGTGGAGCTCTCTCGATTATGGAGAGATCTGCTATGACACCAATGGGACTCTTACACTTCACTGAGTACTTGTATCCATCATGACTCACAGAAGCAACATCACTGGCTATTCCATCATGTGAGGCGGCTGTTGGCACTGCTATCCAAGCTAGTCCCGTGTTTCTAGCCAGAAGTTTGGCAGTATCTAAACTCCTGCCACCTCCAAATCCTAGTATTACATCCCTGTCAACGACCTTGGAAGGCACATCATTCTCATACTCAGACACAAGAAGCCAAGTCTGTTCCTGACCCATCAGATTCTCAACACTTTCTCTGTACTCAGAATACAGGAGATCATCGGTTATGAATACTGGTCGCTGGTAGTCCTCCAAGAAGTCATCCACTTTGCTTAGAGCCCCTCTCTCAATAACGATGAAATGGGGGTCTACAGTGGACATCCAATCAGCTCCTCGCTGATGGTCACCGCCCGATTGTTAAGCCCTTCTATTAGGCGCCGAACTGTCGTAGTCATTGAGCAGTTACAGTAGTCTTAAGTAGTACATGGACCCGGCGCCGGGGCAATAGCCAGTGTTACCTAGAAAATACATCAGCTGATATCTTCGCGCACCGCAACTGACGTATTGACCCTTGGAGTCAAGCAATATGACCCGATACATCAAGGTCGCCCTGATGGGTTCCGGATATGCAGGCAAGTCCACACTCATCAAGCTTCTCACAGATGATACTGAGGATCTTAAGGCGAACTATCAGCCCACTGTCGGTTGCGACGTAGGTACAATCATGATTGATGACACCACGAAGGTCACACTCTTCGAGATGGGGGGTCAATCTCACTTTGAGTTCATGTGGGCCAGCTTTCTCAAAGGGAGCAAGATGGTCCTCGTGGTCACTGAGAGCAATCCAAAGGCTGTCCTGAAGACTCGTCAACTACTCCACAAGTACAAGGACAAGCTAAGTGGAGCACAAGTGATTGCGATAGCCAACAAACAGGATATTCCGGGATCAATGAAGCCTCGGTCTGTTGAGGACCTTCTTGGTGTTCCCACTTATGGAATGATTGCCATTGATCCAAAACAGCGCCTTGATGGATACAAAGTGATTGTCAACGGTCTCAAAGACATGGTACAGATAGCAGCCTAGACAGCTGCAATTCGCAGTTCGTCTGCAAAGTCCTAAGGCAACGCTTTTAAACAGACTTCTTTCTGAGGAAATTGCCCAGGGCATGGGCGACAGAGCTACCTGAACTCGACTCTTGTAGCGAGTCCGTCCGGGATAATGTGTTTTGGGTGAACACCTCTGTGGTCTGGTGAGTCAATGGAAATCACTATCATTCACAAGCAAGACGATGCAATCCACTTTCTCGTGGAAGGCATTGATGTTGTATTTGCAAATGCACTTCGGAGAACTATGCTTACTAGAGTGCCCGCAATGACAATTGACGAGGTGCTTGTGCTCGAGAACACCAGCGTTATGTACGATGAGATACTTGCTCATAGACTTGGACTGGTACCTCTTGTGACGGATCTTGAGAGCTACAACTTGCCCGAAGAGTGTGATTGCGAGGGAAAAGGCTGTAGCCTCTGCCAGTGTACACTCACTCTGGAGAAGGAATCTGGAAGTGAGGACCTTGTCGTCTTTTCTGGCGATCTCGTTTCACAGGACCCAAAGGTGGTTCCTGCAACGAATGACATTCCTCTTGTCAAGCTCGCTCCCAATCAACGCTTGATAATCGAGGCGTATGCTCGTCTAGGTACTGGAGCTGAGAATGCCAAGTTCCAGCCGGTGTCTACAGTGGCCTACAAACACGTGCCCATAGTCGAGGTGGACAAGGAGAAATGCACTAAATGTGAGGCATGTGTCGAGGTCTGTCCAAGGAAGATCTTCGTGATAGACAAGGACACACTGGTGACACAGAACACTCTAGACTGTAACATGTGTGAGATGTGTGTTCAGGAATGTGAGCCCGAGGCAATCACTATAGGGTCTAAGAAGAACGCCATCTTGTTCAGGGTTGAGTCCACGGGTGCACTGCCGCCTGAAACAATCGTAGAGAAGGCAGCCGAGAATCTGAGAACGAGATTCAGAGAGACTCTTGACTTTGTTGGTAAACTATGAGGTGAGTACAATTGGTAAGATCCGGCCCAACTGACCCCAACACTCGTGCATTGATCAATACGCTCAGAAAGACATCTGCGAAACACAATGTTAAGATTTGGAAGAGAGTCGCAGAACTAGTGGCACGGCCTGCGAGAAAGCGTCCTGCAGTGAATGTCGGGAAGATAGGTCGCCATACTCGTGCAGGCGATGTCGTCGTAGTGCCCGGAAAGGTCCTAGGCTCAGGAAGTCTCCCGCACAAAGTGACTGTTGCTGCCCTGAATGCCTCAGCTTCAGCTAGGGGGGTAATCGTGGGTGCAGGAGGGTCACTAATCAGCATAGACGAACTACTTGACCAAGTCCCCAAGGGGAAGGGAGTGACAATCATCATCTAGGTGGTATCAATGAGCGAGAAAGAAGTCATAATCTACGATGCAGAGGACATGGTCATAGGAAGATTGGCCTCTAAGGTCGCCAAGGCTGTTCTCCTAGGTGACACTGTTGCAATCGTGAACGCCGAGAAGGCCATTATCACCGGTGACAGGCGCACCGTCATTGAAGCTTACAAGGAGAAGTTCAACATTCGTACCTCATACAATCCAAGAAAAGGTCCTTTCCATCACCGCCGTCCCGACAAGATGGTCCGTCGGATGATTCGAGGAATGCTACCATGGCCTACCCCTCGTGGCAAGGAGGCCTACAAACGCGTCAAAGTCTACATCGGAGTGCCTGAGAGTCTGATGGACTCTGAGAAGATTGTACTTGAGGGCTCACGCTACAAGAGTCTTACACGAAAACACATCACTGTTGAAGATCTGAGTAATGAACTCGGATGGAGGAATCCGGAGGTCACATGAGATGTCTATCAGAGTTGTCGTTTCCACTGGAAAGAGAAAGACATCACTGGCAAAGGCCACAATCAAGAATGGCCAGGGTCGCATTAGAGTGAATGGAAGACCTCTCGAGGTGCTCCAGCCAGAGATAGTCAGACTCAAGGTAATGGAGCCGCTGATTCTCTTTGGAGAAGACTGGAAGAAGTACGATATCAGGGTACGAGTTCAGGGTGGAGGTTTCATGAGCCAAGCTGATGCCGTACGAATGGCCGTTGCTACTGGTCTGTTCCGAATGAGTCAAGACTTTGAAGCGCGGTCGCGAATGCTGGAGCACGATAGGACAATGCTAGTTGGGGATCCTCGACGCACAGAGCCCAAGAAGTTCGGTGGGCCCTCGGCACGCTCCCGCTATCAGAAATCATACAGGTGAGGAATCAAGATGATCATACCAGTCCGTTGTTTCACATGTGGAAAAGTGGTTGCTGACAAGTTCGAGCAATTCAAGCGTCAAGTTCGCCAGGGAGAGGACCCAGCAGTAGTCCTTGACAGTTTAGGACTTCATAGGTACTGTTGTCGGAGAATGCTCTTGTCACATATCGACATCATTGACAGCTTCATGGCGTTTGCTACAACTGAGGTGGTGGAGGGCAAGCAGTGATGAGCGAGATAGAAATCCCCGAAGCTGAACTATTGACACCAATGGACAAGTATCTGGCTGCTGGCTGCCATATCGGGACGCAGGTTAAGACGCAGGACATGGATCCATTTGTCTACAGACAACGTCCAATTGGACTATACGTTCTGGATGTCAGAAAGACAGACGAACGCATCAGAGTAGCGGCCAAGTTCATTGCACGATTCGAGCGTTCAAAGGTCGTTGTGGTGTCAGGTCGAGTCTATGGAAAGCGCCCCGTGGAAAGCTTTGCCTACTACACAGGCGCACATGCTTTCACAGACCGGTTTGTGCCTGGATCACTCACCAATCCCAATATCGCAGGTCCTCGTGTCTACGTAGAGCCTGATTTGGTCATTCTAACTGACCCGCGAACTGACCAGCAAGCACTCTCAGAGGCAGGCAAAATCGGAGTTCCTGTCATCGCTCTTTGTGATACTGACAATGTGACAACAGGCGTAGATCTCGTCTTGCCTTCGAACAACAGAGGCAGGAAAGCCTTGGCACTTATCTACTTCTTGTTAACCCGTCAGGTCTTGAGGGAGCGGGGAACAATCCCTGAAGATGGTGAAACCACCTTCACTCCGGATGACTTTGAGCCTCAGATGCAGCGGTTCTAGCTCTTCTCGTGGATGGAAACGACGCCCCGGTCGGCGTCCACTTCCACTGACTGTCCGGTTTCAATCTTATCAATATCAATATGGTCTACAGTAGGGATCTCTGAGATTATGCTCCCAACCGCAATGACTGGGTCCGTTTCCTTGTTCACGATGGCAGCAGGAGCCTTGTCGGCCTTCTTTAGAGCATACAGAACATATGATCCGACAGTCGAACCCTTCCCACTCGGCATGACCAGTATCTTTCCAGCCACTGACTTGCCTTCTAAGGGGTGATTCTTCTCCACAACCTCACCAGTTTCGGGGTCAACTCCTCCATAGAAACTGATATCCATTGCAGTAACAAGCGCCTCGCCTTCCGCCTTTCCCTTGTAGATCTTGCGTCCTTGGAGCTCAGTCACGAAACCGCCTCCTTGATGCATTCATCTATTGTTCGAATCTTCACATTGAACCTGTTCTTTCCTCGTGCATAGAAACAAGCCTTTGCTGAGTCTGTCATCAGGCCCTGGAATCGGCCTTTTAGTGGTGCCACTGCACAACACGCATCACTAACCAAGAACGCACCAGCTTTCTCTATCTTGTCATAGTAGCCCATCTTGATGGCCACGTCCTTGGTCGGTTTCGCTGTGGTTATCCACACAGTCTTTCCTTCTGCCACCTTCTTGCCGTCAAGCATCGCGGCCACTTTGGCTATGTCCGCGATGCTTGCATGTGGGCATCCTACGCTGATGAAGTCAATCTGTGCGGCCTCGTCATCGAGTTCCTGTCTGGCTTTCTCAAGGTCATCTTGGGTCACAATCTCTGCAATCTCAGGTTCTGTTGTTCGGTTGGGCGTAATCCCCTCCATATGGAAGAGAGCAATCCCCCCATATGTCGCGACAGATGCACAGAACGACCTTAGATGGTCCGTGGTAGCATGAGACACTCCGGTAATATAGGGAATCTGCTTCCCGGTACGGTCCCCAATGACCTTCCCCAGCAGACCAAAATCATCAGTTGTCTTCAACTCTGTTCCTATCTCATAGCCTACCTGTGCCATTCTGTTCTTCTCATGATGAAAGCCATACTCCGCAGTCTTGCCAGTGAGTGCAGAAGCAAGGGCACTGGGCCCTCCTTCCCTGTTTGTACGAGCACCAATCACAGAGTTCGCGAAGCAGACAGCTGAGGACTCTGCCCAAGCGATGTGTTCACCATAGTGTGGCAGGTTGCCGATCAGATAGGGTGTGCAAGTGCAGGTCGTTACCACCCCCATCTTTGAGAAGGCATCGACAACTCTCTGCTGGTTCTCCGCGAATTCTTCGCTAATCCCATGCTTCCTCCACTCCAAAAGGTCCATACCCGCGGGATTTAGAGTCGTCAGAACGCGCGTCTGACCATCCTCTGCCATCTCTGAGAGGTAATCTAGACCGGCCTCTCCTAGATTATGGTATGAAACACCCGCTATCTGGACGCTAACAACAGGAATCAGTCGTTCAGCGCCATAGATCTCGCCTAATGTGGCAATAATCTCCATGGCCTTCCTTGTGGCATTACCATACTTGCCCTCAAGCATATCCTGTTCTTCTGACGTGAGTTCAAGTGCCATATCATTCACCTATGAACTTCTTCAAATCGACCTTTGGAAACTCCGCCTTGTCGAAGCTCTTACCTTTGGTATCTAGTACCTTTGTGCAGTCAAAGCCAATCTTAGTTGTCATCTTTGTACCAGGCTCAGCACTTGGGTCCAGCGAGCTACCCGGTTCTTTGTCCTTTATCAGCAGGTTCACATCTCCTTGGAATCGGGTTGCCATGGCCCACTCTCTCTCCTCTTCGTTATAGATGTCAATATCCCCGTCATAGACCCAGACATGTTTCGCACTTCGATGACCTGTAAAAGCCCCCTCAATCGCCTTCAGTCCATCGTCTTCATGTTTCTTTCTAATCTGCACAGCAATGTGCAGCCAACTTGTGCCACCGGGAGTGATGTTTACATCCAGGACATCAACTCCGCGCTCCTTGATGTTCCTGAATACTGTAGGTTCACGAGGCATTCCCATGAGTATCTTGTGTTCGAGCCGCCCTGGTAGCAATGCCTGCCAAATTGCATTCTTCCTGTGAGTAATCTTCTTGACTTCGAATACAGGCTCCTGCCGAATGACGTCCACGGTTTCAGTCAAATCTATGAATGGGCCCTCATCATGTTTCTCTTCCAGAGTGACTCTTCCTTCGAGAACGAACTCACAGTCAGCGGGAATCATCAGGTCCACGGTCTTTGCCTTAGTCACTCGGATTGGTTTCAAGGCATTTGCAATCTCCAGCTCATTTACACCCGTTTCAACTGACGTGGCTGCTGCGATCAAGACTTCTGGAGTGTTGCCAATACAAAAGGCAACATCAAGTTCGCCGTTCTTCTCAAGGAACTTGTGAAAGTCACGCCCGCGTACAACTCTTGCTACCATCCGATCCTTCTCAATCTGCATTGCCCTGTGAAAGTCCAGATTCTGACCATAGTCAGAGTCTGCGGCCACCACAACTCCTGATGAGATATAGGGTCCACCGTCCACTTCATTGTGAAGCAGTATTGGCAGCAAGTCCAAATCCACATCTCTTCTCACAATCTCTTGACATGGAGCATCATCAGTCGTTTCTGGTGGACTGCGACTCTCAATGGCACTAGCCAGTGTTGGGATGATTTCCTTGATCTCTATGTCGAAATAGTCTGCAATCTGCTCTTTTGTGCAGTAAAGATTACCAGCAACTCTGAACTCGGACTCCTTGACATCATCAAAGAGTGCTGGCATGGGCTCCATTGAATTCAGGACGCCGGCTATTTCCAGATTCTTGGATATGCTAGTGTCTATCTTCCTGAGTTTTCCTTCTTTGAGAAGACGCTCTATGTATTTCTCAAGTATCATTTTCATACCTCAATCAAAGTCCGAAAGTCGTGTTGTAGACAAGAGGCGCTCCACCCTCCTCCAATGAATCACCAATTTGCCTCTGAACCTCTTCGTTTGGCGCAACGGCAATCATGTTACCACCACGTCCAGTTCCAGTGAGTTTCGCTCCAAGAGCTCCGTTCTTCCTAGCATTCTCAACCATTTCGTCCAGTTCCTTGCAGGAAACAGTCAGAATCTGTAACAATTCGTGGTTCTTGTTCATCAATTCTCCAACTTGGTTCAAATTGACCTCAAGAAGCGCCTCTCTTGCCTGATGAACCAATCCCTCGTATTTGGTGGCAATTGCATTGAACCAATCAGGATTCTCCTCTTTCTTGGCTCGAACATCGCCAACGACGTCAGAAGTGCTTGCTGTAAGGCCTGTGGATGCAATTGTGAGGTGAATTGACTTCTTGAGCTTGAGCTTCTCAAAGGTGGGAGCGCCGCCACTTAGATCTCTTACATACCACACGAGGCCGCCAAAAGTTGAAGCAGTATTGTCAATTCCCGACGGGGTTCCGTGATACCCCTTCTCTCCCTCATATGCAATCTCGTTTATCGTATCATCGTCAAATCCGAGGCCGAACTCGTCGTTCAATGCACGGGCAAGTGACACGCAGCTGGCGGCACTGGCTCCAAATCCAGAAGCGCAGACCAAGTCCCCCTCATACTCGATAAAGATTCCCTTATCACTCATGTCCATTCCTGCCGCTCTAAGAACGTTATTGATTGAAACGGTCTGTTCATCCAGCTTCTTGGCCTTGTAGCCTGGCACTTCGGGTCTTCTATCGTCTAATCTCCAGCCTAGGTCCTTTGATCTGCTAACATATGCTACCGTTTCTGCAGATATGCCTGCGGCCAGTGCAGGAAGGCCGTAGACAACAAAGTGCTCTCCAAACAAGATGCTCTTGCCGCGCCCGGTGCCTCTTCCCATTCTCTCACACTCAATCGTTGAGATTTGCAGCGGGAAGGCGTATCGCCACTTTTGAACTCTTCCTTCGTCACTATTCAAAGTGGACCAAGACTAATCTTTACGCAAGACTCTTGTTCACTTCACACGAATCGCAAGCAGACATGAAGGTATTGGACCTATTCTCAGGTGCTGGTGGATTCTCATCAGGCTTCATATCGAACTTTGATGCGACACATCTAGCTGTGGACATAGATCCTTCTGCCTTGCTTACTTTCTCCGAGAACTGTCCCGGAGCAATAACACTCCAAAGGGACATAGGAGCCACTCATTCTGTTGAGATTCTGAACGAGCTTGGCAGCAAACCTGACATCATAATCGCCTCTCCGCCCTGTGAAGAGTTCAGTCGTGCGAATCCTGATAGTGACACTCCAGCAGCCGAGCGGATCTATGGTACTGGGACAGCCAGACTTCTTCTCGATACCATTAGAGTCATTGGAGACCTGACACCGTCAGTCTTCCTAATCGAGAATGTGGCGGCGCTGCTTCATAGGGGTGGCAGTGAGATTGTGCGAAAAGAGTTTGAACGAGTTGGGATTGACAATGTCTGGTTCAACATGGTACGTGCTCATCAACATGGCAACCCTTCAAAGCGCCTCAGAGTATTCATCGGCAACGTGAAATTCAACCTTCCCCGAGGAATCCCTCCGCAGGTTATGGAGGCAATTGGAGACCTCCCGTTTCTCGGCATAGATGCACTCTTTGCTCCAAGCGACCATGTTGCTAATCATGACCTGCACTCTTTGACCGAGGGCTGGCTAAAGACTATCAGAAGGACCCGGTGGCGCCATGGCGCCAAGCATTTTAGAGCATCTAAGACCCGCACGATGCCGAATTGGGTCCGTCTCGCACCTGATCAAGTTTCTACATCAATAATCGGGCTTTCGCGTTACATACATCCTTTCGAAGATCGGCTTCTCACAGTTCGGGAGCACGCAAGACTCATGAGCTATCCTGACACATTCGTATTCAAGGGTCCAACAGATCGCCAGTATAATCAGGTGGGTGAAAGCGTCCCACCGCTAATCTCGCATCTGATTGCAGAGGAGGTTCAAAAGCATCTTGAGTGACTTGCTGAAGAATGTCTACGTTGTGCTTCATGATGTTCATGCGGTAAGCAAGGTTCTTGACACGGCACAGGTAGTCTATGGACTAGGTTTCAAGAACTTCGTGGTTTCCAAAGCTGAAGGTTCAGCCGCCCAGACAGGGGTTCCCGGGGCCAATCGTCTAGCGATGAAGATGAAGGGAAGCTTCATGGTTCTTCCTCATCTTAGTGATGTCATTGAAGTCCTAGGTGTAGATAGACCCATTCTGATTACATCACCAGTGTTGAAGATGACGCAACTAGATATCCGCAGTCTTGCCCAACGTGTGAACTCCGAAGAGCGAGTTGTCATTGTGTTTTCAGGAAGTAACACCTCATTTTCTAGGAAAGAAATGGACATGGGTGAGTGTTTCAGCCTTGATGCCCGTGTCGACATAGGCCCTGCAGGATCAGCAGCAGTGGTTCTCCATGGTCTGAATGTTGCACAATCATGATACATTGAGGGCTCTGACTAGCTCCTAACCCCAACAAATAGTCCTGTCCTCTTCATGAGTCCCGGCTCAACATGGTCTACAGTGAACCCATTGTCCTCCATTATGTCCTTGAAGACAGCTCTTGGGAAGATACCCATTGGACTTGGGTCAAAGAGGTGCTCAACTCCATTCTCTGTTGCAATGAGGAAGTGAAAATCAAGGTATACGATATCTCCCTCCAATCTACCTCTATTAACACGACTAATCTTGACATCTGATAGGTCCACACAGTTAATACCCATAGACCCGGGACGCACAGTTTCTGCAGTCACGAAAGGTTCAATGATGACCACGCCACCCGGCTTAGTGCGTCTTGAGAATGACCGAATCGCATCTATCAGAGCTCCCCGTGTTGTGAGGTGACTTGTAGACCCAAAGAAACTGGCGACTATTTCGTACTCGTGGTCCAGTTCCATGCTCGTCATGTCCGCACAGATGAATGGAACGTCCTAGTGCTTCTCTCTGGCAATGGCAAGCATCTCCTGACTGAGGTCCAACCCACTGACCTCATAGTATTGCTTTAGATACTCAACGTGTCCTCCTGTGCCACATCCGACTTCCAAGAGGTCCTCTCCAGGCGAAGTCTTGTATTCCTGTACAATCTTGTGGAGTCTTTGGGTTTCGCTATCATAATCCTTCCACGAATACATGAGGTCGTAATACTTCGCCATTATCTTGTAGACGTCAGTCATGATACTTCTAGGTTGGCCACTTTGAGATAAGTTGTATGCCCTAGAAAGGAGAGAGAAAAGATGGTGGGCCGGACGAGATTTGAACTCGCGATCCCGTGGATCCGAACCACGAATCATACCAAGCTAGACCACCGACCCATGGCTGGAGTGACTCCTCTGAGTGAATCATTTAATGATTTCGTTGAAACGACTACGCAACGATTCCACAGTGCCCAAGTAGACTCCAGTTATGCTAAAGACTTCAGAGCTCTGGAGGTCGGCACAGTGATTCTCAAAGATGGGGCCAAGGAAGTCCGTTTTTGGAGTGTTTACCTGCACTCCTGAGAAGAGCTCGTTGAAGCTTGGAAGAGTGACAATAACGCCCTCTGGATTATCAGGAATCTCCAGAACGCCGATGGCTTGACGAACACAGTTCTTGTCCAACTTGGAGCGTATGGCAACCGGGATGACGCCGGCAAACTTTCGCTTGTCGGCCCTATCAATCTCTGGCGCGTCAACGACTCTCACATTTCGCAGTGTTGGGTGATTATGTCCAACAACGAGCATATTGGCCATTAAGACTTCTGGCGAAGGCCACGCATGGCCATGTATGATTCCGACGGCATCATCATATTCGCCCACCAAGACACCGCGAACATCAGTGACTGTCACATTCCTTGGCAGAAGAGGAAGTAAGTTGCCATCGTGGTTTCCAGGTATGACATAGGTTGGACAGAGTTGTGATATTGCTGTCATGAAGTCAGGTATTGATTGCCAATTGAAGCGGCTGTCCGTAGCAATTGTATGTTTGACATCGCCAATTACATAGATCTCATTGATGGAATGATTCTCTACCAGTGATGCCACTCTATTGAATATGCTTGTATGTTGAGCTGGAAATGCAACACCCTTCTTCTCATAGAGTTCGTGTTCAAACCCGAGGTGTAGGTCGGACAACAACAGAGCTGTCTGACTCTCTGTCTGAACAACCAACGCGCGATCTTCGAAAACGGTTTCCATAGCCGTTCTCTGTCATCAATCCTACAACATTTTAACCTGACCGTCTGAAACTGTAGCTGAGAAACATGTCACTTCTCCCTAACGAAGTAAAGATGCTCTCGAAGGACGAGCTGACGCAGAGTGACATCGAGTACTTTCGTACCAAGTATGATAGGAGATTCGTACGGGCACTCAGAGCGGTAGAGGAGGGAAGGGTGACGAAACATCGGTTCCACCCTAGTGAAACTACTAGATGGATTGTACTCGGAAAACGCCGCGAGTACCTTGTTATCCCGAGAGTATTCTGCACGTGTCGAAGTTTCTATCACTCAGTTGTTATGGACAGAGAAGTAGACATGTGCTACCACCTGCTAGCTCAGAGAATCGCCGAGATTCGCGACCAATATGAAACAATCGAATCAGTTGATGCAGAGCGCCGCAAGATGAGCGTTGAGCTACGTAGAACTGACTGAAACAAGCTGACACACTTGTTGAACTGAGGATAACTTTTTAACACGGCCTAGAGTCTGGCACGCTGACTCAGCAGAATGGTTGAATGAGCCCATGACGCGTTTCAAAAGAACAGCTCACATCGTGGCGGTTACAGTTGCAGCATTGGTTCTCTTCTCTTCCCTTCAGTCCACGGTAAGTGCCCAGGCTGCTCTAGATCCAGTCGTTGTTCTATATGATGCATCCCACTTCCCCCAGTTTGCAGCCGATGATGACACGGGTTTCAAGCTGATGCTTGACATGGTAAATGCATCAACCAAATACATTGTGAGAGTAAACACAGATCCAATCGAGAACACAACATTGAGTGATGTCGACGTTCTAATTGTGGCAGATCCCGACCCTGCCAACACGTTTGATGACACTGAAGTTAATGTAATCGCTGAGATGATGAACAATGGCAGCTCTATACTGTTCCTTGGTGACCCAGTAATTGGAAACAACACCGGATACTGGGATGACCTGGCACTGCAAGACATGGGGGACAACATCGCCTTGAATCGACTTCTTCATGCACTCAATATCACAGGTCCACGGTTTAGTGTCAATGAAACAGAACTCAGGGCTTGGTCGGATTCAATGTTTGACTACGAGCATGCAGTCAACGAGTCTTCGCCATGGATCACTCTAATGGACTCAAGCACATGGGACGCTAGCCATCCTATCTTCAAGAACATCAATGAGTTAGTCGTGATGACAGCTACTCTGAAACCCCTAGATTTGGTCAGCACCATTGCGACGGGCCACGAATCTTCGTTTGCCCAGTTCAGACTCAACCCTATCTCAATGGCAAACTACAGCTTTCCAAATATGACACTGGATGAATTCGCTGAGAGCCCGCGGTCATACTCAGCGATAAATGGGACATTTCCACCTTGGATGTCTGCCTTTGAGTATGGTAACAGCAGAGTCGTAATCTCAGGTTCTGCAATAATGTTCTCTGGGCTTGTTCTTGATATACCCGGGAGTGAGTCTAGGTGGTTCTATACCGCTGACAATGCTCGTCTGTTCATGAATATACTAGATTGGCTCTCTGAAGGTTTCGTAGAGCCTCCCGGCGCAATTAACTCTATGCTCATGATCTCCTTGACCATACTAGCAGTGGGCGCAGTCTACTACACCTTCAGGAAGCTGAGATAGCGCCTACCACTGAGGTTTGTCAGTCCCTGCAATCCGAAGAGTATCCTCTATTGTGCTCTTCAGCTCTATGATTCCATGTTTCTTGGAGGCTGACATCCGGACTATTCGAGGAGCTTTTTCAGGAATGGCCTCAGTCAGTTTCATTGAAAGGTATTCTAACTCAACTGTCTGTTGACGTTTCTTTAGCTTGTCGATTTTGTTTGCAGCTATGATCACACTATCAGCAATCTCAGACAGGAACGTATAGAACTCCACATCAATTGGAATCTCATTCCGGCGTTCCCACCGGTCCACTAGTGTTCTGAAGAGCGATATGTCGATTATCAAGACTGCGAGGGCCAGTCGGCTACTCCAGTTCTCTAGCTTCTGAATCAATGTCCTTTTCATTTCTTCGATGTCAGTCTTGCTGGTTCCTGCCATGTATCCAAACCCTGGAATGTCAACCAAAGTCACAGGTCCAAGGTCGATCATGTACTCCCACTTTGTGCTGCCAGGCCGCTTCCCCACTCTTACTCTCTTACCAGTGAGTGCCCTTATGATACTGCTTTTCCCAACGTTGCTTCTGCCTGCAAATACCACCAGCGGCTTCTCCAATTCAGTCCCTCCAGAATGGCCTGGTCCTTGCATACTCTCTCTCTGCCATGGCTATTTCCTTCAGTAGAGAGTGACGGTCATCAAGTCCCGGTCGCAATATCCTTGACGCAGTGTCGGGTCCAATACCACGACCTGCAAGCACGACTAGTGCTCTCTTACCATAGCTGGAAACAAGTGTAGCACTCAGTCCTCCTGCTCTGTACTTCTTCTTCTCGCTACGTGTTAGCGGCTTACCAGCCACATGCTTTGCTACAATCTTCTTGAACTCGGTGTCTTTCATTGGAAGCGCAGCAATCATTGTAGATCCGCAGACAGGACAACTTACACTGTCTTCCATCGAAGAAACTGTTCGTATCGAGCTCCAGTCACCACTTCCCATGCAGACCAGCCTAAAACGGCGAGAAAGTAGTCTCTCTTCCATAACCGCCAGCACCTCATCCTCATCAGTGATCTCCCCTATCACCTCAAAGCGCGTCTTCTCCTCCACTATTAGTCGAGCAAGAGCAGAGGGCATGTCAGTTCTTGCAATATGAATCTCAATCTCGTCATTTGCGGCTTTGTCAAACAGCCGCTTCACTCGGGACTCATCAAGCTTCTCCTGCAGGACTTCTCTCATTGCCTCGTCAAACACGAGTGCCCCCTCATAAGCTCTGATGAGCTTCCGGACTGGAATCTCTCTCATCTTCGCGTCCCTTCTGATGATTCCCATTCGTCGGCCCACGTGGATGAATCGAGATGAGAAGTTATGTGTGGACTTGGCAGCTAACCTCAGAATTGTAGATACCTGCTCTCCCGTATAGTCCTTGAGAGCATCCACAACCTGTTCTGCATCCAGACCGCCTGTTGAAGTCAGCAGGATGCGATAAGGGTCTCTCTCAACACCCACCTCTACACCAAGCCGAGTTGTCAATAGTGCGGCAATGACCACACCTAACGTTTCGTTAGCTTTCGTCCCGAGTGGAACATGCAGAACGACGCCAGCGTTGAAGTCCTCCACTATGATGAGATTCTCCGAGGGTAATCGGCCCAATTCCTTCTTTGCTAGCTTGACGGTTTCAATCACATGAGTCTGTGCCTCGTCCGTGATTCCATACTCCCTCTCCAACCACTTCCTACTATCACGAGTCTTTCTCTCTCCGACAACATTCCACACCTTGGCAACTTCTGTTGCCACCTCAAAAGGCACTGGTATCATCTCGCCAATCCATCTAGGTGCATCTGTGTTGGTATCTGTGACTGGGGCGCACAGCACTTCGTCTTCCTCAATGCTGACAACCTCCCATGGCCGTCCTCTTATCACAAAGACGGAACCTGTTTCGATGTTCTGCGTCACGTATTCCTCATCCAATACACCGATGCTTGAACGTGTAGCCATATCTAATGCGTTGACCTTGTGAACGTCAGGTATTGTGCTAAGGTGCTCATAGTAGAAGATCCGTGCCCTCCTTCCTCTTCTAACCAAGCTCCCACTCACTTCTGCCCAGCCCCTCTCAACCATGAATTGAAGCACTCTATCAAGGTCCTGTACGTCCAAGTCTGCATAGGGAAACGCTGACGTGACAATCTTGTATAGACTCTCAATCTCAATCTCCTGTGTATCAAGCAAAATGCCAACAATCTGGTGACAGAGGACATCCCACGCCCCTATTGGGATATTTGCTTTCTCAACCTTATTCAGAAGTGCCCGTCTAACAATAGCTCCTGACTCGGTAATATCATCCAAGTTCATTGTTGCAACTATGATACCATTCGCAACCCTGCCTATTCCATGACCCGCTCGTCCTGTTCGTTGCAAGGCTCGAGAAACCTCTCGAGGACTGCTATATTGAATTACAAGATCTGCTTGTCCTATGTCTATTCCCAACTCAAGGCTCGAAGTAGCGATGATTGCCTTGGAGGCACCTGTCTTCAATCTCTCCTCAGCCGACACACGAACGTCCCTTGAGAGCGACCCATGATGAACATCGAATTCGTAGCTTGGCTTCAATGCCCTCATCTTAGCTCCCAAGGTTTCGGCAAAGGAACGCGTGTTTATGAAGACTAGAGTCGACGAATGCCCTCCAATCAAATCGACTATTCTCTCTAGACGTGCCGTAGAATGCAAGGGATAAGAGAGCTTTCTACTTAGCTTCTCATGTTCAGGGCTGGGAACGGGAGCTTCTACTCTGAGATTCATCTCCCGGAGATCATACCCTGCCCAGATGGTCTTGACAGCACTGCTCGAACCTGAGAGGAGCTTCCCTACATTTCTCACGTTTCCAACCGTAGCAGACAGCCCTATCCTCTGAACCTCTCCTCCTATCAGATGCTCGAGGCGCTCAAGACCTAGACTCAGCTGAACCCCTCTCTTACTATCAGCCAGCTCATGGACCTCGTCTACGACTACAGCAAAGACGGTCTTCAAATGATATCTGAGTCTCTTTCCCGGAAGAATCGCCTGAAGGGATTCAGGGGTAGTAATGAGCAAGTTCGGGGGCTTGATGGCCTGCTGCCTTCTTCTATATTGAGTAGTATCCCCGTGCCTCACCGAGACAGTCAGTCCAAGGTGTACGCAGAGTTTCTCAATTCGCCTGAAGACATCCCTATTGAGAGCTCTCAGGGGAGTGATGTAGAGTATATAGAAGCCAAAGAGCTCGCGCTCCTGCTGAAGCTGATGTAGACGATGAAGCAGTGGTAGCAGGGCTGCCTCAGTCTTGCCAGAGCCCGTTGGGGAGAGAAGAAGAATGTCTGCCTGACCATCGAGTATGACCGGAATCGCCTGTTCTTGGATCGGTGTCGGTGAAGTCATTCCTTGACTAACCAAGAACTCGTTAATCTCCTGGCTCAATTGAGAAAAGGCACTCATCCAGAGAACTTCCCTCTCATCAGGTGTCGAATCTCATTAATCAATATGCGCAGGTCAGTCCTCAGTGTTACCTCAGTTTCTTCCATTCTTTCCTCAAGCAACCGAATCAATTCATCACTTGAATGGCCATGGCCATTGAACTCCTGAACAATGGAACGAACTGAGTCTAGATTGGCCAAGTGTCCTCCAATGTTCTCAAAGGCATGAAGAAGAAGCTCGTCTGAACTCATCAAGAGGGACCTCCCGTGTCATTACTCATCTTCCTCCTCACCCCAGACCGAATAGGCAAAGATCAGCATCAGGGCCACGATACCCATGGTGATGAGCAGAAGAGACAAGATTGACTGGATGAGTTCGATTTGCATAGAAATCCCGCGTTCTCGGATTTGCCTCACTTATAACCATTGCTGATTATGGGGCCCGAACTAGGCAGCCTCTGCACTGCGCTCCTCGTAGAACCTGTCTATGAAAGTACCGTAGATATCAACGGGCTCTGTTAAGGGGTTGACATCATCAACTGCCATCTCCAGTCCACAAGACCCACACTTGACACTTGCAAGACTATTGCTACGCTGGAGTTCGATCTTGATTGCAGTGTTACCACAATCAGGGCATGGATACACATCTGGAATCCGTTTCTGAGGGCGTCGCCGTACTTTCTGTCTTCGTCTTCTTCCCACAATGATTCACCTCTGCCTATTACCCACAACTTGGGCAGGAGTCTCCATAGAAAGAGCGGGCTGCACCCTGATAGAATTCATTTAAGGCTTATGATGAGTCAAAGGGGACCATCAATCAAAGCTTTCTTATTGGGTCCTGCACCGCAGCCCAACACGATGTCAGACCTCTCAAGAAACGCCCAATGTGTATTAAGAATACTACAGAATGCAGTCAACCCTCTCATGACATCGGAAGTTCTTGAGATTGCTCGTAGCGATGAGTATGCTGACATATGTCGAGATTGCGCGGGTGGCGACACATTCATTGTGGCCGCAAGGCAACTCGTGGACAAGGGGCTCATAACTAGGAAGCTCGGAAAAGGCGGGTATCGCTGGCAAATAGTGAAAGGCGACTGATTCACATGTTGGATGTAAGATCTGATTTTCCAGTCTTGAAGCGCACGATAAATGGGCGGCCCATTGTATACCTTGACAGCGCCTGTATGGCACTCAAGCCTGTGCGAGTAGTCCAAGCCATGAACGAGTACTATGAGAAGTATCCTGCTTGTGGTGGCCGCAGCATCCACAAGCTTGGTGAAGAGGCATCCAATGCCTACTCCGCATCAAGGGAAAAGTTCGCTGGTTTCCTGAATGCTGCTGAGGCATCAGAGTGCATCTGGACGCGAAACGCCACAGAGGCTCTAAACATCGTTGCCTGCTCAACAGAACTCCCAAGAGATGCCAAGATGGTGACAACTACTCTGGAACATCACAGCGGTTCACTTCCCTTTGTGGAACGCGCCAAGCGAGATTCCCTGAAGATTGAGGTGGTGAAGGCAAGAGCTGACGGCACCTTTGATATAGAAGATTGGAAAGAAGCCCTTGACAGTAAGACACGGTTGGTTTCAATAGTACATTCATCAAATGTCACAGGCACGGTTGCACCACTCGAAGAGATTATCGAGATCGCTCATGACTGTGGTGCCCTTGTGATGTCTGACGACGCACAGTATGCACCCCATCATCCCCTTGATGTCCAGAAGTCTGACGTGGACTTCTCAGCAATATCAGTTCACAAGATGTGTGGCCCAACAGGAATGGGGGTCCTTTATGGTAAACTAGAGCATCTGAAATCGATGAAGATGTTTCTCGTGGGCGGAGACACTGTTGAAGATGTTCGGTACGAGAATGGCCAGATAGTCCCCAGCTACCTCCCACCACCTGAGAAGTTCGAGGCTGGACTACAGAACTACGCAGGGGCCATTGGTGCCGGCGCAGCAGCCGAGTACTTGCAGGATATCGGAATGCAGAAGATAGAAAGCCACGAGAGAGCCCTCTTGGAAGTCGCTCTGAGAGAACTCAAAGAGATGGATCATGTCAAGATTCTGGGGACTGATGACATCAACCAAAAGACTGGACTAGTAACATTCAGTGTGGACTGCGTGGAGGCCGCGCACGATATTGCAGCCTTTCTGAACGACGAGTATTGTGTTATGGTTCGTTCTGGAGCCCATTGCGTACATCCATTCCACTACCAACTGGGGATTGCCCCCACGATGGGGACTGCAAGAGCTAGCTTCTATCTATACAACAATCTGGACGACGTGCAAACATTCCTTGAGGGGATGCGAGCTCTGATTGACGCCACATCATAGTCGGAATACTATCCCATCAGCTCATCAATCGTCTGTCTCATGCGCTTGCTCTCTTCGACAGGGTCCGGAAATGTGAGTCCACTAGCCGTGACATCAAGGGAATCTCGGAATCTTGAAACTCGACCCTGCACTGCAACATATCTACCCAGCATTCTGTCAGAGTTCTGTTCCAAGGGCTCAAGTTTGTTCCCAGACTTCTCGATGAGCTCATGGGCCTTCTCTGCAGTCATTTCTAGAAGTTCCTCTCCAGTTTCGCCAAACAGTGTAGCCCTTATGGAGCCAGACCCGTCATCCACGGTTATCTTGTACAGCATTCTATACTCAGGTTTCTTCACGTCACCGCATACACTACAGGTGAACTTCCCCTCAGTTTCCTCGACTTTCTTTCTGCAGCTCGGACATGCTGGATATACAGGGCTTGCATGAGTAATCCCTACCACAATACCATAAATCTCGACACTCTTTCCTTCGCTGTTCTCATCTATATGCCCTATCATCACTCTTCCCGCGGCAATAGACCTTGGTTGTAATGACAGATCAGAGAGGGCGAGCTGTTCGAGTCGAGAGCCTTTGGGATTGATCTCAATCTCGGCTTTACGACCCGCATGCACCTCTACTCCCCCACGAAAGCCCTCTTTGGCATATGCATGTGTGACGCTAATTATGTCCCCTTCCTGAAGGGATTCGATCTTCTCAACATCCTCATTCCAGAAAGTCAGTCTAATCTGAGCCGTTTCGTCTGCTATGATTATGTTCTGGACGCGGCCCTCTCCTCCTTCTCGGTCGAAAGTGTTAATCGGAAACACTCTGACGACTCTCCCCTCGACGTCTACATCTCGCATCTGAGTGGTTATCTCTGCAATCTCCTTCTTCCCGATTGGTGTAGGTGCTGTTGTTCCCGGTGCAACTTCTACGGCATCAATCTTGATCTTTAGTCCTCTTTCAATCTGTGAGGAACGGCCCCCATGGACTTCGATGTTCCCGTAGCGCCCCGTCTTGGAGTAGGCTCCCTTCACTCTGATGACCTCACCTTCCTTTGCACTCTCCATCTGCTCAGCATCTTTGTCCCAGAACACCAAACGAGTACTCCCCGTTTCATCTGCAACAATCATGCTCAGGACCTTTCCCTCAGTCCCGTCACTCTTTCTGGTGAAGGTTGACAGTGGGAATATCCTCTGCACCTTGGCAAGAAGAGTGATGTTGAACATTCTATCCTGAAGTTCTGCAATCTTCCCTGCAGGGGCCTCGCCAATCTCGATATCAAGGTCCTCAAGCTCGTATTCATCAAGAACCTTAATCCCAGACATACGTCCCATATTGACCTCTAGTCTGTCATTCAGTCCTTTTCGCACGTAACCCCCACGTACTTGAATGACGTCTCCTGTCTTGACGACATCTTCGGAAACTATTCTGGTTCTCTCATCCCAGAGTGCAACTCTAATCTCCCCTGTTTCATCGGCAATAACAAGACTTGCCACTTTGCCCTCTCCACCCTCCCCCTTACGCGTGAAGGTTCGGACGGACCCCACGTTGATGACTTTCGCAGTGAGGGTTACATTCCTTGTACTCTCAGTGATGTCCTCAATCTTGAGTCGTGCTTTTGCAGATATCTGCTGCAGGTCTATCCCAAGTTCTCGGGCGACAATCATGGCAGCCGATTCCTCATTCACGACTTCTGGACCCAGCTCCTGCCTTTTCTCTTCAATCATCTTCAGGACATCCTGACGTTCGTAGTCCGTATTCTTGAGAATCAGTTCGATTGTTTCTTCGAGTGTAAGCACTACTATTACCGTCCTGACAACCACTGGCCGCGTTTGGTCAACTAAGGGTCCCCTATCGATGCTTTAAACCTCACTGCTCGAAGAATCCGAGCTAACGTGTCCAGGCCGAAAGATAAAAGACACGATCAAGCAACAAAGACCTGACGAGCCGTGACCGCGTCTGAGCCGAATCTTCCGAAACACAGTGTTAGCTATGCTCAGTACTTTGAAGCACTTAACAAAGAGGTCGAGCAGATCTATTCAGTCGCCGAGAAGGCTCGGTCCAAAGGGTATGACCCAACCATCAAGATTGAGATTCCTCCAGCACACGATGTTGCAGCTCGCGTTGAAGTCACTCTAGAAGGTCCTGTAGGTGTTGCCAAGCGCATCAGAGAACTGAGAGAGAAACTCGAAACACGAGAAGAGGTGGCCTTTGCAGTCGCAGAAGAGATTGCAAAAGGAGAGCTAGGAAACATAGAGGGTCCCGAGAAAGCAGTTGACAAGGCTGTACGAGTGGCTTTAGCCATACTTACAGAGAGTATAACCGCGGCTCCTATAGAGGGAATATCCAAAGTACGAATCCGGGGTTCCGGAGATGACAAGTATCTCGCACTCTACCTAGCTGGTCCCATTCGAGCGGCTGGTGGCACAGAAACAGCAATGACAGTCTTGGTTGCTGACCACGTTCGTCAAGTGCTTGGTCTGCCTGCATTTGTAGCCACTGAACAGGAGGTTGAACGTGCATTAGAGGAAGTTGAGCTTTATGCTCGATTGGCACACTTACAATTCCCGGTTCAACCTGAGCTAGTTCGACTAGTTGCTTCCAAGCTTCCGATAATGCTCACAGGTGAGCCTACCGAGGAGTTCGAGGTCACTGGCACTCGGGATCTCGAACGAATAGAAACCAACCGCGTTCGTGGTGGAGCAGTACTAGTCCTTAGTGATGGGGTCGTAGGAAAAGCGACAAAGCTGGCAAAGAACGTCACTGACATGGCCATCAAGGGATGGGAATGGCTCAATGATGTGGCAGCAACGATGTCTAAGGCAGTACCGTCTGAGGCAGATGACTTGGTTGATAAGAAGCTCGAGCCGAAGTCTGACTATTTGACGGATGTCATTGGTGGTCGACCTGTATTCTCTCATCCCTCCCATCTCGGAGGGTTTCGACTAAGATATGGCCGTTCGAGGAATACCGGTCTGGCTGGTGTCGGTGTCCATCCAGCCACGATGTTTCTCGTCGACGAGTTCTTGGCTCCTGGGACTCACATCAGAACAGAACGCCCTGGTAAGGGTTCGATAGTTGCTCCTGTTGACACGATTGAGGGTCCAACTGTCTTATTGAGAAACGGTTCAGTGCGACAAGTCTACACAGTCGAAGAGGCACGTGAGTTGCAGGGCAAGATAGACCGAGTGATTTACCTAGGCGACATATTGGTAGGACTCGGAGAGTTTCTGGAGAACAACCATCCACTCGTTCCATCTGGATACTGCGAGGAGTGGTGGTCTCACGATTTAGAGCGCGCGTTCAGTGGACTGGGCAAGAAACAGATTGGCAAACTGCTTGCTGAGATGAACATGGATTCTGATCATATCGAGTCATTCGTGGAAACCCCATTCGACAGAATACCGAATCCGGAAGAAGCTATCAGTCTCTCGGAGAAGTTCAGAATTCCTCTACACCCGCGATACTTGTACCGGTGGTCCATTCTTTCTCTTCAGGAGATGCTGGACCTGAGAGGGTGGATATTGACCAAGCACAAACTCGAGAAGACCTCCGATGGTGACAGGATCTCTCTGCGAAATAGCAAGAAACACAAGGTCCTGCTTGAGAGAATAGGCGCGCCCCACGAAGTGACTAATGGCGGCAAGCGTATTGTGCTGAGTGATAGTCCTGTCACAATACTTGCACAGCTGGGGGAGAAGTCAGCCACCGCCGCAGGAAGTAATGCCCTTGAGGCACTCAACTCATGTTCGCATGTCGAACTGAGGAATAAGACCGGTTTTTCAATCGGGGCACGAATGGGTCGGCCTGAGAAAGCAGAGGAGCGTAAGATGAGGCCTCCTGTGCAGGTGCTCTTCCCTGTAGGACGCACACTGGGAACTGAAAGAGGCATTGAGAAGGTTGCTAAGAGCACACAACTGACTGCCGGCCAATACTCGTTTTCCTGTTCGGGAGAACTGGTAGATCCACCAGCCGATTTGGGAGTGAACCTTGAACTCGTCGATCGAGTATGCCCAGAGTGCGAGAATGAAACATTCGAATCTCGATGTCCTGTGTGCGGCACGCATACCGAACTCCAAGAATCATGCTCGGCAGAGGATCAAGGTCAACTCTGTGGTCAACCAGTGGACCGGTCCACTGGCATGTGTCCATATGGACATCGCACCACAAGGACGGTTTCGGTCAACATCCACCAGCTCCTAGAACGTGTGAAGACCGAGATAGGAGAGCCGCATGCATATAATCTCAGAGCCGTCTTGGGTCTAACCAGTAATCTGAAGATTCCCGAGTATCTCGGTAAGGGCATCCTAAGAGCAAAACACGACGTGTACTGCTATCGGGACGGAACAGCAAGATTTGATGTCACTGATGCTCCACTGACACACTTCAGACCGTATGAGGTGGGAGTTTCGGTAAAGAAGCTCCGCGAGCTTGGATATATCAGCGACCATCAAGGTGCACCACTGGTTTCTGATAGACAGATAGTCGAGCTCAAGGTTCAGGACCTGATTGTACCTGAGAACTGTGCTGACTATATGGTCAGAGTTGGCAAGTTCGTAGACGACTGTCTGGAAAAGATCTATGGACTGGAGAGGTACTACAACTTCAGGTTGCACGAGGATGTAATTGGTCAACTGGTAGTGGGTCTAGCTCCACATACTTCCGCGGGGATAATCGGAAGGATTGTTGGGTTCACGAATGCAAGTGTCTGTTATGCCCATCCGTACTGGCATGCCGCGAAGAGACGCAACTGCGATGGCGACGAGGACGCTCTGATTCTGGTACTCGATGCTCTCATCAATTTCTCAAAGGAGTATCTCCCCGCCGGTAGAGGTGGCTTCATGGACGCACCTCTTGTACTATCCGTGGTTCTAAACCCAGAAGAGGTGGATGATGAGAGCCACAACATTGAGGTGTGCTACCGATATCCTGCTGAGTTCTTTGAGATGGTTGCTGAGGCTCAACACCCAAAGACCGTCAAGGACCTTGTTGACACAATTCAGTCTCGACTTGGAACCGAAGCACAATACGAAGGATTCGGTTTCACCCACGACACATCTTCAATTGATGCGGGCCCTCGCAACACAAGGTACAAGACTCTAGGAACCATGAACGAGAAGCTCGAAGCACAGCTTCAATTGGCTGTACTGCTTGACGCTGTAGACTCAAGAGATGTTGCTGAGAGAGTACTGTCACACCACTTTATTCGTGACATCAGAGGAAACCTGAGAGCCTATTCGACTCAGAAGACTCGATGTCGAAAATGTAACAGAATCTATCGGAGAGTCCCGATGTCTGGAAGATGCGTCTGCGGAGAGGGCCTTCTACTGACCGTGAGTCAGAAGAATATCTCAAAGTACGTAGGAGTTGCAGAGAAGCTGATTGGTGAACACGATCTCAGTCAGTATCTGAAACAGCGATTGAATCTTGTCAACTCAGCCTTGGACTCACTGTTCGTGTCTGAACAGACATCCTGGTCCGATTTCTCAGACTCTTAGAACTCCCCCTACTAGTCCCCGAGAGTCAACTTCAACAGGTCTGTGTCTTCTATCATGCCAATTAGACTACTTGTTGCTGATAGTACGGGTGCCTGATCTATGTCATTCTTTCTGAATTCCCTTACACACTCAGGAATTGTCATGACCTCACTCACGCTGATGATGTTCTTAGTCATTACATCCTTCACGGGCACGTTGGGAAGCCTCAGCAGCTTCTTGGTAACCACAAGGAAGTCCTTTGATGTCCAGCCCCATTCGACCGCCGAGTCAGTTCCTGAGTAGGTCTTGCTGACATTGTCCTCGACAGTCACTTCTGAGAGACGGATATAGTCGCTGACAGTAATCATTCCAGTGACTCCTCCGCCTTCGTTCATCAGTACGAGGGCATTCTTTCCTGCCATCTCCATAACCATGTACGTAAGAGGAAGGGGAGTCTCGTCCCAGACAGCAGTAATCTGAGTTCTCATGTAGTCCTTTACCAGAATGTTCTGAAACTCCTCGCTCTCTTCAAGCACAGCCCCTAGGATGTCAGGCACCGTGACCAGACCCACCAATTCATCCTTGTCGACGACAGGGACTCTTCTGAAACCCTTCTCCAGCATCATCTTGGCCACAGTCTTGACTTTTGTTCGCGGCGTTGCTGTCGCCGGGTTTCTGACCATCAACATTGCCAGCTGAGTTTCGTCGGCCTTTCTCAGCAAATCGTTTCTTGTGACTATTCCCACCAAGGTCTTTGTTCCTTTCTTCACTACGGGGAAACCGTTGATCTGTTTCTCAGCCATCATTTGCAGGACATCTTCTCTTGTGCCAGGGACAGATATGTAGACTACATCAGACTGCATGCAATCAGCGACTTTCATGTTGACGTTACTCCACTATCATAGAAAGGGCGTGTCATACCACTATGTTCCTGCAACAGACCATTCTGGCCCAGCGGCAGTGACCGAACGAGATAGGGCCGTTAAGGACCTACTCTCTTTCTCTATAAAACGTTAATGGCCCATTGATGTCATATGCCAAGCCGCACGGTACATAAACAAAAGCTCACCATGGGTGTTTCTTTAGTCCAAGAAGATAGCCAACAGCATTACTAAGCCAGTGAATTCCGAGAGTAGTGAGTATCAGTATGACTACATAGACTGACTGAGGCTGCAGAAATGGGTATGCGAAGATCAGTGCCATGATTATGAAACCGAGTTGATCAAGCATAGGCGAGGGACTCCCACTCTGAATACTCGCTCTTCTCTTGAGAAAGGAGCCAAGAAGATCGCCAGATAGGGCTCCCACGGAAAGGAGAATGGCTGATGGAACAGTCATGAACAACACATACTCCATGTCCGGTGACACCGTCACAAACTGGTCCAAAACTGGGAGGAGGTAAGGGGCCGATAAATACTGGGCAAGGCCAGTCAGAGTGCCCAGAACCACACCCACAATGAAACCCCGGATGGTCTTTCCATCACCGAGAATTCTGTGCCCGTCACGCAGTACTTGGCCTCCATCTATGGGTCTACCTCCTCCGAAGATTACAGGAGTTGCATTCGCAATCCAAGCAGGCAGACCAATCCATAGGGAGAGCTCGAACAACGCTAGCGGCAAGTACATGGATGTGACTCCTTACCTCAAAACCCAATATGTGTCGCATTTCACTGTTTTTGTTCAGTCGCCAGTCCTTTTTCTGTGAGGTATAGTATACTGAACGTTGGATCTCCTTCGGGTCTTGTCCTGTCAAATATCCTATATCCTGTTGTCTTACCAAGACGTGCTCTCACCACATAATCAGACCAGTAGTCCATGATATTCTTCGCCACTGGTTCAAACCCTCCCATCTCTATCATACTTCCGCGTACTTGATTCAGAACAAGCACTGCTAGATCTCTGTGCACCGCCAACCCTTTCAGCATCCCTGCTTGGCGGTTTAGCTCGCGGTGGTTCGAATAGTTCGTCTTTCGATCGTCTAACACCGATCTGTACAACCTTGTGAGCGTGTCGACCACAACAAGTCTCGTACCTTCTCGTGCATAGAGATCGATGTCATCAATGAGTGCCCCTTGTTCAATGAAGTCCTTTGGCGACAGGATTCTGAGTCTGTCTTCAATCTCGCTGAACTTCTTCCCAGTTATCTGTTCTAGTCTCTCAACTGGGGAACCAGTTTCAGAGTTGACATATATCGTATCAACTCCGATCCTACAGGCTGCGCTGACAAACTGAAGGGCAAAAGTGGTCTTACCCGAGGCCGCTTCACCATAGACATGAATGAAACTCCCAGTAGGCAGCCCGCCGTTGAGGAGCCGGTCCAGAACCGAAACACCTGACGGAAGAATCAAATCACCCTTCACCAGCTTCAAGTTGACACTCACCATGTGATAAGCATAGCTCAGAAGGAGAGCCGTAATGTCGGGTCTTGAAGTCGCCGTCGCCACAAGGAACTCCAAGACACTCTATCTGGTTGTCGATCTCCTCAAACGATTGGACATCGGCTTCGTGTTATGTACACCAGATGACAAGGAGTGTGCCACCGCAAAAGTCGTAGTTACAACAGCAAGTGAGTCAAAGAATCTTGCAGCCCAGAGCCTTGTGGTGGTTGAAGATATCTTCAATCAGGACACCACGGCAATCGAAATCATGCTCAGACTGCAGGGTATTCTTGAGCCGTCAATGGTAGTTGTAGGAGTTGATCCTGGAATGCAAATCGGCTTGGCCCTAGTGGCTGACGGCAACACGATATACACAAAGACTGCTCAGACTCCTTCAATTGCGGCGAACGACACCCTGCAGTGGATCGATTACTTCAATGACCTTCTTCCAAGCAGAGTCCTTGTACGCGTCGGAAGTGGTTCAAGATTGTATTCCGCACTCTACCTGCGTGGAATCCAGAATGCTTTCACTGAATCTCGAGTAGAGCTCGTAGATGAACGTCATACAACGAAGGTTGGTGAGTCTGATCAATCGTCAGCAGTGCTAATCGCAGCTCGAAAAGGGCGTCTTGTGACTGACGACGACCTAGTTCTGCAGGTGAAGGATGGATACGTAAAGTCGTTAAAGCATCTCTTCTCCAGAATCACTGATGGTAAGATAGCTCTCACCAAAGCTGAGGCAAAGTCGATACTATTGGATGAGGAATCCATTGAGAGCATTCTGGATGCGGTTGTTCATTGACTCGAGAAGAAGGTTTCCACCTGTTGTGCTACTATATGTGGACTGTCTGGGACTGTCTGCGCAACCTCCTCTAGCCATGACGGAATGAATCTCTTGAGATGTGGAGTAGTGAATCTTTGATCTAACAGGATTATCGCTCCTTTATCATCGAGTTTCCGAACGGGCCTCCCGGCAGCCTGAATGGCACGCGTCATTGCAGGCAAAACATATGCGTAATCTCTTCCCTTCTTATTGAATCTCTTATCATAGTATTCTATCAATGCTGACATTCGGGGTGTTGGTCTTGCATATGGTACCCCAACAACGACCGAACTCTCCATGGACGGGCCCGGAAAATCCCCTCCCTCGGAATTACGTCCTCCCTGAACGCCCAAGAGAACAGCACCACCTTTCTCTCCTTTTCGCTTGAAGTCTTCAATCATCTTGTCATTCTCAGTCCCTTTCATACCTGGCTTCTCTTGATACAGTTTCATCTTCAGACGTTTTTCAAGCCCAGCTTTCAAGAGTGACTTGGCAACAAGATAGCTGGTGGTGAAAATGCCAGTATTTCCTGGAGTCGCATGTGCCACTGCCACGCAGTGGTCAACCAATCTTCCAAACATCTTGTCGTTTCGCGCTTGGAATGAGGTGTCTACGCCCTCTATTATGAGACAGAGTCTGTTGCGCATGGCAAATGGGTTCCTAAAGGATGCCTTCGTTGCGTTGGGCCCGAAACCTAGCATCTCAGAGTACGCATCCATCGGCGAGATAGTCCCCGATATTGCCACACAGCTGTGCACAAGATTCAGAATTGGGCTCGTTACAGCCGTAGGGTCTAGTGCTAGAAGATCCAGTGACACTTTCCTGCTTTCCTTTGCCCCACGTCTTGATGCTAGTATGAAGGAATAATCGTCACGTTCGGTACACCTTAACCATCGTTGCATGAAATCAGCGACACGATGGATGGACGATCGAGGGAACTTCCCGGCCTTTAGAAGACCCCTACGAATCTTAACTCCAAGACTCTTCATATAACCCAAAGCGTCTGTTTCCGGACTCATTCCCGAACCCTCGAGAGCGAGTCTGAATACAGCATGTGGGTCGATGGCTCTCTCATCATTATCCGTCATCTCTGTGGACAGCTCCATTATGCACTTTGCAAGACTCCGAGAGAACTCCTTGGAGATGGAGTCATTGTATGTGGTCGCTTCTCGCATCGCCTGCCTCACAGCACCAATCGTGAGCGAATCGCTGGCCGAGTCAAGTGCTGTATGGGGAACATTATGCGCCTCATCCTGCACAAGGACCATCCTTGACATAGGAGTTTCAAGTTCAGGCGCGAAGGTCTCCAGAATCCAGGGATCGAAGACGTAGAGATAGGACAGGGCGACAACGTCAACAATCTTCGCAAGGCGTTTCGCAAGCTCATACGGACAAATCGATCCGCTCCTACCAATGTCAACCAATTCAGGAGCAGTAAGCACGCGTTTTGGCATATCCGCCAGAAGGTCCTCTGGGGACCCGGCCTTTCTCAGTTTCTCAAAGTATGAACATCTTCGAGTGGCCTTCAACTGTCCACATACTTCACTTATTGGTGCCACTAGGTCAGCGTTCTCCAAGACAAACTGATTGATACACATGTGCCGTCTACCTCGAAGTGAAGCTCCGCTTACCTCTATCTTCTTTAGGATGGTGTCCAACTCTTCCATGACGCGGTCCAACTGTCTGTGCGTTCGTGCACAATACAGAATCTTACCGTTGTTCTCTCTCACCCAAGGTAAGGAACCACTCAATGTAGCACATGTCTTTCCGAATCCGTTAGGGGCCTCAGCACAGATATGAGTACCATCTCGTACCGCATCATCAATGCTAATCATCATCTCATCTTGGCCCTTGCGTGGTTCCTGATACGGAAAGAACTCCGTGTAGGTGAGTTTCTCAGTCATCTATACCTCACACTTGTGACCGACGTTCACCTGATAACACTGTTGCCATCTGCATCCAAAATCATCAATCCGTTAGGGATTTATCAAGAAACGAGAATCACCGACTGGGTTTCGTCCATGGACTTCAAAGATATCAGACACCTTGAGTCAGACACTGATATGGGCAAAATCAGGATACGAGTGATGGACCTCGAGAATGGCACTCTGGTTCTCCTGACTGATTCAGACAAGTTCCGACTAGGCCTGTCGGCAGTTGCAGTGCCTCCTGGTCGAGACGAATCAGAGCCAGCATCTTCGGGATTCTTCTCTGAAGGTCTAGACACAATCTTGGCTCGTACACTCGCCGAGAGGATAGTGTCTTGGACAGGTAAGACCTGCATGATTGTTGTGGCTGTAAAGGGAATGACTCAGAAGGTCATGATCGAGCTAATGACATCTCTGAAGAATCATCTACTGACCTGATGTGATCTATGACATCTCTGACCCAAGTCCCTAGGCTCTCTAATGCATATACGTAATCAAGATAGGACTCCCAATCGATATCCAAGGCTCTCTTCCAGACCTCGAATTCTTTCTGCAGATTCTCCATGGCCAGATTATGATACTGACAGAGCGCGTTTTCACTGTCACTCTGACGTCCACAAACTGGACACTCACTCATCTGTACCTTCCTCCCTAACAGAACGGGCAGCTTTCTCTCGTTTCTCCTGCAGAGTCTTCAAATCATCCTGTCGTCCGGGACACTCAGCCCAATTGATGCAGGTCTCCCAAGCTCGTCTTCCGGATGACACTTTCATCATTCTATGGCCACAATGGGGACACTCTTTGTCCAGAGGTTTAATGTTTCCCTTTTGTGGGAGCGGAAAGGTCTGGTCACAACCACCTTCTTTGTATTGCGTGCACCCAACGAACCTCTTTCCTGTCTTTGGAGAACGCACTATGGTGAGAGTGCCTATTCCACATTTGGAACAAGAGCCGACCTCTTCTTTTGCCTTCCAATAACGTTGTAGCCCGCTCACAAGGGCTTCTCCGATGACTTCTTCTTGCCCTTTGAAGCGCTCAAGCAGCTGAACAAGCTCTGTCCCGACACGTCCCAACACGTTCTGTCTGTCGGTCTTTCCTGCCTGAATACTCTCCATCTCTAACTCAAAACCACGAGTAAACTCGGCAGACAATATCTCTGGAACGTATTGGTTCAGTGTTTCAAAGAGTGCGTATCCAAGAGTAGACACCTCAAATCTATCCCCAAGAGTGTATCCTCGGGACCTTACAGAGTCAACAATTGAGGCTCTGGTGGCCTTAGTCCCAAGATTCTCTTTCTCCAAGAGTTTCAGGAGGCTTGACGGATTGAAACGGGGAGGTGATGACGTATGCTTGGTTTCAGTCGTCACTGATGTGAGCGAAACCTCATCACCCTTGCCAACTGGAGGAAGAAGCCTCTCGTTGTGCTTTACGTATGGGTCGTAGAAGGCCATCCAACCAAGCTTGAGAACCTTCAACCCTCTCAGATAGAAAAGGTGCACTCCCGACTTGATATCCGCTCGCAATTTCTCCTTGACAGCTGCTTCCCCGAATAGAGCCATGAACCTCCGAACAATGAGGTCGTATACCTTGCTCTCACTCGGTGTGAGTCTTCTTTCAGACATCGTTCCTGTAGGATGAATTGCCGGGTGAGCCGGGTCATCCTTCTTCCCTTGGACTGGGGTCAAATTACCACGGTCTAGAACCTGAGTGGCAAGGCTGCGGTACTTCCTCTGTTCTCTCAAATCGCCGAGGATTCCCTTAACATCAATACTAGGAGGAATCTTCTGACTTCCAGTTCGGGGGTAGGAGATTAGTGCGTCAAGATACAACTTCTGAGCTATTCCCATCGTTCTACTGGGCTTGAAACCGAAATGACGATAGCTCTCAGACTGAAGGCCGCTGAGATTGAAGGGGACTGGTGGTTTTTGTGATATCTTCTTTGCAGTTATGGATTCCACAATCGCAGTTTCATCTTGGAGCTCATCTACAATATCATCTGCATCCTTCTTGACATTGATTCGTTTCACTGAGTATTCCAGTTCAAAGTCATGGCCATCGCTACTGCCGGTTGCAAGGATTGTCCAGAATGGCGTGGGTACAAAGACATTGATCTCACGGTCACGCTCGGCTACAAATGCTAGTGCTGGTCCTTGCACTCTACCGGTGGAAACAATCTTGAACCAACCAGAAGCGTTCTTTATGGCGAGTGTGAGGGCCCTTGTGAGATTGACTCCATAGAGCCAGTCCATCTCATGGCGCGCGTGACCCGCCTCAATCATTGGGAAATCGAGAGTTGGTGTCATATTCTCATAGGCCGTTCCCAATTCAGTTCTTGTAAGTGTGGAGAAGACCATCCGTTTTGCCTGCTTGGGATCAGCTCGACATGCGTGCTTCAATGTCAAATAACCGATTAGGCTGCCTTCTATGTCGTAATCTGTGGCAACAACAAAGTGGTCCACATCCTTCGATATCTTCCGGATCAGATTGATAATTGGCTTGATATCCGTCGCTTTCTTACTGACCTCATATTTCGGAACCCATTCTGTGGACAGTCTTGGGTATGTCCAACCCTTCTCCGTCTGGCGCAATTCAAACAGGTGTCCAAGAGCATACACAACCAGAAGAGTATCTCCGTTTCTCCTACACTCGTAATATGACACCTTTCTCTTCTTTATCTCCACAGGAGAACCGTCTTGATCCAGCGCCTCAGCGATTCTTCTTGCGGCGGTCGGTTTCTCAGAGATTATCAGGATTCTAGACAGTCTGTGTCGCCTCTCATTGTTTGGTACAATCCTCTTTCCCACGATAGTCTTAAAAGCAGACCGCCAAACCAGACCGCTCAGGTGTATAGAATTGCCCTGGTGGCCGCGGTTCATAGTAAAGCCAAGAGTAAGGCTCAGAAGACCCCGATTTGGGATGCCGTCCAGGCCTCCAGACACCGTTGTATTCGCACTAGTCTTTGTTGCGATACTGTTCATCCTTGGAGGTAACATCTACACACTGATCAGAACTCCTCCAGCCATCGTAGGCAATCCCTCCGGTGGCGCTCCAATCCTGATTGCCCCTGGCCTCGACCTTCAGCTCGGAATGGAAGGCATAGTTGCCTCTGTCGTGGTAATGATTGGAACCCTCGGGCTTGGCCTCATATACTACGCCTCGAAGTACGTCTTCCAACCAGGCTACGCAACCCGTCTGATTGTACTAGGCATGTTGCTGGCTGGCACCGCATTTCTTGTTCTGACCTACATGATGGCAGAAAAGCTCTCATAAGAATCAAGACCACAAAGGCTCCAGTTGTTGACTGACAGAGAAAACAATCCTTCTCACTTCAACAGAGTACACTCGAAACTACCATCTGAGATAAGATTCGCTATCAGCTCCTCTGCTATGCTTAGCTTCGCTCTCTTCTGGTCATCGGCAGGGTAGTTACTCGAGTGTCCTGGTTTCGACCAGCGACCAACAACGCTGCCGAAGTCCATTCCGGCAAGTATCACTCTTGAAGGACCATAGTGTGAAACAAGATGGCATGCCCTGTCCCCGTCAGTGAATCCGCCCCAAAGGAACACACGATCAGTCGGCTCAACTTGGGTGCTGCCGAGGACTGTTTCAAGCGTAGGGACAATCTCTCTCACTAGGTCTATGTTGTCCCCGTGAGCATGCACTACAGGGATTGCACCTCTCCTTATTACCTCGCGGACATTCTGAAGATCCCCGTCGAGGTCTGTCACCAAAATGTCGCAACTAAGGCCGAGTTCCAAGAGTCCCGACGCTGCCCCGTCTGAGGCGACGCACGTTGATTCCATCAGAGTTTCTAAGGGAATTGCCTCTTTCAAATGACGTTCGAGCGATGGACCTGCACCGCATACAATGACTTGTCTGTCTTTGATCAGCCTCTCAATCCTTTCCAAAACTGGATATGGATCCCTATTCTCAAGAAGAGAGCTCAGAATCGCTGTGGCTTGACGGTCAGCCTTTGGATTCAGACCGAGCCTGACCACTATGTCATCATACTGTGGTTTCCACTCTGACCATTTCATCCATCTCACCACAGGCGACGTTCACGTAAGTCCAACAACTTGTCCATCATCTCAGCAGTCTTATCAAGGCCGAAGTAAGTCATCTTGGAGAGTTTCTTAGTCAGCTTCTCCAACTGAATAGGAGTCCCCATCATCAGCATGTCTGTACTGTCCACACCGGAGTCAATCGTATCACGGTGGTAAGCCGCATCTCCTCCAAGAGCAAGCATCTCTTGTTTGATAATCAATGCCGCAGGTGTTCTCACATCCTTTAACAAGAGATTGAGAGTCACTGCCTTCTTTGACAGGGCCGGCCTGATAGTAGAACCCACTCCAACTCTTTCAATCACAATCTCGGCTTCCCTCTCATTGTGAATGTTGAGAAGCTCTACATCATGTTCGGACAATCTTGAGGTGGCCCTCAGAGCCTCTCCAATTGTCCCTGCCATCCTCGCCTCCTCCACATCATGAGCACGAACCACATCAGCACCCCTGGCAACAGCGATTGCCGTGGCTGCAGCACTGCCAATCAATCTGTCCTCGGGGTCTGAGAGCCCGAGCAGATCGCCTATGAAGGCTTTCCTTGAAACTCCCACAAGTACAGGGTGTCCAAACATGGTGAACAGAGGCAGTCTTCTGAGCAGGTCATAGTCCGTCTGAGCAGGTTTCCCGAAGCCAACCCCCGGATCTACTATGAGATTGTTGGTCGGAATCCCTGCACCTTCAGATATCTCTATGGACTCTCGAAGCGCACTCACTGACTTCAGCACACTATCACAAGGCTTCTTACACATTGCCATCAAAACAACTGGCACTTCAAGGTCTGCAACAAGCTTTGCCATCTTTGGATCCTTCCGAAGTCCTGAAATATCGTTAACTAGTGATGCTCCCAAGTCCACTGCCTTCTTCGCAACCACCGAGGAAGTGGTATCTATTGAAAGTGGCAGTTTGGTGGCTTCTCTGGCCACATCAAGGGCAGGACCCACTCTCTCAAGCTCCTCTTCCTCTGTAACAGCAGACGTTCCATAGATGCTCGTGGGCGCTGTGGATGCACCGCCGATGTCTATGATGTCCGCCCCCTCTTTCTCCATCTGTCTGACTCTATCCCTGATTTGTCCCTCTGTGGTGGCCACCGAGCCTGAATAGAAGGACTCGGGGGAGAGGTTGAGAACCCCCATTATACGAACTGGATGATTGGCACCCAACTCCGCCTTGCCAACTCTTACTGTGTGGGGAGTCAATTGGAACTACCTCGACCAGGGTATAGATGAAAGGAAATAAAACCTAGCGCAAGTGCCCAGACGCTGTAAGACTTATGGTGAATTGCCATGACCGAGAAGCTTGAACGCACGCACCTCTATGAATGGCACAGGACATACGGCGATGTGGTCCCGTTTGCAGGGTGGGAGATGCCAGTCCGATACACCGACATCCGTGAGGAACATATGGCCGTACGTGACGCGGTCGGTATCTTCGACACCTCTCACATGTATAGGTTCATGATAAGAGGGCCACAGGCCATGGAGTTCCTCCAGACTCTGACGACCAACAATGTTAGGAAGTTGAAAGTGAACCGAGGCCACTATACCACTTGCCTCAATGAGCGTGCAGGAGTCCGTGACGACCTCATGCTTTATCGAGTTGGAGAACAGGAGTTTATCTGGGTCACTAATGCGGTCAATGGACCAAAGATTCGTGCCCATCTGATGAAGTACAAAGTGGACTTTGACGTTGACGTGCACGACAAGTCCAGAGAGATCACTATGATTGCCGTACAGGGCCCCAAGGCCATGGCATTGTTGCAAAAAATGAGCGATGAGGACCTCAATGAATATGGGAGGTTCACCTGTCACCTTGTAACACTCGCAGGATACGACTGCTACTTGTGTAGAACCGGCTACACGGGAGAGGACGGTGCAGAGATTCTTGTTCTCAATACACCATTCAATGACGCAGGTAAGAAGAGAGCGACTGACTTCTGGGAACAGCTTCTCAAGGAGGGCGAAGAGCTGGATATTCGACCTTGTGGCCTTGGTGCGAGAGACTCTACAAGGCTTGAGGCAGGTCTGGTGCTCTATGGACACGAGCTTGACGAGGAATCCTCCCCATTAGAGGCCAGAATCCCATATGCTGTCAAGTTCAAGGTTGATCCCCACTATATTGGATATGATGAACTCAAGCGACAGAAGGAAGAAGGAGTCAAGAAGACCCGCATTGGCCTCATCATGATTGATAGGGGCATTCCAAGAAAGCCATATCCCGTACTACTCAAGAGTGAGCCGATCGGCGAGATCACTAGTGGAGGCATGTCACCAGTTCTACAGAAGGGGATAGCATTGGCCTTTGTCAGACCCAGAGTCGTCGAAGAGGGCGACGTAGTAGAAGTGGACATCAAGGGTCGTATAAGGAAGGCCGAGGTCACAGGCTGGCCTTTCTATGACACTGAGAAGTACGGTGCGACACGGACCAAGCGAACCAAGGGAAACCAATGAAAGGATTCATTAGGTGCTTGCCTCCGCAGTCGATTTGTGACCAAAATGAGCGAGGACACACTCAAGACTCCAAAAGACCTCATGTACAGCAAAGACCACGAATGGGTCAAAGTCGAGGGCGACCTTGTGATTGTGGGCATCACTGACTACGCACAGAACGCACTTCATGAGATAACGTTCGTAGAGCTCCCTGAGGCTGGTTCGACAGTGGAGGCCAATGTAGAATGCGGACTAGTCGAATCAATGAAGGCATCATCTGACATCTTCTCCCCTGTTTCTGGAGAAGTGGCCGAGGTCAACACGAAACTTGAGGACGCTCCGGAGCTTGTAAACGAGGATCCGTATGGAAAGGGCTGGATGATGAAGATCAAACCATCAAACCTTGATGAAGACCTCAAGGCTCTAATGGACGCGGCAGCCTATATCGAATTCACTGAGTCTGAATAGAGTCGTCTAATACTCAGACTGGAGCTGAGGTGAGCTAAGAAAGCTCCGATTCTGCCCTCAAGAATCGGTTCCCGCTAATCATCTTCTTGGTTGACACTTTGGTCAAATGGACACAAGTCCTTGTCGATGCCAGGCGTGATTTCTGACACCCTGAAGGACTTGTACAGTAGTAATACTAACAGCAACCTTTTTAGCACAACCTAGATTTGCTCGGATGACCTCGAGTCAGTACGGAGAGAACACTCCAAATGTCTAAATATGATAGGTTCAAACGATCTGCTGGAAGATTCCTGAAACAGGTCTTCCGCAGGCCAAAGGCAAAGATATCGCGCGGCTCCGTGATTCTCGTCCTTGCACTTGTCATCATATTCTTTGCAGCATTTGTGTTGCGTCTGTTACCTCTCCTCAATTCACAGCCTGTTGTACGGGCGTTTGACCCATGGTTCCAACTGAAAGTGACAGAGTATGTTGTCGACAATGGGTATGGGGCATTCTTCACATGGTTTGACGAAACAACATGGGTCCCATGGGGACGCGACATGACCACAAGCAGCTTCATCGGAGTACCCTTTACGAGCGCTTTCTTCTACTTCATCCTGAACGGATTGGGTATCGGTGCTGACATTCTGTATGTGTCTCTAATCATGCCCGCTTTCATGGGCGCTCTGACCGCTATTGCAGTGTTCCTCCTCGGGCGAGAGCTATCGAACAACACGGTGGGCCTTCTGAGCGCACTATTCTTGGCGTTTATTCCTGCCTTCATACAGAGAACAATAGTGGGCTTCTATGACAACGAGTGTGTAGGCGTCTTTGCAATTGTGCTCTCCACGTACTTGTTCATCAGAAGTCTCAAACGCGGATCAGTTCTTTCCGGCGTTGGAGCCGGCCTCGTATTGGGGTATCTCCAAGCATCATGGGGTGCTGCAGAGTTCCTTGTCAATCTATTCGCACTCTTTGCCTTTCTAATGCTAGTTTCGGGTCGTTACAGTAGACGATTGCTTAACTCGTATCTCATTACCATAGCACTTGGGATGTTCATCGGAGGTCTAGTTCCACGAAACGGATTTGGCAATCTGACTTCGCTATCCATCCTGGCGCCGATAGGCATCGGTGCATTGCTTGCAGGATATGAGATTTGGCAGAGGATTGAGAGCTACCGGAAGGCTACAGTCACTGCACTTGCTCCTCATATGAAACCAATCCTTCTGAGTCTTGTCACACCAGTAGCTGGAGTGGCAGCCTACCTTGCATACACGAACACTCTAGACCTCTCAATCCGCCCTTACACCTCCAATCCCATAGTGCTCATTGGTGGCAAGTTTCTCACAGTAATCAATCCGTTCTACCGTCTTGATCAACGTGTCTTTGCCTCAGTCGCGGAGCATCTCCCAACTCCTTGGGGTAGCTTTTATCACACCCTCAACCTTCTCATGTTTGTCTTCCCTTTGGGCATGTACTTCCTGTTTAGGCGCGGACGAGATGAAGACTATCTCATGTTCCTTTACGGACTGACGACCGTCTACTTCGCAGGCAGTATGATTCGCCTTAGCCTGATTCTGGCTCCAGGTGCTGCAGTGCTGTCAGCTGTTGCAGTGAATGGCATACTATCTCCATTCGGCAAAGTAGTCACCCAGAAGTCGGTGTTTGAGAGGCGGCGCTTCCGGATGAGCTCCTCTCTGACGTCAGAACACGCAATCGCAGCCTTTGCATTCTTAGGGCTTCTACTCTCCGTGAACGTGATACTGGGTACACAGTATGTCACAGACTTCGCAGGTAGTCCGGAGTTTGCTGCGGGCACGCTCTCTTCAGGACAAATCATCACTGACTGGCAGACATCTATGACCTACATCCGTGATGTCTTACCCGATACTGCAGTCATTGCCAGTTGGTGGGACTATGGCTACTGGATAAACTCCGCCGGAGGAGCGTTCACGATAGTGGATAATGCTACGTGGAATGGAACACAAATCGCCCTGATGGGCTACGCAATGGTGGCACTGAATCTGACGGAATCGCTAAAGACGTTCAAGCTTTGGGATGCCACGCACGTGCTAGTGTTCTATGGTCATCGGACTGCACTGGGCGGTGACGACGGCAAATGGCCCTGGATGGTCCGGATTGCTGAGGATAGGTTCGGAAGCCAGTTGATTGACGATGCCTGGTACCTAGGTGACAATCCAGACACACCGGACGTTGTCGAGGAAGAGTACACGCTTGATGCGTTCTATGACTCCACAATCTACAAGCTCATGGTCTACGGAGAACCACTGAGTGAGGAAGACGCTCAACAGATGGGCCTCACGGTTGACAGACTTCAACTCGACCGCGTGTACCTCCAAGACGAAGAGTGGCTTGCTCACATGCCCGTTGATCTTCATGGCGCTTTCAAGGGGCCCTACGTCAGTTCTACCTACGGAACCGTGAAGATCTACGAGATTGACTACACCATGTATTATCAGTACCTGAACCGGACCTCAGCCGACTGGATATCTGGTATAGGAGACCTAATCGATGTCGAAATGGACGGTGTTCTCTCGGACAGTGAGAAGGCTCTGAGCAGCTACGAAGTCGTCTTCGGTGGCGGTTACAGGGCAACAGTCTACACGGGCGTCAGCTCATCTCATGTCTACTATGGAATTCACATGGACAACTACACTTTGGGAGAAGACTCCTTCGGAATCCAGCTGGCACCAACTGGCTCACCTGAAGACTCTGACCTACGGTTCGTGAACTACAATGGTCAAGAGTTCTTTGACGGACATGTGGCCTTCGACGGTTCTTGGGTTGCGGACTCGGGTCAAGTGAACGCTACCGAGTTTGCTACTGGCGACAATGTGATTGAGTTCTACCTTCAAATGGACGAAAACAGTCCCCAGGATATTGCCATCCACCCCGGGATGAACTATGAGCTCCGGCTGTTGTTCTGGAACAACGTGAACTCGGGCGAACCGACATTCGACTCAGACTGGACTACGGTCTGGGCTGAAGTGCAGCTGTACTGATATAGCGCAGATTCGGCAACTGTTCAACCCATCAATCGCCATATGAATCTCTCAGGTGGCCTATTCCTACTCATAATGTAGTCTTGCCCTCTTCTTTGCCTTCCTACGGTATTCACCGTACCGGTCTTGAGGGCTGTACTTAGGAGGATGCGGCGTTACCACAGACTCTCCACACCTAGGACAATCCCGACTCTCAAGGGTGTAATGTCCACATGCCCTGCACTTGAAGAGGCGAGTCATGACCAATCACTACTTCCGCTCGAAGTCTATAGTTCCATTCTTGCCTTCCACAGCCTTAGTGACGGTTCCGAGAACGTCGGATAGTAGTTCTTCAGCCTCCCTGTAGTCGGGACTGGTGATGCGCAGCTTGTAACGCGGTGAACCAAGGGTGTAGATCTCAATGTCAGACTTGTCCTTGGACTCCTTCTTGCTGAGTCCATCTGATAGCGCCTTCTTAATCACCTCTACTCCTTCAGGTCCTGGCACAAGTATCTTCATCTCCCCCTCAATCTCGACGGAGGGAATCTCGATCCTAGCTTTTGCGAGATCAGCCACTTGCTTCTTTAGCTTCTTTGTGGCCTGGACATTCTCAAAAGCTTCAACGCCAGTGTCGGCAGCTACCTCTAGGGCCCTGTATATCTCACCGAAGGCATTCTCAAGAGGCCATCCTATCTTCTGATAGATCACTTCAAGAGCAACGCCATTCTCTCGTGCAATGAGCTCCAGCAGTCTCTCAGCCTTCTGAGCACGTTTCCACTCGTTGTTCTTTGCTCTCTTCGCCTCAGTAGAAACCCTTCTGAGAGAACAGTCAATGTGTTTCTTCTGCTTGTCAACTTGAAGAACTCTCACAACGACCCGTTGATTCTCTTGAATGTGGTTACGAATGTTCCTTACCCACGTGCTGCTTATCTCTGAGATGTGAATGAACCCCTCCTTCATACCGTACTCTGGAAGTGTCACATATGCACCATAACCGGCCACCTTAGAAGCTACTGCCACAGCGTATTCATCCGGTTCTGGCCATTCAGCACGTTTCAAGACCATTGTTTGTACTCCTTCTGGGGGAACCCAAAGGCTGCGCTAATATAGATTTGGGAGGACGACACCCACAAGACAACAGTCGGAACGACCATTTTCATGAGTACTGGTCAATCTCTCTGGCTATGTCCTCTAGCTTGGCTCTACCGCCGCTAGGTCGAGCCAAGACCTTGTCGCAACTCAGACACTTTACCTCAGTCGATGCATGTGCGAAGATTATCTGCTCATTCTCACATTCAAGACACTTGACTTTCAGAAACCGTGACCGGGGCTGTTGAACAATCTCTCCTTTCGTCAATCAAATCACCTACGTACGCTGTACTTCCACTTTCTTCAGTCTCATGCTCTTAGACTGCACTATGTAGTCGCACTCATTGCACTTGTAGTTGAGCACGGTCTTCTTTGTCGTCTTGGCAAAGCGTTTCTGGATCGGTTTCGGAAACGACCCATATCCCTTGGTCTTCCTGTCCATTCTGCGCCTGCCCTCAGCTAGACTTCGGTCCTTGCCCTTCTTGTACGTTGATATGGCGTGGACAGTGTACTTTCTGCATCGCGGACAGTACTTGTTCATCTCGCTCTTGATCTTCATGTGAGAGTCACCAGTCTTGGGCCTTGGGACTCGACCCTCAGTTCTTTATAATCCTTAAGGTATCCAACAGCTGCAGAGAACTTGGACAAAGTCAGACATTTATTAGAAGACTGTTGAACCAACAAGGACACTTCGGTGACGTGCTTTCATACTCAGTTCCTGAACAACAACTTGAGGTTAACTCGACACGTTCTCCGACCTCAGGGAGTTCATCCCAGTGCCGTTTCTGGGAGGACATCACTCCCGTGTCCAAGTCAGTCCAACTTACAATGAACGGCATGTCACAATGGAGCTGTGGCGCACGACGCACTAGATCAGGCCGAATCCATCTGCAATGTGAGCAATGATGGTCACGGCTACGACTATCGCTGCGAATATTACCACCAAAGTCGGACCTACCTTCACTCCAGGCGTTTCGTCCTCAAAGAAGCGGATTAGACCGGCGCCACCCGAGGGCATTGGGCCCTCCCCTTTCTTCTTCCTACGTTTCTTGGTGGTCTTTGGCATCCCATTGCATCTCCTGGATGGCCAACAAAGCCAGTCCTGAGTTTTTAATCCTTCCGACATATCAAAGATGCTTTTTGACCTTACGGCGCATCCGTACATACACAGGGCGACTCACCGCATCTTGAACACACGTTATTGTACTTCTTGACCAGCGCCTCCGAGAGATCAACGTCAAGAAGATTGGCCAATGAACACAGCCAAGCGAAGACGTCCGCCATCTCATCATTGATTGCTTCAGGGCCCTTCTCCCTTAGAACCGCGTCACTGAGCTCTCCAAGTTCATGGAAAGTCCGCAGGAGTGTCCTCTCAACGCCTCTCGCTTCATCTCTTTTGAAGTAGATTCTTCGCATCATGTCCTGTGCTTCTCTGGTGTCCATTCTCATCCCTCGGAGATGGGCCTACAAGAACATAGGCCCTACTTGAATCTCAGGTGTGCATAAGCGTCAGTTTCGGTGTCGAAGGCATAGTGCACCTTCTGGTAGTCCTTGCGAAACTCTGAAACATCTGCCGCGACGATCTTGATGTCGTCACCCTTCATCACAACGCGAGTCATGAACTCAGCAATAAAGTCCATCTCAGATTCTTTCATTCCGAGCCTTGTCATCTCACTTGTCCCTAATCTGATACCACCAGGCTTTGTGTAGTCTCTACCCCTTTTCTTGTCCCATGGTAAGAGATTCCTATTGATTACTACATTCGCGTCTTCAAGTTGCTCCTCCACTGTTCTACCATCTTTCATTGGAGTTTCCGTCACATCCACGAGGATAGTGTGAGACTCGGTGAAGTCCTTGTGTTCAGCTATCACGCTCCAACCTCTTTCGTGCAAAGACCGAGCTAGAGCTTTTGCATTCTTCAATATCTGATCTGAGTACTCGACACCGAATTCCATCATCTCAGCAAGAACAACGGCAAGTCCGGCAACATTGTGCAGGTGATGGTTGCTCAATAATCCAGGAAATGATGCTCTTTTCACCGGCTCTATGAGATCTTCGTTAGCCACGATGCAGAACCCATGTTGAGGACCAGGCATTGTCTTATGAGTGGAAGCCGTAATAATGTCGGCACCTTCCCTCAATGGGTCCTGGAACCGTCCCGCTGCAATAAGGCCAGAAACATGAGCCGAGTCGTAGCCAATCGTCATTCCGTACTCGTCTGCGATATCGCGGAATTCCTTGACTGGGTGTGGGAATGGGAAGACGCTGCCGCCGAAAAGCAGGAACTTGATCTCGTCCCCTCTGTCATGAAGCTTCTTGATCAGCCTCATACTGGCATCAACGTCAATGTTGAACTCCTTGTCGTCAAAGACCCAGTTACGAACCTTGTGCCCTCTGATAGCACCAGCCGTCCCACCAAGGCTCTTCCTTGCATGAGAGATGTGGCCACCATGCGCGATTGAGAGCGCCATCATTCTTTCGCCCGGCTCCATCGCTGCAGTGTACATCGCTAGGTTTGCGACTACTCCCGAGATCGGCCGGACATCCGCGAACTCAGCTTTGAACAGCTTCTTCGCCAGGTCGATTGTTATCAGCTCAACCTCGTCGATGTACTTGCAACCAGCGTAGACTCTCTCCCCTGGCCAGCCCTCCGCATAGCGGTCCCGGAAGTCACATACTATGGCCGACCTTACAGCAGGCGATGAAATGTTCTCTGATGCAATTAGATTAATGGTGTTCTGCATCCATGTATCATGTTTCTCCAAAAGATCAAAGACCTGATCGTAAAGCTTCTTGTGGTCGCTCAACTCTCACACTCCTGAGCCTAGACGATACGTGCGCTAGAAGTGCCCTCGTTATATGGCTTACGACACACAGAAAGTGTATTCTTCCTAGAACTGAAGGTCTTCCTGTGAAACCTTTCCTTCCTTGATGTAGTTTCTACAAATGATGTCAGATGTGGAAAGATATTGAGGGAACAGCTGCGGCTTGATGAATACCCGGCCCAGAGCAAACTCGACCCCGATTACGACTCTCGAATACACGTTCGTGCGGCACGTGGCGTTATCGAAGAGTGGTAGCTGCATAAGAGAGTAAATGCTCTCTCTTACAATGCACATTCAGCCAGAGAATAATAGAAAGAGTGTAACGAGCAATCAATTTATTGCCCGTTCTCGCAACTACTGTGAGTTGCATAGGATTGTGAGTGTCGTCAGTGGCTTCTAGTACCGGCGTCTGTTGCGACCGCCGCCACCGTAACCGCCACCACCACGACGGTCTCTGCCGCCGTAGCCGCCGCCACGGTCACGGCCACCATAGCCGCCACCGCCGCCATAGCTCCTGCGGCGCGAGTCCTCATGCTCCTCAGCAGACATGTCAACGTCCATGTTGACCTCGTCTATTGCCTCATCAGCATCAGACAGCTCTCCATATCTCCCTATGTTGAGTCGCAGGTTGCCTCTGAAAAGACCCGTGTAGCCGTTCTTCAGCGTGTAGGTGTTTCCAACCTCCACTTCGTCAATCTTTGCATCCCAGAGGGGTACAGATACAACTGCAGTTGAATCTCCAACTACAGCGTCTAGCACGCGATGGCTCTCTCCGTCATTACGGGAAGTGACCTCGCGCTCTTCACCAGTCTCCATGACCTTGAAGGAAATGGTGACATTCTTCATACGTGGCTTCAGTTCAGCCACCGTAGCCTCAATAGGCTCTGTGTCGTTGTAACTCATTGTATATACTCTCACTTGAGAATAACAGGTCCTACAAAACTAGCATGATCTTCCGTGGAGTGCGATGTTGGATTTAACCCTCAAAGAAACCAATATGAAAAGCAGCTCTTTCGTGGTGCTCCTGCACTCTTGTGCCGCGGGAGTTTGCTTATCACCTTATGTATTGGACCGAAATGTCTCCGAGTAGTACACGGATGAGAGTTTTGGTCGAGCTAGAACTCGACTTATCACAACTACCTGAAGCTAATTGACTTCACTTGGCGATCCATGAGTCACTGGGTATGCTAGCGTCTTCGTGGCCTGCGTTTCCGTTTCGCAAGTCTTCTCTCTATCAGCTTCTCTACACGACGACTGGCTGCCTCGTCAATTCGGCCTCGAGCAGGTATCTCTGCCTGAATCCTTGGGTCCGCCTCAAGCTCAGCCATATCTTGAGGCTCATAATGGAAGTCTAGTCTTTGGGCTACTTCCTTGACTAAGGCACCTGCTTCTCTGTCCTCAGGTGTGAAACTACATCGATGGTTTATGTATACATAGAGGTACTCGAGGTCGTCTCGGAAGGTATCATAGTAGTTCCCTGGATGATTGTAGAAGTTGAATGGGTCCTGTAGCTTTGTGATGACGACAAATCGTGGTCTGACGTCAATCTTATCCGGTTCGTCCTTCACCCTGTGCACCAGATTCCAGAGGACCCTGAGGCGCTCTTCGCTGAGATGGTTCTTCGTTGCTTCTGAACTCAGAGTCAGTTCGCGTTTGGACTCTGGCAGGCTCAAAGACCTAAGATCACGCTTCGTTACCAACTTCGACGGGATACTCACCGCATTCCTCAATAGCGTGACGAAGACGAACAACAGGGCGACGAATATTAGACCGGCATTCGGCCAAGCTACAATATTCCCTGCTGCAACAACGAAACAAAGAGCAATTACTGTCAGGACTAATGGAAGGAAGTTCAGGAGCCAAAGACGGAAAGTGACGTAACCACCTGCCCGAACTGAGTGCCATGGATTGTCCATCTGTAGGCGCACTCTTTGACTGTCTGAAAGGACCTCGCTCCCTCCACGTTCTGCCTCGTAGTGGAACTTGTCCCAATATGCCCTTTCGAACTTCCACGGCTTTGAGCCTTCACTCTTGATCCAAACAAAGACTGGAAGGTAGTCCATTGCATGAGACGTTCCAAGGTGCATCACTCGATCCAGTACCCAGTATATTCCAAATACCACAGCAATGCCTATGATTAGCCATGCCCATATCTGACTGAACGGAACGAGCCACATCATCAGAGAATGTGGAATGAGCATGGTCGTACTTCGAAAGCCTGGACGTAAATCACCATTTCTACGAAAGAGAGAAACCACGTCCGCCCTGTGGTCATAGACACCGGTGAGCAACAGAGGTAGGCCTGCAAAACCTGTCGCTAATACAGGGAGCAAAAGTTCCGAGGCTGCAATAAGAGGGCTGTAGATCTCCAACGCCATCAATCCCCAGACTCCCATCAGCAGAGGCACCCAAAACATCCAGAGCAAGCTGACT
>JBHIAE010000019.1:0-54781 GCA_046758445.1 Candidatus Thorarchaeota archaeon | reverse complement strand
CCAGCCTCTTGCAGTGTGGTTATCAACAGTCCACACTGGCATACCCCAAGACCATCACCATTCGAGAGAGCAGGCCGTGGATGCCTTTTCAGTCCCGTGAAATTCATCTCTTTGGGAACAACAAGACCAACGTGACTCCCAGGGGGAAGGACTATGGAAGGCGGAACATCACGGACATTGGCTTTCTTCTGGACACAGTCCGTGGTTGCCCGTTCGCTGCTGTGTATCAGGGACATGGATGCTACGGCCACTGTTACCTCTCTGAGAGCATGGCCCGCTACCATATGATGTACTGGATACCAGTGAGCAATCGCCTGAACGAGCAGGCACTAAGCAGGGATCTAGAGCGCATCAAGTCGGACATTGTGAGGAATGGCGTGAACGGTGAACCGTCCTGCGACTGGTCACTGGCTGCGGACACAGCCGAGTTCTGCGACCTCTTCGATAAGACCACCGTTCTCCTCACTAGGTTTGCCATCGAGCCGCATTTGCTCATTTTGGAAAGGCTGGTCAGGGCAGAGGCTATCGTACATGGCTCGGTGAGCGCTCTAGATCCACCCCTGCACATTGACAGGATTCTGAGGAACCTTGAGAGATACGAGGAGCTTGGCGGACGAATCGTTGGCAGAGTGATAACCGCATGGTTCGGTGATGAGGAGTCTGACCTGTGGGAGTCCCAGGATGGTCTGATGGCACTGGACTACTCATTCCAACAGCCCCTTAGGATTCGGGGCAAGAGTCCAGTCAACAGACACCTAGACCTGTCCCGATACGGTCCTACCATCTCCAACACTGACGGGCGAATCAGCAACCGTTGGCGGAGTGCCCACGATGTGGGATACGGAAGTCGCGGGTGCTACAGCAAGTGCTACGAGTGCCTCAACAAGTGCATGAGTCATCCGAGGGTGTGGGAGTGACAGTCGAGTCCGACCTGCAGCAAGTGGTCCAGATGTGTCTGGATGGCACGGTGCTCCTGTCCGAGGCCAAGCGTAGGACGGCCAAGTGGATTGACCCTGAGACCGGTCACTTCATTCCCCGCGACATCGAGGTACGTGGCAACTCCAAGAACAGGAAGAACACGATAGACGTCGTGTACGGGTGTCCCTACTACTCATTCAAGAACTGTCCTTGGGGCTGCTATGTGGGCTTTGGGTGCAAGAAGCTCAGCGCGGACTTCACAACTCCTGTGGAGATGCTATTCAACCCTGATGTCCTAAGACCTCAGTTGATGAAGGTCGCTGAGCGAATCGGTTGGGTCCGAATCGGTGTGATGAGTGAGCCCGGTCTTGCATGGGACAAGGTGGTCCAAGTCTGTGATCTATCACGGAAGTTTGGCGTGACTCCTGTGGTGTTCTCAAGGCTTTGGAAGAGGCCCACCAAGTCACAGATGAGGGAACTTGTCGACCACGGCGCGATGGTCCACGCCACAGTATCGGGCTTCGACAGCGACGACTTTCTCAGACCGAGAGTCAACATGTGTAGGTCCTACCTCCAGATTGGGGGTCACTTCGTGTGGCGTCCTGTGTCATTCCACTTCGATGACACGACCCATGAGGGTCTTCGTCTGTGGAGCAGACAGGATCAACTGATGAGCGGGGAGCTAGGTGCAACATCAGAGAGGTCGCCCTTGGTCCTAGAGAACCCTGCTCGTGTGATGAGGGGCAAGAAGGAGTACAATCCGAACTGGAAGTATCTGGCAGACTGGGCGTACTTCAAGGCTCCCACGACCAAGCGTCACAGATTCAGCGCCCACAACCACAACTGGACAGCTGGTGTCCTGTACGAGAAGGATGCATGCTGGGTCGGATGTCGGAACTGTGCTGTCCAGTGTCACACAAGCAACAAGCAGACAACTCTGGAGGAGTTCAAGATTGGTGCAACTGACTAAGGACGAAGTCATGGAGATCAGGTGGTGTCTGAAGGCGAACAAGATTCAACTCGGTTCTTGGAAGGAGGTCCTGAACTCAGTACGACACAACTCCGGCAGTGAGACAATGGAACACTTCCTCATCAAGGCTGCCGTCACCAAGATAATCGTGGACAATGGAAGACACTGCGCCACAGAGGTCAAGATTGGGAAGGGAGTGGCTGATATCGTGGACATCACCTATGGGATGATCTACGAGATTGAGTCAGAGCCCTCCGACACCATAGCCGAGGAGAAGAAGGTCAAGTACAAGAAGAACAACCCTAGTTTCGAGTATGCGGTGGAGGTCATTCCTGTTTCTGAGGTCCCGCTGGAACCGCACAAGATGGAGGCGTACCTTAGGAAGACGTACAAGGGGCTGACGTTTTGACCCGTGTTTCTTTTCGAATAAGCGTAGAAACAGTCTTGTATCGAGGAATCTGTCTAGGTTGTGATGGGCATGATTGAGGAGCGACCACTGGCCAGACTTATCCGACTTCGCAGGCACGAGGAGCTTGACGCGGCAGTGGACGGAATCATCCGTGAGCATGGTTGGTCTGAGGTCGTATCTGAATTGAGGATTGTACCCACACCGACTACACAAGACGTTTCGAAGTTAGACCGGCTAACCAAACTCCGTAGTCCTGGATACCAAAGACCCTCCTTCATACCACCAGAACCAACACCGCCGTATTACGTAACAGAGTCGGTCCTTGCCCTTCGACAATGGTTGTTCTCTAGCAAGGATATTGGCTGGGGGGTGAGGCAGGGCACACTCAGAGACGGCATCGTTCACATCCTCGGTCTGCAGATAGTTCAAGGAATTAATCTCCGATTCGGCAGCAAACGAGAACACGGTTACGAGTTCTTTAACTTTCATAGCAGCCTAGAGCCCTTCGAGGGCATACAGGCATCAAGCCTTGACGAGCTCCGACAGAAGGGCAGGAAGTTCATAGACTACGCCGGCTTCGAAGGTTCAGCATCCTCCATGGCGAACCCAATATCACTTCAGGCCGATGCCCGGGGCGGAGGAGTGGTGTCCTATGGTCTGTCCTCTCAGATAACCTACGACCACATCATCTCCAACTCCAGCTTGTCCGGCCTCTTCATGCAGGTGATTGCTTCCCACAACCTCATGAACCTGTGGGGTGCATCCCCCAAGAAGCAGTCCATCAGCGACGTACGAGTGGGAGTGGAGAGGTTCGACAAGATTCAGGTCTTGGCTCAAGAGGGTTGGACACAGGAGTGGGTCGACGACAGTGGAACTCTGGATGTGTTCACAGAGGAAGCTAGCGATTATGACGGTGCGGACTGGGCCTCCTTCAATGAAGATGTGACATATGGAGAAGAGGTGGAGTACAGCTTCAATGACACAATCAAGATAAGACAGCCCGGACAGGAGATGTCCAAGTGGGACGGGGAGGCAGGTCAACTTGCTTTCAAGCTACACTATGACTATGTAAATCCGCACACTGGAGAAACCCCAAAGTCATCATTTGACTATCCCACCATCAGGTATCCAATTGTGCAGATGAACAGGGTCGAGTTCGACCTGAATACCACTGACCTCCAGAGTGAGCTACAGTCAGGGCCCTTGTACTTAGTTGCCGAGCTTAGGCTAGACGACTGGATAATAACGAGGGAAATGACAATCACTGAGGACACAAACACAATCACGTTCGACCTTGACCAATTGGCTCCTGAAGTGCCTGACCCTGTAAAGTGAATGAAGTCAGCTGACGATTCTGACATGGAATGGCTGAAACAGCATGCTATTGCGGCTAGGAGCGAAGCAGGTAGGCAGCGGTCTTACGAGCGATACAAGAAAAGGTTCCTCATTGACACCAGTGACGCAAACCCGACAGTGATCTCACCACTGCTTGTAACCACCATCTATAGGGATGACCCTGCTTCACTTTCTGAAGGCGACATCGTGGGTGCTATGTCCAATCTGGTCGCCTTTGGCTACGAATTTCAGCGTGTTGCCTTGGACACAACGTATGAAGACGAGTATCTTACAAAGTGGAAAGAGCTCGAAGCGTCTCATGAAATGTTGAAACCGGTCATGATCTGCGTTGGTGTTCTAATGATGGTGGCTGGAGCTGCCCAAATGGCGGTGCCGCACCTTACTGGTGGCGCCAGCGTGTTAACCGGTGCACCAATGTTTCTCTTCGGTCTGGACATGATAACGGGCAACACCCTAGGTTTCTCTGTTCTTGATGAGGGTCTCAAAGTCCTTCTCAGAGGTGCTTGGGCGATGAAAAATGCGCGGAAGAACCTGCAGACATACCTTGAAACTGGCAATGTCGGTGTCACTCCCCTTGTGCCTGAATTCATCAAGAGTGGACACGAGTTCAGTTTCTTCCAGTTCCACAGTAACCAAGCTATCAACCTTGTGCTGACTCAGGTCACTTTCATGGCTGTGGGTGCCGTCCTCAGTGGATTCTCCGGAATGAGAGGTTCTGTACATTCCTATCTGGAAGCGGCCAAGCTTCCTGATGCTTTCTTAGCCGGAGAAGCCGAATCCCTCTTGCGCTCTGCAAGTCTACGTCTTTCAACCTTTGGATGGGGAATAGACCTACTCGGCCGCGCCGGACAACTCTCGAATTGGGCCATCAAGCACGTGAGTCACCAGTTCGCCCATCTCGTCAGCGGGACGATGTTCCTATTCACTCTTGGAGCAATCGGGTCTGCATTTGGTGATGCTGGCTTCTTTGCTGAACTCGTATTTCAGGGGCTGCTCATGGCCTCGATAATTGGGGCCCTATCCACACGAAACTTGATAACCGAGGCGAATCAGTTGAGCTACAGCAATGCGCTTAGCGAGCTAAAGAGTCTTGGATTCCTCAGAAGTATTTTCAGGTCACGGTCTGTCTTCTCAAGTTGGGGACTCAAGAACGTATATAGGGCCCAGACCGTTCTCAAGGCATTGAGCATTGCAAGTTTCGGAATACAGCTAGCAACCATAATGATGGCAACTTCGTACGGAAGTGCATAGGGTGAGTGCAGATGACTACTACGAACGGCTTGACAGTTGCCTGTCAGAAGTAGAGGATCCTAACTACTCCGGATATGGGGTTCCGGTGATGGAACTCAGGAATGAGGCCCTGCTAGAGGAGAGACCATTGACAGCTGAACAACGGGACGCGTTGTGGTCTAGGGCCATTGAACACTTGAGCCTTGCCAACAAGAGCCATTTTCCCGAGATCGCCCACATCATCTCATACGCCACGAAGAAACTAGACACAAAACCCATTGCCAGTTCACTTCTCTATCACAGGGACAAGGAGGGACATCCGAGCGGGTATGAGATAATGATACACATGCTTCGGGACGCAGGGGTCTTCGAAGCAGAAGAAGACCCCTTGTACTATGAGTACGGGCGGCTAGGAGTGAACAGCGCGGATACAGGTCGCGGTGCCCTACTAGTACTGACAAACAAAAGACTGCTTGCAGCAGGACGATTCGCGGGACAATTCTCTTGCGACAGACTCTTCTATGATGACTGGAAGGAGAAGCCCTTCGTGACGAATGTGGACTATGTCTATCTTGATGGGCTCACCGATGTAAAGCTCAAGAAGAAGAGCGTTGAGGGGAGGTATCGCTCAAAGTATGTACGGGTGAGAGAACGGACGTTCTTTGGCCCTTACTTCTTCAAGCTCGACCTCCCGCCGAGCTTCAAGATCAAGGAAGGAAAGGTTCGCATCCATGCCAGTGCTGAGGTGATGATGCCCTTAGGCATCCACCCCAACCTCGAGAAAGTTAGTCCATGGCTTGTGAAGGTCTATCACAGATGGAATACAATCTGGCAGAAAAAGGGACTCACGCCGGCATATAACGAGAACCGATTGAATGCTCTCTATGAGAAGATTGTTGAGGTCCAGTCGGGGGAGGGACCAGTCCTACGATAAGGTTTCTCCTCTCTCTTTTGTCCTCTCTCCCCTCTTTTGTCCTAGTTTCAATGAGAGCCCTTCGGAGCCGCTCCACGTCCTCGACACAATCGTCCTTGGGATAGGACTCACCCCTCCACTCGTCAGTCTGAAAAGCGGTTTCAAGAATCGATAGGCACGCGAGTATCTCCCTCTCATCGAACTCCTCAGAGAGCCACTCGACAAGGTCTTTCTCAGTACTACAGGACATCATGCCTATGAGTCCTGACGCCTCTTTAATAAGAGCCTACAACTGCTGGGGCAACGTACGCTACCCATGCTAGGGCAACCTAAGCGTATTTGCTGAAAGGAGCTTAAATAGCACTCCCGGACACATAGGGACATGACAGCCTCTCGGATTCTAAGGGTTGGAGAAGACGGGGTGGGATGGCTCGACTAGTGTTCATGCGCATCATCAGCACCAACCTGATAAGTCGGCATCAGACAGTCATGAGTACAGCTTGGAGTGATAATGGGAAAATGTCTTATAGATGCGAAACTTGCGAGTACTGGACGGGTCAGCAGTGTTCTATCAAACTCGATCCACACCAGCCTTGTCCAGTTGATGGCGAGTTCGTACTATGGGGCTACAAGCGCGGCAGCACATGGAGCTTCTACACTGACGAGGTACTTGCGCAGGGCAATGCCCTTGGAGAGAGAGTTGCCGCGAAAGGCTTGTTTGAGGCGCTTGACCTGTACAACGAGGGCCGAGTAAACGTGAGGCCTGAGGAGTTCTTGAGACGTCATGTTGAGTTGTCGCAAAGGGACTGGGGAAATCCAACGAAGCGGTATAAGGTGTTGGAGTTTTCTTTTGCAGAGCAGAAAGGCATGATGAAGGGCATGACGTATGAGGACATCTATGATAACAAGCACTTCGTGGACGAGAGAGAGTTTGAGTGTGGTGGAGAGCTCTACAGGCTAGTTCTATACTACGCATTTTCTGAACAGAAGTACGAAGACCAGCCCTTACCGCCGCCAGACTCCCTAGTGATAGTAGAAAGGCGTGATGAGTCGCCGGAGTTAGAGTGGCAGAGATGGATTACCATATTCTACGAGGTCCTTGTGCCCCAGGATGGTGTTCTTGAGATTGAAGTCCGCGACGGCGATGCTGAGATACCAATACGGCTCACAGAGCTGGATTCCCGGTGACATTTCCAACCTTGTTGACTCATAATAGTCTCTCCACCTTCTTAGGTAATTCAAATGAATGCTTGAATGATAAAACTGCACATGTACTTCACATGCGCCTACGAGAGGAAGTCAGCATAGAGTTCACATTTAAAGATTGTCTTCCGGCGGCTCTGAAAAGCTGGCGTGTGTCAAGGTCTGGGGACGCGGAGCCTATAGCTCCTTCTCCATGAACACCATATGAGGATGATATGGCTCGGGAACCTCAGTTTCTGGATGCATATCTGTTTCTTCGAAACCTTCAGACCGGTAGATACTCTGTGCGGCTTTCATGAAATCCCCTGTTTCAAGTCTTAGAGTGCTGTATCCGTACTCTTTCGCTCTCTCTATCAGAGTCCTAAACATACTTCTCCCAAGGCCTTTTCCACGGTGTCTTGGCCGAATGTACATCCTTTTGATCTCTCCAATCTCCCCTCGAACTCTTCTTAATGCTCCCATTCCTTCTGACTTTCCATCAATCTCAAGAACGTAGATAATCCCATCAGGCGGTTTCGCCGAGGTGTAGCTATCCAGGACCATCTCGACATAGTCCTGTACTGTCCCTTCTGCTGTTGAGGCCATGTCAATACCGTGAATATCACGCATGCATTCAACAAACCACGTGAGGTACTCCACATTCAGCTCCAGAAACTGCGCTCTGTGAACTTCATTGTCATAAGGGACTAGCTTGCCCATTGAGGAGCTCCCCATCTCTGACTAGAACCGAGTTCATGTTAACTCTTTCGAGAAGATCTATCCAAAATGTGAATTCTCGCCTTCCTAAGGAGACGGCCGACGTAGCACAACGTTGTCGCCCTTCTGTACTGCAATGGCTGCTGATATGTGCGCACATTTGCCTCTTAGAAGATAGTAAGTTTCGACATCATATTCTTGCTGAATCTCTGGAAACGTTTCGATGTTGGCCTGTCCTTTCGAGATGACCATATCACTATCGCCCACCAACTCAAGGAAGTCCTCACTGACCCATTCCTTTGGAACACCATGCGCCCACGCACCAGTGTCGGCGATGGTTGCAAGGTCTTCAATCTCGCTTCCTCTCACGTCTTCCTCGACAGCATCATTCACCATTGGTCGTCCTTTCACAACATAGGTGACCTTCCATCCAAACTCCGTTGCCAAGCGAAGAAGAGGAATGTCAAAGAGTGTTTCCCCAGCGTTGTCACCAAGAAATAGCAAATGCCCCGACCGCGAAGTTAGTGACTGGAAGAGATTTGACGAATGGTCAATCGTGAATCCAGCCTGCAGGATCTCCTCAAAAGTAGCTTGAAGGCCATCGAGATTGGGGTCATGACCCGCCGTATTGAAGTCAATGACATTGCCGGCGATTGCAGCAGACAATGCAGCTCGAAGTCTATCAGAGCCTTCGAGTTTCGATATTGTCTTCTCGATAGAGGGAATCACCTTCTGTGCGGCTTCTATACTCTCTTGCTTCAACGTCGAGTAGGGGTCTCTCACTCCCATCCGGTCATAGAGCTCTCTGTATAGCATGACTGAGATTTCTATTGGCTCAAGCCGCTTCGAGAAGCCATCGGCAAGTCGACTGAACGCCAAGGAGTACAGCTCATACTGTTCACGCTCATCAGACGTTAGCAATGGAATGAGTGTCTTTAGGCTATCAATCATGCAGGCAGAGCACTCAGGCACTAGCGGTACAGTGATAGTATCAGCCATCGGATGAATCATCCTCTTGATCATGGTTCCTCTTTCTGGTCATGAGGTAGGCGTCTTCTCCATCTCTGTAGTATCCTCTAAGTACTCTACCTATTTCGAATCCCAACACTTCATAGATTGTAACTGCTGGCTTGTTGCTCTTTCGCACCTCAAGGTAGAACTCAGTGGCCCCATACTCAACCATCCCTGCAATGCCTCGTTCTATGAGCTCTGTGCCTATGCCTTTTCGCCGGTGATCACGAACAACGGCCACCGAAACTATATGGCCCTTCTTAACAGGGTATGGTCTCCTGAAGCTGGATATCCCTCTCTCCATTCTACACATTATGTACCCAATGACCGTGGAGTCTACTTCGGCAACCAAGAATGCTTTGGGAGCATGGCTATGAAGACCCAGGAAGAAGGAGCTCGGATAGTTCTCGGGAAGAGCAGCTTGGTTGATAGCCATGACTGCGTCGATGTCCTCCTTCCTGAACTCTCTGATCTTGCACGGAACAGCCATGGCTTGCATCACTTTGATTAGGCGGGGTTTTGTGACAGGACTTTGGCAGTCTTTTATGGCTTGTGCCGCAGAAAGTAGGATTGACGTGTTCCCATCTATGGCTGGTCTTCTGACCATCTCTTGATGTCTTCGGGTGTCAGCACGATATGCTCGTTCGCTGCAGCAATCCAATGTCGTGCCGCCCAAATCGTGAACTCGTGACCCTTGGGAACCTCAATGAAGCCGTCTTCAACAGCCTGCTCGACTTTCTGAATTAGTTCCTCAGGGTCAGACATTGCAAGTTCGAGGATGCTTGTCACTCCGGCCCCTTGAACTATGGCCTTCGCGTCGGCGACCCACGCTTCTGCCTCTGGCCTTCCCACGGAACAGATCTTCGCAATCTTTGCCGCATCTGAAGCCGCCAAATCATCCAATGAAGAAACGTCCGCCTCACGAAGTTTCCTGCCAAACGTTCTCCCGATTCCGTCAACGACCTCAACAGGTATGTCGTGAACAAGTCCGGCAGACTCGCTCTCAACATCATCCACAGGAATAGCAAATCCTTCCTCCTCAGCTTCGACCTCAAACTGTTTCAGTGACTCTCTCATCTGTTCCTCAAGTAGGTCAAGTCGCTCTAGCGGAATCCTATCCCACTCTCTGTGCATACGACGACGCCTCACTACACGAGTCTGGGCTTGGACTTCCTGGAAGGGCAGAGTACACACTCCATATACAAATGCAAACAATGCTGAGAATACAAGCACCATGGCGAGAACAGTGTTTATCCACCATGTGATGACAGCGAGTATTGTGAGCAACAAGGAGGCTACTATTGGGGCTCTTCTGATGCTTTCTTGGGATTTGACTTGGGACATCGTGGTACTCCTATTCGCTCACTCTATCTACTAATCTCCATCGGCTTATAAGCGCAGTCTTCTGGCTAACGCGTGTTGGCAGGGTCATAAGTAACAGCCCTTGATTCCATCTATCGGTAGGTCCATAAGACGAACTGCCGACGTGCGCCCCATGCCTGTGATTCTTGTCGGAGGCACTCCAGGTACCGGGAAGTCGGAAGCAGCCAGAATGCTGGGCGAGCGACTCGGAGTAAGAGTTCTATCACTCGGTGATCTAGCTAGAAACGCAGGCTGCATCTCTGCCTATGATGGTGATCGTGACACAAGCATTGTGGACGAAGACTGCCTCGTAAGTGCCATTCTACAAGAGATAGAAGACCTCGACCGGCGAATTGTAGCTGAAGGTCACTACATCGATCTCGTTCCCTATTCGTCGGTTGCTCGAGTTTTCGTTCTCAGAACGCATCCTGAGGTGCTGAAGCACCGTCTGATTCAAAGAGGCTGGCCAAAAGCGAAGATTGAGGAGAATGTTGAGGCTGAGGTGATAGGGGTCTGCCAGTTGGATGCATACGAAGCTTACGGTGAAGATATGGTCACTGAGATTGACACTACAGAGATCAAGCAGTCTGAGGTCGTAGATATGATGCAGAGAGCCATCAGAGGAAATGCCAAGACATCGGCCATTGACTGGATGACACTGCTTGAAGAAGAGGGACGTCTAGGTGAGTTTCTCTCCGACGGGACTAAGAGCTGACGGACCTCCAAAATAGTAGATGTGAAATCTCAACTACGGTGACATTCTGTGGGAGTTCTCAACCACCTCGACAATGGGAGTCTTCAGTATCTCATCCATCAGATTAGAAACTTCACTTCCTTTCAACAACCGACACACTTCTTGAGGACTCCATGAATCGCCCAGCTTCTCAAGTCTTGCTTCGATCTTGTTGAAGAAGGAGTCACGGTTCAGAAGGAAGAGTTCGTACACCAGAGTGTCGGCGACTCTGTCCAGATAGGACGCCAAACCTGCATTCGAGTCATCATCAGGGTTCTCATGAAGCATTCCCATAGCTCTGAATATAGTGGAGAAAGGCATCGTATCTGTGGGGAACACAAGAGGTAACTCCTCCATTATTCCAGTGTTCAAGCATGTGGTAAGCTGTGAGTAGTTTGTCAGGTACTTCACGCATAGATAACGAATCAATCTAGAGTTGAGGATCAATCCTAGTGCCTCATAATCAACACCCTGCTTCAGCGCCTTGATGCGTACTGCGCCGCCGCCATGTATGACTCCTCTTGGTTTCATTACGCACCTGGGATAGGGATAGTTCTTGGTGGAGATTAAGAACATGTTCTCGTACGAATCAAGCAGTCCCTGATCCTCTCTGAAGGCCATATCTGAATAGATCAGGTATCTCGGGTCAAGTCTATAACGCTTGACACTACGACCGCTTGTTGCGTAAGGTACCTTGAACTCTTGGCTTCTTGTCTTGTTCACGTGAGCCTTTGGAATGTCCCTTCCTCTACTCGCCGTCACCCAGCCCTTTGTGGCTCTCTTCAATACTATGGCCAGAGTCGAGTCGTAATAGAGAGGGAAGATGTTGCTCGATTCAAGGATTGTCCCAGGCACTTGCCCCTCCCAATCAATTCCAGGCCGTCTTGAAAGCACTTGCACCTCATAATCGCCGGGGCTGTGTCCTGCTCTACAAAACAGGCTGACCATCTCAAGAGTGACGTCATCAAATGGACTCGCTTCGTCAATCACCAGCCACAGTTGCATCTCAGTCAATAGGAGCTGTCTTACCTTGCTGAATTGTTTTGTTCTGAGAACGCTGTTGGGCACCAAGAAGCCCAGATGTCCTCCTTCTTTGAGAAGAGCTCGCGATCTGGCAATGAACAGAGATGCGCTGTTCCAAGTTCCAGTCCTACCTGTGCTAATGTCGAAATTGTGGGTCTTCGATATCAGGTGTCTCTCGACGTCTGAGAGGATATTCCCATAAGGAGGGTTCCCGATGATGATGTCAAAGCCTTGCTCGTCGCCTGTTATCACTTCGGGGAATTCGACTTCCCAGTGAAATGGCTTCATGGAGGTCAGAGTCGACTTCCGCAGTTGACTATACTTGGAGCCGAGAGATTCCCAGAGAGCTTCATTCGGCAGGGCATCATTCTCCACCTTGGTCATACTTCTGTGACTCACCCACCCGACGAGACTGTTTCCCTCACGAATGTTTGAGGGTGCCAGTTCCTGGGAGTCGTCGCACCTAGCCCATCTCTTCAGAGCGTTCTTGCACTGGTCAACTGCATTTTCCACTAGGTCTACTCCATAGAGATTGTTGCTCAAGATGTCCTGCCTTAGCGCATCTTCGCCAGATCTGTCTCCGAATGCCTTCCGAGTTCTGAGAAGCCACTCTGCTGATGCAAGCAGGAAGACTCCTTCTCCCACAGCAGGGTCAAGAATCCGCATGCTTCTCAGAATGCCAAGAGCACTGTCGCGCAAATGAACGTCGAGATCGGCGTATGATCTTCGCTGCACGTCAATTCCTGTCGAGTCGAAGAGGGCTGCCGCAAGACTTCTCGAAGTGATGTCATAGGCTAGGTCCCAAGGAGTATAGAATGACCCTGTCCTCTTGTTGGCTATTCTATTGTCCTCTATGCTATCCGTTTGGTCTTCGAGGGCATCAAGATCCTTTAGGATGGATGAACGGGAGTCATTCACAGCAATCCAGCCAAGTCTTAGTCTATGTCAGAATGGTTTGGGTTTAAGTCTCATTCATCACATATAACGAGATTGGATGGTTGTGATTCTGTTTGTTGAAAAAAGAGTCGATGGGGGGACCTGACGGTCCTCCCGTCTATCTGTTATCTACCCTATCCAGCTACTTTTTGGCCGCAGTTCGGACAGAACTTCGCACCTTCCAAAGCAGTTCCACAATTGCTGCAGAACTTCGCTCCAGCTGGGGTTGTCCCAGGTTGTGCTCCCTTGGTCGCATCTGCGACGGCTCCCATGAATCCCATGCCGGCGCCAAAACCTGCACCAGGACTTCTGCCTAGAGAGTCAGCGGCGTCCTTCATGGTTTCTGAGCCAATGAGCTGTGAACCGCTCACTCCTGCTGTTCTCAGCATGAAGAGTCTCTCGCGGTATTTCTCCGTGGTATCGATTCCCTCGAATTTCACGTCAACAAGTTCAAGCCCGAGTCTCTCAAAGGCCTGTCTGACCTTCGTCTTCACCTTTAACGAGGTTTCGTCGAGCTGTGTGAATACGGCCTGCATGTCAAAGTGTGCGAATTCATCAATGATTCGCTCGTTCATGAATGAGCGAAGATAGTCATTGATCTTCTTGGTGCTGAACGCGTTCTGATTTCCTACAACGTCCTGCACGAAGATGTTGGCCTCCTTTACGCGGAACCAAAAGTTGCCGTGAAACATTAAGGGAGCCAGGTCACTCGTTTGACCTCTACCTCCAAACTTGCCCTGGAACTGTGAGCGTGAAATGAAGACACATGTGGCCTCAAAGATATCGCCTTTGACCTTCTTCTGTAACCACCCAACTAGACCGGGCATGCTGCTTGTAGTCAGTTTGTGGCGCCCAGCAAGGAATGTGTCGAGTGCCTTGCCGTCTCTGTAGAAGATTGCGGCCTGGTTCTCCATAACTATGAGCTGTGAGCCCCACTTTACTCTATTATCAGGGTAACGCCAGACAACATCGTCTGGGCTGGCATTTGTCCACTCTATAGCGTCTGCCAAATCAGAATCTCTCCTATAGTCGAGTTCTGTTTGGTCTAGGGTCTTCATAGGTTTTAAACGTTGACATGGTAGGTTCCGCGCGTCGTTTCGGAGTCGCAGATAGGTTTCGGCTGAGGAATCTATAGGTTTAGCACCATTAGGTCTTCACCCAACACAACTTCGGCACGGGTTCTTCTGCCTATCGTAGCTCTGACCTTATCTTGTGCCGTAACCACCTCTGGCGAAACATGAGTCAGGACTACTTTCTTTGGTTCAGCTCTCTCAACAACCTCGGCGAGTTCGCTTGGACTTGTATGGACTCCCTCAGGTCGGTGTCTGTCCAACCAGTTCAGTTCATGTATCAACACATCAACCCCCGTGGCTAGATCTATCACTTCCCGACACCGAGTTGTATCAGATGAATACACAACCGACCTACCTTCAGACTCGACTTTGAACGCCCTTGTTTCTGTCGTGCCATGTGTGGTTGGTGCAGTAGAAACTGTGACAGGTCCAAGATGGATCACATGATTCTCGTCAAGGACTGTCTTCTCGATAAGCAACTTGTCGCGTAGGTATGGGAAAGCTATGTCGTAGATTCCCCTAGACCACTCTCTCATGAATGGTGGAGCGTAGAGCTCCAATGCTCCATCATAACCTGCCAACCATAGGCTCTGGCAGAGTGTCAAGAAATCGGAGCAATGGTCGATGTGAAAATGGCTTATGAAGACGGAGTCCAGTGAGGTTATGTCAAGACCAGTCTGAGTCAGTCTTTGAAGTATACCCGACCCGACATCCAGAAGGATAGTCTTGTTTTCTGTTTCAACGAGTATCCCTGATTGGACCCTGTCCGGATCTGGAACAGAAGTGCCTGTGCCGAGGAGAGTGACCTTCATTGCGATCGAGCAATCATCGGTCTTGAGAGAGTAATCAGTCTTGCCTTAATCATCAGGAAGTAACGTAAGCGTTCGGTGGAGCACCGGGTCAACGAATTCGGACTGGTCGCAAGATATGCTTGATGCTGTTCTCCAGTAGTTTGACCTCTCTTGTGATTCTTCTGTAGTCAAGCTGTGGTGACTGCAATTTCGAATTGAGGTCGTAGATGGTGACATCTCGCATGGCTCTGAGAAGGGCCACCGACTCTACTGCAACCTTGCCGGCCTGCACATCTCTCCACAGTGTTTCAATAGAATGTGTCAACATCTGTTGGTGTTTCATCAAACTCAATCGGTCAATATCCTGGTCCTCGCTCTCGTTCAGTATAGTAGTCATTCTATCGAGAGAAGCCATCAAGGCAGAGGACTGGGGGAAGGAGTAAGTTGGCAATTTGTCCTTCCGTCCTCGTCGAGGACGTCTATACAACAATCTCAACCGGCTGTTCCCTGGTACACGGCGCTATTTAACTCCACTCGGAAATAGAATCCTAGAGTCTCCCTCAAACTGAATGAAGTCTGTATCAAAAGAAGAGAGAATTCTGGGGGGAATACCCCCAGAACTTGAAAGTCTAATCTTGGTAACCTTTCATGTAGCCCTCGCGCTGTTTCCATTTCTCCTCGAGCCGCTGCATGACGGTGTACATTCGATGAGTGAAGGGCCATGACTCATCGAACTTGCCTTGGTTCATTTGGGATGTGAACTCTTCGACAACATCGTTGATGTCGCCGATGTCATTGATTATCGTAGCGTCGAACTCGTATACCAAGTCGAGTTCTTTCTCGTTAATCTTCTCCTTTGAACCCCAAGCAGCATAGCCATAATCTGCGTAACGGATGGACGACTCAATCTTGTCTGTGAGAGATAGCATCCTGTCGAATGTTTCCCAGGTGTTCTCGAGATTGTACTCCACAACCATTGTCTGAAGCTTCTCAAGATCCTGCTTGACAAGTCTGAGCTGGTCAGCCATGAACTCTCGGAGCACTTTGTCGGCGGCGCGACGTTCTTCTTTCTCTTGGTACCCGTGCCAACCCGGAATGTAGTGAGTGATTAGACCAAAGAACCCTCCCTTGATGTCCTTGGCGGCTTTCTTCCTAATCCGCTTAGCAATGGGATCGGTAATCTTACCCATACAATCGTATCTCCTAAGTGATTGTACCATCCCCATGACCTAGGTCACAGGGCTGTCTATCGAGTCGTACTCTTCTTTCCTTAAAAAGAATGTTACTAACCTGTCCTCCTGTATCGACCATATTGGGAGCCAGCAGCGCAGGATGAGGTCCTGAGCCATGAGAGCCCGGCGGCCCAAGACCTCAGTCCTTCTTGGCATAAGATATTAAGAAGGCTAGTCTTGCTCACGGTCAACCTGTTGGTGTTAATCATGGAACCACACTATCTTCTTGGAAAGATGACATGGCCTGATGTTGAAGAAAGGCTTCAAGAATCCAATATCGCGCTTGTCCCGATAGGATCAATTGAGCAACACGGACCTGCTCTACCCCTTGACAACGACCATTACATAGCTCAAAAGCTAGCTTGGATTGTGGCCGAACGCCTCTGGCCAAGACTGAAACTCACTGTTACTCCAACCATATCCTTTGGGTATTCACCACATCATATGGAATTCAAGGGCACGATTACTCTTCAAGAGTCGACTCTCGCAAACGTGATTGTCGATGTCTGCTCCTCCCTTGCTCAGCACGGGTTCTCTAGGATTGTTCTATTGAATGGCCATGGTGGCAATGGAACTGCAATCTCGAACGCGTTACATATTCTTCGGGACATGGGGTCCGCAAAGGTGTATCATATTAACTGGTGGGATATGGGCTCTGACAAGATACGTGAAGTAGTCACAAGGCCTGTATTTCATGGATGCGACATGGAAACCTCTGTTGCCTGGCATCTTGGTCAGAGAGTACTTGAGAAGAAGAGAGTGGACGAACCTGGAAGAGCTATTGTCCCCGGCTTCATAGAGCCGGATATGCTAGCACCTCCTCCAAAGGTTTTTGCATCCTTCACAATGAAGGACATCACTGACTCGGGAGTTGTCGGTTATTCTACCAAGGCAACAAAGGAGAAGGGGCAACAGATTATCGAGGTTGTCGTAGACCGATTAGAGGAGTTCCTACAGAACCTAGCCCAGAGAAAGTGACACGGCTTCACACGTGGCTTTCTGCAAGAGGCAACCACACACTGAATTCGGCCCCGCGTCCAGAGTCTCCCGGAATCCGGTCTGCGACGCTAACCCGACCTCCGTACTTCTGGCAGATCCTTTGTGCCTGGTGTACTCCCACGCCACCAAAACGCCTGTCAGGGTCGAATAACCCCTCCTTCTTACCATCGGAGATGCCAGGGCCGTTGTCAGCTATAGTGATCATGACTCCCCCCTCAGACTTCCCGAGGACCACCCATACCTTCCGTGGATAGCTGTGGTTATGAACAACTGCATTCTCGAGTATATTCATCAACATATGCAAGAGGTGCCGATCCGCAAAGACCATGGTGCCCGGGATATGGTTCTCAACGTCTACCTCAATGTCTGCATAGGTCTGTCCAAGCTTTGCTAAGGCTTTCTCAATCACATTGTCCAATGGCACAACTGACAACTCTGTACTCAGGAAGCTCTCAGTCACTTGAGCCTTTGATATGAGTGACTCGCAAGCCTTCACCGCTTCCACGATATTGTTGAGTAGTGCCCGAGTATGCAAGCTCGGGTTCTCTTGTTGAATTGCTTCAGATGCAAGGAGGATTGCCTGAAGCTGGTTGCGCGTATCATGCGTCAACAAATCCAAGTACAGAGTGGCAGTGTCAGCAGCAGCCTTTAGCTCTCTCTCCGCCTCAGTAATAGCTTCGACGAGATCTGCCACATAGATGGCGGTGCCCACCTGTGATGCCAAACTGAAGAGTATCTCTCTATCCTCAGTGGAGAAGCCTTGTCCCGAGATGCGTGGGCCGACAGTGAGGATTCCTACAAGCTCATGATCACGCTCTTGCACTGTTAGGATGGGGAGCAGTAGATACATTACTCCTCCTTCGAGAAGTCTTACTTCTTCGCCTCCGCCAAGCTGGTTCAAGTCTTTCTGACTGAGAGTGTGGAATCGCATTCTATCCCTCAGAGACTTCTCGTCTAATCTGGTGAGGTTTCCGTCTTCTCTGATGAGGTGCACCCCGATGTATGACACGACAAATAGATTCGCGACACGCTGGACAAGTCTCCTTCCAAGCTCAGACAAGTCAATAATCGTGGCAATCTCTCTTGAGAACTCGTTTACCACCCGTCGATAGTCTTTGCGTTCTCGGAAGAGTATCCTGTCTGCAATTATCCTCATGCAATGGTAAAGGATTGGTGTGGAGAGAACCATGATCAAACCGGCGACTACCACCGCTGCTGGAACGTTGACGGCTGACACCATCGGAAAGGCCCATTGAATAAGAATCGCCCCCCCAAAGATGCCTGCCATCAAGACAGAAACGAGTATGACATAGAGGAGTCCTGAGTAGATGACTCGTCCCAGGTCCCAGAGCCTGTACTGGATAACCGAGAAGGTGATGCTGAGAGGAAGTACTAATGCAGGTAGCGCTCCAAAACCTGTTTCAACTGCAAGAGTGTAGTATACTCTGGCAGAACCAGAACCAGTTACGGCATCTGTCATGCTTCCAGCAAGGAAGATGGCTAGACTTGCCACAACCAACGTCAAAGAACCTAAGATCAACCACTTTGTCTGTTGGCGTTCTACAGGTCCGTGGAATATCAGATATCTGTATAGCTGAACAGCAATTCCCGACCCAATTGCTCCGATTTGTGCCCAGGTGCGTAGCTGGAGAAATATGCCCGGTTCAATGCCAAATGCAGCCATGTAGATGAAGGTGCTGTAGTTTAGTGTAAGGAAGAACGCGGCAAGCAGTATAGAGCTACGCGGTCGAAAGTGTCCATCAGGGAACAATAGGAGGAACAGCACCAGGAAGAGGAGTCCTAAGTTCGTGACAAAGAAGGCGGCTTGTTCTAGCGGGAGTCCCGCCGGAGCTCGTAACAACGGTGTGAAAGAAACTCCGACCGTAATGAGAGTCAAAGAAACGAAGGCAACCCACCGGTCATTGTATTGGCGGGCAAACAGGGCCAGACCCGTCACCACAAAGAACCCTGTAACGATTGCGTCCCTTACTGAAATTACCGTGGCGTAGAAATCCGGTGTAAACCCCACGTCTAGGAGCGCATCAAGAATTTCGGGTTGTTGGGCATTCAAAAGCATCCAATCAAAGTAGAGTGGAATCATGAGAGCGAATACTACAAGTGTGAGAGAGGCAAGAGCCAACCAAACGAGGACTATCGTAGCACGCCGCCTGTCTGCTAGGACCGATGTCTTTGACTCGACCGCAGCAGGCGAAACCGAATCTGGTGGCATCTATCTCACTTCTCTTGTCAAGAAGTGCATCCATCCCTTCAGGCAATTCCCTGTTCAAGCCAGAAGCATAATAACGTTGTTCGTTCAAACGAGCGTCAAGATAATAGGTTAGCATCTGGAGTGATACAGTGGCAATCTTCTGCCTGATCAAAGAGATTTCCACCGGACCTCATTCTTGTTCCGAACTGATGGACGTCACATATCTGGCAGGTGTACTACCTGTGAGATGACGACCAGTCCCGCATAGATACATTGTTATTTGCCCAGAGCATGTTAGAGACGAGGATGCGAGCAGCGACTACCATGTGTGCGGTCGTGCGTTGCTCTCGCTCGTAAGATGTCATGCAAATCGTGGGAAGTCGGCTGGTTTGAAGAGATTCCAAGATTTCCTTGAGGTGCCTGCAACCGAATCCGATAGTGCCCTCCGGAGTCAGCTCCTTAGGATTATGCTCTTCACCGTGACGATCGGTATGGTCGTTGCCCTCGGTTTCGACCTCCTTGGTGATATGACCGCTCTTCCATTCTCATTCGCGTCGCTTGCAACCATGGCCGTTATATATCTGATTAATCGCCAAGGGTACGGTGAAATCGCGAGTCTTCTCTTTGTGTTGTTTCTTCTCGTGATGACCACCCTGTTGCGATTGATAGACAATAGCATTACGCTTCTCTACACAGTCCCGATTGTCGTATCGGCCATCTTGCTTCGCCCATGGGCAGGCATCGTTGTGGCCATGGGCAGTAGTGCACTACTTGTCTATCCTGTGATTGTCGACGGTTATCCCCTTGCCCCAACCGCGATTGTGTTTCTCACCATAGCAGTCATCGTTTGGTTGTCTGCCTACGGCTTCGAGAGGTCGCGTCAAGAACTAATCATCTTGAACGAGGAACTTGAGATGAGGGTGGAATCGCGCACTCAGGAGCTTGAAAAGGCACAAGAAGAGTTGCTTGCTAAAGAGAGACTTGCCGTGCTTGGGCAGCTTAGCGGCGGAATCAGTCATGAGCTCCGCAGCCCTCTCCATGCAATACTGAACTCGGCCACTTTCCTAAAGATGACCCTTGACACAACTGACAACGATGTAGCAGCCGCCATTGACACAATTGAATCTGAAGTTGGTCATTCGGTGAGGACTGTAGATAGCCTGCTAGGTCTTGCAAAACCAAGGTCACCAGCCCGAGAAGATGTCAATGTGAACGAACTGATTGAGGACATCCTCTCCAAGGTTCGACCTACAGAAGAAGTCACCGTAAAGATTGAACTAGAGCCCAAATTGCCTTTCATATCGGCTGACCCGTTTCAACTCAAACAGGCCTTTTCCAACGTGGTGGTCAATGCCTACCAAGCCATGCCTGAAGGAGGAACGCTCACAGTAGTGTCTACTCCAGAAGGAACAGAATGGGTTTCAATCGTGTTCAAGGATACCGGCTCCGGAATACCTGAGGAACACATGGGTAGACTGTTCGAGCCCCTATTCACGACCAAGACCAAGGGCATAGGATTGGGACTCACAATCACCAAGATGTTGATTGAGGCTCAGGGTGGTAGAATCGAGGTTGAGAGTGAACCAGCCATGGGTTCCACATTCACCATTAGGTTGCCGCAACCCCAGTGATTCCCTATTCTTTTGGTCTGCTTATCTTTGATGTGAGCTTCCTGACAAGATTGACCAGGGTTTCGATTTCCTTCTTACTGAGATGACTCAGTGATTCCGCCATCTGTGCTAGAGCCTCTGACCTGGACCGGTCGTAGACTTGTCTTCCACTTCCAGTTATCTCAAGCGTAACCTTTCTTCTGTCCGTGTTGGATTGTCCTCGTTTCACATATCTCTTCTCAACCAAACGATCAACAATACCTGTCGCAGTACTTGCAGGTAGTGAGAAACCATCGACGATGTCCTTCATGTTGCAGGTACCAGACTCGGATATGAGGTCCAAGACCAAGAAACCCTCAAGGGTGAGATTCGTATCTCCCAGAAACCATTTGACTTTACCAAGGAGCCTTAGGGCCTCGACTAGCTCATACATGAGGACTTCGCGGTTTCTATTCATCATGGAGCCCCAATCGTTCCATTTCAATCTGGAAGGCTACTGAATACTAGTAGGAGTTGAGATATGAACATTTCGACGATGGATATTTCCTTGCCGTATATTTCGACACCGAAGTATTATAAGTACATCACACTGCATTCGAAGCATGCAGATTCTTCTTACAGGTGCCTTTGGCAACATTGGTGAAAGTGCCATGGTTTCGCTTCTGGAAACCGAGCACGAGATACGGTGTCTTGACCTGAAGACTCCGAACAATGAGAAAGTCATGAAACGCCTCAAGCGTGGAGGTGTCTTTGAAACAGTCTGGGGCGATATAAGAGACCAAGAAGTGGTCAGCAGAGCGATGATGAATGTTGATTGTGTGCTTCACCTCGCCGCCATTATACCTCCTGCCTCGGACTTAGATCCCAATCTGACTCGAGCTGTGAACGTTGGAGGCACAAAGAACATACTTGAAGTCACGGAGAATCTTGGAATCGCACCAAAGATAGTCTATGCAAGCTCGATTGCGACCTACGGACACTGCCCAGGCAGAGGACCTCCTAGGACTGCTAGTGACCCTCAGATTGCTACTGACCTATACACCGAAACCAAGATTGAGTGTGAGTATCTGATTCGTAAGAGCAACCATCCATGGACGATTCTTCGTTTTGGAGTCGTACCTCCACTTAGCATGAATTGGTTTGAAGCTGCCAAGGACCCATTCATCTTCTCGATCCCACTTGACCAGCGGATGGAGTTTGTCCACACGAGAGACATAGGACTCGCACTGTCAGCCTCGGTGGCCGCCGAAACTGTCGGAAAGATACTCCTGCTTGGTGGAGGGGAACGGTGTCGAATGACCTACCGGGAGTTCATATCAAGAACGCTCGAGGCTGTCGGAATGGACATGCTTCCCGATTCTGCGTTCTTGGTTCCGAAATGCGATGAAGATTACTTTCATACGGATTGGATGGACACCAAAGAGTCTCAGAGTCTACTTCAGTTTCAGAAAAGGACGTTCGATGACTATACGGAAGAGCTTCGTGAGGCCGTTGGTTTCAGAAGGCACTTCGTGAGGTTATTTTGTGCATTGGCTCGACGCAAGCTGTTATCAGCATCACCCTACTACAAGTCAGACGCGAGCTAGCCTCCAAGTGCCGATGCGTGATACATTCTGAGGCAGTTAGTCGCTTTTTGCTCTCTGTACAAGGACGACAGCCTCAAGCAGTGCAACCACAGCGAAGACGCCAGCGAAACCGATCAGAGCTACATTGACTGGCCCGCCGCCTGTACCGACATCGCTCTCTAAGCCTGAGGTGAGCGAACCTAGATTGTAGGTCATTACGGCAATGTAGTCCAACAGTCCTTCAAAGAAGACAGCTCTACACCAGACCAGTGGAAGACTGTAGTCTTCGGACAACTGAACAGCGTACTCGCCTCCAGCCTGGAGTCGCGCCACATCAGACCCGAGAATCAGGTCTATAGTCCCATTCCTAATTGCATCTTGAATCTCGAGCAATTCGGCACCGGACACAAGGACTTCTTCTACTTGCAATACCGCAGTAGCCTCGATTCCGAAGGCTTCGGCTATGTATGCCTCCGCTGGTGAAACGACAACTGCTTTCATCGCGGAGAAATGATATGTTTCGTCTGTTGTTGCCACCAGTTGGCCAAATGCATCTACATTAGTCACGAACTCCTTGAAGTTACTCTGCCAGGTCAAAGACAGTGTTGAGTTCAGAGTGCTGAGAGCAGCCCGTGTTGCATTGGCAATGGCTATTGCGTTTACTGGCAAGAGCCACCATCCGTGAAGATTGCCCTCATGGTCGTGCTGAGCACTATAGAAGGCTCCACCCTCTACAGGCTGACCGGGCATCTCTGACAGTCTTGCGCCATAGTCTTCGTAGTTCTCAAGTGCTGATGCATCATCCATTGTGATGTAGGGGGTACTGACCTGCGAAAGGAGATCTGCTTCCCAAGGAAAGTGACCTGTCAGGACCAGTAGATCTGCTGCTTGAGCATCACTCACTGCCTGGGGTGGAAGAGTTGCAGCATGCGGCTCAATGCCCTCAGGCAGCAATACGGACATTTCAACATGACTCCCTCCTACCTCCTCAGCTAAACCAGCGAGTGGCTCGATTGATGCGGCCACCTTGATCGGGGATGCGGCTTGAGCTGGCTTGACCGGAATCATCGCGACGAGGCTGATGAAGCAAAGCAGAACCAAGATTACATACCTCCTTCCTTTCATCCTAGCACCTTCTGAAATCGCTCCTCTTGTCCAGAGTGAAGAGGACACTCCCTAGGACTCAAGCGTAGATTATTATTCCTATTTATCAAGCTCATCTCCCAGCAGTAGGGTGGAAGAAACATTGAAACACGATAGGAAGGTGACGTGATGACAACCGAGTCCCTAATCAGCGCACAGGATTTGGCCGTTAGGTATCCGAACGGCGAAATCGCACTTCACCATGTGACGTTCGAGGTGAGTTCTCCTTCATTCATGGCTATAATCGGACCGAACGGCTCTGGAAAAAGCACACTCATCAAGACCACTCTGGGTCTCTTGAAGCCCATCCGAGGAAACATGAAGCTGCTCGGGTTCGATTCCAGCACTCAAAAGTCACAAATCAGACGTTTAGTCCGATATGTCCCGCAACGTGACAGAATCGAACTCAACGTGCCAATGAAGGTGAAAGATATCGTGCTTATGGGGCGACTCGTCAAGAAGGCACCACCACGGGTGGCCTCAAGCAATGACAAGACTGTCGCTAAGAGTGCCTTGAGTCAGGTTGCCATGGAAGACTTTTGGGACAAACCGTTTCCAGAGCTTTCAGGCGGTCAGAGGCAGAGAGTCTTGGTGGCTCGAGCTCTGGCCGGTGAGGGTCCTGTCCTGATGTTGGATGAGCCTTTGTCAGGAACTGATGCAGAAAGCCAGGATCTGATAGTTGATGCGCTTGGGCGGTACCACAATGAGAATGACGTAAGCATCATTATGGTCACCCACGACCTAAATCCGATTCATACCCTTGTACGCGATGTTCTCATGCTAAGGAACACTGTCGTTGGAGTCGGCACGCCATGTGATGTGATGGACCCAGAAATAGTGAGAGCACTGTACGGTCCAACCGCTAGGATAGTAGAGCACTCAGGACATAGATACTGTTTCACCAGAGACTCTGGAGTTGATCGACATGATTGACATTATTCTGCTTATAGTGAGCAGCCCCTTTCTGCAAAGAGCGCTTGTTGGAGTGCTAATGATTGCAATCGTAGCTTCGACCAGCGGGAGCTTTCTTGTCTTTCGAGGTCTCTCTTTCATGACATCCGGTGTGGCCCACGCTGCATTGGGAGGCGCTGCACTAGGTCTCTTCCTGCAGGCGTCAAACATCGCGCCTTGGTTTGACCCCATGCTTGGTGCCCTGATATTCAGCGTCTTTGTGGCTCTTGTTACTGGGTATGCAGGTGAAACAGGCATTGGCGAGAAGATGGAGGTAGCGGTCGGTGTTTCGTTTGCTCTGTCCATGAGCTTGGCTGTGTTCCTGATGTACTATATTCCGCCAATTGAGGTTCCAAGCATCTGGGGCTATTTGGTGGGTGACCTCCTCCTGCTCAACAATCTTGACATTGTAATGCTGGCCGGAACGGCACTCATTCTCCTAATTGTGACCATTCTGTTCAACAAGGAGTTTGTGTACGTGAGTCTTGACATAGAGGGCTCAACGGCACAAGGTCTGAACGCCAGAGCATATCACTACCTCATGTTGATCACCTCAGCTCTTGCAATCGCGTTGGCGACTAAGGCAGTGGGTGCAATACTAGTGTATGCGATAGTCGTAGCACCTGCAGCGGCATCGAACGAACTGCTACGTTCAGTCCGGAGTGTAATGATAGCGGTCTTCATCATCGCAATCCTCTCCCAATTGATTGGAATTGCCATCTCATTGTCAGTCAGAGCTTCTCCAAGCGCTGTTGCAGGAATTCTTGCAGCTCTCTCTTACATAGTAGCTCTTCAGATTGGAAAGATGCGCGACCGAGTTCACGTCGATGAGGCCCTAGAAGAGCTTCTCCAAGAAGACGTGGATCATGTGCTTGTAAGAACGACACAAGAACATGTCCACACTCATGATGAGTAGCCTTTGTCCGGTCATGGAAGGTGCCGCTCATTCCAAACCGCACTTAGAAAGAGCCTCAATTGAACCATAGATGATTCAGACTCCACCGGCAAGATTAACAGGTTGCTCAACGTCGATTGCCCGTCTATTGCTCTGCTACCAAGAGATGATGACCAGTGTCCAAGAGGATTTACACGCGAAAGGGGGACAGAGGCAAAACAGGCCTTCTATCTGGGGAGAGGATTGAGAAGGTTGACCTTCGTGTTGAAGCATATGGTACTGTCGACGAGTTGATTTCGATTCTCGGCTTGGCCAAGACGTATGCTTCACCAAGAATTGGTGAGCACATACACTCAATCCAACAGTTTCTGTTCTATCTGGCAGCCGAGCTTGCAATCGATCGGGATAGTCCTGGTTACGATAAGAATGAACTAGGGACACTGCGAAAGGCAAGTGCCAAGGATGTCACGGACATCGAGCACCTCGCTGACGAATTATCTGAAGTGTTGCCACCCATATCGAACTTCATCATCCCTGGGGGAACCCCAGGTGCTGCCTTTCTCCACCAAGCTAGAACAGTCTGCAGGAGAGCAGAAAGACGTGTTCTTGCCCTCTCCAAACTTCATCCTGTGAATCCTGAGCTCATCCGATATCTAAACAGACTATCAGACGTCTTGTTCGTTATGGCGAGATACTCGAATCTAGAGAATGGCGATGGGGATTATCTAGTATCTCGAGAGGGTGTGAGAAAACAGACGAAGGATTCGCGGTAGGAAGATTGCGAAAGACATCCTCTTGTCCAGCAAAGTCATATGCTCGCAGCCGCTAGACTGGGACGAGTTTCACGCTTGGAAGTTCGTGCGATGCGATATGAATGTGTCAAGGCCAAGTCGCTTCTCTCGAAGAAGATGGAGGCTGAGAGTTGGTTCCACATCAATAGGTCAATGAACGCATATCGCGGATGTGAGCATGGCTGTGTCTATTGCGACGGGATGTCGGAGGGCTATTACGTCGAAAACTTCCTGAGCCATATTCGAATCAAGGAAAACGCACCTGAGGTTCTCAGAAAAGAGTTGAAGAAGGAAGGATTTGTATCGCAGAACGAATTAGAGACTGAAACTCTTTGGACCTACTTGGACAAGGACGATGCCACAAGAATTGCTGAAAAGGCTCCTCGGAAACAAGTCATTGGGGCAAGTGGAGGGGTCAGTGACGCCTACCAACCTGCTGAAGAGGAGTATGAGGTTACACGGAGGGTCTTAGAAACCCTTCTTGACTTTTGCATGCCCGTATATATCCTAACCAAGTCAGACCTTGTCCTCAGAGACCTCGACATCTTGAAGGAGATCCACGAGAGAGCATTTGCCAATGTGGTCTTTACTATCACACTACATGACGAAGATACACAGAAGATCTTCGAGCCGAGGTCATCTACCACTGCAGAGCGCTTTGAGGCGCTAAAGGAGATCAGAAAGGCAGGGCTCTATGGTGGTGTGATGGCCACACCAATCATCCCTGGAATCGGCGACAATGTAGGGAACATGAAGGACCTAGCGGAGAGTGCAAAGAGCGTTCGAGCCGAGTTCATCCTCTGGGGTGGGATGACGTTGAAGCCCGGCCATCAGAAGGATTACTTCTTGAATGTGGTAAGACAGCAGTTTCCGGACAAGCTCATGCTCTTGGAGAGAGTGTACGAGAACAACCATCCCTATGGTCACCCTATCTACAAACATCTGCCTGTGAGAGTAATGACTCTGGGATATGGCATATGCAGGCAAGTAGGAATATCTGACCGATCTGTGCGACACAGAGTCCCTCACGAGCACGAGGTCAACAACAAGGTGTTGGGCGTACTTCTGGACATTGCCTTTCGGATGAGGTATAATCTCCACAGACCCTGGAGTGACTCAGACCCCTTCAATGAACTGGCTAAGCGGCTTGAGCAAGGAGTGGAAAACCTCGAGGAATTGAGGAACAGTGGAGAGCTGTCAGAGCGCCTTCAGCTAACGGCACAGATGACTGAGATAGTGGAAGAGATAATGGATCGAGGAACATGTAGTTTTCTCGAGGGTTTGGAATCGGAGCTGGACGAGTTATCTACCAGAGTTCTTGAGTAGGTCGTCAAACACACTTCAGTTGGACTGCTCGGAAGAACTAAGCGTTTCGCGAACGGAACAACTTTCTGCCATTACTGAAGCCTTTTATTAAAGAATAAACTATTGTTATTCTATCTGGTTCGAGAGGTACAGAACATGGGACAGTTTCGGCTTATTGAGGAAGTGTTGAAGAGCAAGCCTACATTGGAAGGGGCTGGCGTCCGCCTTAAGCGTGCCTTGGGCTTCTACCAAGTGCCGATGTTCGACCCCTTCCTTCTGCTCGATGACTTTCATTCATCCAATCCTGATGACTATGTAGCTGGGTTCCCGTGGCACCCACATAGAGGTCTCGAGAGCGTTTCGTATTTGCTCCATGGCGAACTTAGACACGGCGACAGTCTTGGCAATTCTGGAGTCATTGGGTCTGGTGATGTTCAGTGGATGACCGCCGGGAGTGGAATAATACATGAAGAGATGCCCGAGCGTCAGAATGGTCTTCTTTGGGGCTTCCAGCTCTGGGCCAATCTACCAGCTTCTCACAAGATGATGGACCCGAGATATCGCGACGTGAAGGCGGAAACCATTCCTGAGGTTGCTGTTGGTGATGTCGCCAAGGTCAAGATTATCTGTGGTGAGCTGGAGGGAGTCAAAGGACCAGTGCAGGATATCGTTACAGACCCTGAGTACTTAGATGTCACTGTCAATCCCCACTCAGAGTTCAGATACTCGGTGAAGTTGGGGCATACTATGTTTGCCTATGTCATTAGCGGGACTGGTTATTTCGACCCTGACAAGTCTGAAACCTATGGAGCCGAGAGAGTTATACTCTATGGAGATGGGGATGAGATAGTCATTTCCAACAATCACGAACCTCTTCGTTTTCTTCTGATTTCCGGAAAACCCATTGGTGAGCCAGTGGCATGGAGAGGGCCGATAGTCATGAATACTCAAGAAGAGCTTCGAATAGCCTTCGAAGAGTACAGGAATGGTACCTTCATCAAGAAGAAGTGATCACATATGCTTCTCACCCTTGGCTGGAGCCAGTCACTCGAAATGAAGGAACCTTCAATGGCGGGAGGATTGCACTACTGCCTCTGAGATCAGGATACTTGCCAATCATGTCTATCTTTGCCAGGATCCGAGGAATGGCATCAGTGAATCTCAGTGTCCCAACAGGATACTCAATCTCTCCATTCTCGATGAGCCATGTTCCATCGCGAGTCAAACCTGTAAGCATTCCTTTGGTGGGGTCCACCGGGTTTGTGTAGTGAAAGTGAGTGATCAAGATACCTCTCTTTGTGTCAGCTATCATCTCATCTATTGAGAACTTGCCTTCCTTTGTGATAAGATGACGCGCGAAGGGCGCAGAAGCCCCTCTCGTCTTCGTGTTGTGGCCGGTACTCACTTCGTCATCCTTCCCGGCAGTATAGCTGTCATAGAGCAGATTCTTCACGACTCCATTGTCGATGAGGTTCAGTCTGGACTTGGGGTACCCCTCATCGTCGAAGAGCTGCGGGGTAGGGAATCGATTGTCGAGGCCGTCGTCCCATAGAGTTAGCTTGTCGGAGAACATCCTCTCTCCTATGTGGTTTCTAAGGAAACTCCGATATTCCTGATATGCAAGGGCACTGAAGCCAATCCAAATCATGAACAGACCAAGTTCTGCAAACGAAGCCGGCTCGAGAATCGCTTCGTAATCTCCTGATTTGAGTGCCTTGACTCCAAAGCTGCTGGCAGCCTTATTCGCAGCAGTTTCAGCTACCTTTACAACATTTAATTTCCGAAAGTCTCTTTGGCTGTCCTCTGCCCAGCCGGCAGATTCGTCAGCACCATCCTTCCCCATTATTGTAAGATTCACATCCGAGCCAGTGCTCGCCTGATATGCCTCTACCCCCAGAGAGTTCGCTATCACGGTTTCTCTGAGGTAGTTAGATATTGCGCCAGCCACGGTGGAGATGCGCTCGTCCACCCCGTGGGCCGTCTGAATAGCTGTCGCTGCAAACTCCGCTCGTTCCTCAGGAGTGGCATCAGCCGTAGCCTGGCAGACAAGCTTCTGCCTAGTCAGTGAAGAGAAGTACGGTTTTGGAGGTGGGAGCGATTTGAAGTCCTTGTCCTCGGGGGCAACACGCGCCATCTTGATTGCCGATTCAGCAGCCTCTGTGATGGATTTGTGATCGAGAGCTTCAATGCTTACAGATCCCTTTTGCTTGTCAAGATATAACAAGACTCTCGTTTGCGCACGATTCTCTACTATATTCTGATCTATGATGCTATTTGCCAAACGAGTCAGTGCCATTCTTATTAGACTGACTTCGACCTCCGCCTGAGTAACTCCCAGAGCCTCGGCTTTGCTGAGTGCAATGCCCGCCTTCTCCAGGAGCAGCTCCTTCTTGAAATCCATACTACGAAGCCTCCTCCTTCACGATTCCAACCTTCACATTCCTGAATCGAGCTGTGCCGCATCCGTGTCCGACGGACATGATCTGGGATGGTTGTCCCTTCCCGCAGTTAGGAGTTCCCCAGAGTCGCCAGTCATCACTAGAAGAAGCATCAAGCCCTCCCCAGAACTCAGGAGTGATGCCGGTGTATGTGGGGTTACGAAAGATTCGCCCGAGTTCGCCATTCACGACCTCCCATGCTATCTCGGTGCCGAATTGGAAGTTCAATCTCTTGTCATCGATGCTCCAACTCTTGTTAGTGGACATGAGGATTCCTCTCTTGGTGTCCTCGATGATGTCGCTGTGTTTCCAACCAGACGGGTCTAGGTTTATGTTCCCCATTCGAATCAAGGGTATTCTTTGAGGACTATCAGCTCTCATCCCGCCGGAGCTCGATTCAAGACCCACTTGGGCGGCAGTTTCCCTGGAGCTTTGATACCCTACGAAGATTCCGTTTCGCACAAGCTCGACTCTTCTGGCCTTCACTCCCTCGTCGTCGTAGCCAAACGTACCAAGCCCTCCCTCAAGCGTAGAGTCAGCTGTAAATGTGACATCCTCGCTACCGTACCTGAGAGTGCCAAGCAAGTCGGTGGTCATGAAACTCGTGCCAGCATAGGCCGCCTCAGTTCCCAACGCTCTGTCGAGCTCTGTTGGATGTCCACAGCTCTCATGTATCTGGAGCATGAGTTGATGGCCATCGAGTAGAAGCGTAGTCTCCTCACTTGGACAAGCTGCGGCTTGAGTGAGTGCAACTGCCTCTCTCGCAACGGCATCTACGTTCTCCAATAGGTCGAGATTCTTGAAATACTCGTATCCACTTGCCGAGAAGTCGCCGCGAAATGATCCGGGGAATGACCGAGTCTGCGGAGGGACCCCGGGGGCAATAGCCACACATGAGAATCCTCCGCCACACCACACGATTTCCTGTGTGATGTATGCTCCTTCAAGACTGGCAAACGTCTTCTCCTCACTATGAGCTCGAAAATCAGCACGCCTGACCTTGATGGAATCGTCCTGTGTTCCCAGACGTTTGTCCACCTCTGTGAGGATCTCAAGTTTCTCTTCAATAGGCGCCTCAAAAGGGTCCTGCTTGACTCGTGTCTTGTAATCATCCTCCACCGACTGTGATTCCACAAGCCTGACTGGTTCCTTTCTCGTCGAGCCAGATGCCTTCGCAATCCTGACTGCGAGCTTCGCGGTTTCTTTGATTTCGTTCTTTGAGATGTCGTGCGAACCTGCGAATCCCCATCCGCCGTTTGCGATGGCGCGTATCCCGAAACCTCTCACAACAGACAAGCTAAGCACGTCGATATTCCCATCTTTTACTGAGATATCCTCATCACGCACTGTCACAAATCGAATGTCTGCGTAGGTTGCCCCTTCACTTCTGCAGATTTCCAAAGCGGTGTCAGTGAGGTCTCTCATGCGCACCAAATCCGGGGAAATCTTCACGAGAAGGCCGATAATACTCTTCCTGACTCTCGCCATTTCTTCTTCTGCGGCAAAACAAGTAAGGTGCAAGGCCCACGAAGTTAGAGCCTTGCTTGTTCTAATAGAGTCCAGACTTTGGATCTACCAGAGCTGGTACTGTCTCTTCACAAACCCTTCCCATACTGTTGGAAGCTTTGCTATGACATCATCACATATGCTACTGACTGAGCCGGTCACTTTGTTGAGATCACAGTCTCCATAGAGCTCCACGTTTACAGCCTTCGGTTCAGTGATTGGAGCTCCAATCTGGCTCACAAGAAAGCAATAGACCTGAGATAAGTCGGGGTGTTCCTCCACGACTCTCTCCACGATTTCTCTGGCTGCGACGTTGTATGTCTTGCCCACATGGGACACAGGGTTCTTGCCTCCAGCGGCTTCTAGGGTCATAGGTCGGTAGGGGGTGATGAGTCCGTTGGCCCTATTTCCTCGGCCAACTTGCCCATCATCTCCGTGTTCTGCTGACGTGCCAGTCACAGTCAGGTAGAAGAGACCATTCTCCGGACTGTCCGCAGTGTTAACACTCACTTCGACTGGTTGGTCTGTGATCTTCACAGCCATGTCGCAAAGCATGTCACGAATACCCTCCATTACAGAGGCGTACTCATCGGCATCCTTGGTGTGCGTGGAGATTATTGCTGCAGCCACCTGAAGGTGGATGCTATCACCTACTCTTGTGCCCATGACCTTGATGTCCTCGCCGATCTGCGGCCACTTCTTCTTGGTGTAGGCGTGATTCAGCAACTGCTCCGCCTCAAGTACAAGCACTTCTGTGGGCGATAGTGGGGCATAGCTCACGCCAAAAGATGTGTCATTTGCTCTCGGGATGTCGACCCCCACTTCAAAGTTGCCCACAAGATCAGTACTACCCGCTCGAATCTTATAATCAATGATTACATCTGAGTTCACGTCCAAGTTTGGTAGGTCTCCACTGAGCCATTCTCTCGTATGTTCTACAGCGAACTTGCCCACCGGAACCTGACGTTCATAGTCCTTGTCAACAACGTCAACGGCACGACCACTCAAGAGAAGATAGATGGGTTCGATGACATCGCCTCCCCCGAAACGAGCGTTGGACTGCCCGCCAACCAATAGGACCTTGTCAAGGTTGTGATGCTGAACCTGACCAAATGTTTCAATGTAGAACTCGCTGAGCCGTACCGAGAGTTCCTCAGCTGCCTTGTCGCACAGGGTGTCAGGATGTCCCTTCCCCTTGCGTTCGACAATCTCGACTTTTCTCTCGGGTACTGGAGTACCTACGCCACGCGTGACTTCAATATTCATTCTAGTTCAACTCTTCTTGTCTTCTTGTTCACCCCGCGCAAACTGAAACGCATAAAAGGATTAGGATATGGCCAAGGCCTTTATAAGGAGGAGTAATCACGATAGAGCTCCTTATAAGTAGAAGTAATAAGAAACGAGTGAGCTAGTACTTATGCAGGAACGAATCCGAGTCCAAGAGGTCATGCGACGTGAGGCCAAGAAACTTGGAATGCTCAGAAAGGAGGCCGGTCTCTCTCAGCAAGAACTCGCGAGAGAGCTCGGAGTATCACAGTCCTATGTTGCGAGAGTAGAAAGAGGCACATTGGATCCCAAGCACTCGGTGGTGTCACGAACCTTAGAGATAATCGAACGCCGTAAAGTTGGAAGAGGTTTTGTGGGTCAGTTCCGAGGTTTCAAGTGTTCAGACTTGATGATTGAGAAACCTATCACAGTCGACCCCAGGGACCCTGCATCTCAAGCAATGAGGCTGATGCAGGACAATGCCTACTCGCAGATTCCGGTTGTGAGAGGAAACACAATCATTGGAATGATAACAGAGCAGGATGTCATCAGAGAGCTCCACCACGACCTAGCTCAGATTTCTGTTCAGGCAGTGATGTCGCCGGAAGCACCTCCAATAGTTGATGAGTCTGCCCCCATCATACATGCAATACCGCTGCTTCACGAGTACCAAGCTGTTTTGGTGCAGAGTCTAGGACGGCTCAGAGGTATCTTAACGCGCTCCGATCTCCTCAGACTCAAGTAGGCACTTGGGCAACTCTGAGAATCCTACTTCTCTGAGTGTGATGAGTCCCAACTCTCCACTCTTGCCCATATTCTATAGTTCTTATACCTTAGAGTCAAACAACCTCAGAATAGTTATAAACCCCTGAACTGAAGACTTTCTTGGAGACTTGGAACTTGGCTGGAGCTGACTTTGAAGCATTTGAAGACCTTCGTGAGAGCCTTGACACCTTTATTGAACGATGGTCAAAGATTCAGCGCAACTCGGTCAAGTCAATCCAAGCAGTCACAAACACTCTTGTTCAGATTGAGCATCTTGACGGACCTCTAGGGAAGCTCGAAGGGTTACAGAACATACGCGAGAATGCCCGAGGCAAGCTACTTGTAAATCTCTTCGACAAGCTTGTACCCTCACTAGAGGCCTCTATCAAAGAGTTCACCAAGCTTATGAAGATGTTCGAAACTCTCAGACACAGGACCTCGTCTCTCCAGACAATAACTGAAACTCTCCGAAGCGATGGACCTGAAGACAAGAAGCTTGACGATCTTGTTGGTTTTCTGGATCTGATTGTCCTCAGCATTCAGGATATTCTCGGCATGTTCGAGAATGAGTTCCTCGTGAAGATCACAATCTTCAGAGACCTTGAAGAGGGAGCCGTGGAAATAGGGGTAATCAGCAATTACCTAACTATGTGGAGTGTTGAACCGAACATTGAACCCCATGCCCTTGAGAAGCTGATGAAGGATCTTGACGAACACTTCGATCTGCTTCGTGACATATTCATGGGGAAGACTGGAATCCAGCTCCCCGAATTCTACAGAAAGGTATCGTTCTAGAGAGCGACTCCAACATCGACGGTCAGATACCATGTCTCTGGAGTCTCTTCAGACTTTCCAGTTCATCGAGCTCCCGCTCAATTTCTGACCTTTCATCGAAGTAGGAAACTTCCTTTAACTTGCCCTGCTCGAACTCATTCCTCAGGTAGTCGAGCTTATTCATGTATATGCTCTCGCGGACTTGAAGCTCCAGCAGTCTGGCCCTTTTCTCCGCAGCCTGTCTACGCAATTCATCTTCTAGGCTGAATATTTCTTCCTCAAGTTCTGCTTTCAATCGTTGGTAGAGGGGAGCTTCAACCTTCCCCTCCGTATACTCATCAACAAGCTTGAGTAGGGCGTGTCTGGTTGCGTCCCGATGTACTGAGATTTCCTCTAATACGTCGATCTCTTCCTCGAGACCCAGTCTCTGTGCAAAATAGGGTGCAGTTAATCCCTGCACAACCAGACTCACCATCAGGACTATGAACACAATGGATGTCACAGTGTCAGTGAGGACTGAAGCACCCTTATACTCGATAATGATTGACACGGATATCGCTGCAAGTGCTGCGCTTGCAACTCCTTTCACACCCGCCCAACTTACGAAGAATCTCTCCTGATTTGATAGGTCTCTGTCGGGAGCTGTGATCAAGAATACTGCCGCTGGACGTGCAACAAAAATGACAAGCATCGCTACCACTAGGCCTAGGGGCAGTATACCGATTTGGGTGTCAGGGTAAGTTCCCAGAACAAACGGGATATTCACAGTATAGCCCAACATGATGAAGATTACTATCTCGAACGCGAAGGACACGATCTTTGTCGTATCTCTCATCGAGCGTTGTGGTAGTACTTCGAGACCTAACCTTCGTGCGTTTGCCATGAAGATGCCAGAGAAGACAGCAGCTATGGCCCCCGGATGCAGCCCAAAATAGCCGAGGGCCTCACCGAGCCCGTATGCGAGTATCGGCGTTGTTGCAGTCAAAATAGACGTATTGGTGGGGTCGTTGCCTCTCAGAATCACCTTGCCTATTGTATGTGCGACTGCAAATCCTATGATGACTCCCAATCCTAGGCTCAGACCAAATTCCGCCGCTGCAATAAGAAGAGGCACAGATAGAGCCGGTACTAAGGAGGGAGTGAATACCGTTATGACAAGAATGACCGAGGTGGCGTCGTTGAACACCGCTTCTCCTTCAAGGATTGAGTAGACTTTACGCTTCACTCTGACCCCTCCTGATTCGAGGACGGAGAAGAGAGCTGCGGGGTCTGTTGGGGACAGAATTGCGCCAATAAGGAATGCCGTTGCCGCTAACACTGGCAGCAAGAGTCCAATCGTCAGCCCAGCTATAAGTGATGTTGCAAGAACACCAACCGAAGCAAGAGCGCCAACTACACGCAATGATAGGCGTAGTTCTTTGAGATTCATTGTGAGTCCGGCATAGAATAGAACTGTGGCAAGTGTTAGCTGCGCAATGAACTCAAGGGGTATGGTTTCTAGGACTCCTTCGTGGGGGAGAGTCTGGCCAAGTACAATTCCTGCGATAATCAGCGGGATTGGGTATGGGAACCTCTGTCTCTCTGCGATCTTCGCCAGCCCTGCTCCAATGATTAGTATCCCCGCAATGAGGTACTGCTCAGCAGCCATCCACCGAACACCTCAAAGCCCTTCAATGACCTCTGCAAGATCCCGGAGGTAGTCCGTGATATTCTCGAGTTCTCCGACTATCTTTCTCATAACAGAGCTAACGAATGGAGAGTCGCCTCCTTCTGTCACTTCTATCTGACGGCTGATTATGATATTCTCTTCATCTACCTGTCGCTCGAGCTTTGATATGGCCATTCGGCCTTCTGTTAATGCTTCTGGATTCTCTCCATCCGAGGAGACCATTGTCCGTAATGCGACAACCGCTTCATGGACCTTCTTGGATATTGAACCAAGGGAGTCCATGTATACAGGTTGAAAATCCGTGTCCCTCAACATGTCTATCATAAGTACGATTCGTCGGAAAGCACCTCTTATCTTGACAAGTGAAGACATCGCCTCAAGTGCTGTGATTCCTAGCTCGTTGCTGGGGAAGCTCATGACCTTTCTATAATGAGGACTAATCGCCTTGAACTCCTCTGCCACTGAATCGCGTGCGGAGTCCCAATCAGACTCGCATTCGCCATCAATAGTTCTGCAGATTTCAGTGTCAACCACTGCAGCGATATTAACGAGATGCTCAGCAATGTGAGCGAGCCCGTCGATTATCTGGGACCTGTCTAGGACCTCTCCACTCAACCGTCATCTCCCCCTACTTCTATACGTTCCCACCCGAGCGAAACGTTCAATCGAATGGTGCTCTTCCTCATTCTTACCTCAATGCCCATTTCAATGGGCTCGCCAAGCGCAAGCTCGAGGACTCCCTCTCTGCGGCTAGGCATTGGGAGCTCTAGCTTATCGCCCCTTTTGATCTCCTCAGCCATCCTCTCGAGTCGCTCTGCGAGAATTGAATGAGTGACCTCTTCCTCGAACTCATACTCATCAATGTCCACGATAATCTCCTCATGGAACTCCTTCTACAGACATCTAGAACCCTGCCTTTTTAGACTAACTCTATGTACCGAAACAACGACTGGCTGTTATGAGAATTGGAACCATCACCCTTAATTGCGAACCCATGGCCTCAGAAGTCCCATTGGTGCAGATCCAGAATCCAGAGGTATCCAAGAATGGCTGACGAAGAAGAAATGGTCGTGACTCCCTGGGAGGTCAGAGGAAAGATCGACTATGACCGCCTAATCAAGGAGTTTGGAACAGAGCGCATCACGCCTGAGCTCAAGCAACGAATCTACAAGATTACGCAAGAGAAGCATGTGATGCTTGAACGTGACTACTTCTTCTCCCATCGTGACCTCAAATGGATTCTCAACGAATACGAGAAGAAGAACAAGTTCACCCTCTATACCGGGCGTGGTCCGAGTGGTCATACTCACATTGGCCATCTTCCAACTTGGATATTCACTAAGTGGATGCAGGATCGGTTCGATACACGTCTCTACTTCCAAATGACGAACGATGAGAAGTTCGTGTTCGAACCTCAACTCGACCTCGACAAAGTAAGGAAATTCACTTACGAGAACACGCTCGACCTCCTAGCTCTTGGATTTGAGCCAGAGAATACTTTCATTATTCAAGACATAGAGCACATTGATCTATTGTACGAAATAGCTGTCCAAGTTGCCAAGAAGGTCACATTTTCAGCGGCGAGGGCAGTGTTTGGCTTTGACAATAGTATGAACATCGGTGGCATTTGGTTCCCTGCGATTCAGGCAGTTCCTGCCTTCATTCATTCGTGGATATATGGCAAGAAGACTCCCTGCATTATTCCATGTGCGATTGACCAGGATCCCTACTGGCGAGTGACCCGCGATGTTGCTGAAAGAGTAGGATACTACAAGCCAGCTTCTATCCAGAACAGGTTTGTTCCAGGTCTCAAAGAGGGTGGCAAGATGTCGGCTTCCGACCCGATGTCTACAATCTTTACGACGGATACCATCAAGATGGCGAAGAAGAAGGTCATGAACGCATTCACTGGGGGAAGGGCTACTGTTGAGGAGCAACGGAAACTGGGAGCCAATCCTGACATTTGTAGTGTTTTCAAGTACTACGAATTCATGTTCATGCCTGACGACAAGGAGCTGGAGGATATTGAGCGGCAGTGCCGCGGCGGCGAGATACTCTGTGGAGAGTGCAAGCAGATCCTAGCACCGCGCGTAATGGAATTCCTCGAGAAACACCAGGCTGCCCGTGAAGAGGCCAAGGCTCGTGTTGACGAGTTCTCGGCTTCCAGACTTCGTCAAGATATCAGAAGGTAGGTCCTCTCACAGATTCTTGAGAAGATCAGACAGGATCGGCATTCAGACTGTCGATTTATCCTGAGCACCTTAGAAGCGCCCTAGATGTGTGACGAAGTCTTAAATGCCTCCAGAACGACCTTCCCCGCAGAAACTCTATGGAGAGTTGAGAATGAGTTCTGAAGCACAAGCAGTGGACGTCTTCAAGTGTCCAGTCTGCAACGGCAATGTCAAGACCGGTCCTGACGATGTCGTGATCACGTGCACTTATTGTGGAAGCACGACCACGATTGAAGGAAAGGCCATTGGCGACCATCTTATGGAGTCGGGCGTGGATGTTGAAGAGCGTTTGCAGGGCTTCCGCACATTCTTGGACAAGAACAAAGGCATGAACAAGTCTCTCCCCCAGCAGGCAGAAGTCGTAGAGAACAAGATATTGTTCGTGCCAGTGTGGACTGCGAAAGTGAAGGCTGACTCATGGTACAAAGGCTACAAGACAGTACAGGTTCCCGTGCAAAAGACAAGAACTGTACGGGATTCGGACGGTAACACACGAACCGAAACCTACACAGATCACGAAACTGGATACGTCCCAGTTCAGGATGAGATCCATACTGATACGGACGAGCGACTACTGGCCCGGAAGGGTGCTAGGTTCTATGGTCTTGAAGAGTACCTAGAGAAGGTTGATCTAAAGAAGACAGAGCCCTACAACTTTGAGAAGATAAAGGACCTCAGATCCACTGAACGCGGAGATGAGGTCGAGCTGACAATTCTCAATGCTGAGATTGGTCAGGAGGAGTACGAGAAGACAGTACATGGACGTGTTGCTGATCGGCATAGGTCGCAGGCTAACAGTGCCTTGACTGAGTTGTTCGATTGCAGGACTGACACCCAGGTGCGAGGGACAACATATCTTCAGGCGCCTTTCTCACTTATACGATACAAGTTTGAGGGCGACCTTTACAAAGCCGCACTGGATGGCCACACAGGCAAGGTAGTACTTGGTGAGATTCCCATTACTAAGGCACAACGCATGATGTGGACGATTCTTGGCCTTCTCGGGATAGTCTTTGCCACAGTGGGCGGTCAGCTCGCTTATACCGGGGGGCTGGCCGATGTAACAGAAAACCTGCTTCTCGGCGGAGCGTTGGTGGTGGTTGGTGTCATTTTGGCAATCTTAGGTTTTAGAGTGCTCATAATGACCCAGCGGGAGAAGAAGGGGTGATACCATGGCTAAATGTGCATTTTGTGATGCGAATTTCGACGCAGGACGTGGTGATGTTCTACTAGTCTGTCCTTACTGCGGAACAGCACAGACGACCGACGGAACAAAGTTCACTGACCACTACATGATTCGTGTACACTTTGACCAATCGGAAGCACAGACCACTCTTCTTGACTGGGTGTCCAAACAACTGGGAGCACCGGCTGACCTTCCTGCAAAAGCTCGATTTGTGAAGTACGAACAGTTCTGGTATCCCTTCTGGATTAGCAGAGTTGACTCGAACACCACCTATCGCGGCTTAGGAAGAGACGCCAACTTCTATGACGAATGGCCTCAAAGGCGAGGCGCCTACAAGCGTCTGGACTACTTCTGGAAGCCTGAATCAGGCCAATTCACTCGTAGGCATGAGATTAGCATTGCTGGAGTGGCTGACATCGACGAGGACGTGAAACGACATCCGATCCCGACCAGAGCCAAGGAGTTCTTCAGCCATGCTCATGCAGAGGAGTTCGACGGAAAGGTCTTGCACAGCAAGGTTTCCGAGGATGATGCCAAGAAGCAGGCAAGACAGATCGCCTATGAGAGGCAGACCGCGTTGGTCATGGACGAGGTCGACAAAATTGAGGAGCGCGATGACAACCTCAATGTTGGTGAAACTTTTCTCATCCACGTTCCTGTCTGGGAGCTGGAATACCGATACGGGAATAGCAAATACAAGGCCTCAGTAGCGGCAGCCACTGGCTACGTCATAGAGAGTAAGTACCCACGTTCTATGGCGTTTCGAGCAGCAGGGATCGGGATAGGACTGATTCTGCTACTCGGTGGCGTTGGCCTACTCGCTATGGCTGTCGTGTTCGGCATGTTTGTGGGCGCCGGAGCTGTAGGTGGAAGTCTTCTGACCTTGCTTGGACTTGTGTTGGTGTACAAGGGAGCCTCGCGTAAAGAAGCGAAAGAGGCGATCTAGGGTTCACACCCAGTTTCCCTTTTTTGGAGGTCCTCAAGCAGTGTGAACTAGGGGTCGGACCGGGCACTCTAGACCGTGCCTTTCCAAGAGAGAAGTTTCGCTGGTCCAGACCCCTAGTTCTGGTCGGAGAACAGAAAACAGAACCGCGAGGACGTTAGCCCTATCATCCAGGACGACCGGATCGGTCTGAAGGGTTTCCTTTACTCCGGCCCTCGCAATCCATGGTCCCAGCACTTGGTTCTTTGCGTTGTTAGAGAGATGAAAAATCGTGACATGTGAAGTGGCCTTCTCAGACATGAGGGCTGAGTAGGCAGAATATCTCGCGTGATCGGCATAGACTGATGTTTTTGCGTCTAAGTCAGGATGGCGTGAGCTCTCGATGCTCACTCCTCTTGACATCCTGTTGCCCGTCGTTTCAATCCTTACATAGTCAACCCGGGATTCTCCTGGAGTCAGGAGAACAGTGAAGCGATCACCAAACAGACTTCCCATATGAACTCTGGAAGTGGTTGGTTCCGGACAGTCCATCAGCTCCATTACGGCTCTGTTTACAAACGTGTCAATGACGGCTTTATATGCACTCTTGAGCGGGATCATCCTTCTGTTCTGAAGGCGACCAAGAAGCCCGACAGCCATTAGCCGGGCAGCCTGATCGAGAGAGTAGTCATAGTCAAGCAGCCTCCAGATTCCCTCTGACGCAGAGATGTCTTCTTCCGTTATTCTTCGTGCAACCCTGCTGATTTCGGGCTCAGACACAGGCTCAAATGACTTAGCATGAACTACTGGACCGGTGGGAAGGAGTGCGCCCACGGGTTGCAGATGGTGAGAAGGCAGACTTGGAGATTCAATCTCCATCGCCACCGGACTCACTGAGAGAGCGAGTGTTTGAAGGACGTCAATGGTTTCGCGAGGATGCATCTCCCTTGCATTAACTGGAACTAGGAACCTGTAGAGTTGTCTTCGCATGGACAAGATTCCTTCTCTATCGAGACCGTACCAGGCCTCGGGGTGATCGAAGATTGAGAGGAAGTCAGAAGGCTTCGGAGACGCGAGCACGCCCCCCATCAAAATAGGATACTTGGCGGTTTCTATGTGAAGTCCGGGAGGGGTGAAGACGGTCACTTGCCTTGATGATGGCACTGAGCCAAGCTGCATTTGAGTAGTCAAGGTTTGACCGATCGCCATAGCAATACCCCAAAGAGAGGGTGGATCCATTCAGTATCCTGCTGTGCATTGCTAAGGCCCTTGTCCGTCATAGCAGTTCGATTAATAGGACATGCTTGTCAGGGGGAGACCATTCCGAAAGTATTCCCGCTTGCGAACAGTGATTGACAAAGAGGAATCTACAGTCTGAGAGCACGTGGAGGCTTGGTTTCTGGTAGTACTATCTACTGAGCGATTTGCGGATTCCATCAACCAATTGGTCGTAGATTTCTTCCGGCGAGTCTGCCTCGGAGAAACCTCCGGTGTAGACATCTCTGCTGCCTCCTCCCTTTCCACCGAGCCGCTCGACGGTTTCTTGAACATAATCTTTTGCTTCACCTGCGAGCTCACTCGTCCATAGAATGAAGGTCGGTTTCCTACTTGGGGAATACAGCAAAGCGGCTGAAGGTCCTTCGAGCTTCATCTTCTTGACTATCGCTCTCATAGCCTTGGAATCCAAACCTGCCATGTATTCATGGAGGAATCTCACCTTGGCAATCTCCTCCACCGAGGGTCCTTCAGTGAGCAGCTGTTCAACCTTCTCGACAAGATCCTTTCTCTGACTTGTCGAAACTCTTGCTTTGTCCAACACAGCGCCCACTTGGCCAATCTCGAACGGATAGTCGTGTTTTCTGCTTAGAAGTTCGTTGTATGCTTTGGTCAATTCTTGTCTTGCTCTTTGACCAGTGACAAATTCCACACGCAATCCCTCAGGTATCGCCTTGTAGTCTATGATCTTGAATACTCCAATATCTCGAGTGTTCGCAACGTGTATGCCCGAGCAAGCAGAGCTGTCGAAGTCGCCTATCTTGACCACTCTGATGATTTGATGCTTTTGTGAAACGCCTTCTCGAGCTCTCACATCTGAACTCACTTCAGAAGCCTTCACGAAGTCAGTTTCGACTGGTAGCTCTTCCTCAATCAGACGCTGAACTTCACCTTCTCCCTGGACTAAATCGTCCAGTGCTAACGCGGGTCCTTCAAGGTCCACTGTGCCATGTTCACCGTCTATCCAAATGTAACCAAGCTCGGTGTCTTTGTGCCTCTTCTTGATGGCAGCCACAAACAGGTGCTCCCCTGTGTGATTCCTCATCATGGCCTTCCGCCAGTCAAGGTCAACCACGATAGTCGCTGGCATCCCGGGCTGTATGTGTCGATTAGTGATGAGACTCAGCCGCTCTTCGATGCGTGCGGTGTCGGTGAATTGAACCTCTTCTTCACCAATGAGTAGTTTCCCTCTATCTCCAGCCTGCCCGCCCCCTGCAGCTCTGACAACCTCTTCCTCTATGACAGTCGTAAATTGCCCCTCGGACTTGTCACACGCTACTATGGTAACAGAGAACTCACCTTTCATTGGATCTGTCCAATAAGGAGGCTCTTGAGTCATCAGGTTCACATCCTCCGAAATCGATAAAGCAGGGACACATAATTCTTTACCACAGCGCCCGATGCACTGAGGCGAATACCGATGTCACGATTCTTGAAAAAAGACCCGGTCAAAAAGGCCAAGAAACACATAGCCAGAGCTTTGCGCGAGCTAGAGGAAGACTACCCCGACTATGCTAGTCAAGAGTACGAAAAGGCAGCAAACCTCTTCCTAGAGGCCGGGGAGGTAGACTTCGCAGTGAAGTACTACCGCGAGGCTGCTTTCTGCGCGCTCGAGAGGGAAGACCATGAAAGGGCCGCCAACATGAAGATACTGGCTGCGGATGTGCTTCTTGTGGACAGGAGATTTGATGAAGGTGGGGGTCTGTATTCCGAGGCATCTGACCATCTCTTTCGTGTCAAGAAGACAAAGGAGTCAACTAGGTTTGCCTCACTCGGGATCCTTGCCTACCTTGCAGCTCGAAACTTCGATACAGGTGTCAACGTGATCAGAAAAGTCGACAAACGCATCGCAGACATTTCTATGGAGAAGGTTCCCATGCTTGACCTTGCTCGCCTCAGTGTCAACATTCTGTGTGAGGGCGGAGTCGTTGCAGCCAAGGTGCTGAACAAGGCCATCTCATCTGCAAAACCTAGGACGGCGGAAGAAGGGCTGTTCTCATTTCTAACGGAGTCTGTGAAGATTGCACGCGATACGGATGTCGTGATAGAGTGGGCAGGTGAAGCAAAGGATGAGTTGCAGGCAAAGACTCCAATCGAGTTCGAGCTAAGATACAAATGCCCTGTTCCCGTGAGAGTTTCGGACTATCGTTATTCTCTTTCCAAGAGTCTCAAGTTCACAAAGGAGCCAGAGATTGAGTCTAGACTCGACAAAGAAGACTCATGGCTCTTAGAGCTGATGCCCGTTCTCAGTGGGGACGGAACTGTAGGTCCCTTCAGTCTCACACTCGAAGGTGAGAGCGTACTGGTGAACAAGATGAGCAACGTAGTCGACTTCCGAATTGCTCGACCTCCGTCTGACCTAAAGATGGAACTCTCGCCAGAGCGCATATCAAGCGGAATCGGAGACGAGACCATCTTTGACGTCACAATCTTCAACGAGGGTGACGGTCCAGCAGACAATATCCGCGTGACAGTGGATCTCTCAGATGGCCTAGAACTATCTCTTGGAAACATGGAGAAGATAATCGAGTTCATTGGGCCAATGGAACGAATAAGGTTTCAGCTCTACGTGAAGGGAGTGTCATTAGGTGACGAGCTTGTTACCGTTCGTGCTGAGGGTGCTAAAGAGGGAGAAGAGGCAACGCAGACATCGATGGTTCGGGTTGGTTAGGCTCTATCTTCCCTTCCTGCGCGCTTTCTCGGTTTCTTCACGAATGTCCAAACAGGCACTCATGAGCTCTTGAATTGTATCCTGACCCTTGAATGCCTTGAAATGATCTTCAGCATCTTCAAGTCTGTTTTCTGCGAGAGCCTCAACATAAGATACTAGGGTCTCTAGCCACTCTCCACGGGTCTTGTCTACAGCTCTTCTGGCTTTCTCTATTCTATCCTTGGCTTCTGCCACCTTCTCAATCGTCGCAAAGCCCATGGCCGCAAGGGAGAGGTCAATCACGGCTGTCTGAGCCTTTCCCTCTTCGACAGCTTTCTCGGCTGCCTTGTCATAGAGATTTCCCATGTTCTCTGCGCAAGTCAGAAAGTACTCTTTATTGCCCAATTTATGACACGAGAACGCAGCCCAAAGATAGGCCTGTGCTGCGGTCTCAATCAGGTCTTCTTTGAGAGCGTGCTCCGCCGCATGCTCAAATAGCGTCAGGGCAGTATCATATTCGTTGACCTGTCTGTACTGTGATGCGGCCTCAAAATACGCTGTAGCCGAGCCCCGATGATCTCCAGCTCCGACTCTCTCCTCGGCGTACATGTGATAGTACTCGGCGGCCTTTCTTGTCATCTCAATTACCCGGTCGAGATGACACGCGGCAGCCTGCTTATACTGATGGCCTGCTTGATTGAATTTCTCGTTTTCTACAAACTCGCCGGCAAGTCGTTCCCATTGTGCACACTCGTCTTCCATAGCTATCTCGACCCTTGTGGTGACTCAAATGGAGTGTACTCTACAGTTCCCGTGCGGGATGCGTAACGAGTATTTGTGTCACTCAAATATGTTGTTCTGATAGATGAATGCAACACAATTCATGAATCATCTATGCTAGAAGCTCTATAAGAATCCGGAGTTGCGTGATCACATTGCAGATGTGATTGTCTCTCGCTACTTCGATCCAAGCTCATCAAGCAGTTCCTTCGCTCGTTCGACCTTGATGTTCTTCTCTTTTACAAGCTGCTCGGCAATCTTCTCTAGTATCTCGCCTCTTGCTCCGGCTGTAGCCGCAACGTTGCGAGCATGCAGCGACATATGCCCCTTCTGAATTCCTTCTGAGGCCAAGGCCCTTAGAGCCGCAAGATTCTGAGCTAGTCCAACACTGGCAATGACCTGTCCAAGCTCTGTAGCAGTTTTAACCCCCAGTATCTGCACACACGCCCGGGCCACCGGGTGAATCTTTGTTGCCCCTCCTATGAGCCCCACCGCCATCGGTATCTCAATACTTCCAACCAAATGGCCACCTTCTTCTTTCTCATATTTGGTGAGTGAACTGTAACCGTTCACTGCAGCATAGCTGTGAGCACCGGCCTCAATAGCCCGGAAGTCGTTCCCAGTGGCAATCACGACAGCGTCAATTCCATTCATTATTCCCTTGTTGTGAGTTGCACATCTGTATGGGTCTGCCTCTGCAAAAGCCCACGCCGCAACTACTCCGTCTACTACCTCATCGCCCCCAAGAAGGTCCTTGTCGAACGTGGCTGTGACATTGACGAGTCTCAGGTCCGCCAGATTCGAGAGTATTCGAAGAAGTACTTTGCCACCGGAGATTTTCTCAATCCTTGGTGCGAGGGCCTCAGCCATCGTGTTAACGGCGTTTGCTCCCATGGCGTCCCTCGTGTCAACAATCAACTCCGTGATTACCATCGGGCCAACCTTTGTGTCAATCACTCTAACTCGAAGGTCTCTTGCCCCTCCCCCGAATCTCACAAGGATGGGGTCCTGCTCATTGGCAAGTTCAATCAGGTCATCCTTGGCCTCCATGATTCTCTCTTTCGCGTCGAAGGGCTCTGGCACCTCAATTGCTTGGATTTGACCAATCATCACTGGACCTGTGTCTTCTGCTGTGAAGCCTCCATGTTCTCTTGCCATCCTAGCAGCATTGCTTGCAGCTGCTACAACAGATGGCTCCTCCAGAGCCATTGGAATAAGGTAGTCCTTATCGTTGATTCTGAAGTTTGTAGCAATGCCAAGTGGCAATGTCATGGATCCGATGACATTCTCAATCATGTGGTCCAAGATCTCCATGTCAACTGACCCGGGGTCGAAGAGAGGCTTCAGCTCGGATTCGGGTACGCCAGTCACTTCTTGGATTTTCTTCATACGCTCTTCTCTAGCGAGCTTGTAGAAACCGGGAATTCGGGAGTCCTCGACCAAGGTTGCACCCTCCTTCATGCCGTAAGTCGTATACCATAAAAAGGATGCCCAATGAAACCACCGGTGGTATGAACTAGCTGTTGTACCATAGGTTTAAGTCGAGTGCACTCAAGCGTGCTGGTTGGTCGTGTCTAATGAGTCCCGAGAGAGACTTTGGCGAAATCATCACAGGTCTGTGCAAGAAGAGAGGCTTCTTCTGGGGTCCATCACCTGAGATATATGGGGGCAGTTCAGGCTTCTATGATCTAGGTCCACTCGGGAAGCTTTTGAAGAACAGACTTGAAGACCGCATTCGCTCATCCTTCGTGAGAGCGAGTTTCTGGGAGGTTGAGTGTCCCACTGTTTCTCCATCTATTGTGTGGAAGGCCTCTGGACATCTTGACGGTTTCATGGACCCCGTAGTACAGTGCACAAAGTGCGAGCAGGTGTATAGAGCAGACACTCTGATTGAGGAACAATTCCCGGACGCCGACATCAGGGGGCAATCTCCAGAAGAACTGACGAAGACCATCAAAGAGCTCGGAGTGGTCTGTCCATCGTGCAAGGGCGAGTTGGGTCCTGTAACACACTACAACCTTATGTTGAAGACTCGACTTGGCTTCGACCAAGACGCCTACATGCGTCCTGAAACTGCAACGGGCACTTACTTATTGTTCAAACGATTTCTCACCTTCTTTCGGGACAAGCTGCCTGCCTCAGTGTTTCAGATTGGGAAGGCCTACAGAAATGAGATCTCTCCGCGCCAAGGGATGCTGAGGCTGCGGGAGTTCACACAGGTGGAGGGTCAGATATTCCTCCTTGAGAGTGACGAACATGAGTGGCCGGCTTTTGAGGAGATTCAAGATGAGAAGGTCCCTCTTCTGCCCATTCAGGTTCAGGAGAAGGGAAGTGAGAAGGTTTCAATGGTCAAGATGTCCGATGCCATCAAGAAAGGGTATTTCCAGCAGCCTGCCTACGCGTGGTGTGTTCACCTCACTTACACGATATTCCGAGAGATGGGCTTTGTTGAAGAAGTAATCAGGCTCAGACAACATCTATCAACAGAGAGGGCCCACTACGCCGCCGATGCATGGGACGTCGAGGTACTTACTCGAAGCTATGGATGGGTTGAGTGTTGCGGAGTACATGATCGCGGCAACTACGATTTGACCCGTCATCAAGAGTTCTCGAAGGAGAAGCTGAGTGTGAAGGTCAACAAGCAACCCGTAGTGCCAGAGGTCCTTGAGATTGCCTTCGGTGTTGAGAGGCCCCTCTACTGTATCATTGACAATTCGTACGTTGAGGACGAAGAACGCTCCTGGCTCAAGTTTCCACCGCAGATAGCACCGATTCAGGTTTCTGTATTCCCGCTCATGGGGAAACCTGAGCTGGTGGAACCAGCCCGTAAGATATTCGATGAGATTCTAGAGAGCGGTCTAATCACCTACTTCGATCAGAGTGGTTCGATTGGGCGAAGGTACAGGAGACAAGATGAGATCGGCACTCCATTCTGTGTGACTGTAGACTATGAAACTCTCGAGAATCAGACAGCAACAGTCCGCGATCGAGATAGCATGACTCAGGTAAGAGTAAGAATGGATGAGATTGTGGGCGTGCTGAGAGGTCTCGTGCGGAAGGAGATTGAGTTCTCGTCATTAGGGTAGGCGCCTACTGGCCAGTGAGTACCTCGTTTGGTTGCAGCCAGATGTAAATTCGGGGAAAGAGAGATAAGGTCTGCAGCCCACCTGAGTCAAAGAGAGGGAGTCAAATGAGTGAATCCCCAGAGCCGGTGAATATCAAGAGTCTGCTCGTCGCTGTTGACGGTTCGGAGTTCTCCGACAAGGCTGTTCGATACGCGTGTGCTATGGGACCGTCCCTCGGCGCTGAAGTTGTGCTGCTTCACGTTGTTCCGATGTTAGTGTCTGCCACACCCTATCATGACACTGTTTCGGACCAACCCTTTCTAGCTCTGCAGAAGGTAGGAGAGGACATTCTCGCAAAGGCGAAGAGTATTGCCGTGAGTATGAATTGTGAAGTCACAGAGCTGATATCTCATGGAGACCCCGCCAACAAGATTGTGGATATCGCATGCGAGAGAGAGGTTGACCTCATCATAATGGGGTCGAGAGGAGTAAGCGGCATAAAGCGACTGTTTGTTGGCTCGATAAGTGATAAGGTAATGAATCAGGCTCCCTGTCCCGTGATGATTGTCAGATGAGCGCCCCGAAGGCAACCAGGTCGCAGGACTATGGCATCTCTATTGACATAGGAACATCACAAATAACGCTCCATCTGGTGAATACCCCGGAGTGTCAAGTTGTCGAGGAACGACTGATTCCAAACCCTCAGAACCGAATTGGTCTTGATGTCATCACAAGGATCGCGCACGCGGTGAAGAGTGGGTCAAACAGCATTGAGATGGCTAAGATCGTTAGGCAGGCCATTGCAGAAGGCGTTCATGACATCCTTCAGTTGTCCGAGTTGACATCAGACTCCATCGGCGAAGTTGTAGTTGTTGGCAACACAGTGATGCACCATCTCTTCCATGGTCTGTCCACAGTACCATTGACGAAGACACCTTACACTGTATTAGAGAAAGATCCGATCTCTACAACTGCGTCAGCATTGGGACTGCCGTTGGAAATGGCATACTTGTATTCTCCTCCTATTGTAGAGTCCTTTGTCGGTCCAGATGCGCTAATGTTGCTGCTAGCCTCTGGCGCACATGAATCAGACGAGAGAATGGTATCAATTGATGTAGGTACGAATACAGAGATTGCAGTCTGTGATGATAGAGAAGTTTGGCTTGCATCTGCAGCTTCTGGGCCAGCCTTCGAGGGTATGTCGCTCGCTTGTGGCATGCTCGCAGAAGAAGGGGCCATCGAACGTGTCCGTATCAGGCCTGACCTAAGTCCGGACATCAAAGTCATCGGAGGCAGACGGCCGAAAGGGGTGTGCGGCTCTGGTGCTATTTCGTCAGTCGCTGCACTTCTGGACTCAGGACTCCTCACAACTAATGGATCAATCAATCGGGAGATTCAGTGTGCCTGGCTGCGAAGGAAAGAGAGCCTCTTCTACTATGTTCTTGCAGAAGCTGAACATTCTGCTTCCTCCAAGGGAATCTATCTCTCACAGATGGACTTGAGAATGGTACAACAATCCAAGGCTTCAATCTTCTCGGCAGTGACTCTGCTCCTCGCTAAGGCTAATCTAGACCCCTCGGACGTAGAGCGAGTGTTCTTGACTGGGGCGTTTGGCATGGGAATCGATATTCTGGATGCCTATCGCATCGGACTCTTCCCTATGTTCGAGAATACGAAGCTTCAGAAGGTAAGAGGCGGTGCGATAATGGGAGCAGATAATCTCCTCTGCAGATCCCTGTTAAAGCACACAGTTGAAACCATGTGTAGCAAGATAAACTACGTTGAGCTAGCTGGAAATCCCGAGTTCAAAAAACGATATGTAAAAGCACTACCATATAGTGCAATGGAAGGCTAGTATACGAGATTGGCTGAATCGAATGTTTCACCCTCACGAATCCTTGACGAAGAGAGGGGTCTCCCGTCAGGCGTTCTCACTCTGGGAACAATTATGATGTGAAACCGACGTAACCCATTCTTTGTTCTCTTCTCATTGATGTCAAACGCATTCTGGACTACAGATATCTCATCCGACACAACAAGAGCTTCAAGGTCTTCCATCTTGTCAGCGCCGCCTTCGATGGTGTCTATTGGGAATATGGAACATCTGTCTATGCTGCGTTCAGCCTTGAGAAAGTCCTCTAGCTCCCCGTAACGTTTCTCGTAGGGCTGGACAACTTCCCCCTTCAGGGTTTGTTCAAGCATGGAATCGCTTGTTAGTCCGATAGCCACTTCCTTGCCTAGCCGCAGTGCCGTACGGAGCAGGTGCTTGTGTCCTTCATGTAGGTGATCGAAGGTTCCTGCAAACACGACCATTCGATAGAGCCAGTTTTCTGACAACTCAACACACCCCTAGCGACATCTCCTTTCAACAACAGGTAGGACTGATACTTGGCTATTGCGGATATGCTCCTCCAGCCATACAGGTCATCGCAGTCTTCAGTGAATCGATGTACGTTTAGGTTTCTCTTGACTCTAAGAAACCAGCTTTTGTCATGTCCTTGACTATGTCCAAGAGTACCCTTGCTTCGAAGTTTCCGAACTGGAAGCAAAGTGCGTCATAGATGCTGTCCAGACTCTCCCATTCGTTTGAGAGGTTCAGTATCTCATCAATTCTCTCAAAGATGTTCCTCATCTTTTCTCTGAGTTTGATATAATCAGGAACTCGTTCGGGGAGTTTCATCATCATAGCACCAGGGGCCAAGGGGTACTTCATGGTCCGCCGGACCTCGATACCGATGGACAAGGTATCAATGTCAATCTGATCGTCCTTCTGCGCTTCAAGACCTACCTCTGCACATGCTCCTTCGTAGGCCTTCCGTGCCACAACCATTTCTGTAGTGTAGCCCATCTCAAGACTGGTCTTCAAGGCCTCCCGGAGTGATTCTTGCTCAGATATCAGGGACCATTCAGCTGCAGCCTTGTCAAGTGTTGCTTGTCCGAGATCGTGAGCTAGGCCGAGCCATCTCAAGACTCTCGGGTAGATCTCCTCTGGATTTCCGAGGCATTTTGAGAGCTCACATACCCCATCATGTGACACGCGATGCATCATCTCAATAGTTTCATCCCGACATAGTGTCATCAGCAACTCCTTACAGACTTGCTTGGGTAGAACATATGATAGGGCGGACAAGACCGCAATCCTTGTTGCATAGGCCATTTGCCGCGAGTCGATCTTGTCGATTGTATCTGTTGACGTGTGATAGAACCTGTCAGGGTGTTGATTCAACATCACTGAAGGAATGCCTACGGTACTGTCTGTTAACATATAGTGGTCACTGCCAGCTGAGTAGACATCGTAGGAGAAAGGTAACGGGCTCATTGTTCCTCCTGAAACCCTGTCAGGCTGCGGCTTCCCTTCAGTTTCTGCCCAATACCTGACTACGTTATTGAGAGTCGTGGGAAGAGAATATGGGGTCCTGAATAGGTGAAGAACCGAACCTGCCTTTGCAGGGTCTGCACCCACCATGTCCAAGTTGAGCATGCCCAGACATCTTTCAACCAAAGTCTTCTCGTTGTGAATGAACGGGAGAGTACCAGACCACTCCGGAAGCCAGACAAACCTAATCGAGTGTTCTGGTTTCTCCATTATCTCCTCGTCAATTAGAGATGAAATGACCCTCAATGCTTCCATGAGGGCACCGCTGCCAGAAGCGTTGTCATTAGCTCCAGGGTGCGGGTGACACACGTGGGCAAAGAGCCAGAACTCCTTCGAAGTGTCTTTCCCCTCTATGAGGGCAGAGAGAGCTTCCACCTTTCCAGTGCCCAGTTTGGCGTTGACACTTGCTTTGACTCGGACCACCTTCCCTTCCTCGAGCCACTTCTTCATCTTGAGGCCATCTGCCTGTCTCAGTGAGAAACCGAAACAGGATGTCTTGTCCTCTCCTGGGGCTGGCCAGAAGGCATCGTATCTTCTAAGGTGGGCTATCTCATCAACGCCTGATGGAGGCACGTAGGTCAACATACCAGCCGCAGCTCCGTGCACGCAAAGAGGCCTGTAGGCGATTCTTGCAAGGTGATCTGTAAGGACGACCTTGCCAGCGATGTCTTTCCCTTCGAGGTCCTTGGGGCTTAGGGCCTCTCCAACATAGACCACCTCGTACTCCATATCGGCAGATTGCGAGTGTGCGATCAAAGAAATGGGTTCAGCGTGAAAGTCCGCCAACACTCCTTGCTCTGGCTCTAGAAGCTCGAGCGTACCTGATGTCGGTGACCAACCAAACGGAGCCGTCCACGATTCTATCTGAGACTTTCCATCGGCAGGATATTCGAATGTCTTTGTCTTTGCCTTTGAAACCTTGGCAATCTCCTCTTTCAGATGGAGTATTGCTGCGTGAAGCCCCGGACTAGCTTGGATTCTGTGGTACTTCGAGATAGAGTCAACATAGTCGAAAGCGCGACTTCCGGAAACTTTTGCATTCACAGCCACGACCAAATCGTCTGGTAGCAAGTGTCTGTTTCACCCCGCCTGTTGGGTGCAGACCTGACATAAGTAGTCTGCTAATCAAGAAAAGCACAGAGTGGTCTGGTCCGAGTCTTCATCTTCGAACCAGAACGCTGCTTGGACAGATGAACCGCAAAATCTACTGGGCTGTGGATTCAACTGGGGTTGGTCCGGCTGGCGGCCTTGCACCCAGCTCAGCATCAAGCTGTAGAAGCGCTGCTATTGAGTCGCCGATGAGCTTCAGTTTGTCACGTACTTCCATCGTGCTCTTTTCTTCCTCAACCTGCTCATCGTAGAACCAATTGAGCATACTCTGCGCTGCTCTGTCTCCCTGCTGTGCGGCAAGGTCCCCGATCTTGTAGATGCGCGATGTGACCAACTGCTCATGGTTGTATGCTGTTTCCCAGGCATCGAGAGGTGAGCTCCACTCCTTCTGAGGGGCAGGAATCTCGTTCAACACCACTCTTCCGCCCCGTTCAACGATGTGTCGGTAAAAGCGGATGGCATGAGCATACTCCTCATCGACTTGGACCTCCATCCAATGGGCCATTCCGCCAAGGTTCTTCTCCTCAAAGTAGGCAGCCATAGCCAGATAGATGTGGGCACTGTAGAGCTCGAAGTTGAGCTGGTCATTAATCATTTCCTCTAGTTCTTTACTGATCTCCATCATACTCTCCTCATAACGTGGATGAGTTGCCAGTCTTCACGATAGTTACCTTTGACATATAAATCTGGCCATAGAGAGCTGTAGCTTCCGGTCTGTCTGACGAACCTTTTTTTATGGGGCCAATTCTGTATCAGGTCTATAGTGAGGCGAGGTGCTGCGTCATGGCTGAGTTGACTTTACTGACGCTTGTTTTCGAGTTCTTGTCACCGCTAATTGTGACACTTATCTATCTGATATTCTTCAGCAAGAGGAGCAACAAGTTCATTGAAGCTTTCATTGCACTCATGTACGTCAAGACAATCACTTTCTTCCTATTCTGGATATGGTCTATTCCCGAATCAGGAGCGGTGATCCCAGGATTTGATCCCTGGATCGATGGAGGCGGGCTGACCTGGATGCTCATAACCGACCTCATGTTTCAGTTCACAACCACACTACAGGAGTACCTGACTTGGGTGATGGTTTCATTCTTCGCTGTTCTCTTCGGGATGGTGGTACTCGCCCTAAAGTTGACTCTCCAGGATCCCTTGAAGATGAGGTTCAAGAATCTAATTGGGCGTTTCACGGATAGTGAGCCAGAGAGTGATGGCTATTCCGGCTTGAGAAACCGTCTTAACAACATAACTTTCGAAGGAGTGGAGCCCCAACCCCTCGATCCGGAGGTTCAGTCGCGGGCTTGGCGCGATGCTTGGAAGGACTACCTAATCATCGGCCTGGCTACCATAATCCCATCCATCTTTGCTTACAATGGGGACATAGTACCTTACATTCTTTACCAAAGCGGTCATCCAATCGGCCCTGAAGTCGTCCCCAACCTCTACGTTTTGGGTGTCCTGATATTCTTGACATGGATCTACAGATTCGGATATCCCGCATCAAACAGACTCGCCAAAGGTGCTGGTATGAAACTTGGTGGCCGGGACGTAGGCGGAGAGATGATGAGAGGCGTTCTAGGATGGTTCTTCAGATTGAACATCCTTCTGTCTTTGCTCCTCCTGGTGATTGGTGTTTCAAATGCTTTGACTGCGCCAATACTATTGCTACCTGCTAACGGCTGGGTTCCTTTGACTGAGCCTCAGATACTCGATTATGTATTCCAGTACTTCTTCAACGGTTTGATACAAGCAGCACCGCCAATCCTCTTTGCCATCATCATATTGCCTCTCACTGAGGATTTCGCGGTTTCTCTCTACAAGAAGACCTTTGATAGAATCGCTAGAGTGAGGCGCCACGAGCCTGAATCCGCTGAAGGCGATGCTCTGACAACAGGTGTCGCAGGAGTGGCAACCGGAATCGCTGTCACGGGAGCATTCATTGGCGCAGTGATGGCGGTAACTCTAAGCTATGCAAATGCTTTGAGACCATGGCCTCCTGATTTCAGAATCATGCCCGGACAGGTCGACACTCAAGTGGCCAGTGAGCTCTTACTAGCCACCAACAATTATGACCTCATCGCCCCGGCAATCTGGATTCTTCTCATGCTTGCAATCCCATTTGCGTCTATGCTGTTACTGGGAATCATCGGACACTTTGTCAGATCCCGCATCAGGGGAGGCCTTGAAGGATTCGCATTGGCCGCTGGACTCACTATTTCAGTTATGACGTGGATATCGCTTCCGGGAATGGACTATATTCTGAATGTACTCCCCACACCCGCAGTTGTTGAAGGGTTTACAATCTTTAGAGTGCGTCCAATCGTTACGCCTCCGGCCCCGGGGATGATCCTCTTCAGGTTAGCGTATCAATTCATAGTCAATGTACCCATCTACATCTTCACCATCCTGTTTGTACTCTACTTCTTCGAGTTTCGAAGAAGGTGGAG
>JBHIAE010000018.1:0-57126 GCA_046758445.1 Candidatus Thorarchaeota archaeon | reverse complement strand
GAATGTGTTCTTATATATAAACTTAAGGGTCTGCCCGAGGGTCTGATGAACTTCTTGATCGTAGACTGCGCCGCCAAGATATCTTCGACACACTAAAACAAGGTGAGTCGAGGAACTTGCTTTGATCATACTCAAGGGCTGAGGAGAGGTCGAAAGAAAATGGCATCCGGAACCGGAAGGAAGAGGTCTGAGAGGCCAAAGACTGGCTTCACATGTCCAGACTGTGGTGGACATGAGGTAGTCCAGGATCTCGAGAAAGGCGAGAGGATCTGCGCCACCTGTGGGTTGGTGGTGAGTGACCATCGCATTGACACGGGTCCAGAATGGAGAGCCTTCACGGCCGACGAGAAGGACGCACGCTCCCGGGCAGGGGCTCCAAGCTCGTACGCCATCCATGACAAAGGGCTGTCTACGATGCTTGACTGGCGCGATCATGACCAATCAGGGAAGCGTTTTACGGCCGCTCAACGCTCGAAGTTCTATCGACTTCGCAAGTGGCAGATTAGAACCAGAGTCCACAGCTCAGTTGACAGGAACCTCGCTCAGGCAATGTCTGAGCTCGACAGACTCGCATCACAGCTGGGACTCACAAAGAGCATTAAGGAGCTAGCGGCTCTACTCTACCGGAAACTCATCGTAAAGAGACTAGCACGCAGCAGGTCTATCGATGCAATGGTGGGTGCGTCGATCTACGCAGCCTGCAGGTTGAGGGAAGCCCCTAGGTCCCTTGAGGAGATCTCCAGACACAGTAGGGTCACAAAGAAGAAGATTGGTCAGCACTATCGATTGCTCGTCGAGAAGCTGAGGTTGAAGATGCCAATCTCTGACCCAGCGAACTACGTGCCGCGTCTCATGACACAACTGAATCTCCCGGGCAAGGTTCAGCAGAAGGTGCTTGAGATACTTGACATGGCAAAGGAAAGGAGAAGTCTCGTAACTGGCCGCGACCCGAGAGGGCTTGCCGCGGCAGCAATATACATCGCGTCGATTCTGACGGACCACAGGGTGACTCAGCGAGACATCGCAATGGCTGCGGGGGTCACAGAGGTCACAGTCAGAAATCGCTACAAGGAATTGGTGAACAAGCTTAACATCACAATGGCGCCATAAGCACAGGGAAAGCACGCGATTCGGGTGGAGACACCACACCACCCATTCCCCTAAGGAGGGAGAGTAGGATAGCATCCAGAACATATCAGAAGAAGAATCTGAACAAAGTAGAAAGTGAAACAATAGCGGACCACACGTGTCCCGACTGTGGGAGCACAGAGTCGGTCTATGAGAACGGCGAGTTGGTCTGTACTCAGTGTGGACTAGTACTGACCGATCATCGCATTGATACAGGTCCTGAGTGGAGAGCATTCACGTCAGAAGAGCGAGACGCTAGAGCGAGAACCGGTGCGCCTTCTAGCCTTGCAATTCATGACAAGGGTCTCTCAACTATGATCGATTGGCGTGATCGGGACGCAACTGGGACTCGGTTCACAGCCTCACAGCGCGCCCAGATCTATCGACTCAGGAAGTGGCAGAGAAGGACAAGAGTCCACAGCTCGCTCGAGCGGAATCTTGCTCAGGCAATGACAGAACTGGACAGACTTGCCTCTCAGATGGGACTGACAAAGACCCTCAAGGAGAGTGCGGCTAGTCTGTACAGGAAACTCATCCTGGGCCGCTACGTGAGAAGTCGTTCCATCGATGCCATGGTTGGAGCGGCAGTCTATGCCGCTTGTAGGTTGATGGAATCACCACGGTCTCTTGAAGAGATTGCGCAGCACAGCAGAGTGACCAAGAAGAAGTTGGGCGCTTCATACAGGCTCTTGGTGACGAAGCTCGGAATAAGGATGCCAATAATGAAGCCAGGCAACTATGTTCCAAGACTCGTTGCTGACTTGGGCCTACCAGGCGAGGTCCAGAAGGTAGCCCTAGAGATTCTCAAGAAAGCGGGGGCTACTCGAGGACTGATCACCGGAAGAGACCCCCGAGGTCTGGCGTCAGCCGCGGTCTACATTGCGTCAATCTTGACAGACAACCGAGTGACACAGCGCCAGATTGCTGTGGCGGCGGGAGTCACAGAAGTGACGATTCGTAACCGCTACAAGGAGCTCGTGTCGAAACTGGAGATCACGATGATGCCCTAGGCTGCAGGCAGTTTCTGCAGCCTTCTCTTTTGTTTTGTGCCACACCGATATGCGTTGAGAATTCTCGATGTCGACTCACATTCGGACTTGAACCGAACATAATGGCATTGACTGATGTACTGAACCACTGGCTTTACTGGCTTTCCAAGGGTTGCTTAGCCTTCTCAATAGCTTGGGATAGCCTGGCGATTCGCTTCTTCTCGTCCCACCCTTCACGGGCGTACTTCTTGAGAATGACGCCTGGTTCGATTCTTAGATGGAAATCTCCTGTGGTCATAGTTATCTTCTTTGGGAACTCCAACTTCACCCAGAGTGGTCCATGGATAGTTGTCGACTTTGCCCTCCCGTATGTGAGGTGGGCTGTGATGTCAATGCGGTCCTTCTTGGTGACGAACCTCTTTATGCTCTCAAGGTCAATGTAGTCTAAGCCTATGAAGTGCTTCTTCTCGTTCAGGTCAGGGTATATGATCTGATATATGTCCGGTCCTTTTGAGTCGTAAAGGTTCCTTCTTCCAAGGACGAAGATTCGCTTGTTCGTGAGGAACAGGTCACCGACCCTGCCGTTCGGTGGCTTGTGCAACTGAAGTCTGACCCTATCATGATAGACTATTGTTTCATCGTGTCCGAACAATGGACTAAGACAATAGGCGATGAAGTATGACTGAAGGAGAGAGCCAGGGACGCCCACGTACCCAGTATCGAAGGTCATTCCAGGGGGTGGGAAACCATCAGCTACTGAATAGATGAAGGCTAGGTCACCGACTCTTTCGATCTGACCATCCTCAAGGTATGACCTTCCAAGCTCGAGAAGTTCTTGACACTCAGACTCCGTCAGCTGTGAGATAGCCATCGCTGCTTTCTGAACTTGTGACAGTTGTTCAAGTCCACTCTCAGTCAGAGTGAAGTTCTCTCCGGTCTTGAGGAGGTACTCCTCATCCGCCTCCCAGTATCCCTCATACCTATTGAGTAGTCGTGCCAACCTGTTACTCCTCAGTCATTCCACCTCATAGTACACCAGCCGCTCCAAACATCCACGTGAAGGTCTTCATGGCCAAGAGCGCGATCCCAGCCGCTCTGGCGTATCTCTTGACACTCTCTAGTTGCGCACTTGCGCTCTTAAGCTCAGCGAATCTAGATTTGACAAGACTCTCGTCAAGGAGCTCTTTTAGTGTCATCTTGGTGAACTTGGATGAGGCATGTTCAAACCGCCTCTCAGCAAGAACACGCGTAGTCTAAGCAGAGTATCGGCACAGCAGCCTCAGCAGATTAGCAGAGTTTCCGTCCTAGCTCAAATCTCGTGACATCTTGACCAAATCATGATACAGCTCGTATCCACGGTCTCTACAGAGCTCAGCCAACTTGTGGTCATGAGAAAACGTAATTCGGACATGGTCAAACTCCGGAAGCCTGTAGGGCTCGAGTCCAACCAGAAAATCATCAAGACACTCAACGTCATCGAGCACGAAAGGCATGCAACCAGGAAAGCCTGGAGTGAAGCGACAGACTCCCACAATCTCGTCCTCGCTGTCCTTAAGCGTAAGCACGTGCTGACTATCACTTTCAAGAGAACGCCGGATCCGGCCAGCCGACAGATGACTAGGGTACTTGTTTCCGACAGAATCAATCTCTTCTTCAAGTATCTCTTGACAGCTGTACTTGCCGAGCGGTTTCAATGTATTCAAGGGAACGATGTAATGCCATGCCCTTGCTTCTAACTCGAAGCCAAACCTTGTGTAGAGACCTCGAGCAATCTTGTTGTCTACCTGTGTGTAAAGGTGGACCCGCCTCAAGTCTCGCTCTGTGAACCAATCGAGAGCATGCTTTACTAGCATACTTCCATATCCCTTTCCATGATACTCATTTCTCACGACAATACCCTGGAGATTGCCTTCATCTTCGTCAATTCTGTAGAGATTGAGATAGCCAACTTGCTTCGCATCCAAGAACAGGCCAAAACATCCATCGCCATCTACAAGCTTCTTGAAACTCTCCTCATCAAGCTGAAAGTCTGTTTCAAGACCTTCACGGAATTCCTCATAAGTCTCCCAATCATCAAGTGTCAAATTCCTGATTGTAGGCTCCCTGCTCTCCATGTCACTGCCCCGTATCGTTTCATGCATCCATAATCCATTGTCGCATCCTTCAGAAGAATGCTTGGCCAATCATACTTGCCCAAGTCTTGTGTACAAGGCTGTTTCTCGGTACATTGGACGCTCAAAGCCCGAGTGAGTCAAGCTGCTCAAAGAAGGACCTCGTCAAGAAGGCTCTATACCTAAAGCCGCCCCATCCTGATTCCTCCATCAAACGAAGTGGCTCGCCGAGCATTTCCTCACGGGACATTGTCCTGACTTCGTATATCTCACGGGTATCAACGGCACCCATCTCACCGCCGATTGCCCGTGAAAGAAAGACAAGAGACCGCCAAGGAATGGTTCCATCCTCGCAGACAACGTCTAGCCTCGAGTCGAGTACAAAGTTCAGAAGCTCAATCTCAAGTCCGGTCTCTTCATACATCTCTCTCTTCGCGGCGTCTTCCAGGGGCTCCCATGAGTTCGCCCCACCCGATGGCGCTCTGTAGATACCAGTGTTCGCGTACGCGTGCTTCTGGATGACAACGTATTCACTACCACTTTGAATGAAGCAAGTTATGTCGTGGTATCGCCCCTTCGTCGTACTCTCCTTCACGAGGTTGCATTCGAACTCAAGAAAGTCCGTGGCGAAGTGGATCTTCTTTGGCATCCCGTACTTCGAGATGATTGTGACAAGTTCTTGCGGTTCAATGTCGTCCAGAGTTCTCGCCTGGGAGCAACACAGACTCATGCAGAAAAAAAGGTTCCGTTGGCACGAAGCACTTTTACGCCCTTTTGTCATACAACTAAGGTCTGAGAGAACAGGAGACACGCTCAATGGAAAGGAGAGTTGGTGGTGTCCTGATTGAGACCCACCTCGGGGACATAACTGAGTTGGATGTTGACGCCATTGTCAACGCTGCCAATTCAGATTTGTGGATGGGCGGAGGTGTGGCTGAAGCAATCAAGGAAAAAGGCGGGGCAGTGATTGAGAAGGAGGCTTTAAGCAGGGGGCCAATTAGACCGGGCGAAGCGGTGATCACGACTGCAGGAAAGCTTCGGGCTAAACACGTAATCCATTGTGCCGGTATGCCTCCAGGGGGAAGTGCGACCTACTGGAATGTGAGGTCTTCAGTCAACACTGCACTTGACATCGCATGTGAGAACAGCCTTGAGGCAGTCGCCTTCCCGGCCATTGGCTCAGGAATCGGAGGTCTCAAGAAAGAGGAGTCAGCAAAGGCAATCGCCGAGGCAGTCACTGAGTATACTAGAGCTGCGAGATCGGTCAAGAAGGTGATGCTAGTCGGATTTACCCAGGACATGTGTGACCTCTTTGAGAAGGCAGTTGAGGACGCGCTGATTGATCAAGTCATGGAAAGTGCCTTGAGGGACGAATAATGACTGACTGCTACTTCGACTCGGTCAAGGTAATGGTCCGTCTCGGACCCTATACAGATTCCAAACTCGATCTTGTAGTCAAATCCAAGAACGTCCTGGCGCGCATAGATGCGGGCAGTATTCCAGGTGGTCTTGGTATCTCCATTCAAGAGCACTCCACTGCTGAGAACGCTGAGTTCTGGCCCCCGCTCACCATGGAAACTCCTGACAGGAGATCAGCGATTCACGACACAGTGAAGAACGCATTGAGAGCCGCTGACCGTGTGGAAGCCAAACGCATCGGAATCTACACTCTGGGTCTCGAGGTGGCACGGATACCTAGCTGGGAAGTGGCGGAGGAAGTATCCAAGGCCGTCTACGACTACTCCAAATCTACTACCTCTGAATTAGAGATTGTGGTGGTGACAAGCTCACCAACGCAGATGAGTTCATTCCAGTACGCTCTCGAAAATGTCACCGTGATTTCTTCTTGAGTCTACGCTTGGCTGCCGAAGCAGCTTCGACTAGAGGATCCCAAGTGTCACATATTGCTGGCGCATAGCAGTTCTCGAAGTCAAACAGCTCGGATGCATCAACATCATTCTGAATTCCAATCGTCAAGACATTGAGTCTCATGGCCGCATCCTCTAGCCCGACGAGCTGACCACCCACGAGCTTGCCGGTTTCCTTGTTGAAGAAGGTCTTGACCTTCAGGTCCTTCCCTCCAATATAGTAGGGAGGCTTTGTGCTACCCTTCATCGAACCCTTCACAACGGGAACATTAAGGCGTGCCGCCACTTCTGTAGTAAGTCCAGTGCTGGCAATTTCGAGACCGAATAGCTTCGTGACCTTGGCGCCTACGATACCTACGAATCTCTCGTCACCCCCGGCAGCATTGATTCCAGCGACTCTACCCTGCCTGACAGCAATGGTCCCGAGACCTCCTGGTGAGGGAGTCCTTGTGACAAAGTCTTTGTGCTCCGCACAGTCACCGCATGCATACACATCCTCAAGATTGGTCATCATTCTCTCATCAGTAACAATGCCCCCCGTGGGCCCGATCTTGACGCCTATTTCCTCTGCAAGGCCTGTCACGGGTCGAATCCCGGTTGCGACAACTACGAAGTCAGCATCAATGTTCTGCTCTTCTTCAGTGGCTCTATCCTTCACAACAATGCTGTATGGACTATTCTCCCCGATAATCTCCTGGGCTGCTGTATTCGTCAATATCCTGATGCCTTGCTCCCTGCAATGGTCTTCCACTATCTCGGCCAAATCCGGGTCAACCATCGCTAGCATGATACGAGGAAGGAACTCCACGACCGTTACGTCTAGCCCGCGTTCGTGGAATGCCTCGGCCGTTTCCATCCCTACGAGTCCGCCTCCGATCACAACCGCTTGCTTGGCATTCTCTACCTCGACAGAAAGAGCCTTGGCGTCATCAATGGTCCTCAACCCGTAAACACGGTCCTTGTCCAGACCCTTGATGGGGGGGTCCTTGTTCTCTGCTCCGGTTGCAAAGACCAGTGCATCATACTCAAGCGTCTTGTCCCCTGACTCTCCGTCATAACTGAGTACGCGTGCCGAATGGTCAATGCGGTTCACTTTCGTTCCCAATTTCGCATCAATCTTCAAGGGGTTCCAGTTGTTCGGTGGCATTAGCACAAGATCTTCGTATGCTCTTACCTTGCCCGATATCGTGTAGGGCAGTCCGCAACGAGAGTACTGCGAATAGACCTCCGTGTTGAAGACAGTGATTGAAACATCTCTGCTGTACTTGCGGGCCTGCAGTGCGGCTGTGGCTCCTGCAGCACCACATCCTATCACTGCGATTCTCTCGGTCATGTTTTGAGTCTCCTACTCTCAAGTCTGACTAGACTTCTGAGAGGCGGAGAGCGGCCTGTCGTCTTTAGGCTATCGGTGCTGCGTGGTAGCAATTGCCGGAGGTGGAAGACACTGGAATGAAGACCCCACGTGGAGAGACCACTCCAGTTCTAAAGTCTAGTCTTCAGGAAGGCCTTCGTCTGATTCCTCCTCAAGTAACTCTTTTGACTCGTCTTCTGCCGGGGGCTCATCCGCCTCCTCATCGGTGTCTGGCTCGGTCACATCTTCCACTTCGAATGGTGGAGCTTCTTGTTCAGGCACGTCGCTGATGTCATCGGTGACCCCAATTCCTTTCTCATCGAGCTCTTCTTTCAGCTTTTGAATCTGAGTCCTGCGCGAGAAGTAGAGGGCCACTATCACTCCTAGTGAGAGAGTACCTCCCACCACAGTGAGAGTCGTCTGGAATTGACTAGCTGCTCCACCAAGGAGCTGCTGCCATGTGAGGATCAGAAATGCCAGACCTCCAATGTTCATTATGAAGCTCCGGGTCGGCGTTTCGATCTTCTGAATCTCAGTCACCTCGGTGTCGACCATTGCTGCCCCAATCACTCCAGCATTGTATTCACTGGACTTGGTTCTCTTCGCCAGCTTCCGAATCGAGAGTGACTTCTTTTTACCCATGACTCTCAGCGCTTTGTCCACCCTTGAAGCCAAGAGGTCTGCATACTTATCCTCAGCACCATCGATATCTATGTGACACTTCTTGCAGGTCTTTGCGCCCTCTCGCCACTTGGTCCTGCAGTTGGGACACCTTTGCCGCCGCCATGCTTCGGGGGCAATCTCACGTACACGTTGACGAACGATGTACTCGCTTACACCTTCCTTCCCTTCGGCAGCCTCCCTCTCTATGTCTTCTTCCTTCTTCTTCTTCACTTTCACCATTCCAGCGACGATTGAGAATAACGCAGGAAGCGCTCCCAGAACAGTTAGGTCTGGAAGAGATCGAATCTCAGAAGCCTTCTTCTGAATTGACCTGAGCTTGTGTGCCGTGCTGAAACCATCAAACACGCTCTTGATGTTCGTTCCCACTCCTACTACTGCCGCGCCGGTTGCGACCACGGTTGCAATGCCTGCAACAGAGGTTATGGCGCCGAGTGCATCACCCGGAGGGATCACCAAGAAGAACATCTGCTCGATACGATGAGGTGCATCCACGCCTGCTGTTTCTCCATCCAGATGGTATAGGAGACTGACTGACGCTTCAAATTGGCCAGTAATCAGATCAACCTCATAACCTCCAAGAGTGGTCCTGAGGATAGACCCAAAGTCTATGAGTGCGTCGACGGGCAATATGGGATCAGCAGGTGCCAAGGAGGACACTGTTTCATCTTGAGTTAGAAAGAGCTCGAATATCTTGATGCTCTGGTAGAAGAAGCTTATTGTGCCATTTAGGCTGAATACAGCGGTGGATCCTACTACATCGACTTCAATGTGAATAGAGGTTGGCGTGTCAAGGTCAATCTCAATTGGTGCAGTCTGACTGGTAGCGGTGATGCTGACGCCGTTGATGGCGATGTATGCGTGTACATGATCGTCACCAAACCAGCCCGGAGGTTGCGATACAGTCAGAGATGCACTGGAAAGGAGCAACAGTGCACCGAAGACGGCCACACCAAACAGAATCGGTTTGCGGCGGAAGCGGAGCATCGTTCATTCCTCACTCTCGGTATTATGAAGCAGACTAAACAGTCTAGGACAGAAAAGCATTGCGGAGGTAGATTTCAGCATTCATTTGTTGTGCCTAGGTCGGAGGTCGAACTCCCCGAACCATCTCGGCAACTTTCGCGGCGACAGTATTCAGCCCTTCACTCTTCATGAGAAGTCCTTTCGCCCCCACAGAAACAGCACGGCCAATCAGGTCCCGGTCGACATAGGCGGTGAGTATCTGGACATTCTCCACTCCCAATTCCGTTAGCTTCTTAGTACATTCAATGCCGTCCATGACCGGCATCTTGAGGTCCATAAGGGTGACATGCGGGAGACTATCCTCTTTGGCCAGCTGAGTGATTCTCTCAACGGCTTCCTCACCGTTCAAGGCTGAGATGACCTCAAGATTGTCGATGTATCTCTCGAGAAACTGGGACAGAATGTTGATGATATCCGGCTCATCATCGACGATGAAGATCCTGGTTGTCATAGATTCATCCTCTAAAGGAATGTAGTTGTTGTATTGATCATTTGAGTCAAGACTGCTTTGCTAAACTATAGTGTGGAACCGACTTATGAATAGCTGTAATGGCGTTGCAATCCGTTGTTCTTTGTAGGTCTTCTTTAGTATCTCTGAGCTACATTAGTGTGGATGAGAAGATTGAATCAGCCCGATATTGGAAGAAAACAAGAAGCGATTTCGCCAGCAGGGACTGACATCTCAGAGATTACTCCACATCGCGGAGAAGTGACTGTCAAGTTCATGGTTCTATCGGTGGAGGAGCCAAGGAGAGTCGTGTCACGTAAATGGAGAACCAATCATCTTGTTGCTGAGGCGGTCATAGGTGACCCGAGTGGCAAGATCACACTCATACTCTGGAATCACGATGTAGAAGCAGTCCAAGTTGGTAAGACGTACCTGCTTCGCAAGGGTAGAGTGATAGTCTACGATGAATGCATGCAGTTGACTGTCGGTCGACAAGGTGAGATTGTTGAGTTGGACGAATCGATTGACAATATCGATGATTCAGTTGATATGAGCAAACCTTTCATGGGGCAGTCACCGCGCCGCAAAAGACCAAGGTCGAAGACCGGGAGATCCTTTCGTGGAGACCCAGGACGAGAAGGCAAGGGATACTGCACATGGAAGTCCTTTTGAGCCAGTTCACATGTTATGCTCAGGACACAGCCAAGAATCAGAGTTGTTCCCATGAGAATGAAATACAGAGGAAAAACGATACCATATCCACTTACAGCTCTGAAGGGCAGACTACGTCTGAGCGGTCTATCACGTCTCGATGCGGAGAGCGCGATTGCGGAGCTGCAAAAACGGTTCTCAGACAATGACGAGATTCCTGCATATGATGATCTCATATCAGCATGTAGAAAATCAGTTCGTTCAATGAATGCAGCTCTGCTAGATGACTTTGACCTGCTGGAACGCTTCAATAGCTTGAGGAGGAAAGGAACGGATACTCAGCCCCTGGTCCTTGTACTAGAAGGTGCGTCTGCCACGGGGAAGTCCATGTTGGCACTGGACTTGATAGTCAATCTCGCAGTCACTCGCATAATCAGTACTGACACAATCAGGCAGGTCATACGAACGGGGCATTCTCCTGACGAGTATCCAGAACTCTACACCCATACGTACCAAGCCCACATCCACAAACAAACAGGACCTGAAGATCTTCATCCAGTTGTCCGGGGTTACATAGCTCAATGCGAGCACATAATGCCCGCAGTCAATCAAGCGGTGGAGAGAGTGCTCAATGAAGGGGCGGAGGCAATTGTGGAAGGTGTGCATATAACTCCAGGTAGCCTTCAGGGCCTTGGCGCCGGAGTAGTAGAGGTCCTAATCAATCCGCCAGCGGAAGTGCACAGGATAATGTTTCTGGCCAAATGCAGCACATCTGGATTGAAGACTGTCTCAGATGACATCCAGGTCAGACACAACGAGTTCGAAGGAACACGGCTTATTCAGGACTATATGTTGAAGTGTGCCGCCAAAGAGTCGGTAGAGATAGTGACTCTGGTTGACTATGAAGGCGCAATAGCAGAGCTCAATCGAATCGTCATGAGGACAATCCGGCAACTCATTGCGACCGCAGAGAATAAGTGAGGGCCCAATTACCGAGGAACTATTCATACACACACCATCACACGGGCCGAAGGAGGAACCCGGCTGTTGGACTGGAAGATTGAATCACTTGACAGGCTTTTCAACCCAGATTGCATTGCAGTAATAGGAGCTTCGGAGAGGTCGGAGAAGCTGGGCGCTCAGACTCTTCTTGCGCTTCATGATTATGATGCCAGGAAGTACCCAGTGAATCCAAAACACTCGGAGATAGGAGGTGTGAAGTGCTTCCCGAGTGTTTCGGACATAGATGACCAGATCGACCTTGCCATCATAGCATTGGGGCCACAACAAGTGCTCCCTGCTCTCACCGACTGTGCAAGTGCGGGTGTTAGAGGAGCAATAATCTTCTCTGCTGGCTTCAAGGAGCTTGGGCCCCTGGGTGAAAAGCATCAACAAGCCGTGAAAGATATCGCGGACGAAGCTCGTATTGCGGTCATCGGTCCAAACTGTCTGGGAGCAGGAAACGTCAACAAATATCTCAATGCCACATTCTTTCCCCATCCTGTACCCCTCAAGAAGGGAAGCGTTTCATTCGTGAGTCAGAGCGGAGGAGTAGCCGGGATAATGATCTACTCAGCATTCGATGCAGGTGTCGGCGTGGCGAAGTTTGCATCCATTGGAAACCGTGTCAACATTGACTTCGACGACATGGTCCAATTCCTTTCTCAGGATGATGAAACGGACGTTATGTGCCTGTTCGTCGAAGGAACGGAGAAAGCCAGACAGATGTATGAGGAAATAGGCAAATCAACTCTTGATAAAGATGTGATAGTCTACAAGGTGGGAACTACGCCTGCCGCACAGGCCGCTGCACAGAGTCACACTGGTAGTTTCGCCGGACGTCATGAACTCTACACCGCAGCTGTTCGTCAGGCTGGAGGCATTGGAGTCAACACGATCACCGAGATGATTGATACCGCCAAGATCCTCACGTTGTCAAAGGAAAGACCAAAAGGTAGACGTGTTGCCATCGTGACTCATACTCTGGGCCCTGCCCTGATAGCAGCACAGATCCTTGAAACCCGCGGCATTCAACTCCCTCCGCCAAGCAGAGAAACCGCATCAGCCATCCAAGACATGCTTGCAATGCAGGTAGACATACCAATCACGAACCCTGTTGACCTATTGGCTCAGGGGTGGGCAATGCCCGAAATCTTCGGAGGCGCATTCCAACTCATTATGAAGGAGCCGCATTTTGACGCAGTTATGATTGTCTTTTCTCCGAACTATCAGAAAGAGATTGGAGAAGGGATGCCAATCGAAACAATCATCGAAACGGTATCATATTCCGGGAAATGCGTTGTGGGTGTGCTAAACGCACCTGAATGCCGGCCCCCCGGAGGGAGAGAAATGCTTGAGGCGAACAGTATTGCTGTGTTCTCGAACCCAGAACGCGCCGCATCTGCTCTGGCAAATGTCCTTCAGAGAACAAGCCCTGGTTCTTCAAAAGGCTCCTAAGCCCAATTGTCAAACAGTCCAACGGATTACAGACAGAATGGATTGTTATATTCCAAATGCCCGTCAGTAGCCGTAAGGAATCTGGAAGTATCGGAATTGGGATCAGGCAGGCCAATGTATATGTTCAAAATGGTTTCTCTGGGGGATGCGACCACAGGGAAGACAAGCTGCTTGATCAGGTATATGGAGGGAACATTTGCAGCCTCCTACCAGGCGACTCTGGGGACCAATATTCTGTTGAAGAACCTTGAAGTTGAAACACCGAGAGGGAAGAAGGTCCCCGTCCAATTGATCACGTGGGACCTAGGAGGACAGCCATCATTTAAGGAGCTTAGACTTCGATATATGGCTGGAGCAAGCATTGCATTCATTGTTTATGATGTAACGTCGCCAGCGTCATTCATGGGTGTGTATGAATGGTATCGTAACTTCATTTCTGTGAACCCGAACGCGGTCGTAGCATTTGTGGCAAACAAGATAGACTTGATTGACAGACGAGTTCCACCAGAGGCCGGAGAGATGCTTGCCAAGTGGTTGAATGTCAACTACGTGGAAACCTCCGCTAAGACAGGAGAGAATGTTGAAGAGCTTTTCACAGAGCTCATAGAACAAGGTGTGAAGAAACATAGCACTGCCCAAGTCGAATGATGTGGTATTCTAGCACACAAGCGATTTGGATGTGAGGAAGTAGGTGGTGGCGCCCACTTCCTCACGAGATGAGGTCGGATAGGACCTGCGATTTCGCGCGTTCGTTCGTTGCGCTATCGGTGACGGGAGATGGGTCACCGAAGTACACCCATAGAGGTGCCTGACAAATCACAATGAGCACCGGGATCCGGCAACAGCACCGACAGGGACTTGGTGTAGTAGGAAATGTCTGCTCACTATGATTCAGGCAAGTAAACTATTGTTATACTTGTATATAATCGGTCGAGTTTCCGTTTGCATAGTCACTTTCCGTTTGGTAACCTAGGACGTTGGTGGGTCGAATATTCCCATCTCTTCTTCATTCTGCCCATGGATCGGCAGCGGGTCCTTATGATGCTACGGCACCGCGAACAAGGCAGCAGCATCGAAAGCATAGTCTAGCACAAGACTTGGCATGATTCCCAGTGCTATCGTGCCAATCACAGCTAGTGCGACAGCAAGCATCGGTGCTCGAGCAAGTCGAAACGTAGTATCATCATTGGGTTCCATGAAGTAGCAATACCTGAGGACTCTGAGATAGTAACCCAGAGCGAACACAGAGTTCAAGACCGCTATCAGTGCCAACCACCAGAGTCCAATCTCAACTGCACTGGCAGGAATCAGCAGCCACTTGAACCAGAAACCTGCTGTGAATGGTGCACCTGCTAGCGCGAACACCAAGATGGCAAGTAGCGCAGCTGCGCCCGGAGAGCGTCTGCTGAGACCCGCCAAGTCGTCATAGGTTATCTCCTTACCCAAGCGAACAGCCATTGCCCAAGTCAGGATGAAGGCCCCTGTCTTGATCAGTGCATGTGCAAATGCTGTGAACATGGCTGCCGCGATTCCATACTGCGTTCCCACTGACATCCCTACGAAGAGTATTCCCATGACCATGATTGACGAATATGCGAACATGCGCATTATGTTCCGTTGGGCCAGTGCCATCGTGTTTCCGATGATCATCGTCAGAATCGCCACAGCTACAATGAGCGGCATCCACTCTAGGCGAGCAACTACGAATGCCACAACCAGTATCCGCAAGAGAGCACTCACAGCAGTCTTCTTCGTCGCGCCGGCCAAGTACCCGGTCACACTACCATCGGCTGTGGAGTATGTGTCGGGTACCCACATCCATCCTGGAAATGTGGCCGCTTTAAACCCAAAAGAAATGAGAAACAGCACCATCGCAAGAAGGATTGCATAAGCCTCAGCGGCAATGGTTGGCACAGTGGTCCAGACTGCGCTTATGGCATCAGCGACAAGTGCCATGTTGGTCACTCCCGTGGCACCATAGACAATGGCTATGCCGAAGACCATCAGCGTCGTCGACACAAGCCCCATTACAAAGTACTTGGTGGCACCATCAATCGCTCCTCTATGTGGTCCGAGAGCCGCGAGTACGTATGTCGGTGTGCTCATCAACTCCCAGGCGACAAAGAGCGCAACAAGGTCAGTAGCCATGACGACCCAGATTGCGCCTGCAAATGATATCAGTAGTAGGAAGTTGTATGTTCCCCTGTTGCCGCCGAATGTTGTAGATGAGAGCAGGACAAACACAGCTACGATGAGAATAATCCAGATGAAGAAGTCACCAAATGCGTCCCGTACGAACAGTCCTCCAAAAGAGGACCCATAGGTTGAGGACTCGAGAAGTACCATCTCCACACCTGCTAGGAACACTCCAATGAAACTCAACACCAGAGGACTTCGGCGCAGACCGACGATGAGAGCTAAGAATGCAAATGCAATCAGAGTCAAGGCGGGAAGTGAGGCCATCCACTCTGAAGGTATGTAGGTGACAACTAGGTCAACAAACGGAGCAAAGAGCGACCTAAGGAAGTCTGTGAATACTTCGAACTGCATCACTATGGGACACCTCCAAGCATGAAGTTGACCACCGGAGTCACCATATTGAGGATCAGGTCAGGCCAGAATCCAAGCACAAGCACAGGGACCATCATCAGTATGGGCGCGATGAGGTCACTCCAAGGAGCATCTACAACCTCTTTCTCAGGGTCCGGGTCACTGAATACGATTCGGTTTAGTGTCCATAGAAGATAACCGACCGTGACAAAGATCCCGAACGCTATCAATCCTGACCAGATGTAGATACTGACAGACCCAAAGAGGACCAAAGCTTCTGCAATGAAACCGCTGAAACCGGGAAGGCCGAAGGCTGCAAAGGATGCCAAAATGAGGACCGCTGACAATCTTGGGGCCTTTGCCATGAGACCCTGGACTTCAGGAATCTCCCTTGAACCAGCCGCGTAGGTAAGCTGACCGGCCATGATGAACATCACTGATATTATCACCCCATGTGACACCATCATGAAGACAGCTCCCTGAACTGCAAGACTTGCGGCCGCTCTGATGTCAGGGGTGACGCCGGCCTGGAAAGCAAACGCGCCGATAGCAACTCCCAGCAGTACCCATGCCATGTGGTTGATCGAAGTATAAGCCACCATGCTCTTGAGGTCCGTTTGTGCGAGTGCAACAAACGCTGCGTAGATACAAGTAAAGACAGCCAGCACTGCAAGTGGGATACTGAGATGCATGAAGCCCTCAGGCACCATCCATAGGCCTAGCCTGATGAACCCGTACCCGCCCATCTTCAACAGGATTCCCGCAAGAATGACCGAGCCAGGCGTTGGTGCTTTCACGTGAGCCCAAGGTAGCCAGTTGTGAAGCGGGAAGACTGGCAGCTTAACTCCTGCTCCCATGAAGACAGCCAAAGCAAATCCTATCTGAACATCCACAGGGAGTCCAACTTCGCGAAGGGCAACCATCTCAAACGTACCAGGTCCAAGGAAGTAGAGTGCCATGAAGCTTACAAGCATCACTGCAGAGCCTAGGTGAGTATAGATGAAGAACTTCACAGCCGCGTGTTCGCAGCCTTCCTCGCCCCAGCGACCTATTATGAAGAACAAGGGAATCAGGACAAGCTCCCAGAAAATGAAGAAGCTGATCAAGTCTAGTGACATAAAGACCCCCAGCAGACCTGTTGCCTGGAGAAGGAAGAAGGCATAGTAGAGCCCTTCAGACTTGTGGATGTGGTTCGAGTTAAGAGCGGCTACAAAGACAACCAAGTTCGATAGGAATATCATGGCCACGGATATCCCATCGACTCCGAGGAGTATCTGCAGGTTCGCCGATGCACCTCCAAAGGGGATTGTGCCCATCACAAATCTCCAAGAGTATGACATTGCATCGGTCGAAGTGTCGATTGCAAAAGCCAAGAGAATCGCAAGAACTAGCTCGAATGCCGTGATCAACAGAGTGAGTGCTCGCGCACCCCTCTTGCCTAAGGGGTAGGCGATGAATGCTCCCAATACTGGTAGAAACAGCATAACGGGCAGTATGTATTCCATTGGCAGCATTGCGATCAAGTTATCGATAAAATTGAACTGCATTCTATATCACCCCCATTGTGATTAGGGCAATAATCACCAGCAGCCCAATTCCGAACATTATGACTCCAACGTAGTCATTCACCACTCCAGTCTGAGCGCGCTGACCTCTCTCAGATCCTGCGACACTCTGTGTGGAGATACCTTCCGCAAACCCGTCTACCACGTTGTCGTCAAACCAACGAGCCCTCCCAGATATGGCTTTCGCCGAATCTGCAGACTTGAAGTCGATTCCATCTATGATGTTGTTGTCAACCCTGACTCTGTACCACTCAGCGGCATTGAGGAACTTGTTCAGGACCCAGTAGTAGAACTCGTTGATGTACCACCGGTGCTTGAGGAAGTTGTGGATTCGACGTCTGAAGCCAGTCTCAGGGATGATTGTGTTCTTCCGGTCTGCGTTCCTGATGTAGATTATGTAGCCTGGGATACCTCCAATTGCGAGGGCAAACAGAGTGATGGCGAATGGTACTACTCCAGGCATAGTTAGCTTGACCATGATCATCTCATTCATGATCTCAGCCCAGCTTTGACTGGATTCTAGCACGATGTTCTGGATGAACGGAAACACCACGAATGCTATGATTGTGAATGCGGCCAAGAGGTAGAGAGGAACCATCATAGCTGGACCCGGGTCGTGGGGGTCAGAATGGTGATCGTCATGATGCTCCTCCTCTGATTCCACATGCTCTTCAGACTCTTCTTCATGTGATTCTTGACTATCGTGGGAATCGTGCGTTTCCTTCGGTGGTCCATAGAAGGTGATACCCATCAATCGAAGGCTGTAGAAGATGGTGCATGCTGCGGCCAGAACAGCAAACACGAACAGAATCCATCCGAGTGGATTGGTCCAATGAACGGCCAGCTCGTAGGTGTATTCGATGATGGAATCCTTGGACCAGAATCCTGAAAACGGCGGAATCCCGGCTAGAGCTAGAATGCCTATCCACATGATTGTGAACGTCTTTCGCATGTGTTTTCGAAGTCCTCCCATTTTGGAGATATACTTCGTGTGTAAAGCATGTATCACACCACCTGACGCCAAGAACAGGAGTGCCTTGAATGCGCCGTGTGAAACCACATGAAGTATGCTGCTCAGGTAAGCATAATCGAAGTGAAGATTATTGGCCTCAAGAATCCCACCAGTGCCCAATGCCAGCATCATGTAGCCAAGCTGGGACAGAGTCGAGAATGCGAGAATCTGCTTAAGCTCGTTCGAAACCATTCCCATCGTTGCTGTCATAAGGGCCGTGATACCTCCGATGACTGCTACCACTATGAAGAACGAAAGGGCAGCCTCAAAGCCGACCGCTTGGAGTGTAGAATAGACATGACCTCCACTATTGCCATTGCTTCCTGCGGCTTCAACCATAGTGACAAGAAACCTTGCAGTAATGTAAACGCCGGCCTTCACCATTGTTGCTGCATGAATAAGCGCTGAAACCGACGTAGGACCAGCCATTGCTTCAGGGAGCCAAACCTGCAGTGGTGCCTGACCCGACTTCCCAATTGCACCGAGAAAAATCAGCAAGAAAGTCGGCACCAGCAATCCGATGCTGGCCATGACCTGCCACCATCCCTGTGCATTGGTGGCCATCTCTGTGAAAGAGAACGTGCCAGTGAAGACAAAGAGAATTAGAATGCCCCCGAGCATGAATGCATCACCGATTCTTGTCACAACGAAGGCCTTGGTCCCGCAATGAGTGTTGTACTGGCCCTCAGTTTCGAACTGAAGAAGGGGGTTCTTGTAAACAATCGGGTCAAGCTCAACCTCCATCGGGTTCCTCCTATCGCTCCAAAAGCCGATGAGCCCGTAGGAGCAGAAGCCCATTATCTCCCAACCGATGAACGCAATGAGCAGGTTGTTGCTGAGAACAAGTGTGAGCATTCCGCCCCCGAACGCTAACATCAGGAAGAAAAACCTGTCACGGTCACCCTCGTGAGCCATGTACTCAGTACTGTACACATAGATGAGGAAACACAGTGTACTCGCGAGGACGGCCATAACGACTGACAACGGGTCAAGAAGGATCTCAAAGTTGAGTCCAAGTACTGCGATCCAAGTCCAGCTCGTCTGGGTTTCTGGATTCCCAATCTCCAGAAGAAGAGACCAGCTCAGAACCATAGTTATGCCCATGAGGATTGCAGGAGTCCAATCTCTCATCCTCTCGCTGAAGCGCCCAGCTAATGGAACGAGCAGTGAACCGCCGAGTGGAATTACGAGGATAAGCCAATATGGTAGTCCAAGCAGCATCTAATTCACCTCATGGGATAATCGATGGAATTCCTTGTACACCAGGTATGATCACATCAAGTGCCAGTCCTGGGAGTATTCCGAAGAGCACAATCAGAACCCCGAGAATGATCATTGGGACAGTCATCCATCGGGAGCTCTCCTTCACTTCTTCAAGCGCGTCCGGATGAGGCCCAAGGAAGACCTTCCAGATATAGCGAAGCATGTATCCCGCGCTTACAATTGAAGAGGACACAGCGAGGATTGAGAGGATAAGGAACTCGGGTCGCATTCCAGGAGTTCCAAGGAACACCGCATCAAATCCTCCAAGGAACATCATCCACTCACTTGCGAAGCCCGACAGCGGTGGACTTGCCGCTATGCTCATTGCGCCTATCGCGGCAGCAAAGGCGGTTATGGGCATCTTGTTCGAGAGACCTCCCATGAGGTCAACATCGCGGAGATGAGTCTGATGGATCACAGCTCCTGCCGTCATGAACAAGAGGCCCTTTGAGAATGCGTGATTGATGAGATGGAACAGTCCACCTGCAACTCCGTAAGAGGTTATCATTCCTAATGCAAAGAGTACGTAGCCCATCTGGCTCACACTTGAATAAGCAAGGAGTCTCTTGATGTCCTTCTGAACAAGCGCCATTAGTCCACCATAGAACATGGTAATGACACCGAGAAGACCAACGAAGAATGACAAGTTCAAAGCTGCAGGGCCCAGGGTGACGATTCCGAACCGGACCAGAGCGTAAGCGCCGGTCTCAATCATAGCTCCAGATAGCAGCACTGAGATTGGTGTTGGTGCCTCAGCGTGGACAGGAGGAAGCCACCAGTGAATTGGGAAGACGGCCATCTTGACTAGGAATCCCGCGGCCAGCAGAATGAAGATCAGTTTCAGCATATCTAGTTGGCTAATGAATGCGGGCAGTAACGAGATGATTGTGTAGAGCTCAAAAGAGCCAGTGAAGAAGTACAGCAGTCCAAATCCGATGAGGATGCACACGGCCCCTGACTGTGTGTACAACCAGAACTTCATGGCGGTCCTCTTTTTCGTTTCAGGAAGACCCCAGAAGAGAATTAAGAAGTATGACGGAACCAGCATCAATTCCCATGCAATGAAGAACTCGAGTAGATTCGTGGCGAGAGTTACCCATTGCATACCCATTATGAAGAACAGCGTGTTTGCAAAGAACGTCGGCTTGTTCTCCGAGTGCTCAGTGTAACCCACAGCGTAAACGACTGAGAGGAAACCTAGTACAACGACGGCGAAAGTGATTGGGAAAGCTATTCCATCCATGTAGAGTCCGAACTCTCCCAGCACTTCCGACCACGTGGCACCCTCGAATACAGCACCAATCGGTTCCACAAGTACGCGATAGAACGGTGGAATCATCAGGACAAGCGACGCGAATGAGATGCCTACGGCAACCCTTCCTGACGATTCCACTAATCTTCCGCGAAACAGGTAGATCAACAGCCCTCCAAGAAAAAGGACGGCCAGTGATATGGCCATGAATGGGAACTCGATTGCCTGCATTACCTGAACTCCCTCCCACGCCACTTCAGTGGGTCCCTGTCGAGGGTTTCTATCTTATCCGGACCGTACAGTAGGTCCTCCCTCTCGCCCTCACTGATATCAACCACCGCTGTGTGGAACAGTGCGTCAAACCTGCATGATTGGACACATAAGCCACAAAAGATGCATCGAGTGTAATCAAAGTACAGCGCTGCATCCTTCTCGTACATCTTGTCCTCCTTGTCAATTCTGATCGCCACTACAGGACATGCTCTTACGCATTGTGAGCACGCTGTACAGTTCTTGCGAATGTGTATGTGTCTGCCCCTGGTCGTTTCCGGGTACTCACGGTCCTCGAACGGGTAGAAGTACGTGAAGGGCCTAGTGAAGACCTGACGGAAGACGTGCCTCAGGATTTGGAACATGTCGCCTAAGTTTCTGAGAATTCCCATTTCTCTAGCCACCTCCGAGTGCAAGCAGCGCAGCTAGCCATGGGAAGTGAGCGATGGCCAGCAAGACTAGTACAACATTAAGCATTGATAGCGGCAACAAGTACTTCCAGCAATAACGTACGATCTGGTCCATCCTCAACCGATGGAAAGACGAGGTCACAACTACGAAGAAGAAGAACACTATCAGAAACTTGATGATGAAGATGACACTGCCTGGCAAGAAGTCAGGTCCTTGGAACCCGCCTAGAAAGAATGTTACGATGAGAGCAGAATACAGCATCTGCTCAGCGAACTCTGCGAAGTACGTCATAGTGAAGTAGATTCCGGAGAATTCGGTTCTCCACCCGAAGATAATCTCCGAGTCCGCCACTGGAGCGTCAAAGGGGAAGGTTCCCACCGATGCTATTGAAGCCACTAGGAACGTTGCCACATTGATTGGGAGCAAGAGGATGTACCATACATTTGCTTGGGCCTGCACGATCCCCATCACACTTAACGATCCGGCCAACAATGCTGGTCCAATAGTTGAAATGATGAGCGGAATCTCACATGCAAACTGATTGCTGGCTGCTCGGAATCCTCCTATCAGTGTGTACTTGGATCCGCTGATCCATCCAGATAGTAGCGCGATTACGGGTACTGCGGTCAAGAATGCGAAGATGAGCACAAGACTCACTGACAGGTCGGCAATGTACCAAATTGGGTCCCAAGGGATGAAGGCAAATGGAAGCAACACGATGACAAGCAGTAGTGAAGGCAAGAGCCTGTACATCCATCGCTTCGCATTGTCTGGGATAATGGTTTCCTTGGCCACTAACTTGATGGCGTCAGCGAATAGCTGTAGGCCTCCGTACTTACCTACATGGAACGGACCTCTTCTGTCCTGGATACGACCCCAGAGCTTTCGAGTCCACCAGACCGTATAGATTAGGGTCAAGACAATGAAGACAAGACCAGGGAAAAGAATAGCCCTGATGAGGAAGAAGAAGTTGGCCGGGTCGAATATGGCTGCCCATACCCATGTGAACACTCCCCATACCCAGTAGAAGATGTTGGTGACCAGGTAGAAGAGCCACTGGATGATGCCGTAAATCCAGCTTGGCAGTCCCTGAAGCCACGCAAAAAAGTCTACCTGCAACAATACACCTCCCGTCATCGATCCCACCATCCTGGGTACGGGTCGAGTGACCCAAATATCGCAATGAAGTCGGCGAACTTCGAACTCGGAACAAGATGTTTGAGTGAATAGTAGGAGTTGAAGCACGGTCCGCGTATCTTGGCTCTATAGGGAGTCTGCGCCTTCTCGGTCGTCTTCAGCCATACTGTTGAGATTCCCCTAGTACCCTCCACACGTCCGTATGCCTCTCCCTCCGGGAGTCTGTTGGTCTTGGCACGCGCTTTTGGATCGACAAATGGGCCATCTGGAACTTGTGGCAGTAGCTGTCGAATTATCTCGACGGATGTTTCCATTTCTTTGAATCTCTGCACCATTCTGTCGTACGCGTCACTTTCTCCAGGGTGCTCAGAACTCTCAACTGTCGGAACCTCCCAGTCAGCCAGGTTGTAGGCCAAGTTAGAGTCCGGGGAATCTTTCCGCAGGTCCATCGGGTATCCGCATGCTTTGATAGGGGGACCACTAAGACCCATCTTGAGGCCCTGCTTCAGCGTGAACTGTCCAATTCCTTCTGTACGTACTCGAAATGCCGGGCTACCCATCAACATATCGCGCATCTTGGGCATTCGTTCCTCGAATCGCGCAAGGGCAATATCAAGCTTGGTCAGCACTTTCTCGTTGAAGTCGTACTTGACTCCGCCAGGTGTGCTGTAGGATACTGCATGTCTGGAGCCCGAAAGCTCTTCAAAGGTGTCTAGGAAGAATTCACGGTCAACCCATGGCCACAGGAGCATAGCAAACAGCCCGAGCTCGGCAGAGAACTGACCCCACCAGAACTGGAGTGAATGGATTCTACTAGCCTCCATCATTATGGTTCGCATGACCTTAGCTCTCTCTGGCACCTCAACGTCCGCAATCTTCTCAACAGCGGCAATGTAGGGATACTCTGCGAGAAACGCTTCCAGCAAGCACAGTCGCTCCATAATCATTGCCCCTTGCCGGAAGTTACGGAACTCAAGACACTTTTCTGCAGACCTATGAAAGTACCCCGCATTTGGATCACATTCGACCACATAGTCGCCAACGAGAGTGAGCTTTGCAGCCCATCCATGGGCTGACACGTGCTGAGGTCCAAACCAGATCTCAGTGATTTCATCGAGGATGTCAGGCGTCATTGAGATTCGCCTCCAGTCTTTGACCGTGGTCGCGGTGGTGCGATTCCAGTTTCACTGAGTCGAGATCTGTCGGTTTCGAAGCTCTTGCGAAGTGGATACTTTCCCTCCAGCTCATCAGGGAGTAATAGGAGCCTAAGATCAGGATGATTACTGAAGCCTATACCAAACATCTCCCAGGTTTCTCTCTCGTACCACTCGAGACCAGGGAATATGTCACAGACACTGTCCACAGCTGGATTCGGACCCTCCAATGGAACACGAAGCTGGTACAGAGTACTAGTGGTTCTGTCCCAGAATATGTAGATGACCTCATACTTGTCTTCAGTGAGGTCTACGCCAAATACGGATTCGGGAAAGACAAGCGGAACTGACTCGTCAATAAGGGAAACAACGTCACGTATCTTGTCCGCTGGGACAACGCATTCCACAACATTGCCATCCTTGACCTCGCATTCGACGCCGGGTATCTTGTTTACTAACTGCCTACCAACGGAGGAGCCTGAAACCGGTCTTTCTCTAGACATTGATCTTCTCCTCCTGCGAGATTGGCGTTCCGAAATCGACAGTGCCGTAACGTCTGTTGTAAACAAGCATCAAGACCATAGCCAATGCAGTGTGTGCGGCTGCAACTGATATCACGAGAATGACCAAGCCCTGTCCAGTTAGTGCAAATACAGGGCCATAGAGACCTAGTGCAACCAGGGCAATCATGACTCCGTTAGCCATGATCTCTGCTCCGATGAGAATCCTGATGAGGTTCCTCTTGACCATCATTCCGTAGGCACCTAGTCCAATTAGGATGAAACCTACTGCAAGATACCAGGAGAGTGGGATCATTCGTCGTCCACCTCCTCGCTGGCAGACACAGGTTCCTCTGGCTCTTCTTGCTCATCGGTTGGTTCACCCGGACTTGGCATGGCTTCCACACCAAACTCACCAACGATGTCACCAATGAGCTCGGCCTTGTCCATCTTCATCAGTGCAATCGCCCCCACTAGAGCCGTGATGATGATCAGCGCAATCATCTGAACATAGATTCCGTGCTCGCCCCAGAGCCAATCCGCCAAGAGACCTAGGTCTTGCGATTCCGTTACACGAGATACAGGAAAAGACTCACTCCATGGGAAGATTAGGGCTAGAAGGGCTGAGAGGAAGGCTATGGTGGCTGACAGGATGAGGCCCATTCTCTTCGCCCGTGGTGATGCAAAAGCCTCCAACGTTGCGTCCTGTGCCCTGGGCAAAAGGAGAACCGCGAAGATAATGAGAGCACTGATACCACCTGTATATACAGCGATCTGCATCCCAGCAATGAAAGGTGCCTCTAGAAGCAGGAAGAATCCAGCAACAAATGACGCCATGATTCCAAAGAAGAAGGCGGCATAGACTATCTCTCGGTGCTCCAAGGCGAGATAAGCCAGTACAATGACAACTCCTGCAATCAGCAAGAACTCCACTTGCTCAAACAATGCCTCGAAGCCTTGCACTAGTGAGTCCTCCCTGACTTGTCTGATTTGGCCAGGGCTCTGGCCTTGGCCGCGCGATACGCAGTCACCATTTCTCTTCCGTCAAGTGACGTCTGCGGGATGAACCTCACCGCAAAGCCGATTCCCCCCATAATCAGAACAACGAAAATGAACGTCTGCCAAGCAACTATGGGATCAAGCCTGAGTGGGGATGCTGACAGTAGCCAAAGGAACGCACCCATAACATCAACGACTAGGAATAGAATGGTGTAGATAATATAGCTATATGGAAATGTCATCCTTGCTGGGCCAATTGGCTCTTCACCGCATTCATACGTCGACGTCTTCTCAGAGTTCTGTAGGATATGTGGACGCAGTACCCATGAGGCAAGAAGCATCACGACTACTAGGACTATTGCAAGCAAAGCCCATACTATCACGGGGATGAAATCGATGAAAAGCCTCAATCTTCAAGACCCTCCATAGGTTGGGAATCGAAACGAAGAATCAACCTAATGCTGCCATGGCAAGGCGAAACATGGTGATACTGATTCTCTTGGGATAGTCCGTACATAGCTGTCTAGCTCCAGCCTCACCCAGGCAACATCTTCAGGTCCAATGGATGTGCACATCATTTTCCAATTCGTAGTCCAGCATGCGCAGAAAGGCCATTTGAGCGTGTCAGGACTACCCTGGACCGTGAAGCCGGCGTACAAACTAGCATGATAAAAAGGCTTCGCCCCAACTTGCTCAAAGCAGTTAAATAGACCACCTATGTCACGGGGAACTCAGTAAAGCCACACGATTTTGGTGATTCAATTGAGTTACAAGGAAGAGGGTACGTTCTTCTATTACCTGGCACTACTGATTGGGATGACTCTTATCGGTTCATACCTCTGGATCATTTTAACGGTGGCCCCGATAGATCCGTCGTACCAGTACGTCATCTTCATGAGCGGTGTGCTCTTGGTGGTATCGACCCTAGGTATCGCCTATGCGAACACGCGCAGCGGACGGATTGGTCTCACAATGCTATCGGGAATCTTTGCCGGCGTGCATGGATACTTGGATATAACCCAGTACACCGACCTGGCTGGAATTCTTCTATTCGCATGGTTGGCCTTCGGACTCCTTCTTGCTTATGCCGCTTTTAGCTGGCTTCGCGAGTGAGAGCCGTGGCGGCTCTCCTCCGTTCTTCTGGGAATGACGGATAGGCGTTCATGCTGACCTATCCCATTTTGTATCACCTGCAGGTATGTACAAGAAGACAAGAGTTTGCAACCATAGACGCTGAGATTGACCTATTCTCCCTCACCAGTCGGAGTTTCTTCCTTGGAGTCAGGTGCCGGTTCAGGTGACTCAGTAGAGTCGGGAGTTACGCTAGGTTCTTTTCCCGTTTCTGGTTCGGCTTCGGGTTCAGGCTCAGCCTCTGGTTCAGGCTCAGGACCATAATGTAGTGCGCTGAGGTCCATAATGCCTGGCGTCACACTCTCTTCGTATGGAGGCACAATTGAAATCCCTCCTGCAACAAGAATGGCTCCTCCCATGCCCCAAGAGGCTAGATAGAGGTCACCTCCAAGGTCACTCAGGAGTATTGTAACATAGATTGTGTAGAGCACTCCCACGACAATAGACATGGCCAGCATGTTCACCTTTATTCGACCTCTGGCTGGTCTGAAGTACCCCACTAGAAAGAAGACAAGGATGAGTGGCCCACCCACCAAAGGCAACAGATGGACTGCCATCAAGGGTTGTGCCTGTGTCTGGAGAAACAGACTGAACGCATAAGCGCTTAGCATCAACACACCGAACCACATCAGACAATACGAAGTGCTGTCTTCTCTCAGTTTCACTGTATCATCCCCATGGCATCCTGGTTCTCATATTTCATCTGCCAATGAGTGGTGCCGGCTCTGATCTTGTTTTGCAGGATTATGTGTGCGCGAACGAAGTCCGAAGGCTTGGGTGGACAACCGGGCAGATAGACATCTACAGGCACGACAGTTTCGGGTGGGACCTGCAATGAGTAGCCGTCCCAAAACAGTCCGCCAGATGCAGCGCACTGTCCAAAGGCTATGACAAACTTTGGATCGGGCATCATCTCATAGACCCTGCGCAATCGAGGTGCCATCTTTTTTGTGAGTGACCCGGAAATCCAAAGAACATCACACTGCCTTGGACCGAACAACGGTAGCATCCCGAATCTCTCGAAGTCCCATCTAGATGCGATTCCTGCTGCACCGTCTACCATACAGCATCCTAGACCATACTGCACTGGCCAAGGGCTATGTGCCCTGCCCCAACGAAGCATCCACTTCAGCGGCGGCAAGTTCTGCAGCCACTTCAAGAGAATGGGTGCGATTCGACCGAGGCCATTTCTGAACAAGTCGTAGAATATCCACAAGAAGTACTTTGCAAATCTTAGTATCAACGGCAGCCAGTAGGCAAAGACCTTTCCAGGATTGGAAATCTCTTTGGGGTCAAACTTAAGCTTCGCACCACGAATACGCGAAAGCCGTTCCTTGCCAAAGTACTGGGTGGCTTGATTGGCAAACCAGATTCCAGTCGAGTGAGCATGACCTCCATGCCGCTGTGCAATCTTGAAGACTACAAAGCTCTGAGACCAGGAGAGCATGAAGAAGCGTCGTCGCTCATCCTCGAGGAAATAGGCCATACAAGTGATCGCGTTCTTCGAGTTCACATAGCCATCTAGTCCTGCACGCGCGGAGGCTTGCTCGAACTGCCAGTCATCTAGCATGGCAGCGAGATTCTCCAACGGGGCAAAAGCTTGGCCAACCACAAGAGTAGGGCCAGCCTTCTTTATCCTCATCGGGTAGTATCTGTCGTGCCATTCGTGCTCGGCTACGTGCTCGTCATAAACAGTGCCCCTGTACATCTCGGTGGCTTCTTCTACTACCCTGAAGCCCTCCTCGGCCTCCTCCTCGGGCCCATCATATGCCACCATGATTGTGCCATGGTGAACCGGGAATGGGAACTTCTCTTCGCTCTCCCATATCTGCTTCTTCAGGTCCGTGTATTTCGACTCCTCGAACTTGACAGTGAATGGCAAGGGACCGTCCTCAATGATCTTCTCGATTGCATGCACCATCTGATAGTTTTCAGCGAAGCTTGAAACTATCACCTTGATTGGCGTGAGTGGCTTTATCTTCAACTTGACTTTCGTGATGATTCCAAGGATGCCCTCGGTGTCGCAGAACAAATCGGTGTCCTTGCTCTTGACGATCTTCCCTGTGGGCAACACGACCTCGAACTCTACAACATTCTCGTTAATGGTGCCATACTTGAGAGAGCCAATCCCGTCGCCTCCTTGCGCAACCCATCCACCTATCGTGGCTGAGAGACCAGACGACGGATAGCACCGAAGGTCGAGGTTCTTGCGGTTGAGTTCAAACTGCAGGTTCGCCCATGAGAGGCCCGGCTCAACAGTGACGGTAAAGTTATCCTCATCGATGTCGATGATCTGGTCCATGCCGCGCATGTCAACTACAATTCCCCCCTTGCGGGGAATGGCGCCCCCATATCCAGAAGTACCTGCGCCTCTTGGAACCAATGGGATCTTGTGCTTGTTTGCAAACTCGTAGAGGAATCTCACCTCCTCAGGTTTCAGTGGCTGCACCATAGCATCAGGGTTTGGATTCATCAGCCACCCGACCTGCTTCGGGAGAGAGCCCACATCCATAGCATGTATAACAAGCTCATGCTTCTCAGTGACGACTCGGTCCTCGAAGACCTCTTTGAGTTGTTCAACAAGCTTCTGTTTCAAGGTCATTTGACTCTCACCAAGTAAGAGAACGGGACGGGTTTCGAGTCAGGGTCGGACGCGGGCGCCATAAAAACCTAACGAGCAGTCTGAAACAGCAGAGATGCCAGCTTCGGCTCCGGCTCCCAATGTTGGCCAGATGAAACACAGAATCAGAGCATTTGATAGTTGAAAGTTTTCGGGCCCATCTCGTGACCAGAAGCAACATGCCGCATCTTTGGATGCGTCACCTGGTCAGTCTTACAAGTTCAAGGGATGATGACTCGTGAGGTCGACACAGAAACACGGTATAGCACTCTCCCTGATCGTCTGTGTGGTTCTATTTGCCGGAGCAAGCCTGGCACTGGCGCACTCAGGCGAAACCTCAGAGTGTGGAATCTGTCACACTACCACAAACGTCCTCATACTCACTTCCAATGCTACAGGTACGGTAAACGCAGTCACGGGGAAACCGTTTACGCTTATTGTTGATTCGACAGGCTATTCTCGGGGTGACAACAAGGTTGCTATCAGCGTTCAAGCAGGTTGGGCTGACAACAATCAGTTCTCATTCACTCCAACAGAGGTAATGGATGGTAGCGGCTCGGACCTAAACCCGACGACAGATGAAGTGAGGGCTTCACTCTCATTCACGCCGCAATCCGTGGGATCGTGGACAATTCGTATCTATACTGCTGGGAAGGGAGATCTGTCCAAGGCCTTGGACATATCAGTATCCGTAACATCATCCGACACAACTCCCCCCACGATAGATAGCCCCCTAGACCAGACCATTTCAGAAGAGAACGCTACTGCCAGTGTGACATGGAATCCTGCCGATGCAAATCCCAACAGCTACGAGGTATTCGACAATGGGGTGTCTTGGCAGAGCGGTACTTGGGATGGTTCACCAATCTCGGTGACGCTTGGCACACTCACGCTTGGTTTCCATAACCTGACTCTCATTGTCTGGGATGATGCGAGCAATAGCGCTACCGACGAGGTTGATGTTAGCGTCTACGATGGTACTGCACCTGTACTTGACAGCCCTAGTGACGTTCCATATAGTGAGGGGACTACTGGAAACTCGATTGTGTGGGACCCCACAGATCTACACCCTTCGAGCTATGTTCTCTACAGAGATGGCACCCCAATCAAATCTGGAACCTGGAACGATACATTGGAAACCATCTCAGTGACTGTAGATGGTCTTTCCCTGGGCACATACAACTACACAATCCTGGTCACAGATGTTGGCTCAAACACTGCTACTGATACGGTCTGGGTCACAGTGTCTGATGGCACGGCACCGACTGTTGATAGTCCCGCAGATGTTGAGTACAACGAAGGACAGACTGGAAACAGTATCTCATGGAACCCCTCCGACCTCCATCCTTCCAGCTATGTCGTATACATGGAGGAATCACCTTACAAGTCAGGAGCATGGAACTCCAGCTCAGAAACCATCACAGTTTCAGTCGACGGTCTGTCAGTCGGCACATACAACTTCACAGTCGAGGTTGCGGACGTGGGCGGCAACTCTGCGAGCGATATGGTCTTGGTGATTTTATACGATGCCACGCCGCCAACAGTTGACAGCCCGTCCAACGTTACCTATGCAGAAGGAAACACTGGATACTCAATTACGTGGGACCCTGCAGATGCACATCCATCAAGCTATGTCATCTACAGAGATGGCACACCTGTAAAGAGCGGACTCTGGAATGACACTTCCGAAACCATATCGATTTCTGTTGATGGCCTTGGACTTGGCTCCTACAACTACACCATCGAGGTTGCCGACGTTGGATCCAATACCGCTGTCGACACCGTTTGGGTGGATGTCTACGATGGTACGGCGCCTACGATTGACAGTCCTACTGATGTCGTTCTCGATGAGGGCACAACCTCGAGCACAATCAGCTGGAACCCTTCTGATCTCAATCCAAGTAGCTACATCATCTATAGGGATGGTTCGCCCGTTCGTTCGGGCGCGTGGAACTCGAGTCTAGAAACAATCTCAGTTTCATTGGATGGACTGATCCTAGGCATCTACAACTTTACATCGATCGTCTATGATGTGGGATCCAATTCAGTCAGTGACACTGTGTTTGTCACAGTGGTCGACGGAACACCTTCAGTTTTGGACAGTCCTCTCGATGTTTCGTATAACGAGGGGCAAACGGGCAACTCAATCACTTGGAATCCTTCGGACTTGCATCCTTCTTCCTACGTTGTCTTCATCGACGCTCAAGTCATCGCATCAGGATCTTGGAATGACACATCGGAAACCATCACACTAAATGTAGATGGACTCTCTCTAGGAACGCACAATTACACTTTACTTGTCACTGACGTGGGAAGCAACAGCGCATCTGACCAAGTTGATGTGATTGTTTCAGCTTCAACAACTGGCACCACAACCACAACGAGTACTACGACCACGACGACGACTACCACAACCGGCACAACGACTCCAGGACCAATCACGGGTCCCGACTACGTCGTGAGTTCCATTCTGACGATTGCTCTGTCCTGGACAGGGTCTGTGATCGTAATCGTCGTGGTGTTTGAAGCAATCAGACGAAGAGAAGAATGAGTGTGATAGCATCAGTCAGCCGGACGGACAACTGCTTCGAAATAACGGACAAGAGCAAAAGTATTAGTGCTTGTTTGCATCGGACAAGCTCGCTCGTTGGAACCACCTCTGAGGCAAGATAGCATGAGATTCGAGAGTCTCGAGATGCATGGACTACAAGAAATGCCCTATACTTGCGCCCAATGTAGCTTCTGTCAAGTAGGGAATGGTGCGTGTCCGACCTACAAGGTGAAACGCAGGGACAGCTATTCAGGAAAGGGCAAAATGGTGATAGCCCGGACCTTGATGCAAGGCCGGCTTAAGGCCAGTGAAGGACTCGAAGGACTGAGAAACGCGGTCTTTGGTTGCACTCTGTGTGGTGGTTGCGAAGAGATATGCCAAGTTGACATTCCATTTGTGAAAGTCTACCAGCTTCTACGAGCAGACTTCTTGAAGCGAGGATTGTGGCCAGAGCCGCTTCAAATGGCCAAGGACACTCTGCTCAAGAGCTTCAATATTCTCGGCCAATCTCAGATGGACAGAATTGAAGGTTGGTCCTACTGGCACCCCGATGAGGACGCACTCCTTGACACGATGGGGCAGAAAGCAAAGACTGCCTTCTTCGTTGGGTGTACATCCTCGTTTAGAGGATCTTCGATCCAGGCAACCATTGCAACGACTCTAATCATGGATAAGGCCGGCGAGTCTTACACCCTCTTAGGAGAGGATGAATGGTGTTGTGGAGCACCCATGATCATGACTGGCGACTTCTCTACAGCTCGCCAATTCGCTGAACACAACATCGAGAAATACGAAGAGCTTGGTGTTGAGAGAGTAGTCACCAACTGTCCCGGTTGTTACAAAATGTGGGCCCATGAGTACCACGAGTTTCTTGAGATCGACCCACCATTCGAGATTCTCTATGGTCCAGAGTTCTTTGAAGAGCTGATTGATGAAGGTAGACTGGAGTTCACAAAGTCCATTGATACGCCGGTGACATTTCATGATGGCTGTGATGCTGGCCGAAATGCAGGCTTCTACGAGCAGCCAAGGAAGGTGCTCGAGAGTCTGCCAGGCATTGAGTTTGAGGAACTACCCCACAACAGGAACAACTCGTTCTGCTGTGGTTCCGGAGGAGTATTGCGTCCAGTCGACTCCCACTTTGCCATGCAGATAAACGAGCTCAAGGTACAGGATATCGAGCAGACAAACGCGCACCTCGTTGCAACAGCATGCCCGTCCTGCGTTGACTTCATGAGAGACCAGCTCCCTCAAGCAGGCTCAAGCAAGGTCGTGAAGGACCTCGCAGTACTAGTAGCTGAGGCGCTTGGCTACACATGGGACGGCTTGGATGAGATCTACGGGTAATATCACATTTCAGAACCTTTCGGATTCTGGATAAGATACGGACTCAAAGCTACACTGCATTGTAGGTTTCGATACGCAAATAAGATGGAATGACTCCCGTCTTCAAGTGCCAACAACGAATGACGCAAGACGCTACAGTAGCCGAAAATGGATATATGAGGAGATTCTGGAGAAGGTCCCTCCCTTCCGATGGTTCCCGCCCATCTTTGACGTTGTGGCACAGCTGCTACTCGTTGAAGCGGTTGGCATAGCTGCATTCCTCTACTTCGAGATGCCGACTGAGTCAGCTGTCTACGGCACGCTGGCAATTCTTTACACAGTGGTGTGGTCAGCAGGGTGCCTCTACGTGATTCCTTGGCTGAGGCGACTAAGAAACCCCACGAATGAGCAGGAACAGCAGGTTCTGCGGGCATACAAGAAACGGCTACTATTAGACCGCAAGTATGAGCTTGCTGCAGGAATTGTATGCTTCTCTGGGGTTTCTGGCTATCTAATGTTGAACGCTGGCATCCTCGAGCCATTGCTCGGTGACGGGTTTGGAAATCCTCTACTGACGATCCTTCTGGCAGTTCTGGCTTGGGATGTCTGCTATCGAATTGGACTCTCTCTTGTCACGACATTCTTTGCAGCCAAGCGGTCTATTGAATTGAGTCGTGCTGCCAGAAGGAGAAGAGGTCTTGAGTACACTGCATACTCTGAAGTCCGGACGCTGAAATCCCTCGACTCAGTAAACCTCTATTGGGCCGCGTCAGCGGTCTTGCTGTTTCCGTTGGTCAGCATTACTCCAATTCTGCTCTATGGACTTGGAGCTTTTCTTGGTGCGGTACTTGTCCTCTCAGCAATCAGCTTGATGGCCATGGAAACGGTTCCCTGGTTCCCTCCCGATGTGGAGAGTATCCTCTACCGTGAGAGGTTCGCATATGTCGCTTTGTGCGAGAAAGAACAGTCACACGTGACACCCGTGATCTTCGTCTATGATGGAAAGTATCTCTACTTTGGAATATCACTTGCATCAGCCAAATATCGAAAGATCCAGAGCAATCCAAAGATAGCAGTTCTGGTTGATATGAGAGACAGGGAGAATAGAATGAACAACCGCGCAGTGATGTTAAGAGGCAACGCAATAATCCTTGGCGAGATTAGTCCTATGGGTCTGCTGAAGCTATACCTATATGGTCTCTGGATGCTGAGGGTCAGATCTCTCTTTGCCAGAAAGTTCCCGCGTTATATGAAGTACTACGACACTCAAGTGAGTGATCTGCCACTGGCCTGGCAGAACAAGCCTTTCGTTTCACGCGTTATGGTCAGGGTTGAGCCGGAGAGAATCACATACTGGAGAGAGGCAAAACCACAAGTCCTGAGAGTGTGAAGGATGTTTCTCGCGAATATACACAAGGCACATGTCAGCAAGACAAAAGAGATTCCGGAAGAGGCGCTGAGAATCCTGAAGTCATGTTTCTTCTCATACCTCGGAACGTCCGAATCGGGATGTAGCCCTCACTTGACCGCAATGTTCTACCTGTGGCACGATGAATCAAAGTCAATCTACATGATTACGACAAAAGGCAGCCACAAGATCTCGAACATCAGAAAGAACACGAAGGTATGCGTGACTGTAGACGAGAGGAATGCAATCTCGCCCGGGGACAATCGAGGAGTGATGATACAGGGCAGAGCAATGATGGTCGAGATGGAACTACTGGATGAGATGATCACTCTCGACTATCTCGAGAAATACATCAGTTTCCTTGGGGCTGGCTACCCGCTGGGAAACAGAATAGCGATTAGAGTCACACCTCGCGTAATCTCATACTGGCGGGGAACTCAGTTCTTTAGATGGGAGAACCCCGAGTTCTGAAGAGCCTGACACTCGGGAATCATTGCATCCCTTGAAATCAAAAGAGTTCTGAGTGGTTTCTGAACGGAACAATTCCGTGATTTGAAGCACCTTCTTGAAACTAGAGAGGTCACAGATGCCGATATTGTCGGCTGCGCTGGTAAGACTTTAAAGGCGGACAGTTGCGCTCAGCTCTTGCTGTTTGGAGGCATGCCTAGAGTACTTCTTAGGGTGAAAGCGTTGAGAGCTAGAGTTCGAATAGGAATCTTTGTCGTTGTTTGTGGCGCCCTCTTTATTATTACAGCTTCTCAGTTTGTTGTTGGAGACTCCGCTCTTCAGACTGACTGCACTCCTTGTCATGGTAATCCAAGTACGATAGTGATCAATACAGTAACCACCATAGACACGGAACCCGGCGCAACGTTTCCACTGAATGTGCAGGTGGACGCTACAGGAGGTCCCTCGACTCTGGTTGTGAAGTTCCCGACCCAGGTGTCAGACAACAATGATTTCACCTATGTGGGGCTCGATGCGAGCGGCTTCGTGCGCGATGGTGATAGTGCAGATCTGGATACAGACCCTCTTCAGATTGAAGTTGACTACAGCATTGTTGCGCCGGTCATAGCCGGTACATACACCTTGAAACTTTACGCCGTCGGGGCGGGTGGAAATATCGGCACGAATACCTCGATAACAGTGAATGTGATTCAGGTGGGACCTGGACCATCAATAACGGATGTAAATGGAACTCCAGGCATTCCTACGGAAGAAGAGAGTGTCATTGTCACGGCGAATGTCACTTCAAGGGTTGCAATCACAGAAGTCACCCTTCAATACAGCACAGACAATTCGACCTGGAATAATGTCACCATGACTCTTGTGGGTCAACTCTATCAAGGTACAATTCCTGCCCAGCCTGACGACACTTATGTCACTTATCGGATTGTAGCTCTGGATGTGGATGGCATCTGGAGCGTTGCTGGAGTTCTAGCTTATAGGGTTGGAGACTTCCCAAAACGCCCACCTCCACCTCCTCCTCAGTGGCACTTCGGATGGTATCTAGGAGCGCCAGCGCTCGTTCTCGCGTACTTGGGCACAGCACTGGAATACTATGACGAGGAGAAGTTCACAAGGGTCCACGGAATCATGCTCAGCCTTGCGTACATCCTGACATCAATCAATGTGATTGCACTAGTCACCGCAAGTCCCAGTGCTTGGACTGCTCTCGACCCGGTCTATCTGATTCAATTTGACTTGCTGCGCATTGGGACCTTCATACACTCATGGCACATCTGGCTCGGAATCATCAGCATGATCCTCGGCACCTTGGCGTTCATCACACACCTTGCTGGGTGGAAGACATGCAATCTTGGGCTGCCAGCTGTGATTATCTGGACAGTCCTTGGGTTCACCGGAATGTATCTGAACGTTGTTGGATTTGGGATGTGATGCTCGTGACTGAAGAGAAGACGGAAGTAGAAACACCAGTTTATGAAGATCCCATCATGCGCGAGCTTGCAGAAGTTGTCGGGCCCGAACGTGTTTCGGACATGGAACTTGAGAGAATAGTGTATAGTGGAGACCCTGCAGCGTTGCCGCATTTCCACTATCGATGGAAGCACAAGTATCTAGTCGACTATGTCGTGAGGGTCAAGACCACAGAAGAAATCCAAGGAGTGGTTAAGATTGCAGCGAGTCGAAACATACCAGTGATACCCAGAGGCGGCGCCTCCAGTTGCTTGGGTTCCTCAAGCCCTTCAAGAGGTGGTATATCTTTGGACCTGAAGCGGATGGACAAAATCCTAGAGGTCAACACTCAAGATATGTACGTTCGGACTGAGCCAGGGGTGCCAATCGATAGACTGGACAAAGAGCTCGGCAAGGAACGACTCACGATAGGCATCTATCCATCGAGTGCCAAGTCAGCAGTCATAGGCGGATGGATAGGCTGTGGAGGAGGGGCCGGCATCGGTACTCCGCACTATGGAACCCTCTACGAGAACGTGCCCGAACTGACAGTCGTGAAGGCTGATGGCGAAGTGACAAAGGTCAATGGAAACGAGGTTGGTCTTTTCGTCGCATCCTACGGTATTCTCGGAGTCATTTCTGAGGTCAAAATGAAAATCTACAAGAAGCCCCACGATTACATCCCGTTCAGTTATAGCTTCGATCGCTTGGAGCATCTTTGCAACGCGATGCGGCACGTTGCAGCGCTTGATCAGAAACCTGTCTACCTCAAGATTGCGGACAAGGACTTTCAGAGCTACAGTAATCCTCTGGAGAAGGGGAAGTTTGTCCTCACTGTCGTGTATGTGCACGACTCTCAATTGGTGCCGGTCGACGGGCTCAAGAGAGTGATTGCTGACAACGGGGGCGCCGACCTTGGCGTCGTGTATGCTGCTCATGAGTGGACTCTCCGCTATGACTGCGAGTTCAATCCCAAGGAACATTGCGAAACCCTCATGTTTCAGGAGCTCTGGGGAGAAGTAGACAAGGTCTACGACCTTCTCAAACAGTACGAGTCCTTCAAGAAATCGCACAAGGTGCCTGCGATATGGTTCGGCATGCTCGGCACTCCGGGTTGGATGAGGATTGAGCTGATGGCCATGTTGGATCCGGACAAGTACCTCAAGTTCATTGCTAGCAAAGGCATTCTTCACAAGATGGTGAAGAAGTCGATTACGCTAGGCGGAGGTCCTTACGCGATCGGGCTCCAGAACTCCATCTACATGAAACGAGCATACCCCGAAAGGCAGCTTCAGTTGCAGGATGCAAAAAGCAAGTGGGATCCGGAAAACATCATGAATCCCGACCGAGTAACGAGTTGTATAACATCATATGCTAGAATGAACCTACTGTTCGTGATGGCAGCGGCGATTCGCCGACTGTCGAGGTATGTGGGAGATAGGAGTGAAGAATGAAGATGACTACAGATTCGACTGCAAAGGCTTTTGTGGGGTTTCGTTTCCTTCGAAGAATGAACCCATTGTCAAGTTGGACAGTCCATCGATTGAACAAGATAACCTGCAAGGGAGTTGTGAAACTGTGAGAGTCGATATTGAAAGCAAGATCATGCGCCACTGTGGATCCTGCAACTACTGCCGGGATACTTGTCCAATGTACATAGAGCTTGGCTCCGAGTTGGACAGTCCGGGCGGGAAACTGAGGGCTCTGAGAGTCTATGCAGAGAAGATGAGGAACCCACCCCAAGAGCTCTTGACTAGGCTCTACTGCGCCGATTGCCGGAGATGTGAGGCGATATGCCCAGCTGGAGTTCCGGTCACGGCGATTTGGCATGACGCTAAGGCTGAACTCCTGCAGACTGGTGGAGGGTTGTCAGAGAACCTGACAAAGGTCTTGGCTTGGATTTCCAAGGAGGGGACTCCCTTACTTGGGTATGATGCTGATGAGAGAACATATTGGGCCGAAGACCTGCACCTCCCACCAGAGTCCAAGATTGCAGTGTTCTCAGGATGCATGGGTTCGTACTGGTTTCCGGACCTGTCTGAGATAGTCATAGAGTTGCTACAGAAACTCAAGATTGAGGCTGGCTACGTACCCAGCGAACTTTGCTGCGGTCTCTTCAACTATTGGGCCGGTGATGACAAGGGGTTTGAACTGATTGCACGGAAGAACTATGAGCTGTTCAAGAAGGCCGGAGTGAAACATATTGTTACGGGATGTGGTGGCTGTTACGATACTCTGATTGAGCACTATCCACACTTGATCCCCGGATTTGACGTAACGGTCCATCACACTGTCGAGATACTGGCAAATATGGTCCAGTCCGGCGTACTCCAATTCAAGGAGAAGTCAGGCAGGTATACATTCCATGACAGTTGTCATCTTGGGCGTGCTCTCGGAATGTACGAGCCACCGCGAGAGGTCATCAGGAGCATCCCTGGACTTGAGTTGGTTGAAATGCCAGCTAATCGCGAAAACTCAAATTGCTGTGGAGGGTTTCTCACTGTAAGAGACCCGGACCTCTCAGAAACAGTAGGGAGAAGGAGAGTAGCTGAGGCTGAGTCTCTCGAAGTGGAAGGTATCATAACAACATGTATCTCATGCTACAAGAACCTGAGCTATTGTGCGCGAGAAACGGACCTGGAGGTCATCCAGCTGGATGATCTGATTGATGACGTTGCGATGTTTTCAGTACAAGAATAGTACGTGTCGAAGAAGAGGACAAGAGTCCATTCTGCTTGTCCTGAATCTGGGTCATGTGGATGAGACCTTCCCAAGAGGAATGCCCTGAGATACTAGGAAAGGCATAATCCGGGGTTCGACCACAGATTCTGAATTCGCGTTCCATTCTATGAGGCCACGGTTCCCAAGCGGGGGGAGAAGTAAGGGGAGCTATTTAAGACCAATCGGTACACAGAGGAACAAACGGATGACTGGGAATGACAGTAGTGCATGATGAAAAAGAGATTCTTCAAGTTCTAAAAGAGGTAGATTGCACGACAGTTTCCACTCTCGACAGGTCAGGAATCCGAACGCGGATGATGCACTTCTGGAGCGACGAGAACCTGAATGTCTATTTGGCCTCAATCAAAGGCGACCCGAAGATCTTACAGATCTCCCGCAACAAGATGATTTCCTTACTCGTATATCAGAGGGCCCAGGACCTCAATGAGGCGCGCGAAGTCGAGATTGCCGGGGTCGCGATTATCATACGCGATGAAGCGGAGCGGAAACGAGCTTTCGCCGAGCTGGCAAAGAAATCACCGGTTGTTAGCTACTTCGTCGAAACAGGTGATGTCGGGAAGCTGGATTTGATCAAGGTAGTTCCTCACGAGATTCGTTTCAGAATCTTCAAGGAAATCGTGCAGGGAGTGCCCCCTACTGTTGTTCGCCGTTCTGAAACCATTGGTCAGGCGCTCCAACCCACTACTGCAACACAGGGAAGAAGCAGCAAGCTTCGCAGCTGGATAACAGAGATTCGTCCTTCATTCTTGACGGCATCAGCTGTTTCAATTCTACTTGGGACAGTCGTCGCCTGGGCAATCACGGGCATATTCCATTGGGACTTCTTCCTTCTCGCTCTTGTTGGTGGAGTTTGTATCCATGCTGGAGCGAATGTGTCTAACGACTATTTTGACCACCAGAGCGGTACTGATGACGTTAACGTTGAGTTTGTGCGACCCTTTAGTGGTGGTAGCAGGATGATCCAGCTCGGCCTGCTTTCCCCGCGTGAAGTGCTCGTCGGGTCCTTTGTTTTCTTCGGAATAGGGGGCGCTATCGGTCTGTATCTCGCTTTCACTCGCGGTTCTGTTATTCTCGTCCTCGGACTCATCGGTGTATTCTCTGGCCTCTTCTACACAGCCCCTCCCTTCCGACTTGCCAGCCGGGGAGTCGGGGAGTTGTTTGTTGGTATCAATTTCGGAGTGTTGCTGACTCTCGGTGCTTTCTATGTTCAGGCACAAACGTTTGCATTGGACCCGCTCTTCGTATCAGTTCCTGTTGCTCTCCTCATTGCCGCAGTTCTCTACATCAACGAGTTTCCAGATTACACTGCTGATAGGGAAGTGGGCAAAAGGACACTTGTAGTTCGACTCGGGCGTCGACGGGCCGTCAAGGGATACATTGCCATATTGGCCACTGTGCCCATTTCAATCATTATAGCTGTTGCTCTTGGGATCATGAGTTCGTATACATTGATTGCGTTGTCCACTCTTCCTTTCAGCGTCCTGGGCATTCGGTATGCTCGAAAAGTCCACGACAGCTCCTTTGACCTTGTCCCTGCGTATGCCTCAACCGTTGCTAACCATTTGCTGACAGGGCTGATCCTCGGCCTTGCTTACTTGTTGCAAGCTTTGGTTGTCTCGCCTATCTATGTGGCTATGGTTGGTCTGCTTCTCATAGGTCTAGCCGCGTTCCTGTCCAGATGGATTCAAAGCCAGGCCCGCACAATGGAGGGACTCAGAATCTCGGTCAAATGATTCAGAGGGAGAGCCACGCTGTTGCAACCTTCTGATTATTCGGAACCCTGAGCCCCTGGTGTCTGTTGGGAGCAAGAGAAGTTTCTGAGGTAGCGGAAATCGAGGTGGACGCAATGATAGAATCCAAGAATCTTCGTAAGAAAGAAGAACTGATGGAAATCTTAGGGCTGTTTCAGTGCAGTGGATGGCAATGATCCTCCATGAGATGACTCTTGTCTACCCCGAGAAGCTACTTCTGAAACCGATGGAGATAATTGTCCATTTACGGTAAGGTTTTTAGCCGGCGAGTTTGCATTTCAGCTTGTGATAGCTTCGACGCTACATGAAGACGAATAGTCTATCGGGTGTGTACTTTGAAAGAGCAAACGCGAAACGAAAGTGCGAGCCGGGCTACAGACAAAGGCCAGATGGGGACGAGGGTAGTCATAGTTGGTGCTGGAATAGCTGGATTCAGCTGCTCATTAGAGCTCAAGGGGCTCAAGGCTCGGTGCACAATACTTGAGAAAGAAGCCACTGTCGGCGGCAGGGCAAGGTCGTTCACGGAATCTGGATACGTTTTTGACCAGGGACTCCACTTCGTGGTTGGTGGATACAAATCGCTGATTCCGATTCTGGAGCGAAGTGGTGTTAAGATGACCACCGTCGGCGAGGGTGCCGTTTGGCTAAAGGACGGGAAGCGGCATTTTATGGGGGTATCTGCTACTGATCTCGCAAAGTTTGGACTCCTACCTGTCGCCGATAGAGCAAGGGTTGTACGGGCATTTCAATCGAATATTAAAAGGAAGCCAGAAGAGTTTATGGAACTCGATAGGATGACTTTCGGTGAGTACGCAGAAGACAAATTGCCTGAAACCATCCTGAAGGATTTTTATGACCCTCTTATTCGCTCTTCGACATTCATGACACCTGATGAAGTTTCAGCTGGACAATATTTGTACGCTGAACAGCAAAGGATGACATACGAAGGTGGTTTCAAGGCTATGTATCCTGAACGAGGTGGACTGGGTAGTATTCCCTATACGCTTATGCTTCAGGCGCGAAACTTCGGTGTTGAGCCAAGAGTTGGTTGTAATGTAAAGCAGATTGTCATTGAAGACGGCGCAGTTCGAGGAGTTGAGTTTGAACAAGAAGGAAGAGATTATCACGTCGATGCTGATGCAGTTGTAGTCTCTACTCCAATAGACTTGCTTCCTAGTCTTATTGACATAGGTAAGCTGCCCAAGGATTTCAGTTCAGCTGTATCCAAGTTTTCTTATCGCCCCTCGACAGTGACCTACTTCGGCTTGTCATCACGTGTTCTGGACTTCAATGTCGGTGCTTTTATTCCTGGAAAGAAAGTAAACATCGCTGCGGAAGCCAAGAGGGTTTCAGGTGTCTTGGCCCCCATTGGCGAGTCGCTACTTACTGCTACTAGCATTGACAAAGAACTTCTGCAGATGTCCAATGATGAGGCTGCCGAAGTTGTCCTAGATGAGATTGATGAGCTTATGCCAACACTGAAGGAGAAAGTTACCTGGAAGAAAAGCTGGAAGATTTGGAGGTCAATCCTTGCTCAACCGCCTGGTATCCTCCACGACCGGTTCAAAACAAATCGGACAGGCATAGATGGCCTCTATGTTGCTGGGTCCTTTGCCAACTGCGGAATGTTCTCCGCATCAATGGAGGCAGCGTCGAGATCGGGGATTGCGTGCGCTCAAGAAATGATTGAAGACCTCAGGTAGCCATTCTCAATGGACTTTAGAGGGTAATTCTTGGAGGGCTCGAATTGGATAAGATGTCAGCTCTTGAAATAGAGGGGCATATGGATGAGCTGTATGTATGCGCTTCTTGCGGCAACTGTACGTTGGTCTGTCCTATCTACCGCCAAATGAAATGGGAATCGTATGGACCGCGGGGCAAGCTTCGAATACTTCGTGCGATTGGGGAAAACACTGCTGAATTCAACGACAATTTCTCATGGAAAGTGTTCCTCTGCTCGCTTTGTGAACACTGTACTTCCGTATGCACAACTGGCATAGGTCTCAGCCGCTTTTGGGAAGCGGCCCGGGCGGAGTCTCTGCAAAGGGGTTTCCAGCCTTCACCAGCCGAATACATCAGTGAGTCCGTAAGGACTCACGGTGACATCTTTGCGATGGGCTCAGAACTTAGGCTCAATTGGCTAGAGGGTGTGGAGGGAGATGTCCAAAACTGTGTAAACATTCCAGCAGAGGTTGCATATTTCTTAGGATGTAACGTAAGCTTGAAACCTCAACTTCACGATGTCGCCCATTCGTTAGTCAAGATTATGGATCATGCAGGAATTGACTACACTGTACTTGGGGACAAAGAGGTATGTTGCGGAGCGCCACTCATATGGGCTGGTGATCTTGATGGGGCGACTTCTCTGGGAGAGAATACGTATGACAGTATGAAAGAGCTTGGAGTCAAGAAGATTGTGTTTAGCTGTCCGTCCTGCATTAATTCTTTCAAAACTAGACTCCCTGAGAAACTGACCGAAGCATTCTCGAATAGATTTGAACTTCTTACTACCACCCAGCTCATCGAGCAGCTGACCAAAGAGAAACTACTGGAGTTCGAAGAACAGCCAATGATTACAGTCACCTATCATGATTCATGCATCTCAGCCAGAGTGCTCAACATAATTCAAGAGCCGCGCGATGTCATCGCGCGGATACCAGGAGTCTATAAGATTGAGATGTTGCCGACTCGTGAAGAAACAAGATGCTGTGGTGCACATGGCCTTCTCAATGTAGTTGAACCAGGGCTGGCATCAAAGATTGCAGAAATGCGCCTAAGGGATGTTTCAGTAACTCCGGCGACCAAATTGCTAGTGGAATGCCCCCGCTGCCTTATGGCGTTCACACTTGCATCATCTACAATGGGGTATCGAATTGATATTGTGGACATTGTTCAATTTGTGGCCAATTCCTTAAAACCCAAAGATTCTGGAGGCGCCAGCTCCTGACAAAACTGAATATTCTGGAAATTGAAGATATCGTTGGCGCAGAAAATGTGTCCATAAGTGAAGAAACTTGCGACGTGTATTGTAGAGATGTGACAAGCCTTCCTGGACTGGTCGACCAGATTATCTCAAAACGCTTTGATGTTGTAGCTCAACCCGTAAGCGTTTGGTCATTACAGAGACTGGTCAGATATGCGCTTGAGAATGAAATCCCCATGGTCCCAAGAGGACACGGCACTTCCGGTTGGGGTGGAGCAATTCCATCAAGAGGAGGCATTTGTGTCAGCTTGACGCAAATGATCAGAATCATCAAGGTCGACGAGTATGAATCATTTGTGACAGTGGAAAGTGGCATAACGTGGCGAGACCTTCTAATGTTTCTTGAACGAATGGGCACAACGCTGCCCGTATATCCTTCCAGCGCCGTCGCCGCTACAGTGGGGGGGTTTGTTGCGAGTGGTGGAATTGGAATAGGCTCAGCGCGATACGGTGACATTCGCACTCAGGTACTCGGTCTAGAGGCTGTACTCGCCAATGGTAGGATTGTCAGGATAGGAAGGTTTGTTCTTGACACCGAAAAGGATGTATTTGAGGATGAAGCGAACAGTGGTACAAACTGGTTTCTTGAGCAGTTAGGTGATCAAGATGCGGAAGAAGTCTTGGATTCTATGCAAGTTCTGATGGCGACGTATGGCACAATTGGCATGATTACAAAGGTAACACTCAGAACGATACCCAAACTGCAGTTGAGGCCCTTTGTCTGTTCATTTGATTCCATGAGTGATCTTGTAGAGGCAGCAAGACGGATTATGAGTGACACGAGGCCGTATCATATCAGGTATATGGCCGACAACTATACCGCGAAATTGGATTCCCTGGCTAATCTCGATTCCGAATATGGCAAGTTTATCCTGTCCGGAGCGCTTCTTAGTACTGTCTATGAGAACGACGAGGACTACACCACTATTGAAAAGACCACGAAAGATGTTGGAGGATTGGTTCTTGATGGGGAGAGGGCGGAATTTCACTGGTCTGAACGCTTCTTTCCATTACGGGTCAAGAGGAAGGGACCCAGTCTTGTTCCAGCTGAAGTGCTTGTTCCCATCGACCAATTGCCCCAAATGCTGGAAGAAATCGAAGAGAAACTCAAAGGTTCCGAAATCGCAGTGGAGGGGACTCTAGGAGCGAAAGGAGAGGCATCGTGCCTTGTCTGGATTCTTGATGATGAACGACAGAAGCTATCCTTTACTGTTGGATGGTATCGGTCGTTCGAGATTAATTCACTTGCAGGAAGATATGGGGGGCATACTTACGCCGTCGCCCTTTGGAATACAAGACAGGCAAAGGAATTCTATGGCGAGAGAGGCTTTCAGGTTTTGCAGCGTTTCAAGAGAAGAGTGGACCCAAAGGACTTACTCAACCCCATGAAGGTGTTCGGTGGCCGCATTGAGGCAGCATGGCAGTCGCTCGCATTCGGTTTCGGTGCTGGATTCATATCGGCCCTCTTGATTTCTACACTAGGACCCAGTTTACTCGGGCTAACGTGGGCGATTGATCTGATGTCAATGAACCTTTTCCCGCTAATACCCATCCCTACGTTTGTGATTGTTTCGCTCCTGGGAGGAGTCTTCGGGTTGCTGTTCATCAAGCTTTTGTCTCTGAATTGGGCACTGACCATTGGGATTCCTCTATTGAAATTGCTTAGCAAGTTTTTGCGGAAATGAGTGCAAGTTTCACTGAGATATGTCTAGACCCAACTCGCGGCCACCATTAACTCAATTCCCTGAAAATGCACTTTTGCGCCCTATAGCATTGGAATTTCTTACATCAGAGTATGAACAGGATGCTGATATGCTAAGATGTGAGTTAGTGTTTCCGATATGCTAAAATACCTGTCATTCAGGTTCTGAACCTAGTGTATCTCAGGGAGACGTTGGAATAGTCCCCGGATATTTGTCCAAGAAGCAGAGTGAATATCCATGACATTCAACAAGAAAGCTCAACTTCTCATATCGTTAGCCTTGATTTCTATCATATTCATCGCTGCACCATTTGCCTTGTCTTTTCCTGGTCAAGTAACCGAGTGCAGTGACTGCCACACCAGTATTGGTCCTCTTCAACTTTCATCCAATGCCACCGGGACAGTGCAAGCTTTCGTGGGTGTGCCTTTCATTCTGTTTTTCGATGCACCAGGTGCTGGTGCTCTGAGCATCCAGAGTGGTTGGGCCAATAACTCTCAGTTCTCGTTTTCGACACAGCTGGTGGAGGACAATTCAGGTGGGGACCTCGACCCAAATGTAGATGCGATCGAGGCATCAATAACCATCACACCTCTTTCTGAGGGATCTTATACAATCCGCGTTTGGTCAGCAGCTGCAGGCGCTCTGGCAGTCAGTCTTGATGTTCCCATCAATGCTAGCCAAAACACCGGCACAACGATTACAACAACGCCAACGGGACAAGGAGAAATAGATAAGTGGTTCATGACCTGGCTAATCATGTTCTCAGGTATGGCGCTTGTCTTGATCGTTCTGTCAATCGGGATCTGGAGGAGAGCGACAGTAGGATAGGTGATTTCGATGCCACTGTATCAATTACTCATCTACTTTGCAACGGGAATTTTCTTTGTAAACGCAATCTTTGCGGCTGCGAACATACTGATGCGGTTCATCTTAAGGGACAATATCAAGACCCCGGGATCCCGCAGTGGGAGAATCTTTCACGAGTTTGATGTATTTGTGTTCTGGGGTAACATATGCGGGTTATTGGCGCTAGTAGTTGGTTTATTGTGGGGCTTCCTCTTTATGTCTTGGACTATCGAATTTCTGCTAGCAGATGCCTATTATCGGGCCATCATAGCTTGGTCCACTCTTGCCATTGAGATCTACATCTTCCTGATAGCGGCGAGGAGGATTATTGGCGATAGGATTTGGAGCTTCACATCCGGCTTCGTGTCATACGGCATTCTGACTGTCTTTGGAGGATTCATAATCTTGATTATTGCAGGGATGGGCGAAATGGTTGTACACGGCGAGTCAATTTTGAGGCCTTTGCTGGATTTGCTGATAATGCCATGGCCATAAAGGAGAGAGGAATCGATGACGAAAACGTTCGAGCGACTTAGGCTTGAGGAACTTGATGTAGAACCGACAATATGTGCTAGATGTGGATTCTGTACCTTCGTCTGTCCTGCCTATCTCGATACTCTTTGGGACTCTCAATCTCCGAGGGGCAAGCTTTTTCAGCTTAGAACTTTGATTAAGAACAACAAGACGATTCCTAAGGATTTTGCCAATCGTATTTTCAAGTGTTCGTTATGCGGAGCTTGTCAAGAGATATGCCAGGCCAACATACCCTTGTTAAGATTCTGGCAGAAGACAAGAGAAGAGATAGGCCAATTGGACTTGTGGCCCGAGATTGTGAAGTATATAGACAGTTCGCTTCAATCGACTCAGAACATTATGGAAATGGACCCGTATGACCGCATCCTCTGGACTGACGGGGTTGCTGACATTGCTGAGGATCATATGCAAAAGGAGGCAGAGGTTGGCTATTTTGCGGGATGCAACATCTCTTTCAAGGGCACAATGGCCCACCTGGGAGAAAACACTGTAAAACTGTTCCAAAAAGCAGGCGTAGACTTCACAATACTTGGGGAAGACGAATTCTGCTGTGGAAATCCATATTTCGTGGTGGGAGGCTTTGAAAAGAGCAAGAGGCTAGCAGGGCATAACCTGGACCAGTTCAGACGACTTGGAGTAAAGACTATTGTCTTCAACTGTCCAGGTTGTCATCGTGCGTTTTCAGAAGAATATCCAAGACTCCTCGGAAAAGATGTCGGAGACCTAGAGTTCTTGACCTTCTCTGAGTTCGTCCTGCGGATGCTAGAACAGAATAAGATCGAATTCAAGAAATCGTATCAACAGAAGGTCACGTGGCATGACCCATGCGAGTTGGGTCGGCATCAGGGAATCTACGAACCAGCTCGACAGGTCTTACAGTCCATTCCAAGGCTTGAGCTTGTAGAGATGAAGCATACTGGTCCGAAAGCACGGTGTTGTGGTGGAGGTGGACTACTAAAGGGCACTGAGCCTGTCGCGTCCGTTCGGATATCAGTCAGAAGAATTGAGATGGCTGAGAAGACTGGCGCCAACATACTTGCCAGTGAGTGTCCATCATGTTTGATGTCCTTCAGTGATGGCATTGAGGAAAAGAAATCAGAGATACAATTCAAAGACCTCTCACAGATTGTGATAGAAGCTTTGAATCTGTAGGTGATTTACATGGCGTTGCACAAAAACCGGCTACGAGAAATGGCGGATATTGTAGGAGAGGACTTCTTCTCCGCGGAACCTTACATGACAGAGATATATTCCACGGACATAGCTACACTTCCCGGAATTGTAAATGATCTACTAGAGACCAAGGCTGACGCAGTGGCTCAACCTACGAGCACAGAGATAGTTTCGAACCTAACCAAATACTGTGTAGAGTACGAGATTCCTATGATCCCAAGGGGACATGGCACAAGCGGATATGGTGGGGTTTTGCCAACCAGAAGCGGCGTCGTGGTCGAGATGACACGGATGAATGAGGTATTTCGTATTGACCGTGATGCAATGACAGTTGAGGTGGGAGCTGGTATAATATGGGGAAACCTTCTAGAGATACTTGAGGATGAAAGACTGACAGTTCCTGCATATCCTTCAAGTGCACCTTCAAGTACAGTTGGCGGATGGGTTGCCGCCGGTGGGACTGGAATAGGCAGTACAAGGTATGGCGGAATCAAAGATATTGTTGTGGACTTGGAGGTTGTCCTTCCCAATGGTGTTGCGATTAGAACAAGCGAAGTTTCACTTGAAATGTTTCGAGATCCTGAGAAGTACGAGTATCATCCAAGTGATGAAACATACTTCTTTTCAGTCGAATCCCCAGATACGCATGAGGAACAGAATCTCACAAGGCTGTTCGTGGACAGCAACGGCTCACTTGGAATCATCACAAAAGTGGTACTGAAGTTAAATGAACTAAGGAGTATACATCCCTATGTGGCAACATTTCGCAGTAGGGATCTAATGGCTGGTGCCCTCCGAGACATACTTGATGTGACTAGACCTTTCTATCTCCATTTTACTAACGACACAACTCACAGAATGCTCAAAGAACTTGGGCGGGCACCAGAAACAACTGGAGAATGGGTCATTTTAGCTGCTTACGAAGGTGAAGAATCAGAGGTAGAAGATGAAGTAAGGAAAATGGCGCATGTTGTAGAACGATGGAGTGGCAAGGTTGAGTCCGAGGAGGTAGCTGATCATGCCTGGGAGGAGCGATTCTATCCAATGAGGATTAAGCGACTTGGACCAAGTCTTGCACCTTCCGAGGTCTATGTTCCTATCGATAATCTGGGGGATTTCCTTGCTCATCTAGAGCGCCACTTCAAGAGGGAGAGATTTGCTACAGAGGGAGCAGTCACCAATGAAGGGAAGGTTGCAGTTCTCACATGGTTCTTGGATGACGAACGAAAACGGATCTCATTCTTGATGGGATGGTACCGGTCACTCGATGTTATTGCTATTGGAGTCGAGCATGGTGGTAGCGCGTATTCCATTGGTATGTGGAATGTGTCTCATTCAAGACCATTTTACGGCAACAACGACTATAGGCATATGTCTGGATTGAAGAAGAATACAGATCCGAAAAACATCGCTAACCCGCACAAAGTGTTTACTGGACCCCTGAAAGTTTCTTTCAGACTTAGTTTGCTTGTGTCACTGATTGCAGCTGTAATGGCTGTCTTCGTGGTTTGGCTAGCTATGGACTGGTTCCCTGATTTCTTTGTCTTCCTCTGGATTGAACCATGGCTTGACCTGAGAAGTATCTGGGGCCTAATCACAGTGTTTAGTATGGGACTCGTAGCCGGAGTCTTCATTGTCGAGATTATGAACAACATTACAGTGTCATTCTTGCTCACTATCGGTCGACCCATTTTGAGGTTAGGGAGAAGAATATGGCACTGAGTCACTATGCTTGGTCCTATAGGCATAACGGCCTCTAGTAGTTGCTAGAGGGCTCTCGGTCAAAACCTACCGGTGTAGTCGATTCACTCTGTTGTTCGTCTATATAATTGGATAATATAAGAAAATTGTGAGAGAGAAGGGCCTATTCTCTGCATCTTTCGAAGATGACCAAAGATTATCATTGAAACTACACTCAGTCCGCCCATGCCGACCAAATCTAGCTGGTATTCAAGAAGACCCTATTGTGAGTCGCCCATTCGACTGCAGCTGGTTTCCATACAATTTCCGCAGCGGCATCTCTAGTCTTACGTGCGTTTATGCCAGAGTATACCGGAGCGAAGTCCTTAGCATTGATGGTTCAACAGTGTGCAAATCCGTCATTATCCTCGAATCTAGCAGATACAATACCATTTATCGTCGAATATGATCCGAGCTAGGATATGGAATGGCAATTATGTGCCACTAATTCATCGATTCTCAGATCAATGCGGCCGAGTTCTGATTGCTCTTTCTTTGATAGGCCGCCGACTAACCTGAAGTCTCATGTGACGACAAGCTCGCCGGTCATGTCATAATGTCCAACGCCGCACCAGATTGAACACGCCATTTCGAACGTACCTGCTGTGTCTGCCACGAAAGAAATCCACACCGGATGGCCTGGATAGATTAGTTCATTTATTCCGTAATCAGGGATCGAGAATCCATGCACGACATCATCACTCGTAACAAGAAGCTCCACGGTATCACCCAGGCTGACTTCGATAGTGGCAGGATCAAATTCGTACTGTCTTAAGTGTACAAAGATCGTGTCTGGAGTCTTGAAGAGATTCTGGTCCACCCACAATATACCATTGGGCATTATGATGACGACCCCGAAGACTAAGACAATCGCAAATAGCTCACATTTCTTCATATTGATCACCCACCTGCCCAAAGCCACAGTAGCAACATTGTGAATAGCGTCATGTATATGATGATAGGGATCGACGCCTTGACAGCCTGCGTCCTGTCCTCGAACACTCTCAATGCTATCTGGTGAACAGCTCTCACTCCAAGATACAGACCGCCCAATAAGATGGCTATCTGGATGAACGGAATGAATGTCGTGAAGTAGGGTTGCCATGGATAATCAATTCCTAGCCCAAATGGGTTGCCAACCAAAGCGAAAATATCCCAGCCCCACCCAAAGGGGTCAGCTATTACCGGGATAAGAAGAGATCCTTGAATCATCACTATTGCGACGCTAAATGCCACCCAAGCTAGGAGCCCAAGTGGAACCAATGCATTCGAGAAATTGATGACTAGTTTCTTCAGCGTGATTTCTTTGTTTCCAGACACTCGTTTGGCAATTGCAACGAACCCAACAAAGGTTCCCGGCACGAGAATAAGCGCTAAAGTCCACACCAAGGCGATGAAAGATAACCACTGATTCAAAGAAGCCATCCGTGCCATGTCCTTGAGGAAGGCGTATGGCCCCATGAATACAAGCCCATAGAGGAATGACAACGTGAGCATTATGAAGGCTTTCCAAGCTTCGTCAAGCTTGCGCTTTCTACGACCACCCCAAGGGTCGATTTGCAGATCTTCTCCGCCAAGTCGGAAGTTCAGGGTGATGTTGTCTTTGGGACATGTCTTTATGCATTCAAGGCAAAGTCCACAGTAGGCATTCCTATCAAGGTTCTGGGGAAACTCGAACCATGGACACCCATAGCCATGTTCATTGCCTTGGATACAATCCTTACTCTCTATATGTTTTCTGCAGACCGTTCGGTCTTCTACTCTGAGCTCTAGCATGCCGGCATTGGCATAAAGTCCAATGAACCCTGATACCGGGCAAAGGTAGCGACAGAACACTCGGTCCTTGAACACAAACGAGAGCCCTAAGGGGAGGACGATAAGCAAGAGCATCAATATAGCAGTGGCTAGCGAACTTACAATCATCACACCAATGAATATTGTAAGGCAGAGAAAACCTGCATTCTGAAGCCAGATATTATCCAGTTTCTTTGGCCATCTCTTCATCAGGCCATGCGGCTTCTCGCTCTTTGTGGTAAGGGATCCTCGCTGGGACCACTCTCCCAATGCGGGCAGTGGGCAAATCATGCACCATAATCTGCCTCCAATGGGCACCATGAATATCATCAAAGCCGCCCACCATATGATCCATACCATAACTACTGAGAAGTTCCTATTTCCAACAGGAGTCCCAACGAGGCCAGACATTATTACCCAGACAAAGATAGCTAATGTGGCCAACAATATGGTGAACTGGACGATTCGACTCCTAAGTAGCTTCTTAATCAATCTGAAGCTAAGTAGGTTGATCTTCTCGGATGGCTTTGGTTCCTCTAGAGGGTCAAAGCGACTCATCCAATAGAGTCCAATGGCGGCAATTGACAATCCCCATGCTAGTGCTATGGAGATGGGAAACTCGTAACCAGGCTCAACGATCAACTTTCCCATCATGAAAGGATGAAAACCCCCACAAGTAATCGAGCACCTGTACCTGAACACTCCCGCCCTATTCGCGACAAAAGTGACGACAGTTTCGTCCGAAGGACTTTCAGGAAAGAGCTTGATGTTTATGTCATACCCATCAATGTACATTCCATGTGCCACATCTGCAGTCCTCAGCCGAATAGTTACATTATCGCCAAAGTTGACATGGATGAAATTCGGCTCAAACGCATACTGTCTGGCGACCACTACAAACTCCCTATTGGTCGGGGGTTGGGCAAAAGCTGCCGGAGCCAGCGCGAGAACTCCAACAATAATGAAAGAAAAGACAACTAGGGAAAATCCAATCTTCTGAGCCGGGGAATGCCGCCGGTTGTCGTTCTGCATGGCACAAGCTTAGGAAAAGATGCGATAAATAAAAGTTGTCCTTCTTTGAGTACAGAGGACTAGTCTCATTCCGGTTTCAACTTTGATCGATTCTATGTGAGGAAAACGCGTTCGCACAAATGCACCGCTAGAAACAGTTTAATATACCGATTTGTCCGGACGCACGCCGGGCAAATTCAACTTAGGCAATCTTGTGCTCGGAACAAGACTAGTCAAGAGAAACAAAAGGCGAAGATAATGGTCCAAAGACAAATATCGCTGGTGCCATTGCAGGCCGGCATGAATTGGCATATGACGATTATTCTCGGACTCCCTGCAATAGTTCTTCTCGGAATTGGGACTCTACTATACTACATTTCAAAGGAGAAATACACTTTCGCGCACGGTGTGTGTGCTGGCCTTTCCTTGTTGCTGACGACAATCAATATAGTAGTGATTATCCCTATGACGAACACTGTTCTTTCCGCTCCTCCGGTTGACCTCTTCCATATGATCCACATAGTACTCGGAATAATCGGTTACGGGTTTGGGATTGGTGCTTTCTTGACTGGAATAAGTGGAATCAGGACCAAGATTCCCGGACTTGTGGCACTTGTCTGCTGGACAATGGCATTCGTGATGGGGTATGTTCAATTCCTAATGTAGAGGTAGCAAGAAATGAACGAGGTTCAAGTTGAGGCATTTGATATCCGCAAATTGGACGAGCTTCCCTGGATCAGCTCGAGCCTAGCAGAGCGTCTATCTGCTAGTGGTGACACTACGGGAACACCCTACTATCACTACCGATGGAAGAAAAAATGGCTTGCTGACTATGTGGCCTGGCCAATTCAAGCTGAGGATGTTTCGTCACTCCTAGAATACGCCTCAGCACATCAGATTCCGGTCGTCGCAAGGGGCGGAGGAACGTGCTATTATGGTTCAGCAAGTCCAACACGAGGAGGATTGGTAGTCGATACCAAACGAATGAATAAGATTCTCGAAATCAACAGTGAGCAGGAGTGGGTACGAGTGCAGGCAGGAGCTGTATTCGAAGTGGTTGACCTTGAGCTCAGTAAACATGGCCTTGCGTTACGCGTGGCACCTCAAAGTGCAGTCGCGTCCACAATTGCAGGGTGGTTGGGAACTGGAGGAAAGTCGGGAATCGGTACTCCGAAATATGGTTCTTTTTCTGAGAATATCCTCGAAGCTGAAGTAGTGCGGCCAGATGGCAGGATTGAAACGATTGATGGTGAGGACATAGAGGAATTCGAGGGTACTGCAGGAATAACTGGCATTATCACTCAAATCAAAATGAGAGTTCGTTCCCTTCCAGAAACGGTGGGTGGCTTCATGTACGCATTCTATGATCTGGACGCGGCAATACGTGCTGTGGACAAGCTGAGCAAGGCACGAAACAAGCCTGTCTATCTACGGATGACCGACCTCGAGTATGAATGGAGGATTCAGGGAGGACTACCACCGCATTCGAGAGGGTCGGTATTTGTATTAGCGGTCTATGATGGCAGTGTGACGGTTTTGAAGGAAGCGCTGGACACAGGCAGACAAATCTTGGAGGAGGCTGGTGGCCAAGATCTTGGACCAGCATATTACGAGAAAGGTTGGGAAGAACGGTTCAAAGTAGAAATGAAGCTTAAGCTCGAGGTGCCGACCTTGTCAATGCAGAACTTTTGGATCCCACTCACAAGGATTGGACCAGTAGTTAGGAAAATGAACAAGATTGCAGAGAACTACAGCATCTGCTCCTGCTTCTATTTAGTATATGGAAACAGGAACATGACGCGGATGTGTGTTTTCGCTCCTTCGGACCATCGCCATTGGATGCATTTCATGGCAGGGAAAACAATGCTCCATCACTTAGTCAAGACTGCATATCAAGAAGGCGCAGAGCTGTACACCTACGGGCTGCAAAACTCGATTTACCTGAAACGATACCAACCTGAACATTATCATCGATTTATTGAGTTGCGCCAAAAGTGGGATCCTAACGGAATTATGAATCCAGATAAGCTCACTCACACTAATATCTCATACACCCGCATGAATCTCATGTTTAATATGAATGGACTATTCAGAAGGCTTCAGATCAAGTTGAGGGGTAGAGAAACGTTATGCGATGTGCCTGTGTCAGGCCAAGGAGGGATTCTGTAGATGGCTCCTCTCCTTGGGTCCAAAATCAAAATTGATCCTGACCTAGTTGTTCATTGCAGTAACTGTGCAACGTGCAGATGGACATGTACTAGCTACGAGGAGTTCGAGACTGAAGCAATGTTTGCTGGTGGAAGACTCAGACTCCTTCGATCTTATTCCGAGAAGAATCTCCCCATAGATGAGGACTTTGTCAGATCAATGTATGCTTGTACGACATGCGAACAATGTGTGGAAAGATGTCCTGTTAACGTTCCTTACGTTGAGATAATTGAAAGCGTTCGGAAACGACTTGTCGATATCAAGAAAGGACCGTGGGGAAGAGTTGAGGTAATGGGTGACCAAGTCTTCGCAAAACACAATGTCTTTGGTGAAGATCCTCAGGAGCGGGGAAGCTGGGTTGAGCCAGGAGCAAAAACATCGGACGACTCCAAATGGGGTTACTTTGTAGGTTGCACCGCATCTTACAGACGTCCAGAGATAGCCAACGCCACTGTTCGAATGCTCAACTATTTCGACATAGAACCGCAGATACTTGGTCCCGAAGAATTCTGTTGCTGCAGCCCCTTAATTCGAACGGGCCAAGTCAAGAAGCCAGTTTATGAAACGTCTGACTCTAGCAAGAAAAAACGTATCGGAACTCTCGATGTGGCAGAAATAATCCGTCACAATATTGAGGCAATTGAAGGGAGAGGGATTGAGAATCTGATCTTCTCATGTGCTGGCTGCTATAGGACCGTCACTCTGGACTGGTCCGTGTACTACCGGAAGATGGAGGGAATCCTCCCTACCGATACTCTTCACTTAGTGCAATTTCTCTCAATGAAGCTAAAGGAGGGCGAGCTTAATTGGAAGAAAGGCTATCCAGAGAAAGTGACATATCACGATCCCTGTCATCTGGGCCGACATGTAGGAGTCTTCGAAGCGCCTCGTGAGATACTGAGGAGCATCCCAGAGCTAGAGCTAGTTGAGATGAATCGTCACGGCCATGATTCAAAATGCTGCGGAGCTGGAGGTGGTTTCAAGGCCGGCTTTGGAGATAGCGCCTTGAATGTGGCAGAACGAAGATTGGAAGATGCGATAAGTACAGGGGCAACAACGATTGTTTCAGCATGTGTCTTCTGTAAACTCAACTTCGCAGATGCGATAAGAAAGCGAGGCGCAGACATCAAAATCGCCAACATTGAGGATTTGTTCATTGAATTGATGGATCTGTGAAAGACATATGATGGAATTCGAACAGCATAAATTCGATTAGCCAAAAAAAAGCTCTCCTACGCTTTGGGTGTGAGTTATTCTTCTCCAAAGGTGACTAGGGTGTTTCAATTCGTGAAACTAAGAAGGAGAAAGTAGGCTACCAGAACATCCCCGGTGAATTGACTCGATAGAAACTAGATTATCACTAATGACTTGACTAGATGTCATAGCTATGGTGGTAGTCAAAAAGCTTTTTGTCAGAGAAGCAGCTATTATCTCAATTGAACTCCTCCTGAAGCTTCCAGGTGTCTGAATGCACAGGATGGCTTGTTATATCAACACCTATGTTCAATCTTGCTTTTATGATACGTAGTGACTCCGGAAGAACCGGAAGCTAAGGATTCAAATCCCACTTTAGGCGAATGGCCTCTGCTTAGCAAACGATTCATAGTTCCGTTGAGTATTGACAGACTCTCACTTCACGAGCTTCTATTCAGAGTCCTAGCAAATCCTATTGCTATACCAAGGATAGCCAGAATGATCCCAATCAGGACAAAGGTGTTATCAAAGATTGAGGGGGGTGGGGGCGTTGTGGTGGGAGGCGGTGTTGCAGTTGTAGTCCCAGCAACAATAGAAAGCTGAATTGCTGTGGGAGTGAACCCCCCATATCTGAAGTGATCCATGCCACCTGCGTTGTCATGGAGCGATAGATAGAATGTATAGGTGGACTCAACTGCAAAGTCGATGTCATCATCGTTGCCGGTGGCCAAAACACGCCTGTACTCAACATGCCATGCCGAACCATCATGTCTGGACCCTGTGTGAACATCTCCACGACTGCCTGCGGGCAATACTGTCTTGTAGCCAGGGATGAAATCTGTCAGAGGTGTCGAATTGACACCACCACTCCATGAGATCGGATCACCGTTGGCGTCCCAGAAAGGTCTATCCTCATTGCTGAACGCTGTTACGTCGGAACTGTTGCCGAGTGCTGTAGTAATGGCCGTGCCATTCCCTCCTTCCTGTGCAACGACGGAGTTATCAAAATAGCCACCTGCTGTCTTAGTGTCCGCGTGGCGCCCGGTGCCATCCCAGTACTTGTCGTCCGCCCAGCCTGCTGGACCAGTCCGTGATGCCTTCCAGTGCCACACGTCGAACAACACAGTAGTGTCATCACCTGCTGGATCGTGGCCGCAAGCAATCTCAGCTCCACCGATACTCCACGCAAAGTTCATTCGGTCCTCGTTACCGCCGATGTTTGTCCAATTTACACCATCATATGACCACCCGTGTCTTGTATTGGATTCGGTGGAGTCGGTCCATGTCGCATACATATACAGGTAGTTATCATCATGAAGCGCCTTGAGAGTAACGTCAATTCCGCTACCTTCAACATCTAACAAGGATAGTGAATCAGCATCACCCCACGCGGCTTCAGAGTCTTCACCATCCAGAGTTATGGTGGCTGATGTCGTAATTGCACTTAGCGAATTGTCCTGAGCAACCACGTTAACATTTGCTACTGCAAAAATCCATAGCAACCCCAGAATTATGAGAGCTGCAGGCAGCTTCATGGTTTTCATTTGTATGAACCTCCATGTATCCGGAAGTGCGTGTGTGGCATTCTATATTCCTTTTATTCCTTCCGTTTCAATCGGCTCTGTTGCAAAACTGATGTAACACTCGGACAGAAAGAGTGGGAGGGGTGGG
>JBHIAE010000017.1:0-57987 GCA_046758445.1 Candidatus Thorarchaeota archaeon | reverse complement strand
ACTTAGGTGACTCCCTTGAGAGCTGCAAATGAATCATGTGGCACGTTGGTGGATGCTAAAGTATAAAAGTGCAGAATTCGTGCTCATTAATAGTTCACCATAGTTAACCACGATGTGGTGATAAAGACAATGGCAGAAACAATTACCAAGGAAATGACGATTGGTGAAGTGGTCGGGAAATGGCCTGAAACTGCAGGTACCTTCATGGAGTGGGGACTTCATTGCTATGGGTGTGCAGTCGCGCGTTATGAGAACATCGAGCAGGGTGCCATGGCCCACGGGATTGACCCGGACAAGCTAGTCGAAGCGCTAAATGAGGCCATCAATGAGGCAGAGTAGTATCAGGGACCAATAGCCTCTAGATGGGCTTTGTCCGCCCGTAGAGTCTACCAGTTTCAACCTCGTCCATCTCAAAGCTGTGATCTGAGTCAGGGAAGACACCATCTCGTACTTCCCTCGAGTATTCATTGACGGCATTTACCATTAGTTCTCGTAAGTTTGCGTATCTCTTCACGAATGTTGGCTTGAAGTCCTGGAATAGCCCAAGCATGTCGTGAAGGACCAGTACTTGGCCGTCGCAATGAGGTCCTGCACCAATCCCGATAGTCGGGATGTCCACAGATTCAGTTATCTTCTTGGCAGTAACAGATGGCACCAGCTCAATGACCATTGAGAAGACCCCAGCCTCCTGTAGGCGGAGCGCCTGCTCCACGAGATGCTTTGCGTCCTTCGCTGTTCTCCCCTGTATTCGATAGCCGCCAAACTCATAGATTGACTGGGGGGTCAGTCCGATATGGCCCATCACCGGAATACCGGAGTCCACAACGGCCTTCACTATCTCGACCTCTCTTTTCCCACCCTCGAGCTTAACGGCCTCAGCTCCACCTTTCTGCAGCATAAGTGCACAGTTCTGGAGAGCCTGTTCAATGCTCACCTTGTAGGACATGAATGGCATGTCTCCGATAATCAGGCTCTTAGGTCGGGCTCTTGATACTGCTGCGCAATGGTGAATTACATCGTCCAGTGTCACAGGCACAGTACTCTCATATCCGAGGAGCGAATTGCCTACTGAGTCTCCAACAAGAATGATGTCCACGCCGCACTCGCTGAGAATCTCAGCACTGGGTGCATCATACGCAGTGAGCATCACTATCTTCTTGCCTTTCTTCTTCATCTGACGAATCCTATGAGTGGTCTTTCTTGCCAATGCAGATCTCCGACCTCGCGAGTGAAACTCGCGCGTGAAAAACATATTCTATATACAAGAAAGAGAAATGCATATTGTATATATGCGTCTCCGCTTGTGTTCTACCCTAAAGAGTCACGCCTTTACCCCTGAGTCGCTTCTTGTATAGCTCCATCCCAAGGATTGCAGGAAGTGCTGCAAAGATGCAGACGAGCCAGTCATACCATGTTAGTGGTACGAAGAAGAAGTGCAGACGATAGGGAGCGAGGATCTCCTGGGCCAATGGCACGTACATCAAGAGGAAGTGTGCTAGGTAGATGAGGCCGATGAAAAACACGTAGCGGATAAGACCGGGCTCTCTGATGCCCTTAGTCACCGGCATGTTGATTCTTCTGATGATGAAGACAACTGTGCTCTCGACGAGAAGGATGACTGTCAGCAACATTACCGCGGCCTTAGTGACTGCCGTAATCTCAAAAGGCCCAGCAATAGGGTCAACGTATCCAGCGTAGAAGCCAGCGATGTTCTCTGGAAACAGCGGAATGATGTTGAACCAACCGGTGAGCGTGAGAGCGTAGACGGCTGCGGCTCCTATTGCCATCAAGAAGACATTCAGAGCCATGAACCTCCCGAGGGGTCTGGTTATTATCTCCTCACTATCTCTAGGCTTCTCCTCCATCGCTCTCGGCGAGGTCTTGTCGAACACTAGAGCCAAGCCCGGGAACGAGTGAGTAGTGACTACAAGGTAGAGGCTCTGCCATGTTGCCAGCATTGTGATTGTCGCAGGCAAGATGAAAAGCGCTCCGAAGAAGAGGATGCTCTCAAACAGGTTGATTGCCACATAGAAATAGACCATCATCCTAATCTTCTGGAAAAGTCCTCGGCCCTCATGGACGCCAGTGACAATTGATGCAAAGCTATCGTCTGTAATCACAAGGTCAGCGGCTTCTTTGGCAACGTCCGTGCCAGTTATTCCCATGGCGATACCTGCATCACTCATTGCAAGGGCAAGAGCATCATTCACTCCGTCACCTGTCATCGCCACGACTTTCTGTTGGTCTTGATATCTCTCAACGATTGACTGCTTATGGTCTGGATTGACTCGGGCGAACACGTTCACCCGGGGGAAGTCTTTCTCCTTGACGTCGTAGACATCCTTCCCTTCAACAGCAAGGGATTCGGTGCGGTAGATTCCCAAGTCTTGAGCGATTGTCTTGGCTGTGGCTGCCGAGTCACCAGTAATCATTACGACATTTATCCCTGCACTATGACAATCGTTCACTGCCTCCTTGACACCATCACGTGGCGGGTCCACGATACAAGCGAATCCAAGATAGGTGAGGTCCTGTTCAGCAATGTCGCGTGCGTCCTTCACCGTAGGCAGGGTCTTCATCTCTTTTCTGGCCAAAGAGATTACACGGTAACCCCGTGCTGCGTACCCGTCAACCAGCGTCTGCACGGTCTTCCTTGATGCAGGCGCAAATGAGGCTGCCTTCCGTCCGTTGCCAATAATCTTGCATCGTGGAAGTAGCACTTCGGTGGCACCCTTGACGAACGAAACGTACTTGTCGCCGTCGTGGCATATCTTGGCCATCCGCTTCAGTTCTGACTCGAAGGGGAACTCCTCGACAACTTGGTACCTCTGCCGGACAACTTCTTCGTCGACACCACTCTTTCTGAAGAAGGTCAGCAGTGCCGCATCGGTGGGGTCTCCGAGAGGTTCCCAGACTATTCCTTGATCGGGAATCTCCTTCATCGCAATCTCAGCATCATTATTGATTCCGCCGCAAGTGATCAGATTGAGCAGGTTGGGCCAGTTGGTCACATCTGTCACCAGAGACTGCTCGGCGGAATTGATACTCTCCGAGGCAGATGCATCCCTCAACTTGTAGATGTCACCTTCAGGGTTGTAACCATCACCTGTGATTGTATACAGATTCTCAGTGTCCCAGCAGAACTTGACCATCATTTGGTTCCTAGTCATAGTTCCGGTCTTATCGGAGCAGATGACACTCACACGGCCAAGACTCTCAACGGCTGAGAGGTCTCTGATGATAACGCCCTTCTTTGCCATCGCCAGGACACCAGTAAGAAGGACAATGGTTGTCAAGAGGGGTATATTGATCGGCATGATGGTCATGGCCCGAGTGATTCCCGCAGTCATCCTGTCAGCAATCATTGTGAGAGAGAGATCGATTGGCAGGCTATTCAGCAGAGGAGAGATGAGAAGCTGCCATGCAACAGATACTGTCATCAAGACGATGGCTGCAATACCGAGGTACTTTGCAAGAAGATTCACCTTCTTTCGGAGGGGAATGTCTCCGGTGTTAAGCTCACCAAGGGAGCCCTGTATCTTTCCAATCTCGGTTGCGCCGCCTGTTGTAGTGGTTACGACCTTTGCCGACCCTGTAGACACAAAGGTTCCGAAGAACACCATATTTCTCATATCTGTGAGTGGGGCATCAGCCTCTGCCGTCATGGTTTCGTCTTTCTCGACAGGAACGCTCTCACCCGTAAGTGAGGCTTCGTTTGTTGTGAGGTTGTATTCGACAAGGATCCGACCGTCAGCTGGAATCCTGTCACCCGATTCCAATATGAAGACATCACCAGGCACAATCTCAGTCGGGGTGACGTTGATCTCCGATCCGTTACGAAGTACACGAGCCTCGCCGGTTGAGAGTTGTTCAAGTGCCTCCAGTTTCTTCTGAGCACGATATTGCTGGAAGATTGCAACAAGACAGTTGATGGCGACGATACCCAGCCAAACGGTGGCTTGCGCGAGCTGATTCTCTGTAGAGGGAAATGCGTACGCCAGCACAATCAGTGCAATAGAGCTAATCAGGTAGATGTTAATCAGCCAGTTCAGAATTGGGGCAAGGTATACCTTCCAGAATGATCCTCGAACCCTTGGAATTGCGTTTGGACCGTACTGTTCGGTTCTTCTCCTCACGTCAGCTTTCGAGAGACCTTTGTCGGGATCCACCTCTAGCTCCTTCAGTACCTCCTGAAGAGGTAGTGAATGATACAAAGGACCTGAGGGGGCTATGGGTTCGGTGGCAGTATCCGCAGTCATCAAAGTCCCTCGCAATTGCTGCACGTCACCATGGACATACTACAGATAAATGAACTTGTAATCAACAGTCGGATTGTCACGTGCATGTTATGGAGTTGCAGGAATCTGAGAAGCCTGAAAGCTCTCGAATAGTTGTCATTCTCGTCTTGAAATGGTGAGCTTCGATAGGTTCATCTGTAGAAAGATTCGTTGCGAGGGATAAGCGGAATCATGTCTTTTGGTGCACGCTATGCTTCGATATCTTGAACCATACCCATACCCGTACGAACCCAAGAGGTCTTCATCGAACAACCTTAAGCTGATTGCCATCGTTGTTATCTTCATGATCATCGTTTCCGGCGGGTTTATTCTGATTCTGCCACGTGGTGGGTCAATAGCACCAGTTAATGTTGCGATTATAGACTCGGGAATCGATCTTGACTTCTCGCTAGCAGACAGGGTAACGAATCAGACGAGCTTTGTTTCAACAGACTATGGTTATCAGACGCCGGACCCTTCTGTGACTGACTCGACTCCGGACAACGTGCCTCATGGAACCATCATTGCGAAGGAGATAGCAGCTCTCAGCCCAAACGCGGTGATATTGAACGCCAAAATACTCGGCCCCAGCGGTGCGGCAACAGCAAGGGGGCTTGTTGCTGCGATTCACTGGGCAGTGGAACTAAACAGCAGTGTGATCAACATTAGCCTCGGGTCGCTCCCGACCTTTGGAGATCCATTGAAAGAAGCCATTGCATGGGCCTTTGCACAGGGCGTAGTCGTGGTAGCTGCAGCTGGTAATGAAGGGGAAGATCTGATAGCAGGAAACCAAGTAAACTCACCAGCATCAATAGAGGAGTGCATCGCTGTAGGAGCTCTGAACGAGTTCGGCAGTCCAGCATCCTACACTAGTCCTGGACCGACCGCCTTTAGGTACATGAAGCCAGATCTCTCTGCCCGAGGTCACTATGATGTTGGAAACACTAGGTATAGCGGAACCAGCTTCGCCGCACCTCGAGTCACCGCCGCAGCTGCAGAGCTAATCTCATTCTGCATTGCGAACGGCATTGCATACACAGCGGGGTCAATCATCGCAGCTCTTCTCAAGGGAGCCAATGGATTGCCTCATCCAGAGTATGTGGTTGGAGCAGGTGAAGTGAACCTCCAGAACTCCAAACAGGTCATATCCTCAGCTTCGGTCAATGGGTCGCTTCCAGCAATCACTTATGTTCACCCCAGAGTCCTTCCTATCGACTACGAGAAACTCTTCTACGGAGACACATACAACTTCACCATCCAGATCTTCACATCTGGATTAGCAACATTTGACATTGCTATAGATAGTGACGAGCCATCGATGTTTGAGCTCCCGTCTGTTGCCACAATCAACCAGTCCGGGCAGGTGCCGCTCACAATTCACATTCCGAGCACAGGTCCGACACGATACGAGAATCATATCAGCTTCACTTCTACGGACTTCGGCATCGCGACTCTTAGCGTGGACTTCGACATGAGTGCTGCAGTAGCTAGGGTTGCATTCGACATTAGCTACACTACGTGGTCGATAGACACGACCTATGGTCAATTCAGAGACTTCTACAAAGTCTTGACAAAAAACGACATCTCTGTGACCGAGATTCGAAACGAATCAGACATATCACTCTCATACCTTCAACAGTTTGATGCTGTGGTCTTGCTAGATCCGTTTGCATGGGATATCAATGAAACAGATCCAGCCAATTCTGAGGTGTTCTCTCTGCCTTTCGGATCCACAGCAAAGCAGGCATACCAGGACTACTATGGTGCAGGCGGCGGAGTATTCGTTGCAGCACTCTCGAACGAGAGTCTAAACGTAGCTCGGCTCAACAACTTCATTGACTGGTCAGGTTACTCATTTGACTTTGATGAGATTTCGGATAACATTGATCCCGTTGAAGTGACACAAGTCACACCACACACCATAACAAGCAACGTGGGAAGCTTTGACTTCTTAGGTGCTCGTCTTTCCACGACACCTGCGGGGTCAGTTGCGCTCGGACGTTATATGGGATTCACTGTCCTGAGCGGCCAACAAGGGGCGGGTGGAGGAAGATTGGTAGTGACAGGTACTAACTTCTTCATTGACAACTGGGGAATCAACGGACTATACAGTTCCAGCCACAACGATGTCCTTGCGCTCCAAATTGTCGATTGGATATCTGACCTGATCTAGAAGATGAGAAACCAAGGCACCATGATTCAATTCCATGTGTGACGTCTAATCGGAGCAGTCATTAAGGGTACAACTGGACACCTGATGTGAGCCGGATGCAATGAAGCTTCTAGTCAGTCCAACCGATGAGAAGGATGCTATTGAGGCTGTAAAAGGAGGAGCGGACATCATAGACGTAAAAGACCCATCTGCGGGCTCTCTGGGAGCGGCTTCTCCAGGACTCATCCGACTAGTAAAGGAAGCCGTCGGGGACAGCATACCGGTCAGTGCAGCAATTGGAGATGTACCTAATCTGCCAGGGACAATCGCCCAAGCTGCTCTTGGTGCGTCGATGGCAGGTGCTGACTTCGTTAAGGTGGGGCTCTATGGCACACGAAGTCATGACGATGCAAGGAAACTTCTGGAATCTGTTGTTCATGCTCTGGAAGAATTCAACCGTGATAGCATCGCAGTCGCGGCCCTTTATGCCGACCATGCCCGGGCAGGCACAATCAACCCATTGGACCTCCCGAGAATTGCAGAGGGCATCAATGTGGGTGTCGTCATGGTTGACACAGCGATAAAAGACGGCATGAACCTCTTCGACTTCATGTCAATTGAGGGAGTTGCCAAGTTCGTGGAGGTTTCAAGAGAACAGAACTTTCAGGTTGCGCTTGCCGGTTCCTTGTCAGGCGAGTCCTTCAAGAAAGCCACGTTGCTTGGGCCGGACATCGTAGGCGTTAGAACTGCTGCTCTCTCTGGAGGTAACCGGGATAGCGGCAGGGTTGACTCTGAGCTAGTTACTAGACTGAAGAGGACGCTCAAAGAAGCTGGAAGAGTCTAGATTCACTTAGCTCGCTTCTCAAACAGGATTCTTAGGATTTGCGGCTCGCGTCCGTCAATGAGGTAAAGTTGTCCTTTGAAATGGGAGTATAGTTCACGTAGGTATTCATCGACAACTCCTATCTTCTCTAGATAGTCCAGGTCATCTGCTTCTATCGTGGCTGGAGTGGATTCCGTCTTGTTGGAATCGCCTCTCGCCAGTTGGTCGGTGCTCTTCATAAGGAGTATAGAATCTGCTTCTACCTGAATGGCCACCCAAACAGCTATGGAGTCGCTTGTCACACTCCAACTGTGCGGTAGCTCGTCCTTCGATTTGAGCAGGCTATAAGGTTGCAGAATAAAACTCCGGCCCTCAGACATCCTTGCAGTTATATCACTTCCATCGAACGTTTCCAAGTCAGGAGCATGTTGGAATAGAAGCATCCCAAACTGCTCCATAGCCTTGATTGCCATCCAATGGGCGGTAGAATCAGAAACCCCTGTCTTCTTCTGTGACTCGCGGACTTGACCAGCGAATGGACCCCCTCCAGGGACGACAACAATCATGTTGTCTTGGCTAAGAATTGAGATTGTCTGCATCAATGCCTTCAGATGTTCGGGCTGTGTTGCCAGACTCCCTCCAACCTTGATGACTACCCTCAAGGTGCATTCCTCCATTTCGTGCCTGCATAGAGTGCTGCCGAGTAAGCTGTCGCAGCAACAGAGCCGTTGATACCCAGCATGTCTTTCAGATAAGTGGCGTTGGTGCCGCCGAGTGGAGTGACCGCTGCATGCCCCAGGAATTCGGCACCAATACCAGAGAATACGAAGCTTTCTTCCTTCGGATCAATTGACATTCTATGACAGACCTGAAGAACAGCAGCTCCAATATCGTTCAGCTGTTGAATCCAAGCTTGGCGTGCGATTTCCACGATTACTTCCTCTGACAGCGTTTCGAAATCACCACACACAACTCGTGCAAGTCGTGCCATACATTCTGCAAACGACTTGCCGCGGTTGTCAGCTGTGTCGGCGGTGTATTGATCTTCGGTAATGTGACCCAGGAGTAGATGGACATCGCCTGACGTTGCGAAATGCTCTGATGAGACTCTGCAGGATTCTCCGCCTATAGACACGGACCGGAGAATGGAAGAAACATCTGTTCTCAGTGTGCCTGTGTAGACAAGCTCACCGGAAATCAAACGAGTAGTATCATCCTTCCCTACAATAGAAGGCAGACCATCTCGAATTGGAATGATGTCAGTAGTCGTCGAACCAACATCTATCAGGATGCAGTCGGACACCTCACGACCAATTGCCCATCCAAGTACCGGCCAGTTTGCAGCAGCCACCGAAAGAGGAGATTCAAGAACCTCTTGTGGTTGCATTATCTTGAGGTCCAGACTTGGATAGACAATCGGAATGTCCGTCAGCACGTTGGATATGCCCTTTACGATGGTAATCACGCCTTCTCTCTTCGTTTCGAAAGTATCGGACAACTCAGCCGTCATCACAACGGACACTAGATCCGGTGTGCGATTCCCTGAGAGTCTGGAAACAGTCCTAGAAACGAGGCCCCATAGCTTGGCTCGTTCTCGAAGCCAGATGGGAAAATGATCTGAACTGTAGGACTCGTCTTGGGGATTGCCAGTTTCATCTAGAGTGATTCCACACCCCTTGAGATTTGCTCCCCCAACATCCAGTCCGACCACTCTCAAGGCTACACCCCTCCAAGTTTTTGGTCAATTCTCCTCTCCAGCGCAACTAGGTCATCACGGGCTTTATCTCTGGATACCCCCCAACCGCACACATACGGCCTCACTGTTCCGTCCATGCCGGGAAGTGGAATAGGCGGACTTGCGACACCAGGAAAGGTCATTATGCTTGCATACTTGCCATCCAATTCGGGAGTATGTGTTGACTTTGGGATACCCTGATATTCTTTGAACAATGCGAAGCCCTCTCCGGAGGATGCCTCCGGCAGAAACCCGTTTGTACATTTCAGGATGTCCGCAAGCGCATGAGGTCCATGTGTACGTTCAATACCCACGGCTGAAACTGTGAGGCGGGAGTTGATATCCATCGGAATTGCCTTCTTGCCATTGAAGACGAAGTCGATCCCCACGTATCCTCTTAGCCCTGGCAGAGCCTCCACGATTCTCTGGGCTAGAGATACCGCAACCTCGCCGGCCGAATGTGTCAACGGACACTCCCCACCATGGTAACCTGATGTAGAGTCCGTTCCTCCTAGTGTCACATATTGACGGTTCACTGAAAGCCTCCGCATCTGTCCGTTGTTCACAAGCAGAGAGAGACTTGCATCGACTCCGTCCACGAATTCCTGAAGCACAACCCTAGAACTACACAGCTTCGCTTCTAGTCGCTCCACCACTCTTCCAAGCTCTTTCTCATCAGACACAAGACTGGTGTAGGTTGCACCAGAAGAGAGAGCAGGCTTCAAGACTGCGGGAAAACTGACCTCTGAGGACTTGTCAAGAATCCTGCCGACATCAGAAGATACTGTCATTGGAGATGATATTGATAGTTCAGAATAGAGTTCAGAGCACTTCATCTTATCAGAACATAGAGCTGCAGTTTCTGTTTCCGGTCCAACAACATCTAGTCCGTGTGAGCGGATCTTGCTCAACACATTGGTGAGTATTCCTTCATCCTCGGGGGCTATCACAACACCGACATCAGCATCTTCTGACAGCGCCCTGACTACCTGAGGCCAGTCTGATTCTCCGGACACGCGCTCTCTCCTTGATGTATGGGGAAGAAGCAACTCGCTAATTCTTGAATCATATGTGATCGTCACCTCATGACCCGCACGGTCGAAGCATCTTGAGAGCGAGCTCAACATGGCAAAGCCTTGGGCTGCGAAGCTAGGATCCCATCTCTCCTCCGCAAGACCACCTCCAGAAATGTGCTCATAGATGAATGCTCTCATTGTCAGCCTGGCGTCTTCAGAGTCAGTAAGCTATAAGACTCTTACAGAAGCAACAATACGCGCTCATGAAGAAAGAAGCTAGAATCATCCCTGTGATGGATATCATGAATTCACAGGTCGTTCATGCGATTGCAGGGGAGAGAGACCGATACGAGCCGATCAGAAGCAAGATTGTGGAGGGCTCGGAACCTGTCGAGGTCGCAGAGGCATTTAGGCGGACGTTCGATGTAAATGAAATCTACATCGCTGATTTGGATGCGATATCAAGTTCGGGGGACAACCTCTCATCGGTGATTGAGGTGTTGGAAACATCTGAGGTCCGGGTCATGCTAGATGCTGGAGTGTCCAGCAAGACTGACGTTGAGAGGCTTCTGGGCCACGGTATTCCGAGAGTGGTTGTGGCAACCGAGACTATCGAGTCGCCAGAAGCACTATCAGAAATCGCCGAGAGTCATCCAGTGGAGGTTGTTGGTTCACTCGACATGAAGAATGGCAGAATTTTGAGCGCGAGTGCTGAGTTCAGGGGACAACAACCAGGAATCCTCGCTAGATTCATGGAAGCCTCAGGGTTTCAGGAACTGATTGTACTGGAGCTTGCATTAGTCGGTTCTGGGAAAGGGCCTGTCCATCCGGGCCTGGTGGAGGTCCGCCGGAACACCAACATCAAAACCATCGCTGGAGGGGGAGTCAGAAATCGTGATGATCTCCGCGAACTTCACTCTCTTGGTATTGAAGCCGTTCTTGTTGCAACGGCGTTACACAACGGGAGCATTCAATATCGGCATTCCTGAATCAATGTAGATGTGCAATCAGTATGCTTAACTTCTGGACCGGTCGCCAATGAAGTACAGTCCTAGGGACGTGAGAGCTAATTTGGCCAGGGTCACCAGAGCTTCATACGCTGTCCTAATTGCATGCACTGTGACCCATTTTCTCAATCACGTCTACACCGGGATGCTATCACCATTCCTACCAATAGTCCGTGACGAACTCTCATTGACGCTGACGGAGGCAGGGATTGTTACAAGCGCTGCAATCGTCACAATGACAACATCTCACCTTGTTGTGGGCTACCTGGGTGATCGAGGATGGCGTGACATCTTTATCCCAGCCAGCGTGCTAGTGAGCGCCCTCATAGTGCTCGCTTCGAGTTTCGCCACAACTTTCCTCTTTCTGACGACAGCGATGCTTCTTCTCGGCATTGGGGCATCTGGTTACCATCCAAGCGTATTTCCAGCCCTCACAGAGAAGTTTCCAAAGACTTCGCGGGCTACGGCCACGGGGATTCAGGCCATTGGTGGCCTTGTAGGAATGGCTTTGATACCGTTCCTCGGTGTGTCACTGCTTGTGATACTAGGAGGCTGGCGTGAGTCGTTCGCGGTACTTGCTGTGATGGGATTTCTTCTCTTCATCCCTGTGGTAGCTCTGATGCGATACTCGAAAGGGGAACGATTCATTGTACAGGATGAACAACCAGAACAAGATGGAGAAGATGGCTGGACAAGAAACTTCGCGCTCCTAGTGATTCTGATGGGGCTTCGAGGAATGTCATTTCGATCCACGACATTACTGATGCCTCTGTATCTTGTGGAGAGCGCCTATTCTTATGATCCGATACTTGCGGGGTCTATTACAACAGTAATGCTTGTTGCTGGACTCGTCGGCGAGATTGTTTCCGCTCCAATCTCAGATAGAGTTGGAAGGCGGGTTCCCTTTCTTATTGTTTCATCAGGACTTTCGGCCCCGCTTCTTCTGCTGCTGAATGCCTCATTGAATCAGATTACCCTGGTGCTTGTGCTCATTGGAATCGGATTCTTCTTCTTCCTCGGAGTTCCACCTAACACTGCATACCAGACTGAAGTTGTGCCGCGGGAGTCCAGGGGACTTGCTTTCGGCCTGCTGTTCTCAGTTGGTGCAATTCCTGGCTCTCTCTCACCCATTATCTTCGGATGGATCGGTGATGTCTATGGGTTGCCAATGTCGATAATGTTCCTTGTAATCACTACCGGCCTAGCTACTCTAGTTGCGGCGTTGTTGAAGGAAGAAAAGGTTCGTAAGAGCGAAACGCCGATTGCACTTGACCTCATGAGGGTCCCAGAGTGAAGCACTAGTACGATGATGAAGCAGTAGACAACATCATATACGCCCTTGAGAGCCACAGAGGGTGATGATTGACTATCACCTGCACCCCTCATATTCTTTTGACGCAGTCGGATCTGTGAGAGAGTTCTGTGAGATAGCTGTCGAGAAGGGATTGCAGGAGATCTGTTTTACAACTCACTTGGATGCAGACCCGGAGAGAGATGACTGTTTTGTGAGGTTAGGGGAGAATAAGGTCAGCATTTACTCGTCAGGCTGGCTTGACGACTACGAGTCTAGTATCAGAGCCGCTGCAGAAACGTTCACTGAACAGAACCTGAAAGTAAGGCTTGGAATTGAGGTCGACCTCTATCCGGGAGTAGCCGAAGATCTTCCAGAATCTTTCCACAGTACCGACTTCGACCTAGTTGTGGGATCGGTGCACCTCATTGACCATAAGGCACTTTCACTTCAAGAAGAGGCACTAGAGATCTTCAGGAAGTATAGCATCGAAGAACTTGGCCTAAGCTACTACACTCTCATCACGGATTCACTCGATACCGGTCTCTATGATGTGATTGGTCACATGGACATCTACCGCAGATATGGTGAAGCGTACTACGGGGAAGAGATTCACGAACTATGGAAACCCCACATCAGGGAGCTTACAGACAAGATGAAGGCTCAAGGAGTTGGCTTCGAGGTCAACACTTCCTCATGGCGCAAGGGACTTCCTGAACCCATGCCATCAGAGTCGCTGACTAAGGCGCTTGTAGGAAGAGGTATCGAAACTGTGACCGTTGGCTCGGATGCCCATGACCCGACGGATGTAGGATTTGGAGTTGCTAGAGCACGGGAAATGCTCATGCATTGTGGCCTCAAGGCCATATCGACATTCGACCACCGAAGACCTCAACTTCTCTCCAAATAGGGAGAAAAGGCGTGCATCATTTGGGGCATACCACTTGATGCTTCTCCCTGCTTCAAATAGAAATATAGGCCACATCAGTCACCAGACGTTTGGTGATTGCTTGAAGAATAAGATTCCCTGGCTATTTTGTGTGGCCGGAGGTGTTATGCTAATCATATCTGGTGCAACGGGAAACATCGGATTCTTTGATTTGATTGCAGAGGTCGTCGCATCAATCCCAGAACTCGTTCCATTCTTAGATGCACTTGAAGTCATCAGAACGGTATTGGGGATTCTGGCATCTTTCGGCGGCAATACAGTGCTTGTCGGAGGATTCTTCCTCACTATTGATAGAGTCATTACAGGAAAGATTCTAGTGGGTCTAGGCGCGGGAATGGGAATCTTTGGACTCTTAATCAATATTGGACAGGCTGTTTACACGGTGGGCTTTGACGCAACACTCAACTGGCTCATTGGCACAGCCATGACAATGAGCGGTGCCGGAGTTCTTCTTACAATCCTTGCAAGGATGATGGCCAAGTAATCAGCACATTAGCGGGCCGGTGCAACTTTGAACATCAACGAGATGACCCCCCTTCAGCTTGCAGTGAAACTGATTGAGTCCGAGCATTTCGAAGAAGCAGTTAAGCTACTGGAGAAACACTTGAAGGAGAACTCTGACTCACTTGAAGGATGGTATAATCTAGGGCTTGCCCTGGCCGCTTCTGGGAAGAATGAAAAGGCAATCAAAGCCTATGATGAGGCTTTGTCAGTTGACAACATGATCTTTGAAGTGTGGTTCAACAAGGGTACGGTACTCTACGGTCTTGGAAACTTCAAGAAGGCGAAGGAATGCTATGAAAAGGCACTTGAGATTGACCCAGACGATGCAGAAGCTTGGAACAACCTCGGAAATGCTTTCTCACGCATGGGAGAAGGTAGGGAGGCAATTGAGGCATACACAACCGCAGTCGCACTGAAGCCAGACTATGCTGAAGCCTTCTACAACAAGGCCAATGCGCACTTCATAGAGGGGGAGGATGAGAGGGCAATAGCGTATGCGGAATTGGCAGTCGAACTCAATCCTTCTCTGATGGAGATGGTGAAGCAGTGGATTCAGGTTTCAAGAGACCGTCTTGAATCTGAGAAGATGCACAAAAAGCGCAGTGCGGAAAGGCGTGGGTCATGAACCAACAACCACTTTCAATTGAGTAAGAAACTCCGAATCGTGATGTCACATGGAGGACCAAGTAGCTATCCGGTCAGCCCGAGCGTCACTTCGCTGCCACAATCCGGTTACGAAGATGTCCGATGCCCTCTATGTATAACTCCATTTCATCTCCAACTTGAAGATATTCAGGAGGATCGCGCACAAATCCCACTCCTGATGGTGTTCCAGTAGTGATAACATCACCGGGTTCCAATGTGAATGACATGGAGAGGTATGACACAATCTGCGGGACTTTGTGGAGGAGATAGGAAGTACTGGAGTCCTGTTTCAGGACGCCGTTGACTCTCGTCTGAAGAGCTAGATCAGAGGCCTCTCCGAGCTCCTCTGTGGTGACAATGCATGGACCCATAGGGCAAAGGCCGTCGAGCGACTTGCCTCGTATCCATTGCGCGTCAGTTCTCTGAAGGTCTCGAGCACTCACATCATTGACTATCGTATAGCCCGCCACATACTCCATGGCCTTCTCTTCGGAAACCTCCTTGCATGTCTTGCCAATCACAACTCCTAGCTCGACTTCCCAGTCGAGCTTCTTCGTTACCTTTGGGATGGGTATCTCACTGTCCGGGTCAGTAACGCTTGAAGAGAATTTGGCGAATATTGGAGGGAAGTCCGGGACACTCACTCCCGTTTCCTCTGCATGGTCCCTATAGTTCAGACCCAGTCCGATTATCTTCCCCGGCCTCGCAATTGGAGCCTTGAGGCTGATTTCCTCCTTTGCGAGAAGCTCTGGTCGACTGTCGGATGATGATTTCAAGTAGGTTTCCACAATCTCCATCACTGTTGCAGTGCCTGCATCCCATTTCAGGAGATCAATCATCCTAACCGGGAATCTAAGACCGTCTACTTGATGTTCGATGCCAAAGTGGTGTGCAGCATTTGGGATGTCCAGTACTCCGTCTGTAAGTTCAACACCGATGGAGGTCTTATCGTCCTTCGAATACGTGATAAGACGCATGGGCTCAGGCTCTAGTCGCGGCGCATTAATGTTTAGTGGTGAATCGCATCATGGTGGCTATAACGTCTTATTTATCCGGACTACAGAGTTTCCCGCTTAAGGAGTGTTGATAGTTGTCGGAAACTCCATCGCTGGATGATCTCCCTGATGAGGTCTTTGTGGCCCTGGGCCGCAGAGGAATGGAAGGCATTCCTCTGAAAGAGTGCACCTATGCTTGCACTGGGAAGGAACTGAAACTGATCAAGATGGAAAGGAGCCCAGAGAACATCACAGGTCGGGGACTTGAGCCTGTTGTCGAGGACTGGCTAGTAGAATGTGATAAATGCAAGAAACCCTTCACTATTCGAGCAAAGATACGCTATGTCGATGGAGAGAGAATCGACACAATGGTCAATCTCTTGGATGATAAGGGCAATGATCTAGGATGGTTGGGAAGCTATTAGGTGACTGATTTGCCTCGGAAGTACAAGATTGCAGTGCTACCCGGCGACGGTATCGGCAGAGAGGTAATACCTCAGGCTGTAAGTGTGATGAATGAAGCCGCATCTGTTGTAGGTGGTCTTGATCTTGACCTCCACGAGTTTGAGTGCGGTGGAGAGTACTTCCTTGAAACCGGGCGTGAATGGTCGGAGAAGGCTGCAACCTTTACCAAGTCAAAGGCAGATGCTGTCTTACTTGGTGCTGTGGGTGCATTGGACTCCAAGGGTAAGACCGTGACGCGTTCAGATGGCCATCTGGCGGGATATGAAGTTGTCATCGGGCTCCGACAGACCCTAGACCTTTACGCCAATGTCAGACCTGTGAAGTTGTATCAAGGTGTTCCGACACCATTGGCCGCCAAAGGCCCCGGTGACATCGACATGGTGATAGTCCGAGAAAACACCGAGGGGCTCTACGTTCCAGCAAGGGGAAGACTCTCAGGACGTGCGGAGGGGGACCTTGCACTCGACCTAAGAGTCATCACCGCCAAGGGTTCTGAGAGGGTGACAAGATATGCGTTTGAGCTTGCTATGAAACGGAATGGCGCACCTCGCGATGGCAAGAGAAGAGTGACGTGCGTGGACAAAAGCAACCTTCTCGCAGGTTGCAAGCTCTTTAGAGAGTCTTTCGACAAGACAGGGAACGACTTTCCTCAGGTTGAACGGGACTATGCCTATGTAGATGCATGGACACTCTCGGCGATCAGAAGACCTGAGCACTACGATGTGGTGGTTGCTCCCAACGCTTTCGGAGACATAATCAGCGACCTTGGAGGAGCATTGCAGGGAGGGCTTGGAGTTGCCCCTTCAGGCAATATCGGGGAACAGCATGCAGTCTTTGAGCCAGTCCACGGTTCTGCACCGGACATTGCGGGGACAGAACAAGCCAATCCTGTGGCCGCGATATTGTCTGCAGCTATGATGTTGGAATGGCTAGGGATGAAACACAACGACAAGGTTTCGTTGAAGGCAGCTAAGGAAATCAGACAGGCAGTTGAGGAAGTCCTGCGAGATGGTAGGGTCCGCACACATGACCTGTGTTTCGGAGAATGGTCCAAAGTGAAACCCTCAACAACAGCGGAGGTTGCCACAGAGATTGTCAACAGGATGAAGGGGGTAGCCTAGTGGGTAAGACCTTGGCTGAGAAGATTCTGGGTCGCCATACTGAGAAAGGTGATGCGTCGGCCAGTGAGATCATAGAGGCTTCTGTGGACTTTCTAATGGTGCACGAGGTTCTTGGCTCGAGAATAATACCAGTCCTTGAAGAGATGGGAGTTAAGCACGTCTGGGACCCTGAGAAGATTCTAGTCGTCAATGACCATTGGGCACCTGCATCAGACACTCAGAGTGCTGAGATACACATCCGAAACAGAGAGTTTGTGAAGATGCATGGAATAAAGCACTTCTGTGATGTCGAATGCGGAATCAGCCATCAAGTACTTCCTGAAATGGGTCTAGTCAAACCCGGAGACTTGGTCATCGGCTCGGACTCTCACTCAACGACCTACGGGGCCTTCAATGCATTCTCTACGGGTTTGGCAACAACAGATAGCGCGATGATAATCGCAACTGGAAGGAGATGGTTCAGAGTCCCCGAGTCTATCCGGTTCGACATATCAGGCGAGTTGCCATCGATGGTTACGAGCAAGGACTTGATTCTGAAGATAGTAACCGACCTAGGCCCAGACGGAGCAAACTATCAATCAATGGAGTTCCATGGTCCGACCGTCAGGAAGATGACAGTGGCCTCAAGAATGACCATGTGCAACATGGGAGTAGAGGCAGGAGCGAAGAGCGCCCTAATGACAGTGAATGAGCACGTTCGTAACTGGGTAAGAGAGAGAAGTTCATCTACTGGGTGGAGTGGGGTAGAACCTGATGATGATGCGGAGTATGTAGAAAGGTTCACGATGAATTTGAAGAAGGAGCCCCTGGACCCAATCGTAGCCCTACCACATAGTCCAGCGAACGGGAAGCCTGTGTCGGAGGTAGAAGGTGTGAAGATTGACCAGGCCTTCATCGGATCATGCACAAATGGGCGACTAGAGGACCTGGCCGTTGCTGCGAGGATTCTGAAAGGGAAGAAAGTACATCCGGGTGTTCGACTCATAATCACTCCAGCTAGCCGAGAGACCTATCTTGAGGCAATAAAGGCCGGCTATGTTGAGATCTTCATAGAAGCAGGGGGAGTCTTCACAAACTCTACGTGCGGCGCATGTATCGGAGGCCATCTGGGCGTCTTGGGACCAGAGGAGGTTTGCATATCTAGCACGAACAGAAATTTCAGAGGCCGCATGGGCCACCCAGACTCCAAGGTCTACCTCGGTTCTCCGGCAACGGTTGCGGCCAGCGCTGTGAAGGGGGAAATTGCAGACCCAAGGAGGACTTGACCAATGACGCCGTTAATGAATGAAGTAAGTGGTAGGGCGTGGGTGTTTGGAAACAACATCGACACGGATCAAATCATACAGGGCCGATATCTTACTTTGCTGAACTACAAGAAGATGGCCAAACATGCTCTTGAGATACCTAGACCGGAGTTTGCAGAGAAGGTGAAGAAGAACGATATCATCGTCGCGGGAAGGAACTTCGGAGGAGGTTCTTCGAGAGAGGAAGCACCCAGAGTTCTCGTTGAGCTTGGCGTGGGATGTGTCGTTGCCGAGTCCTTTGCCAGGATATTCTATCGTAATGGCTTCAACGTCGGACTGCCCTTGATGATTGTGCCAGAGGCTGCTACCAAGATCAAAGATGGAATGAACTTGACAATCGATTTCATGGAGGGAACTGTTTCCGTGAAGGATGAGGGACAGATCCTTCAGGGCGAACCCATACCAGGTTTCATGCGTGAGATTCTGAACGCAGGCGGGGCGGTCAAGTGGTATCGGCAGCACAGTACGTAGACTCCAATTGAGCAAAGACGCTGCCATCAGGAAGAAAGGGCTAAAAGCCTCCATTTTCTCGTGACACACAAGATGGAGTATCCTGAAGAGGACTTTTCATGAATGTGATGTTATTCCTTGTAGTTTCATTGATTGTTCACTCTGTGCCTATTCCGTTCTCGATGGAGATGCTTAGAACTCAACGACTCATCAGATGGCTGCCCCTGAGGCTTGTATGGGGAACGGTCGCATGGGCTGTGATTGCCCTGTTCATGACAATGACTCTACCGTGGGCCATCCTCAGCCTGATCATGAGCTTGGGGTTGCTTTTGATAGTCGCCAGCGGATTTCGTCCTGGAGAACTAGAAGAAATGGTGAGAGGACTCAGGGCGCCATTGACTTGCTTTGGCCTCCTTGTAGTCATGTTGATGCCGATGTTCTCCGGACTCATCAGTTGGACGTCGGACGTTTCAAATGCTCAGTACTTTGACAACATGATCGAAGTGAGTGAGGGTCCACTGTTCAACTCTACAATCCCTGATGACATGGTGAGATTGGTCACCGAGGAGTATGCCAAATATGTTGCTAACCAGCATATCTCCCCCTTCGGCTCAAACGTGGAGGTTTCTGCGGCTCACATAACGACATGGGGTGGTCGTCTAGTATGGGTGTGCACAATAGTGTCAACGAATGTACTTGCAGAGAATCTCGTCAAGGGTTTCATAGTCGTCGATGCGAATGATCCCCAGGGCCACGAACCAGAACTCATAATCGGCACCACAATACCGGTTGGAGAAGGTCTATGGTGGGACAGAGACATTCGCTTCGGAAACTACCTGAACGATATGTCTGCAGCTTACCAGTATGCGTACCCGACATGGGACCCATCTGATAACATGGCATATGTGCAGACGAGGACCCCACTTGGATTTGACTTTGTGGAACGGGCTATCGGCCCCATCGTCTACTATGAGAATGGCACGGTAGTATCATACAATACCATAGAGGAAACACCAAGCTGGATAACTCAGGCTTATGCCGAAGAATGGCTTGAGAGAGAGGTCAGCAGGTGGGGAGAGTATCGCAGGGGCGATGGATTCGACCTGTTCGCTGGAGGGTTCCTTTGGTTCATTCCACCATCCAACGACCGTCTTCAGATGACAGAGGACACGCGCTATATAGTCAATCCTGATTCAAGCACTGTGGAGGCTTTCATCGCTGTGCACCCGATGACCAATGATAGAGCCCTTGCCGGTGTCTTCAGGGCAACACAGGACACTGTCTACTATCATGACCTGAGTGCCTATGGATATGTCAGTGGAGATGCCGCTGCCTCTAACGTTGTAGGCCAACTTCCGCCTCCAGCTTCTGGAGAATACTACGGAGCCATGCCACTCCTGTATCCAGTTGAGATTAGTCCGACCGAAACAAAATGGACTTGGTATGCACCAATCTATTGGGCTCAGGGATTCTTTGATGAAGATGCTGACGAGTTCTTCCTTTCTGACATGCGACTATATGCACTGGCATTGGTGGATGCTTCCAACATAGACAAGTTCTACATCCAGATACTGGGCGGGCTTTACTCGGGAGCTGCGCTCGTTCAGACTACAAGAGCAGGATACGTCGCTCTCTTTGGTGGCTCGATTGGGCCCGGACTTGATGATGCATTTGAGCTCAACACCACGGTTGCGAACAAGACCTCATATGTCGAGGATGGTGACACACACTTCGTGCTGGGAACTGATAACTCAACATACCCATACATTGAGGGCGCCCGGGCATGGATGAATCTGACAGATTGGTACGTCCTGCTGAATCTCAGCCCATCGGACAGCTTCATAGCCACAATCCAAGAGGTTGATGGACAATATCGTATTGTGGCAATCGTGAAGAACTAAGGACTTTGAGAGTGGTGGCGTCCTCATGCCACCGCTCACCTTCCTTTCTTGCGTTGAATGCTTGCCCTTGTCATCACTCAATAATCGATGAGTAATCGACTGCTATAGTCTGTTCTGAGCCTGAAACTCCTTGAATACCTCTCTCTGTATGAGGAATCTTAGGATCTCGGCTGTACCTCCGCCAATCGTCATAAGGCGTGCGTCTCTGAAGAATCTCTCCACAGGATAGTCGGTAGTGTATCCTGTTCCACCGAGAATCTGAATTGCATTGTTCGCAATCTCAATTGCAGCCTCAGTGGTGAAAAGCTTCGCTATTGAGGCCTCCTTTGTGATGTTTTCGCCTCGATCATACATCCGCGCGGCCGTCAGAGTCAATGCTCGACCGGCTTCAAGCTTCATGGCCATGTCTGCAATCTTGAAGCTTATACCTTCGAAAGCTCGGATTGGTCTGCCAAACTGATGCCTCTCATTTGCATACTTGACAGCTATCTCATACGGTGTTCTTCCATAACCAATGGCTTCTCCCGCGATTGCTGTTCTCTCGCTGTCAAGCTCATCCATGAGTATCTGGAAGCCCTCGCCGGGTTGACCGAGAACCATTCCTGGAGGAACTCTAACGTCCTCAAGTTTCAACCACGAAACTCTCGCCGACTTCATTCCGAGCAGATCATGATCTTGGACTACTGTGAAGCCATCAGTCTTCGTGTCAACGATGAATGCACTCATCCCGTCTTTTGCCTTGACCTTGGGATCGGTAATTGCGAAGGTGCACATGTAATCGGCAACACTACCATTTGTGATGAAGAGTTTTTCGCCATTGAGGACCCACTCATCACCGTCTTTTTCAGCACGAGTCTTCATTCCAGCAGTGTCAGAACCCACATCGGGTTCGGTGATACCAATACTTCCTATCTTCTCCCCCTTGATTATGGGAGTGAGATACTTCTTCTTCTGGTCATCTGTGCCGAACTTGCTGATCGGCATTCCGTAGAGCGTCGCCGACGCCATCCGTGCCATATCAAGACCAGCATTGACTGAACTCACCTCCTCAGCCACAATGATCTCAAAAGAGAGCCCTCTCTGCGAACCGCCTACAGACTTCTGATGATGAACACCCATGTATCCAAGCTCACCAATCCTACGAATGAGCTCACGCGGATATGGACCCTTGTCAATCTCATCAGCGATAGGGGCGATCTCCTTCTGACAGAACGCCCTCACTTCTTCCCGGAACTTGATTTCCTCCTCGGTCCAGAGGACATCGCTTAGATAATCACCCATTATAGACACCCACGTGTTTCAAGACTGTTTCTCTCTTAAATCACTAACTAGAAACGACCCACATCCTATCGTGCAAGAATTGTGAAAGAGAGTTGTCCATCAGGTCCACTCTCAAGCTCGACAGGCGCACCAATCCGAATGCTCTCAATGTCGTCCTTCCCACCAGTCGACAGAACCACGGCACCCTGTTCAATTTCAACTAGGGCCATCAAGATAGGGGGTTCGAATCCTTCTGGCGGAACTTCCAGAACTGTGTAGCTCAATACGGAACCATGACCATCTAGGTTCAATGGTGTCATCTCCCCGGCTCTTGGACCACAATGTGGACATATGCGTCTAGGCGGAACGATCACCTTACCGCACAGGACACATTTCGAGGCCTTGATTCCCATCATCCTCAACGGGTCAATACGAACTGTTGACTTCTGAAAAGAGTTGTGTCCAACGATGACTAGAGGTGGAGAATCTTGAGTGTCCGGAGCACGGACTTCATCTGCTTCTTGACAAACCTCCTGAATGTGAGGTCCTCAGTCAAGTGGATGATAGTACGTTCTGAAAGATTGTCAAGGTCACCTTCTACCTCAACTACCTCACCCAAGTCCTTGAGGTCATTCTTGAAGACCTGGTGGATGACATGATTTGAGAAGCCCTCCTTCCTATAGACCGGAAAGATCTGGCCCTTTGTGGCATTTCCCCCCAGCTCCAGAAGTGTGAGCACAAGGAGCCAGTGATGCCATGCCACTGTATGGTTCTCAAGGAACTTCATTGCTTCGTCAAGAGTACGTGTCAACGGCCTGCCAATCTCCTTCTGTCGGTTTCACTGTTCTCCATTCGTTTACTCGTCGCTTCAATCCGATTGTAGCCTGCCTGTCATTGTTTCTTCACATAGCTGCAACTGGATGACCCAATGCATTAAGCTTTGACGCATTATCTCTCAGATTGTCAGAAACCTGCGAAGCCTCCTGAATCATGGACATTAGCTGCTTTCGAAACTCGGAGGGTTCCAACTCCCCATTGTCAAGTCTTGCTGTAAGGTCTGTCCTCTTCTGCTGAAGCTCCCTCCGTCTTTGGAGGAGATCTCGCCGTTCGGAGAGAAGTGCGTTGACTTCAGACGAATCCTCTGGACCAAGTGCCTCCAAAGTAGGTCTCGGAGAAGTTATCGGAACAGGACCCTTTGATGTCATAATCTCACGAGCTCGTACTCTGCTCTTCTCTTCAGGCTTCTTCTTGCGTCTCCATCTATCGAAGATCCCCAACTCTATTCACCCCTATTTTACGATTAATCATCATCCTACTCAGCCGCCAAATCTCCCACCATCTTGAAGTCAATGGTTTCAAAAACCAAACCCTTTAGCAGTTCCAACCAGCGATCTCTAAAATCACGGTTATTTGCTTGCATGCCGTAAGCCGGAACATCAAGTCTCTGTGAAACTTCCTCAGGCGAGAGAGCACCTTCGAGATCTTGCTTATTCGCTACTGCTATAGTGCGAGCGAAGGGAAGTTCCCTCTTGAGAACGGGGTATGCAACTCTCTTTGTCCATTCAGCATTCTCTTCAGTCGAGTCTGCAACGATAACTACCACGCTTCCGGCTCGAACTATCTTGCTCCACTCCTGAACGAATCGGTCCTGACCTCCAAGATCGAAGATACTGAGCAAATACGGGTCGAAGTCAGCCTTAAGCAGGGCTTTGTCTGCGAAGAACGTGGGAACGTATTCTTGCGGCGGGTCCTGTGATGGCAAAGTTGCCAATTCAAGAAGAGTCGTCTTACCGGCCCCACCGTGCCCTGCCAAAGAAACCTTCACCGGAATTCTACTTACAACGCTTCTGAACCCGGCCCCGAAAGGTGAGAAGTCTGAAGACTTCCAATTCCCGGTCTTCAGGTCTCCTTCGTAGACTGTCATGAATCGAGAGACCATTCTCATCAGAGCCTCTTCCACCTTGTGCAGCGAGGATTGCCTGTCCATGGTCAGAATGAATTGTGTATCGTGACTATTCATGTAGACATAGCGATACCGCTCAATCTCCATGGCGTCTATCTTCCACTCTTGGAGCTTCTTCGCCGAGGAAGAAACCAGCATCATGACCCGGTCGGATTCAAGGTCCTTGTTTGGGAGAATGATGTCTTTGAACAATACCTGTTCATCCTTGAACACATGAATCTCCCTAATCATCTATGAATACCCCCTACCGATCCAGAATGTCTTTGCCCCAGACCCCGGCATCTAGTCCATCTCTCCAGATCCCAGGGCAATGGACTGACTAGGATGAGACAGTTTGAGCACTTCCAAGTAGTGTATTGCTTGACGACTTGGTATCTCCTCATCATTATAGGAGTCGGCTGTGCGTTGTATCAGCCACTCGGGATACACGGTCGCAACTCTGGGATTGCATTTCAGCAATACGTGCTCTTGTTTCTCGTCGTCTTTGGCTCGAAAGACAATGTCGGCTTCCTCGAGCTCTTTCAGTTTCTTCCTAACTTTTGCCTTAGGCATGTCGAGCGCTTCAAGCAGTTCGTCCGCAATTCGAGGACTAGTGCGGAGCAATTGGACTATTTCGTAGGCGTCAATATCGAGTACATGCTTTGCGAGCTCGGAGGCTTCTGACCATATTGCTTCAAACAGATCTTCCCTCAGCTTCCCGATGTAGTTGGTATGGTAGTCCGTTACAGCATCCAAATAAGGACCGGCAATCTCTCCAGGGATTTCGCCAGACCTAACCGCCTGAATGGTTTCGGTGGAAACATTACGAAGAAGGAATATTGCTCTTGTGAGATAGATAACCTCCGAAGCTAGCCCTTCAACCCATCCTGTCGCGATTATTCCTGACTTGACCATGGGCCTGAGGATAATATCAACATCGATTTCCTTGCCAAGCTCATCGAAGACCGTCTGCTCAAGGTCTGAGGTTTCGACGGTGCCATTCTTCATCAGGATTCTCAGGATGCCTCTTTTGACAGGATCTACAAGCGTTGACGCCTGCCGCTGCTCAGGTGTCATCTCAGTATATCGCGCAATCTGTCTGTAAAGACGAGGCAACATACCGATATACTCGTCATCATCAGCTTTGAGGAATACTTGAGTTGCAATCTCTGGAAGAGCATCCTTGTAGATATCCGGCTCCTCATCAGTCCCAAGTACAAGAAACACCATAGATGGAAGTCCTCTGAGATGCATCTTCAACCCGCCGTAGTAGACTGCCAGGTTGAATTCATCCGAAACTAGTGAACTGAATCCGGGCCTCTCTGATTCCTCGGTTTCGCCCATGGTGGCAATGCCGTATACACGCATAGCGGTAGTTGGGTCAATCCCCATCCTCAGCTTCTTTGGGGTCTTTGTAGTGACGACGGGCCCAAGCTCGTCATCCCACTTCAATACGGCCAATCCTTCAGGCATCAGCAACCCTCTTCGTGTATCTACTCAAGACTTCCATGGGCGAAGTGTGCAGCGCTCTTTATGCTGCGTCATTCTCAGCTTCATTGCTCGTCCCCAAGGTCACAAGGCGACTCCGTTCGACTCCTCCGGTCCCAGAGGTGGTCTTGACTTACAGACAGTCGCCCTGCATGTCTAACGGGTGAGATAATAACCGTAGACCTGTCGCGAATTAATAAGAGAATCTTAGACGGACAGTAGAGAGAAGGTTCAGGCGGTTATAGCGAGTTGATATTTCATCTCTCGTTGACTAAGACTGACACTACCATATTGTTTCCAAATCCGCCAATGTTGTGAGTCAATGCGGCCTGAGGAGAATCCGTCTGAATGCTCCTCGGGGCCTCTTCGCGTAACTGATGTACTGCGTCTCGAATCTGGGCAACTCCTGTCGCGCCGGTCGGGTGACCCCTGGCTTTGAGGCCCCCTGTCGGGTTCACTGGTATTGTACCGTCAACCTCTGTTTCGCCATCCAGAATTGCTTTCATAGCGGCACCGGTTGGAGCAAGACCGATATCCTCCATGTTAATGATTTCAAGGATTGAGAACGCATCATGAAGCTCGAAGACATCAATCTCACTTACATTGAGCTTCGCCATTGAGAAAGCCCGCTCAGCAGCAACTGTGGTAGCTTTCATCGATGTAAGCGACTGTCTATGTTGCACCGCATGATAGTCCGTCGCATGACCTACTCCAGCTACTCTGACAGATCTGTCTTTGACCCGAAGGTCATTCACAACGCTCTCTGAAGCAAGTACCAGGGCAGCTGCACCATCGCTTGTTGGACAGCTATCATAGAGCGTCAATGGGTGTGCGACAACTCGTGCTCCATTAACCTTCTCAACTGTAATCTCCTTCTGGAAGTGCGCCAAAGCATTTTTGGCTCCGTTCTTGTGTGCTTTTACCGGCACAAGTGAAAGCTCATCCCTAGTCAGGCCATAGTCATGCATATACCTTCGTGCGACCATCGCGGCGAGAGCAATGGGTGTCGCTCCATATCGAGTTTCATTCTCGTAAGATATCATCTTTGCAAGGATCTGTGAAGCCGCACTTCTCTCAACGCCCGACATCTTCTCGACTCCAATCACCAAGGCAAGATTGGACATACCTGCAGCTATGTGGGAGAACGCAAGCTCAAACGCGCTGGAACCCGATGAAGGCCCGGTTTCAACTCGTGTCGAAGCTGCAGGCACTAAGCCAATTCTGTCAGCAAGGAGCGTTGAGAGGTGTCCAAAACCCGTGAATTCGTCAGGATTCTGTGACCCGACCACAAGTCTGTCAAAAGTTTCTTCAACAGCACCGGCATCCATTAACGCCTCGTGTGCTGCCCCTTCTGCAAGTTCAAGAATCGAGTCATCAAGAATGCCGAAACGGGTCATTCCAACTCCAACGATGTATACAGGGTCCAAACCAGATCACCCTACTCGATCAACACAAGCAAGTCACTGGGGGTCACGTTTGAGCCGGCCTCGACGTTGACCGCTTTTACCTCTCCCGCAGAGGTGGCCTTTAGCTCATTGAACATCTTCATGGCCTCGAGAATACATACTGTCTGTCCACTCTGCACCCTGTCACCAACTTTGATCACGACCTCAGTGATCTTTCCAGGCATTGGCGGATATACACCTCCGGCCAACCTTTGTTCACGCGTTGCGGCTGCACTAGGAGTTGCTTCGACATCCACCTGCTTTCTCACCCGCGCCCACTCAACTTCTCGTTGCTCACCGTTGAACTCGAGCACAACTCTGGCACCTGTCTTACTGACGACTTTGACAATGTGGTCTGAGAAGGTGTCATTGACGCTCCACGTTTCATCTTCGTTGAATTGAACTTTCAGAGTGAAGCTCTCTGGACCTACTTTGACTATTAGGAGACCTCCCTCGTCGAGCTTCTTTGCCTCAACTCGATACTCCTTCTCATCCAGAGTGACATCGTATTCGGAACTCATCTAGGGGCCTCCTTGGTGTCGTCTCTTCATCTCGTTTCTGCGACCAGTAGAGGCCCATTCAGAACTCGACCTCTCCCAATGGCTTGGAGCGTATGAGGTCGTCTTTGCCGCATGGAGTTCGTCAATTCCAGCTTGAGCCCATGAGTCCCCTGTCACAGCAGTTGAATCAGCGATACTGGTGACTTGGGAACTGAGATGAAGTACCGATGCAAGAATTGCCACCTCGTGTTCTGAAGTCATGTCCCCCCGAGCTTTCCGTTGTGCTTTCCTTTTCAAGAAGTCAAGTGCGTACTGGGGAAAGAGAGCGAATGAGATCTCATCCCTAGGTACGTGCGGAATTTCCTTCAATGCCTCTCTGGCTTTGGGCAACTCAGGTTCAATGAAATCCGCAGGCCTTGAGTCTAGAGGCTTTTCGTCACCTATTGCCTTCTTTCTAATCTTGGGATCGATATCTGCAGGTGGCCTTCCGTAGTAGCCGCGTATGTATTGCTTTACCTCATGAGGAATCATGCTGTAACGCTTGCCCGTGACCACGTTGAGAGTTGCCTGGGTGCCAACTATCTGACTAGAGGGCGTAACAAGTGGAGGATAACCAAGTTCTGCTCTGACCTTAGGAACCTCTTTCAGCACCTCATCATATCTCTCAAGAGCACCTTGTTCCCTTAGCTGGTTGTCAAGGTTCGATAGCATTCCACCTGGTACCTGAAAGACAAGGACCTGTGGGTTGACTCCCTGAAGACTTCCTTCGAACTGCGTGTACTTGCGACGTATCTTTCTGAAGTAGTCAGCAATCTCTGCCAGCAGATTGACATCGAGGCCTGTGTCACGGGACGTACCTTTCAGTGCCTCCACTATCGACTCAGTGGCTGGCTGCGAGGTCGCCAAAGAGAGTGACGAGATGGCAGTATCGACCACGTCGACACCGGCCTCAGCCGCCTTGAGACAGGCCATAGAGCCCATCCCGCTGGTATAGTGAGTGTGGAGCTGAATGGGAATGTCCAACTCGTCCTTCAGCATCATGACTAGCTCATGCGCATCTTGAGGATTGATTAGGCCAGCCATGTCCTTGATACAAATGGAGTCAGCATCCATTGAGTACAATGTCTTTGCTTTCTCGACGAACTTCTCGTTCGTGTGAAATGGGCTCAGGGTGTAGCAGAAGCTAGCTTGGACATGACCACCCTCGCGCATTACGAAACGCATTGCGGCCTCCATGTTTCGAACATCGTTCAACGCATCGAAGATGCGGAAGATGTCAATTCCCACCTTCACAGCCTCCATGACAAAGGCCTCTAGAACATCATCAGGATAGTGACGATAGCCCACGACATTCTGTGCTCGCAGCAGCATCTGAAACTTGGTGTTAGGAATCGCGTCACGAAGGGTTTCAACACGCTCCCAAGGATCTTCATCTAGAAAGCGCATCATGCTATCGAAAGTGGCTCCACCAAACATCTCTAATGAATGATAGCCTACAGAATCAAGTTTCTCACAGATAGGAAGCATGTGTTCTGTTCTCATACGTGTCGCGAGAAGTGACTGATGTGCATCCCGCAGTACTGTGTCCGTGATTAGAAGCTTCGTCATTGTAGGCCTGTCCAATGAGGGTGTGTATGGTATTTAGTCGTTCTGATGAAACGGAGTTCACCCGATACTGACTCGAAGAGAGCAAGAATGGAGTCTATTGCAGGGATGACTCCTGCAAAGTGAAATAGGTATAAGGCTGACTATGCATATTCTCCCTGATTGGAGGACGGATTATTGCCCGCAGGCTCTGAGGATTCAGCGTTGAGTCCTGATTCAGAGGATCTTAGAGAAGTAGCACTCATCGTCTTCGATGCAATCTTCGAGGACGTAGATAGCGTAGAAGTCAAAGGCGAATCCCACCGGATTTCACTGACCTCAACAAGCAAGCTGAGATCCGTTAGCATCGACAATCTGTTGTTTGTCGAACAGAACCCAAAGAAAGACTCCAAATGGGCCGAGATGGCTCGAAACAATCACCAGATTATGTGGGTATTCAAAGGTCGAAGATACATTGCCCGTGTCTTGAATGGGAAGTTTCTCGATCTACGACGGAAGCCCAAGAAATGAGCGGTTTTCAAGAAACGGAACTTGATGGACTATCTCAAGTCAACCATTCTTCAACAATCTCTTCAGCCCACTCAGAGACGGCTGATTCAGATCCCGGAAGAGCTCTCAGCTTCTCAACCAGTTTGCTATTCAAGAACTGCCCGGCGAAACCTACACAGGTCCTAATGAATTTGTAAGCCTCATCCCATTCATCAGCAGTGTATGATATTGTCATCTCGGCGCTCTTCTCGGCCCCAGGGATATTCTCACAAAGAACCACCTGTTCCTTCTTCGGGAATGTTACGTCAATTCTAACCGGTTTGGAAACCTGTACCGGGCTGAATTCATCCAGTTTCGAAAGCGCTCGTTCAGCCGCTTCTTCGATCAGTTTCCTAGCCTCTGATAAGGGTAGGCAATCAGTTGTCTTGGAGTCAGTTGAAGTCTTGACCTGAACGGTTTCGATTCCTGGCAAGAACTCTAACGCTTCCCGAACCAAGGCTTGGTCACCTGTGGCCATTATCACTGGAATCCCATATTCTGCGAGGATGTAAGCGTCAAGAGCTGTTTCCCCGACGGGCCGGCCATTGACCTCTATTCGGGGGCCTATAGTGATAGTGTGCCTAAACAGTCCGTCCTTGGTGTCCGCCATCGCGTGGAATCCAATCAACACTGCAGCATCAACCGTCTCGTCTACGGCCTCCGTCATTCTATCAGGAATGGATTGTTCCTGATACAACTTCACTCCTTCTTCAAGTCGTTCAGGGATTATGTTCTTGTTCGGACCGCCGGACCCATGTGAATCCGCAACTCTGATCTCAGTGGCGCCAGCGGCCCTAAGTCCACGAATAGCGGCATTGACATCTTCAGTCACCTCTGTCCTTCCGACCTCTTCAAACTCCTCGAATCCGTGCAAGAGCTGATGCCAGTGATCAATTCCCGAGATTCCTTCCAAGTCATTCACAATTACAACTTTGAGGGTTTCCTTACCCCCAGCCGACTTCTTCTTAGGCATCTCTAATCGTGCGACGCGAAACAGAGTCCGGGACTTAGTTCTTTCGTTCCCCTCCGTCCTTCATGACATGAACACTACTCTGACTAGTGTGCGATGATAGTCTGCGAAACATCTCACTTCGGCTTGCGACCAGCCATCACTGCTTGATAGGCAAGGTGTTTTGCGGCTTCTCGCTTCGAGGCAATCTCCTGAGCCTGAGTCAAGATCTCCTCGAATAGTTCTCCACGTGACAGAATCGTCTGGTCGACAAAAGTGGCTATTGCTTCGGACTTGCTCTTGAAGATCTCAAGTTCTACTAGAGCATCAAGGATGGCGACAGTCTTTCCACTCAGTCGGCACATCACAGATACCTCTCTCCTCGAGAGTCCAAAGTCCTCTTCTGAAATTCGGCCGACCAACTCTTCTTTCACAGGTTTCATGTCTATGCTCGCGTTAGAGAGGTCATCTTTCATGATCGGAAACACCCAGTCTACCTGTTCATGGGAGATTATCGATACAGATGTAATGCTTATCTTACTTATAGAGCTTTTTATACTAGAGTTTATAAGGCTAGGTCTTTAATACTAAACGTAATTCTCTTACATGAATTATGGTGAGAAAGTTGTCAAGCACAGATGCAATGAAGCATGTAGGGACATTTGCCAGTGAGATACTCGGCAATACGGCATTCGGCCTTGAGAGTCCCATATCATACAGTGGGGTTTCCTTGGTTCCAATTGTGTTGACCGAAGAAACCCAAGATGCCCAATATCTCAATGCGGCGGAAGCTCTGAAGAAAGGCACGCTTGAGATTACCGAGGCTGGCGATGCAGTCGATTCGATATTGGCGAGGAATACAGGGGACGTGCCAGTTCTCATCGAGGAAGCTGAAGTCCTAGTGGCAGATGGCAGTCAGGACAGGATTGTCGTGGCCACCGTCATTCTTCAGCCCGGTGAGGAGAGCAGAATCCCTGTGAAATGTGTCCATGCTCCCCATGCACTTCGAAGAGGAGTTGAGTTCAGTTCGATAGGGTCGGGTTCGGTGCCCTTGAAGGCTGGAATGAGAAGAATGAAGTATCAATCAATTATGACAGACGTTGAGCATTATGCACCAGCGGCGGCTGTAGATCAAAGTGAAGTATGGTCTGAAGTCGAAAGGTATTGCAGGTCTCTTGGAATCAAAGATACAACGAAGTACACAGACGCAATGGCCAAGATACAGAAGAAGGCCAGGAAGATGGCGAAGGACGTCAGTAGTAGTCTACCTGAAAACGCCTGTGGGTTCATCATGGTGGATACCAATGGAGACGTCGTCGCCTTGGAGTTCTACCGAAATTCCAGGTCCTTCAATCAGAGGAACGGCGTTCTTGAGTCCCTCCTCGTCGAATACTGCGACACAAAGAAGAAGCCAAGCCCAAAGGAAGCCGCCTGGGCAGAGGCAATACAGCTCCTCCTTCATCTCAAGGAACCGAAACAGGACCAAGTTGTTTCAAGGGAAAGATCAGATAACATCGTAATAGGCCTTCATGGCCTCAAGGGTGAAGCCGTCGTTGGAGAAACCGGCAAAGACACTCCGAAGCTTCTATACTGTTCGCTGGGAAAGTGAACAAATGGGCTCTGTTGATGTCGGGGGGAGAAAGCTTCACCCTCCCCCTTTTTTCCAGAACAAAGGAGGACGTCTGTTTCTTCTACTCTATTCATGCCTCTTCGGCTTGAGCCCCATGATCTCTCGAGCCTCAGCAGGTGTTGCCACTTCTCGTCCTGCGGTTTCTGCAAACCTGCGTGCCCTAGTGACGAATCTTCATTGGGCTCCAACCTACCTTTCTCGTAGTAGATGTTGTCTTCGAGTCCTACTCGGACGTGGCCTCCTAAGACTGTAGACATGCTAGTCAAACTATGCTGTCTTCGTCCTATTCCCGCAATAGTAAAGGTGCATTCCTCAGGAAGTTGACGCACTAGGTGTAGGAGGTTGTCTATGGTTCCCGGAATCCCTCCATCAACACCCATAACGAGCTGGAAATGTGCTGGTGACTTCACCAAACCCTGTTCGAGGAGCTTGATCCCTTGGTTACGAAGCCCACATCGAAGATCTCAAGCTCCGGCTTGACATCTAGCTCTAGCATCTTTCCGGCGAGGAAGGTTATGGTTTTCCAAGTGTTGACATAAACGACGGAGGGCTTCCGTGCGGCAAAGGAAAGCGAACCAGTCGTGAGGCTTGCCATCTCTGGCCCGGTCCTAAGAGGTTCGGCTCTCTCTTGGTCAGACTTACCTGCAATGCCACTCGTTGACACCATGACGATGAGGCGCGTTCGTTTGCGGATCTTGTCTACTGTTTCCCTGAAGAGGTCATAGTCTGAGGTCGGGTTCTCATTCTCATCGCGGCAGTGTACGTGTATAATGGAGGCCCCTTCCTGTTCACATAGGTAGGCTGTTTCTGCTATCTCTTCAGGAGTTACAGGTAGATGTCGAGTGTCCGCCTTTCGGGGAATAGAGCCCGTCGGGGCTACTGTGATGATGAGCTTCTCCAATCTTGCGCCTCCTCGTGAAGCAGTAGACTATGCCATAGATGGACAATAAGAATTCTGGTTTCCAAGTGTATCGCAGCATCCGGTTGGGAGGAGAGCATGATTCCTGAGAAGGGATCTCCATGGAGCTTTTAACTGCGGGAAGGAGTGTCTTTGGGTCAGACTGGTGAATACTGAGGGAGAGAATATGCCCATATCCCAATCCAGCATGAAGCTGAAGCCTTCTGCGACCTTGGCCATGAATGAGTTGATCTCCGAACGTAGGAAAGAAGGAGAGGAGGTATATCACATGGGCTTTGGTGAATCGCCCTTCCCAGTTCATTCTTCCATAAGCAAGGCTCTTTGCGACAATGCAGGGCAGCGAAGTTATCTTCCTACTCAAGGCATTCTTGCGCTCCGGGAGCAGATATGCAAGTTCTACAAGACGATGTTTGGGACCGAATACTCACCAGAGCAGGTTATCGTCGGACCGGGTAGCAAGGTGCTTCTCTTTGATGCAATCATGTCCCTTGAAGGACCACTTCTTGTGCCCACTCCCAGTTGGGTCAGTTATGATGCGCATGCGCACCTCTCAGGCAAGGAGGTCTACTACGTCAATACACAAGTCGAGGATTCATACCTTATGACACCCGTTATCCTAGAGAGGGCTATTCAGCAACTCGATTCGAGACCGGACGAACAAAAGCTCTTGATAATGAACTATCCATGTAACCCAACTGGCCAGAGTTATTCAGCCTCTCAGCTTAGAGCACTATCAGATGTAGCTCGTGAACAGAATGTTCCGATTCTCTCAGACGAGATATATGCGCTCTTGACATTCCAGGGTCATAAACACCACAGTATGGCCGAGTATTATCCAGAAGGGACAATCGTGACAGGCGGACTATCTAAGGACCGATCAGCCGGAGGGTTTAGGCTCGGAGTCATGCTACTCCCGAAGGAAGAATCAGATCTCAGAAACGCAATCTTGAGAGTTGCAAGCAACACTTGGTCGTGCGTTGCAGCCCCCATGCAATATGCTGCTCTGGAAGCCTATCAGACCTCTACAGAACTCATTAACTACATCAGGGATTGCACAGCCCTTCATGAGCTAGTCACAATGAACATCTATCTTAGACTGAAAGACTCAGGAATCAGATGTCCTGCTCCAAAGGGTGCTTTCTATCTCTTCCCGGACTGGAACGGTGACAAGAGTGCCCTTGCCGAAGAAGGAGTGACAACCTCAGCAGCTTTGACTGGCCTGCTTCTTCGTCAATGGAATGTGGCAAGCCTTCCGGGAGAAGACTTCGGTATGGCAGCTGACAATCTCTGCATCCGTCTTGCCTCTGTGGATTACAATGGAGCTAGAGCGTTGGAACGGTTCAGGGAAGATCGGAGAAAGGCAAGGGAAGATCTCGATGAGTTTGTTAGTGAGATTGCACCGAAGCTCGTCACGGGATGTGTCCAACTAGGCAACTTCACGAGGTCAATTCGACCTGCAGAACAAGGTAATGCACACTGAGTCCTGCAGGATAGCACAATATCGCCATGTTAGGGTTTGGAAAGGCTTGTATACGTCTGAGTCACTATACTCATACAGTTGATGCCCGGCTTAGATATGTGGCCTAGCAAAAGAGGCCTGTCCCTGTTGGAGCCTAGTGTCTATGAAACATCCCGAGTTTGAAGACTACCTAGTCATTGGTCTTATTCTCGCAGCTGTGTTCTGCTCGATTCCATTTACACAGGTGATTGAAACGGCCAAGATAGTTGAATACACTTCTGGAAACTCATACCGAATTGAAGCCGGTTTCGGCGGACCCAAGGTCACGCAGGTCATCGTTGAGTCAAACAGAACGGCGGAGATACGATTCATGTTCAAGGATGGCGTGTGGCTATCTACTAAGAACGTCTTGTTGGCATCGTTCACAGCGACTTCTGCTAGATACAACTACAACGGAGAGCACTCCACGGTAATGATCGAGGTAGTTTCAGATGGCCCAATTCAGGTACGGATAGTCTACGCATACAGAATAGTAGTAGAGTCAAGTCTTTTCAGCCGGGCGTTGGACTCACTACGTTTGAGCTCGAAACGTTGATTCTTCAACTCGGCAAAATGGCAAAGTGAATTGACGGATGTGGAATCAGGTGATAGTGCTTGACAAGAGAGTCTATAGCATTCGTATCAAGTCATCCCGAACCATTACCTTGTAGCCCTCAGATGTGACCTTGACCTTGGCTTCCAGTCGGAAGACCTCACAGAATCGAAGGGCATTCGCCACGTCCTCATGGCTCTTTGTGAAACGGAGAAGAAAACTCCATTGACTCCTTTCGTCTCCTATTGCTCTGTCAAAGTCGCGCATCTTGCGGGCGCAGAGATCGTCTGTGCAGTTAGAGGTCATTCTTAGCTTGCACCCCGTCGGTGCTCGTAACGTTCGAGTAGGTCCCAGCGCTCGATATGACACGCCCATTTAGTGGTTTCGGTCTGCGGTATGATCATAGCTGCGCAAGCCAAGTAGTATTCATGAAGTGTACTTCGCCGGACTTCCCTATGATTCCCTCGTGACTTCACTGAAGGACGTCGTCAAGGGCCTTCTCAAGCATCTTGAGCCCCTGGATAAGCTCCGCTTTCTCCCCTCCATATCCCAATCTGAAATGGTCGTCCATTTCAAGACCGTATCCAGGAACTACGAAGGTTCTGTATTTCTTCACTAGGACCTCACATAGTTGCTTTGTTGACCCGCCTCGTTTGAACCTTGGAGCGCAGACAACTCCACCTTCAGGCTCGATCCACTCCAATCTGTCTTGTCGATTCATCCAGTCTTTCAGGATCTCATAGTTTTCCATCATGTGCTTTCGCATCTCATCAAGAATCGTTTCTCTTCTCTTCAACACATTGATGGCTATTGCTTCTCCCAGGGATGAGTTGCAGATTGTCATTTGTTCTCTGACAGCTCGAATACCATCGACAACTGTCTGATCACCAACAGCCCATCCAATCCTAATTCCAGGCAAGCCGTAGACTTTCGACATGCTTGTCAGACTGATGGCGTTCTTGCTCAAAGTGGCAGCAAGAGGGGGAGGATTCTCAAAAGTAAGGTTTCTATAGGTTTCGTCAACCATGAGATACAGGTCGTGCTTCTCAGCAAGCTCAACTGCCTCCAGGAGCGCCTCCTCGCTAATCTGAGAGCCAGTCGGATTGTTGGGATGAGTCAGTGTGATCAACTTTGTATTGGGTTTGATGAGTTGTTTCAGCTCCTTAATGTTAGGCTTGAATTGCTCTTCCCACTTGAGCCGTAGAAGCGAAAGATCTCTCCCGAGAGACCTTGGTACCTCATAGAGTGATGGGTACGTTGGATGTTCGACTATCATGTGATCATCAAGACCGACGAGATGGGCAATGATTGCAAAGTTTGCTTCGCTAGCCCCAGTGGTCACTGCAACATTCTCTGCATTCATTCCAGAGTACTGTGAGGCAATCAGACCTCTGAGCTCAGGACAACCAAGGTGATACCCATATCTGAGCTCAACCTGGTCAAGATCGATTTCAAGTTCCTTGAACGTGAAGTACTTCACTCCACTTTCGCCGATATCATAGTCTACCTCGTATTGATAAGTGTCGAACCAGTCCTCAAGTGGCATTCTTTTGAAGACCATCTTCAATCCTCCTGGAAGGGCCTATCCTGGCTCAGATAAATAGGTTCGGATGTTTCAACCATCTGTGCGTAGGAACATTAGCCACCATGCTTACTCGAGATCATCAAGGCGGTCAACTGGGTATTGCCTAAAGTGGGATATTCCCATGCTTCTTAGGAGGTCTGCTCTTGCGCTTACTGGCGAGGACTTCAAGACCAGTGCATATCAGCTGTCGAGTTTCATGAGGGAAAATCACCTTGTCGATGTAGCCTAAGCCCGCCGCTACATAGGGATTGGCGAACTTCTCTCTGTATTCCTTCACCAATTTCGCACGTTTCTTCTCCTTGTCCTTTGCCTTCTCAATCTCCTTACGGAAGATGATGTTGATAGCTCCGTCAGGCCCCATGACTGCAATCTCAGCACCTGGCCATGCGTAAACCAAGTCAGCTCCAATATGCTTGGAGGCCATAACATCGAAAGCCCCGCCATACCCCTTCCTCGTGACGATTGTGATCATGGGCACCGTTGCTTCCGCAAAGGCATACAGGATTTTTGCACCGTGACGGATGATGCCACCCCATTCCTGCGCCGTCCCAGGGAGATACCCAGGTACATCCATGAACGTGATAATCGGTATGTTGAAGGCGTCGCAGAATCTCACAAAACGAGCACATTTGTCTGATGCGTTGATGTCGATTGTGCCTGCGAGATGTGCAGGGTTATTACCCACAATTCCAACGGAGCGCCCGCCAAATCGAGCGAATCCGGTAATCATGTTCTTCGCCCAGTGCTCATGGACCTCGAAGAATTCTCCATTATCAGCTAGTTTTGTGACAACATCTCGCATATCATAGGGCTTGTTCGGATCATCAGGAACAAGTTCATCGATGCTCTCGTCGAAATCCTCAGGTGCGTGGCCAGTTTCAACACGCGGAGGATCTTCTAGGTTGTTGTTTGGGATGTAACTAAGAAGTGTCTTGATTTGATGAAAACAGTGGTCCTCATCTTCGCTCGCAAACTGAGCAACACCACTCCTTGTATTATGAGTCATTGCCCCTCCAAGTTCCTCGAAAGTGACTTCTTCTCCCGTGACTGTCTTGATGACATCTGGTCCGGTGATGAACATATGAGCAATCCCCTTCACCATTAGGGTGAAATCTGTTACAGCTGGACTATATACTGCGCCGCCTGCACAGGGCCCCATTATCGCAGAAATCTGAGGAATGACACCGCTCGCCAACGTGTTCAATTTGAAGATTCTACAATAAGCAACCAAGCTCTTGATTCCTTCTTGGACGCGAGCACCTGCCCCGGAATTCAGACCTATGAGAGGGGCACCAGTTGACATCGCAAGCTCCATAATCTTGACAATCTTCTCTCCATACATCTCTGAAAGCGAACCACCAAAGACAGTGAAGTCCTGACTAAAGATGAAGACCTTACGTCCGTTGATTGTGCCGTATCCAGTGACGACCCCTTCTCCAAGAATCTTCTTCTCATCCATACCAAAGTCAGTTTCTCTATGAACCACGAACTCGTCTATCTCTATAAAGGAATCTGCATCAACAAGCTTGTGGATTCGCTCCCGTGCTGTGAGTCTACCACGATCATGTTCCCTCTTGATGCGTTCCTCACCGCCACCAAGCTTCGCCTCCTCACGCAGCTTCTCAAGCTCCTTGAACTTCTTCTTTGACATAGCGGAGGACTCCTACTACAATCAGGTTTGGATGGTCCCCAAATCGACGTATTGAATGTTCTGATGCCAACTGAAGCATCAATATCCCATCGAATCTAACCACACATGAGAATCCTTAAAGGCAAACGAAGTTGAGGCGCGCCCACGGGACAGTCATGGAAACAGCTAGCGTGCGCAGAACAGAAGTGAATCGAGTAGCACTCATCTCCTTGGCTGCAGCTGCAGCCTTGACAGTCCTCAAGATCATCGTTGGAATCGTAAGCGGCTCACTTGGCGTCATATCGGAGGCCCTACATAGCCTCCTTGATCTTCTTGCTGCCGGTATCACCGTTGTGGCAGTCCGCCAAGCTTCAGCAGTTCCCGACCCTGAACATCACTATGGTCACGGGAAGATCGAGAACTTCGCTGCATTTGTACAGACTGTTTTACTCTGGATCACGGCTGGCTGGATAATCTGGGAAGCTGTGAGGGTGATAGGACTTGAGGAATGGCCTGAGCCGACTTTGGCAGGCATCGTTGTGATGACGATAAGCATTGTCGTGAACTTTGAGCGTGCTCGGGTTCTCTATTCTACTGCTGAGAAGCATGGAAGCCAGGCGCTTGAGGCTGATGGACTCCATTTCGTCACTGATGCACTGAGCTCCATCGTTGTTTTGATCGGACTGATCTTTGTCTTCTTTGGAGTTCCGATTGCTGATCCTATATCTGCAATCGGTGTTGCTTTGGTCATACTGTTTGTATCCTTAAAGCTCGCGAAACGGGCCTTCGATGTGTTGCTCGATGCAGCCCCCAGCGGAATCTACGATGAGATTGAAAAGATTTGCAGTAACATCCATGGCGTCGTTGAGTGCAGAAAAGTAAGGGCACGGCAAGCTGGTCCGGATCTGTTCCTAGACGTCGTCATTGCTGTGGAAGAGAACACGTCCGTTGATGAGGCTCATCATGTGGCCGATAGGGTCGAGAGAGCACTTCTAGGTCTGGGACAGCGAGTGGACTGCATGGTGCACGTTGAGCCTGTCACTCAGGTTGACAAGGAGAGGGTCGATCTAGACGTGTATGGCCTGCTTCAGGATCTTGTCCGAAGAGAAGTGAGAATCTTGGGTATTCACAAAGTGCGAATACAGATGATGGAGGATGGCACGCATATCGCTGCAGATCTAGAGATGCAACCGGAAATGACAATCGGAGCCGCACACGCAATCTCAGAGCAGCTAGAACGAAGAATTCAGGAAAGGGTCCCCAACGTCAAGAGGGTTTCACTACACATGGACGTGGAGCGAGAGAAGAGTCAGGCAGAAGACGTCACCAGTGGGAGTGAACGCATCGTTGAAGAGATCAAGCTCTTGGTAGACGAAAGGACTCATGCACATGACTGCCACAATGTGAACATCGCGCGGGACGGTTTGGGTCTGACAGTATCACTAGACTGTCGTGTCGACGCGAACATGTCACTTGTAGACAGTCATGATGTCGCAGAGAGGGTCGAGAAGGTAATCAGGGAAGCGTTTCCAGAGGTTGGTTTCGTATTCGTTCATGTTGAGCCAAGCTGATTCGGACGCAGATTAACGCCATGCTTATGTGGACCGACACTCACAATTCTGTGACAACGATGCACCACGGAACGCGGATGAGATAGTATTGTTTCAATGTGCTGAATGCGAGAGCCTAGGCGTGTCCAAGGCAGATGAGGTCACATTTCCCTGTGCCCTTTGCGGGCAACACAGATGCGAGAGGCACTCAGCCTGGGTGCCTGCCCATGTCCTAGACAAGCCCTTAGACAACACTCAACGTGTACTAGACCTCCTAGCAAGCGAGCCAACAAAGGGTTGGTACACTTTCTGCGGCCGCACGTCTCATGTCCCTCGAGGAATGCCCATATGGTACGGAAGAGAGCGAAAAGGCGGAAAGATTGTCGAGGAGATAATGAATCACGAGAAACCCGACGGCCTCGAACAGTTTCCCATGTGGGAGGTCGGAATAGTAGAAGATGGCTTCGAGAAGCGCTGGAAGCCACAGCACTATGAACTGCCGTGTGATTTGGCGGCCACGATGGCTCTGATAATACGTCTGTGGAAGAAGAATGAAGATGTGCGGGCATTCTTGACTACTCTGAACACCCTTGTCTTTGAATCAGTGGCAGCCAAGAAAGCTGTTTTCTTCGGGGCGGATTCAAAGGAGTTGAAACGAAGTCTCGGCGAGAGCCCAACGCTTGATCAGGTGATTAGATTCGTATGCTCTAGATGCATCGTGGCCGCGTGTCTCAATCGCCAAGCCCCATTCTATGACCGTAGGATGCTCGGTAGGACAATCAGGCGGCCAGAGTTGCTGACTCCAGGATGAAAGGGACCCTACCACACTGAGTATCCCGATTGAATTCATGCTAAGAACAACAAAAAGCCTTGGAAAGCTCACGTATTCATTGGGACTATCGATGAGCAACTCATCGTAAGTCAGGTTCTACGAGTAATGTTACCGAAGACGCCTTGACAGGTTACTCTTCGGGACGGAGTGCGCATAATGCAGAGTGAGCCTTGGTCTGAGATGCTCTCATGTAGATTCCTCTCAGACCTCATCAGTGATGGATTCCTTGTGCTAGATGAGCGTCTTGCGGTATATCATGTGAATACGCTATTCACTGAAATGATAGGATACTCAAAGACGGACATTCTAAGCCATTCTCTAACTGAATTCGTTCATGAGAGTTCGAAAGAGATTCTCGAAGCAACCATTAGGAAGTCCTTGGACGATCATGTATCGTCGCTCGAAATTGACTGGGTGGCAAGAAACGGGAACTTGGTTCCAACTACTGTGCAAGTTGGATCAGTTGCCGATCCAAGAAATGAAACGAGATGGGGATTCATTGTTATCAATGCCCAACCCACTACGGACCAACCCCTAACGGAAGACGAGGCACGTTACAGGTTAGTGTTTGAGAATCTTGCAGATGGCGTATTTCAGACTGATGAAGACGGGATCATCACGATCTCTACGGCAAAGGGAGCCGAGATCTTTGGATACTCGGTGTCTGAACTCGAGGGGAGGAACTTCGGTGTGCTGCTGCACCCAGATGACTTGCCGGCAATATTCCATGCGTTTGGCGAGAGTCGCGACCGCCTTGAAACACTTCCAGGAGGTATCGAGGCAAGAGGGGTTCGGAAAGATGGCTCTATCATTCACTTCCATGTTACAAACACAGTCCTAGTGAAGGATGGCAAGTTTAGGGGCTTTCAAACACTTCTCAGAAACGTTACAGACCGCGTAGAAGTTGTTAATGACCTAAGAGAGAGTGAAGAGAGATTCGCACTATTCGCGGAACATCCCAGGACCTGTCTTCATAAAGGATGAGAAATCAAACATGCTCTATGCAAACAGCTTCATGAGAGAAAGGTTTGGAAGAGATGACTGGGCAGGGAAGAACACCCTTGAGCTGTTCCCGAAGGAGTACGCTGAGAGAATGCTTGAAGATGACGCCAGAGCGTTACTTGAGGGCCCTGTGCAGTTTCTCCAGAGAGTGCCAGATCAGCATGGGAATCTGAACTCCTACCGAACGTCGAAATTCCCAATCAGAAGGGAAGGAAAGCCCATTTTGCTTGGTGGAGTTGCATTTGACGTCACTGATATTGACCGTGCGGAGAGCGCATTGAGAGAATCAGAAGAACAGTACAGGACCACACTTCTGGCCATCGGTGACCCAATTCATGTCGTCGATTGTGATTTCAGGATATTACTGTGCAATCCCGTTCTAGAGAACTGGCTCGAGGAGTTAGACCTAGATCAAGAAATAGTGGGGCGCAGGCTTGATGACATATTCTCCTTCCTTCCTGAGAACGTTTTTGATGAATACGAAGCAGTCTTTCAAAGTGGAGAAACACTTGTTTCGGAGGAGAGAACTCTTTTGGGTGGGAGGGAGATATTCACTGAAGTAACGAAAGTACCCATAGTCAAAGAGGGGCAAGTAGAACAGGTCCTTACTATCATCCGCGATGTGAGTGAGGCCCGTATCGCCGAAATGGCGCTCAAAGACTCAGAAATGAAATACAAGCAGCTTGTGGAGCAATACACTCAAGGAATCGCAATAGTCGAAGGACCTCCTCTGAGAATTCCCTTTGCGAATCGTGCTCTTGGTGCCATATTGGAGATGGACCCTGAGGACGTAGAACAAATGACACCAGAGGAAGTTCAGAGAGTAATCCATCCAGACGACTTTGAAGAATTGTTGACACGATTTGTGGATCTCATGAGTGGGAGTCCACCGGGCGACGTGCCACGCGAATTCAGAATAGTCCGTCCAAGTGGCGAAGTACGCGTCGTCGCCGTTCTAGGTCGGCGAGTTGAGTATCAGGGCAATAATGCGATTCAGATGGCTATTGATGATGTAACGGACAGGATTAGGGCTGAGCAAGAACTGCGTCATTCGGAGGAAAGATATCGCAAACTCGTGGAGGAGTCACTTCAAGGTCTAGCCGTGATTCAGGATGGACGATACATGTACGTGAATCCCACCTTTGCTGAAACACTAGGTTATTCGGTTGAAGACCTGCTGCAATTCTCAGCAGATGACGTATGGAATCTCATACATCCTGATGATCGTGATGAGCTTGAAAGAAGAAATGAAGCTATAGCGGCTGGGACCTCTGTAACACCTCGTCACAAGTTCCGATACCTGGGTGAGGACGGTTCCATAAGATATGTGGAGTCATTCGTGCGACAGATAATGCACGAAGGTAGACCAGCCATGCAGGTCATGGACATAGACGTGACTGAGCGCATGAGGTCTGAACGTGCTCTCAGAGAGTCTGAAGCCAAGTACAGACAGCTAGTAGAGCAATCACCTCTTGGCATCGTCATAGTCCGGGGACTTCCAATAGAGATAGTCTTTGCAAACAACGCTATGGTCCGGATTTCGGGTCATCCACTCTCTAAGCTGCTGTCTATGTCCGATAAGGATATTGAGGGCTTGATCCATCCAGACGATTACGAATCTATTATCGACCTCTTCAGTCATGTTCTTGGCGGCGAGCCTCCACTCGATCACCCAATAGTAATGAGAGTGATTCGGAGTGATGGTAAGATGGTCTGGGTCGAAGCGATGGGGCACAGAATCGAATATGAGGACAGTATTGCCCTCCAGGCCACAATCGTTGATATTTCAGAGCGTGTGATAGCCGAGAAAGAACGGGAGAGAGCGGAGATTGAGCTCAAGACAGCTGCTGAAACTTCAATGCTATACCTAGATCTCTTGGGTCACGACATGCGCAATAAGCTCCAGGGAATCCAAATGGCCGTTGAGCTCTTGCAGTTTGATGAAACTCGACCTGATGCCTTTGGAGCGATAGAGAGGATTATGGACCTTGTCGAAACCGCCGAAGCTCTGATTGACAAAGCTCATGCGACAAGAGGACTCTTCAGCGCACCCCTACAGATAACCTCATTGAAGGACGCGCTTGTGGCATCTATTGGAGCTCTTTCGTTTAGGCATGAGAATGTTGTCGCCGAAGTAGCGTATCACGTGGACGAAGCGAATGTGAAAGCAGACGAGTATGTCGGACATCTTCTCACAAATGTGCTTGAAAATGCGATCCTTCATAATCCTGCAGAAACAAAGCGCGTCTGGGTGACATTGAAGGAAGGGGAGGGAGGCTACGAAGTGTCGATAGCAGATAACGGCACAGGTATTGATGATGCAAAGAAGTCATCTCTGTTTGATCAGGATCGGCGTTATGGAGGATTGGGACTCCACCAAGCAAGAAGAATCCTCGCCAAATATGGTGGTATCATGGAGGTTTCTGACAGGGTAAAAGGTGAGCCAGAGAAAGGAGCAAGATTCAATCTGTGGTTTCCCAGACCCACGCCCTAGCAGTCATATGGCTTTCGCAACAAGCTCGTCAACAGACCTTCCTTACATCTTCTTGCCCAGCCGTATTGCAACATAGGCTAAGTCAATCAGGACCGGGACCTATATCAATGGTCTAACCACCGCGGCCAATGCCTAGCCCGAATCAATGCCGAAGACGCCAATTGCCACCGCAATAGCCAGTTCGAGGTTGTTGCTGGCGGCAGCAAACGAGATTGTGACGTTCTTTTCGTAGTTGAATCTGAAACCAAATGAACGGCGAAAGAAACGAAGAACATGAGCAGGAAGTATACTAGTAACGGTATGGATATCCTGAATACATCAATGGGCAGTGTCGATATCTTCTCACCTTTGATGATACTGCCCCTTGTCTCGACTAGAAATCGAGACCAAGGACCGACTATAGTTGGACGAGAGAGTTTGAGGTTACTAGAGACCTCAAACTCTAGTCATAGTGACCGCCCAAAGATTTGAGGTTTCGAAAGCGCCACTAGGAAGATATCTTCAGTTTCGGTTCCGAAGATAACTCGTCTTGGCGAACTGGTTCAAGTCATCACGTCGATGGGCTTCATCAGGGTTCAACAATCGAAGGTCAACACCAAGGCGGTTCGATGCAGACTCAATCCAGCTCTCACGTGCATCCTTGGCAATGATACTTGCAGCGGCGACTGAGATTACGTCCTCTGCTCGAGGTTTCTGTACAAGGTCAAGAGAGTCCAAATCTAGAACACGGTGAAGTCGAATCTTGGTCTTGAGCCTTGAGAACTCATCTATTACGACCCTAACTTCTGAGTCCTCGCTGGGCCTTAGCAGATCATAGACTTCAGATACAGCCTTCGCGTGGGCCCAGGCCAGCAGGTCATTCAGATTCTTTCCCTCTCTGCGCAGTTCCTCGAAACGTTCATTGAATGTTGGAGGCGAGATTAGGACTGTGTACATTGCCTCGCAATGGTCCTCTATCTCTTGGGCCAAATCTGCAATCCGGCTCGACGAGAGGTCTTTGCTGTCCATGACTCCAAGAGCCCTCAAGTCCGTGGCCTGCTTGGGCGTTAGTCCCACTGCAGAAACTGTAAGAGGTCCTAGCCACTCCCCTTTACCTGCTTCGTCTGAACCGATTGTCAGGCCGTGTGCGGCATCGCCGAAGTCCATTTCCCGAATAGTGCCCTGGAGAAGAGCTTCGCATGACTGACCGGTGGCTACTATCTTTCCACTCGTGTATCCTACAACAGTACCTCCGTTGCATTTGAGCCTGAACCTCTCATACTCGTTGGTGGTCGCGATCTCCGATGTGCACTTGCTCTTTAGTAGACGGTTCAGAATCTCCGGCAACATGTCTGGCTCAATCTTGACTACAGTTGGTCTCAAGGCTAGACTCCGATGAGTTTGAGCGAGTGTTCCATCTTATGTGTTGAGGTGTGCTGAATCGTGACCGAGCCCTTAGGAATGAAGATGTTGAACATCGCCAGCCGAAACGATCTCTATACCTTCGCCCGTTTCCAAGACTAAAGCCCCCGATTCGTCAACGTCCAACGCAGTCCCTTCTAGAGTAGCGTCCGTCTGTTCCACAATCACTCGCCGACCGAGGGTATTACAGACTTTCTTATACTCCGAGAGCACAGGCAAGAAGGTCTGCCGCGCCTCCACCTCCGATATTCTTGAATAGGTTTCTCCAAGAAGTGATGCGGCGAGCTCTTCAATTGATGTTTCCTGACCTGTTTCATGAAGAATTGTGGTCATCCCGTTTCTCAGATCTTCTGGATAATCATCCAGTTCGAGATTCACATTTATGCCGATACCAAGTATTACCGAAACCACTTGGTCCTCCTCAATTATCGACTCGCTTAGAATCCCGCCAACCTTCTTCTCATCAACAAGGATATCGTTTGGCCACTTTAGGTGAACATCTAACGAGCAGGTTGATCGAACTGCAGCTGCGGTCGAACATCCTGCCAGAATCCCAAGGGGTGGCATGTCTGCAGGTGAGAGGATAGGTTTGACAACAAGTGAAGTATAGAGCCCTCCCGGTGGAGAAACCCAGCTTCTCAGAAATCGACCTCGACCAGCAGTTTGAGTTGCTGATATAACTACGAGTCCATCCGTTACACCGTCTTGTATGAAGGACTTTGCGACATTGTTGGTGGAGTCAACCTCGTCAAAGTACGCTAACCGGACCTCGATGCCTTTCATATCCAGTTTCTTAATGATTTCATCAGGGTTGATCCACATTGTTGATAGTGTGTTTAGGAACGCATCATATGAATTGTGGTCAGAAGCCGGTCAGAGAGGTGAAACCCCGACGTCCTTCAGAACTCATCGAGAGTGGTCTGACTCGTGGATAGCAACGGTAGCATGCGCTCAAGTTTCGCCTTCTGCCTTGGGTTTATATTCCCCAACAGATTCAGCATTTGAAGCGCATTTGTCGGGCCATAGCCATAGAAGTGGTTGTTAAAGAACAGGTATATTGAATCGTTATCAGCCTTCAATTGATAGAGCCGATCTCTCCACGCTTCAAGTTCACTTATGCTGAAGCAGTAGTTGTACCAAGGATTAGAAGCATGTCCATGAAGACGAACATATACAAAGTCAGTCGTGACTCTCAAGTCAATAGGCAGAGGTGGTTCGTCCACAATGACATGGGCGATTTCATACTTCTCAAGAAGACTCCAAACCCTCTGCGAAAGCCAACTCCTATGTCGGAACTCCATAGCGTATCTGTAAGCAGGATCAAGCTCTGAGAGGAATGTTTCCACATCCGCAAACGTGCAGATGTCCCATGGTGGGAGTTGAATCAACAGTACATCCAACCGTGAGCGCATCGGCTTCATTTTCGAGAAGAACTCGTTCAGTAGGTCACCGGCTTCTGTCGAGAGATCCAGTCGGCTATTGTGAGTCACTCGATGAGGTATCTTTGCAGTGAAGAATACACGATCTGGGATGCTTGTCGCAAGATACTCTACAAACGACTGCTTGAGAGGGCCATAGAACGTCGCGTTAATCTCCGCAACATCGAAGTATGTGAAATACTGCTGAAGCATGGGTGTCTTTGATGTATAGAATGCTCCCTTCCACTCTGGATAAGACCAGCCGCATGTCCCGATGTGAAGCCCCTTTCTGGTCGACATCTTGCTCTCAAGAAAAGCCATACAGCTGATTCCCTTCAATTCATAGAAAAGCACAACCAAAACTCAATCCTTTTACCTTCTCAGAGCTTGTATGGCAGGATGTGCGGCAGGTTCAACTTTCTCTTACACAAGAAAGCTGTGGAGGAGAGATTCGGCGTAAAAAAGTTCGATTTCGATGTAGTCCCACGCTACAACATTGCCCCGAGTCAGAAGATAGCAACCATAATCATGGACCCAGAGGTGCATCTACTCGGTATGAGTTGGGGCTTCGTGCCTTTCTGGACAAAGGACCGGAAGATTGGGAACCGGATGATCAATGCCCGATCTGAAACTGTTGCGGAGAGTAGAGTTTTCAAACACTCATTTGTTAAGAAGAGGTGCCTGATTCCAGCAACTGGTTTCTATGAGTGGCAGAAAGTGGGGAAGGTTAAGAGACCTATGCATGTTAGACTCAAGTCAAAAGAGCCCTTTGCTTTCGCAGGAATCTACAGTGGCTGGAAAGCGCCAACGGGCAAGATACTGCTAAGCTGCGCTATCCTGACCATTTCTCCGAATGAACTGCTCAAGTCAATTCATAACCGAATGCCGGTGGTCTTGGACCGCAAGGATGAGAATGTTTGGATTGATCCAGAGAATCAAGATGTAGAGAGCCTCAAAAGGCTATTCAATCCATATACCTCGCTCGAGATGGAAGCCTATGAGGTTTCCACCTACGTCAACTCACCATCGAATACGGGACCAATATGCACTGTCCCTGTGGAAAGCTCACCTATCTAGAAGAGCATCCACCGGAAGGATAAAACGGCGTTTAGTCTACAGACAGATGCCATGAAGACCATTGACCTCCGCAGTGATACGGTAACAAAGCCAACGGATGAGATGATTGAGGCAATCGTAAGAGTTCACAGGGAAGACCGACTTGGTGATGACGTCTTCGATGAGGACGAAGTAGTTCACGAGCTTCAAGACAAGGCTGCAAGGATTTTGGGGAAGGAAGCCGCTCTTCTGGTCACTTCTGGAACACAAGGCAATGTAGTTTCATTACTGTCACAGACGAATCGTGGTGACGAGGTCGTAGTTGAAGAACAATCTCATTCGTTTATGTACGAGGCTGGCGCCATGTCATCAATTGGAGGTCTCTTCCCAAAACCAGTGAAGGGAACGAGGGGATACATCTCTCCAGAAACCCTGATTTCGGCCATCAACATTGATGATTCACATTATGCGAAGACATCAATGGTAGTCCTTGAGAACACCCACAACGCTTCGGGTGGCGCTATCATTCGTCCAGAGCAGTTTGATGCACTAGCCGATGTAGCTCATGAAAACGAGTTGAGATTGCACTGTGACGGTGCTCGGTTATTCAATGCAGCTATAGCCCTCGGCGTTCGAGCAAAGGATTTGGTCAAGAATGCAGACAGCGTCATGATATGCCTTAGTAAAGGACTCTCTGCACCGGTTGGTTCGATTGTCGCCGGAACTGAGGATTTCATATACAAAGCGCACAGGATTAGGAAGAAGCTTGGCGGAGGCATGCGACAGGCAGGAATCATTGCCGCTCCTGGAATCATTGCGCTTGAGAAGATGGTTGAAAGACTGAAAGAAGATCACGACAATACTAGACTGCTTTTTGATCGCTTGTCGGCGATTCCCAATCTGATAGTGGAAGAACCTGAAACTAACATCCTGTTCATAAGGCTGGACAATTTCAAGATCAACTCGATGGAGCTCTCTGATGAGCTCAGGAAGCACAACATCATTGTGTTGGGAGACCCCCACTTCGGAACCCGAACCAGATTAGTACTTCACAGAATGATTGACAAAGAAGGTGTGTTGCGATTTGCAGACACGCTGAATGAGATTCTTGCGAAGTAACTGCGGAATTCATTCGGGCTTCTGACACAGTTCAATCAGAACCCCGCCTGCGGAGCGGGGATGTACAAATGCAATCCTCATGTTGTGTGCTCCAATCCTAGGTTCCCTGTCAATCAATAATGCTCCTTTCTTCTCATGAGCCTGCAAGGCATCAACGATGTTGTCAACCCTCACAGCAATATGGTGAATACCAGAGCCTCGTTTTGACAGAAACTTGGCCACGTGACTGTCGTCAGAGGTGGGCTCTAGGAGTTCAATGCGACTCTCACCGATGCTCAGAAAGACCACTCGGACCTTCTGCTCAAGAACCTCTTCTTGACCACCATAGTCAAGCCCTAGTGCATCCCGGTAATAGGGAAGTACGTTCTCAATGCTCTCAACTGCTATTCCTATGTGGTCAATCTTCTCTACGGTCATCTTCTCATCTCCTAGAGGATGTCTGGTGCCTTGTATTCTCCGAAAACGTCACGAAGAACCCCACAGATCTCTCCTAGGGTGGCATAGGCCCTGACTGAATCCAGAATCAGGGGCATAAGATTCACATCACCCTCCGCTGCGGCTCTGAGGGCATCGAGAGTGGATTTCACTTCATCCAGGTTTCGCTTCTTTCGTACTTTGTTGAGTCGGGCAGTTTGCTCCTGCTCAACTTTCGGATCAACTCGAAGGTAATCGAACTGTTGCTCTTCTTCTACGAGGAAGTCGTTCACGCCGACAACTATCCTCTTCTTTTGATCCACATCTCTCTGATAGGCATAGGCACTGTTGTGAATCTCCTTCTGAATGAACCCTTTCTCAATCGCTGCAGCTGCACCGCCCATGGCATCTATCTTCTCAATGTACTCATTTGCCCTGTTCTCAATCTCTCGTGTGAGGGCTTCAACATAGTAGGACCCTGCTAGAGGGTCAACGGTATCGCCAACACCAGATTCATGGGCGATTATCTGCTGTGTCCTCAGTGCAATCTGTGCTGACTCCTGAGTCGGGAGTGACAGAGCTTCATCGCGTGAGTTTGTGTGTAGTGATTGCGTTCCTCCGAGAACAGCCTGAAGTGCTTGGAGTGCCACTCGGACCACATTATTGTCTGGTTGTTGTGCAGTGAGAGTATAACCGGCCGTCTGAGTATGGAATCTCATCCTGCATGACTTATCGTCCTTGGCCCCAAAGCGTTCTCTCATGATCTTCGCCCACATTCTCCTTGCTGCTCGAAACTTTGCGACCTCCTCGAAGAATTCGCTGGCAGACCCAAAGAAGAAAGACAGACGAGAAGCGAATGAGTCAACGTCAAGACCGGATTTGATTGCTGCATCTACATAGGCTATACCATCAGCAAGTGTGAAGGCCACCTCTTGTACCGCAGTTGACCCAGCCTCTCGAATATGGTAGCCCGAGATGCTGATGGAGTTGAAGAGCGGCAGATTCTCAGAACAGAACTTGAATGTGTCAGTGATTAGACGCATTGACTGCTTTGGAGGAAAGATGTAGGTTCCCCGAGCGGCATACTCCTTCAGGATATCATTCTGAATTGTGCCGCGCAGCTTTCCCATGGGAACACCTTGCTTCTCTGCGACAGCGATATACATGGCCAGCAACACTGCGGCGGGAGAGTTGATGGTCATTGACGTGCTGACCTTGTCCAGGGGTATTCCTTCGAATAGTATCTCCATGTCAGCGAGTGAGCCGATGGCGACACCCACCTTCCCGACCTCGCCTCTTGCCAATTTGTGATCTGAATCATATCCAATCTGGGTGGGCAGGTCAAATGCCACGGATAGGCCAGTTTGACCTTGTTCAAGAAGGAAGCGGAACCGTTCATTGGTTTCTCTTGCTGTTGCAAATCCACTGTACTGGCGCATTGTCCAGAAACGACCACGATATAGAGTAGGTTGCACTCCGCGAGTGAACGGGTACTCACCAGGGAAATTGAGGTCCTTCAGATACTCAATAGACTCTATATCCATTGGAGTATACAGTCTCTTCACAGGAATCCCCGACACAGTTTCAAACTTCTCTCGTCTCTCAGGGAACTTCCCAATGACCTTCTTGACAACAGAATCCTTCCACTGTTTCAGTGCAAGGAGAAGTGTTTCCTTCTCGCCCATGATAGAACACCTACTCTCTGACCTTGACCAGGAACTCAGCTATGAGCCGCTCAGCCACAGTGTATGGGTCTTCATTCCTCTCGGCAATCTTCGTTATTGCCTCTGCATACTCCGGCGCATCACAAAGCTGCTCAAACAGTTTTCGAGTCAGCTTGTATTTCATTAGCGACTCAAGCTCTTCACGACTTCTGGCAATGTGTTTCTGATTCAAAGAACCGCTCTTCGTGAGGAACTTCATGTGGTCTCCAATCTTCTCAACTAGCTCAGGTATCCCCTCACCGGTTCGAGCGTTCGTAAGTATGATGGGAGGTTTCCATTCCCTTTCCCGCAAGTCCAACTCGAGCATTGCAGAGATCTCTCTGACCTTCTTGTCTGCGCCTTGTCGGTCACTCTTATTCACGACAAAGATGTCCGCAATCTCCATTATTCCTGCCTTGATTGTCTGAATGTCGTCCCCGCTACCTGGTACGTCCGTCACAACGACGGTCTGTGCTATCTCGATGATCTCGACTTCAGCCTGCCCGGCGCCCACAGTTTCGACGATTATGATATCCTTGCCAAAGGCATCTATTGCGCGGACAGTGTCCGATGTGCTTCTAGCTAAACCACCCAGATGACCGCGTGTGCCCATACTTCGCACATACACCTCGTCATCAAGGGCATGTTCCTGCATGCGGATTCTGTCTCCAAGGAGAGCACCTCCCGAGAAAGGACTCGATGGGTCAACGCAGACTATCCCAATGGTCTGACCTTTCTCTCTAAGCTTAGAGATCATCTTTGTGATGATTGTGCTCTTCCCGGACCCTGGCGGACCGGTAATTCCTACGATGTGGGCCTTCCCGGTGTGTCGGTATAACTTTGCCAATGCCTTGACCGCTACAGGATCCTCATCTTCGATCAGTGTGATTAGTCGTGCAAGAGCGCGTCTCTTACCACCGAGTACACCTTCGACCAGTTCAGTTTCCGACAACAAGCCCGTCCTCACAGCATCCAGGCTATGCCTTGACATTGGCCTTGATGTATTCCACGATCTCATCAAGAGGGGTTCCGGGTCCGAAGATCTCCGCAATCCCGGCTTTCTTCAGCTCAGGTACGTCATCCTCAGGGATGATGCCTCCTCCGACGACAAGTAAGTCATCAGCACCCTCTTTCTTGAGGAGTTCCATGACCTTTGGAAATAGAGCCATATGAGCACCGCTAAGGATGCTAAGTCCGATGCAGTCCACAGCTTCATCAATGGCTGCTCTGACTATCATCTCAGGAGTCTGGCGAAGTCCAGTGTATATGACTTCCATTCCGGCATCGCGAAGTGCTCGAGCGACGACCTTCACACCACGGTCATGTCCATCAAGTCCCGGCTTTGCCACTAGGACACGAATCTTAGTCGCTGAAGTCAAGAGCCCACCTCTTTCTTGGTTGGACATCGTGAAGACTAGCGTCACGATATAAAGGCTTTCGATTTCTCACGAACCGGATACACCAAATCAGAACCAGATGTCTACTTGAGAGCGTCTGAAGAATCAGGATAGATCAAAACAAACACTGCTTGATTCAAAGTCAGGACGTTGCTGTCCACCCAAGCGAAGACCATGTCGACGTTGTCCTTTGATGAGAGTCTAGCTAATGCCTCGAGGGTGGCATCTCGACATTCTGGGGTTTCCAGTAGGTCTTCAATTGTCCTGACAAGTATCATCTGTCGAACGTCGGGAGCGGTTTCTGTCAACCAATGAAGCACATTGTCCTTGACCTCAGCTCCCACGCCGGAGCTAGTGGCCGCATCAGTCAGAGTGTTTGAGATCCTAGCCACTACTTCTTTGTCCCTGATATCTTTCAGTTCATGCTCAACTATGGTCACGACTATCTCTGTTATGTCTGGGTCCCTTCGAATAATATCGAGAAGATCTGCACGAGCCCTCATTGGGCCGTCTTCTTCATCCCTGGTCAAGGCTATCGTGACTCCTCTCAAGTCTTTGATTTGGGAAAAGATTCTAGAATATAGATGTTGCTCGTCTGGGTCTCAAACAAAGCTCATGAGCTCCTCAAGGGAATCGACCACTAGGTCAGGAGAAATCCCACCGTGTTTTGTCATCAGGACATCCAAGTTTCGCTCTCTCAGGTTCACCCAGACTGTCGTCAACCCTACTGAAAAGGCACCGACAATGTCGGCAAGGAACTCATCCCCTATCATCAAGGTATCTTCGGCAGTCGAACCGAGCCTCTCAAGCGAGCATTCGAACGGCTGTTTCATCGGTTTGTAGGCCTCCACATCACTGCCGTCAACTGTCGAGATGAAGTACTTCGCCACTCCAAGATCCTCAAGAATGATGTCGGCGTGACCCTCGAACGAATTGGTCACAACACCCATCCTAATTCCGCTCGCATGTAGAGTTGATACGAGCTCTTCTGCCCCAGGCATCATATCTGACATGTCGATGTGAAGCTGCTTGAAATGCTGTGTCGCCCTCTCTATCAAGTCTTCGCTAACAGGAAACTCAAGGACTTCAACAGTTGTCCTCATTGCATCCTTGACAACATTGTAGGGTGTCTTGTAGGGTGCACCCTGCACTATCTCCTTCAACTCTGCGCGGTAGTTACGAACGAGTTCCATGATGTAGTCGCTCAGCATCTCAGAAGGATTTGGCAAGAACTGCGATAGAAGCCACTCGCTCGCCCTTATGGGGTACGCGTTGGTGTCTGTGAGTGTTGAATCCAGGTCAAAGATGATGGCCTCAAAACTGTCGAAACTGAATCCCTTCACAACAACTCAGACTCCGGATGTCTAGTCACCCTTACCAAGGTAAATGCCCTTGGGGTCAAGACTGTGCATGATTTCAATCTGTTCACTTGTTGGTTCGCTAGTGGTGGGTACATCATCCGGGACAATCATATCGAACATTATGTTGTCAAGGACATCCTGAACCTCATAGCCTGGGTGCACTGACCTCAGGCGAATCTTCAAGGTATCGGGGTCGAAATCCATCTGGCACATGTCTGTTATCACAACATCGGGGCCACCGCCAACCAACGACCACTTCTCACGAGACCCGGGCCCCTCAAGATGGCCAGGTGACGTCATGTAGTCGAGCTTCTTGACAAACTTACGTTTGTCGTGCGTCATCATAATGATGAGCCGCTTCGCAGAGGATGCAATGTCGTTTCCGCCGCCGCTGCCTGGTAGCTTCACCTTGGGCCTGTCATAAGGACCGATGTAGCTCGTGTTGAGGTTGCCGTACTCGTCTATCTGGGCAGCACCGAGGAAACCAACATCAATCTTTCCTGCCTGCAGGATGAAACCAAGGGTTTCGATTAGACCAATCGCAGCAGAGCAGCCAAAGTAGTATCTGGAATCAGCTACAGACAGAGGGACATGCCTAGGACGTGCATCGATGAAGCCGGCCTCTGAGATTAGATTCGCCTTTGGAGCGTGTGTTTCTTTGGCCAGGAGCGCCGCCAGTAGGGGCATTCCAGTCCCGCCAAAGACATTCTCTCCGTCCCGGACATGACTTGAGGCGCATGCAACAAGAAACTCAATCTTTGTGTACTCAACCATCTCAATACCCCCATGGCTTCTTCGCTCGAAGGCTGTCCAACCTCCCCCATCCAATCACATTGAGATATTCGTGGTGGTTGTCAACTCCGAGGATGTATTCATTCAAGTACTGATTCCATCCGTCTTCAGTATTCGTCATCTTGTGAAACATCATCAGGTGCTCAAGGTCGTAGTCATAATAACCGTGGCACATCATCGGATGCGCTATGTACGGAAGTACAACTACATGGTCGACATACATTGCGGGGATCTTCGTCTGATCAGGTCTGAATCGGATCTCCTCTTCGTCGATCAGCTCTTCCGCAAGGACAATCAGCTTGTTCCCGCAACGTGAGAGTTCGATATCTTCACCGACAATGCCGTCAATCTGGGCATTTCCTGTCTTGTCGACTCTCTGGACGTGGACTATACTGAAGTCTGGCTTGAGTGCCGGTACAAGGCATATCTTCTCTCCCGTAAACGGACAGTCGATAACCTTCAGTTTCTGATTTCCTCTGTACCTTGAGAGGCGAGCCATGTCGGTTCCCATCATACTACGGAGCGGCATGAAAGGAACATTGAGTGCCCCCCCTAAGAAGCGCATTGCCATAGCAAGGTTTGTGTAGTCTTCGACTTCTACCGATCTTTCTGTAACACGTCTACGCATGACGTGTGAGAGACCTAGGGCCTCTATTGCAGCGAACGCTATTTCAAACCGCGATGCCACACCTGCACCGGCCATGATTTCGATGTCGACCTCAGAGCCACAAGTTGTAATCCTCAGGTCCTTCTTTCTCTGTCTAACCAGCTCATGTGAGAAGGCGATTGGAGCACGTTGGAATCCAAAGCCCCCCCATGCAATCGTGGCCCCGTTTGGAACCATCTTGGCCGCCTTGGCGAGGGTTATGCGTTTATCTTCGACCTCTGACTCTGTCAATGAATGCACCCGTTCTCGATGGTGACGTCTGGCGGGACAGAAACTATGTTCCTTTTATCTTTGACTAACAGACCAGGCCTCTATCCACTATTCTGACGAAGAAAGATGGCCTTTCATGAAGGAGATAGTGTGCTTGATTATGCTTCGAGAGGTTTCCGTGTCCTCTAAGATGTCAAATGCATGTTGTCCGTCTTCGTATTCCACAAAGTCAATTGGAACCTTGAGTCGCTTCGCTTCAATCAGGAACTGTTCAATTGACTCGTTTAAGTCAGGAGTCTTGTCTAACCCCGCTTTCACGACTAGAAGCGGTATGTTCATGGTGAGGTCTTCAACTGTTCTGGTTTCACAAGGATATTCGAAGCCGATTCTCTCAGCATTCTCAGATACTCTGCGGGAATCGCCCCAATCAAGCATGAATCCATAATAGAGAACTGCACATCGAAGATAATCCCTGGACTCATCCATCAGAACGGACAGAGCCGTAGGGACATTTCCAGAGCATGACCACAGACCAAGTCTGTCAGGATCTATTCGCAGAGACGTCGCGTTCTTGCGGATGTGCTCTATGAGCTCTTGGACGTCCGAATGCGGTTCTGTAGTTTCGTAAGCAATTCCCACAATTCCTGATGCAGCTAGCAACTCTCCCCAAGAAACATACTGTCCAATATCCTTCAGTTTGGAACCAAGCATCTTCAGCATCGTAGAGTCTCTGTACCCAAGCACAAAGATGACGGCTGGTGATCGGGAGGTTTCATCTAGGCCAGGAGGATAATAGATGTCCATCCTTTGTATGCTGCCACTGACGCCTTTGTATTCCACATCTTGTCGGACCACAACTTGGTCCATGTTGGGAACTCGATACACGACTCGCTTCTCAATCATTGAGTTCTGATTGTTCCCCTGACTCATTTTGAATCGGCCCTACGGTAGGAAGCTAATCGTACAGAATGCCTACTTGTCACTTGATGGCTTTTTGGAGCTCTTCTTCGCCTTCTTTTGATTGCTAAGTTTCCAGCAGTCGATACATAGCCGACGGCCTGTCTTGACTCTCCTTCCATAGCGTTCAATTGTGCCACAAGTTTCGCAGCTCATTCTGATTCACCCCTGTTGTTTTCATAGATTAATCATGTGTTAGCTCAACATTCCGACACCCTCCCATTGTCAGGGAACCATGTGGAAAAGTGGACAGACCTCTCGAATTTTCGTTGAGTTATGTGCTACAAAGTCTAAAATTAACTCAGAAGTATCAATTCGTAACTGAGGCTCCGTATCTTGGGTCATAATCTAATGGATATCTAACCCCAAGGTATCGTGCATCTACTCGACGTGATGAAAATGGCCACTGATTTGGTCCCTACCGGTCGCAGACCCATTGCACGCGCGTGCTCTAGAGGTCAAAGAGAGTTGCTTAGGATAGGATTGCCACTTGTGGTAGTGATCTTTCTACTTATTCCTTTGTTCTCCACACCTGGCTTGCTTCAGCCCCAGACTGAACGGATCAGTCTAGTAGATGGGCCATCAGCACCCGCAACGAATTTGATTAGAGTAAACCTACCCTACTACGTCCATTCTGTAGCTGCTGGGAACACAACTCATGGTCGGGGAGTGGCTTGGATCTTCAATGATACGCTTCGCTTCAAAGACCCAGTGAACTTAGTTGATGCCTCAGTGAATATAGGAATCGGCGACCCAGTCCTCAACACGCTAATTGGCGCAGATATAGATACGGACGGGCACACCGAGTTCTTGTTCATGAAGTCCAACTTGACAAACATGAACCTAGTTGTTGTTGATTTTGACACTGGCTCAGCGACCGAGTACAACTACGATCCTGTGCCAAATCCCAGAGGAATCATTGTTGGGGACTTCAATGGCGACGTCTTGATTGATGTTGGTGTTTACAATCTGAACCGGGTGGTGATGAAGGACCTCAATGGTGACGCAATAATCGGTGGGTTCGTCGTACCTGTGAATGCAACACTGGTAAAGGCTGTTGTTGGCAATTTCTCAACAAAGGCAGGTGAAGAGGTTGGTGTGCTGTACATCACAGGTGGCACGGGGATGCCAATAGCGAATGTTGACACCATGTATGGCAATGGCACAGTCATTGACCACGTGGCGTCGCTCGCAGGAGTATGGGCCTCAGACATGATTTCATTCGAATATGAGAACGACCTTGACAACGTTGCAGTAGCCATGGTGGATGATATTGCATCGGAGAGCATTCTGACTGTATTAAACGCCAATCTAACGCTGAGATTTGAGATTAGGAATACAAAGTACCATGGTCCTGCTTTTGTGAAAACGGGATACTTCGACATGGATTCACAGGTGGATCTGGTTGTTGTTCCTGGTCAATACTATACAATGTACTTTGCTAACG
>JBHIAE010000016.1:0-58989 GCA_046758445.1 Candidatus Thorarchaeota archaeon | reverse complement strand
TGCCAGAGGGACACATTAAAAACGGATGGTCAATAAACAATCGACAACTCGTGCACAAATGAACTAGTATCCAAATCTAGAGCGATCTGCCTCGCGCTGGATCCGACAGGGCTGGGGCGCCGCATCTTTGATACAATGTGATTCAAGAATAGAGAGAAGGTAGATACGTTGGGGAAACGCGTTTTCAAGTTTGGTGCAGGAAAGGCTGAAGGAAAAGCCGACATGAAGAACACTTTGGGCGGAAAGGGAGCGTCCCTTGCCGGGGCAACTCTACTGGGATTGCCAGTCCCACCGGGATTCACCATTGCTACTGATGTATGCAATGAGTATCTGGCAACGGGAGGCCTTTCCGACGAAGTGAAGTCCGGAGCTAAGAAGGCTCTCTCTTGGGTGGAGAAGATCCTTGGAAAGAAGTTTGGTGACCCTAAGAACCCATTGCTAGTATCGTGTCGCTCCGGAGCCAGACAAAGCATGCCCGGAATGATGGAAACAGTCCTGAATGTAGGGCTGACAACCAAGACCTTGCCGGGGTTGATTGAGGCGTCGGGAGATGACAGGTTTGCATACGACTCCTATCGACGTCTGATAATGATGTATTCTGACGTTGTGATGGAAAAAGCCGAAGGAATCGAACCTGAGGAAGGTCAAGGAATTCGACAGCAGCTGGAATGGATTCTTGCAAGGAGAAAGAGGGATAGAGGCCGACTTACTGATACTGATCTCACGGTGGAAGATCTCAAGGAGTTGTGTGCCGAGTTCAAAAAGAGAGTCAAGCAGACGTTGGGAAAGGAATTTCCTGATGACCCCTATGAGCAGCTCTGGGGAGCCATTGGCGGAGTCTTCAAGAGTTGGTGGGGCGGGCGCGCCGTTGCATACCGGCGTATAGAGAACATCCCAGATGAGTGGGGCACAGCCTGCACAGTACAGTCAATGGTCTTTGGAAACCTCGGCGAAACCTCAGCTACTGGAGTGGCCTTCACAAGAGACCCGGCGACGGGGGAAAACAAGTACTATGGTGAGTGTCTGTTCAATGCTCAGGGAGAGGATGTTGTTGCGGGAATTCGAACTCCGAATCCTATGAACGAGGAGAGTAAGAACGAACAGAACAAACACTTACCGACACTCGAGAAAGAGATGCCTGAAATCTACAATCAGTTGTTAGACATCCGTACGACTCTCGAGGACAGTTCAAAGGATATGCTTGACCTTGAGTTCACCATTGAACAAGGTAGTCTGTTTCTTGTCCAGCATCGAGTTGGAAAACGTACTGCAACAGCCGCATTGAACATAGCTATGGATATGCTTGAAGAGGGGACGATTGATACTTCTGATGCAGTCATGCGTATCAATCCCGAGCAGCTTGGCCAACTTCTGTATCCAATCCTCGACCCCGAAGCTGAGAAGAAGAAGACGCCGATTGCTCAGGGTCTTCCAGCCGGACCTGGCGGAGCAGTTGGGCATCTGGTATTCACGCAGGAAGATGCGGTTGAGTGGGCAAATGAAGGTAAGAACGTGATTCTGGTGAGGGAGGAAACAAGCCCAGAAGACATTGAAGGTATGCGTGCAGCTGTTGGTGTGTTGACTGCCAGAGGAGGGATGACCAGCCACGCAGCCTTGGTCACGCGAGGTTGGGGTAAGACCTGCATTGTTGGAGCCTCAGGTCTTGAGATTGACCCATTCGCAAAGAACATGAGCATAGAAGGCAAGACCTACAAAGAGGGGGACGTGGTGACCCTCAACGGAACCAGAGGTCTGGTCTACGAGGGCGAGCTTCCAATGATGGACTCCACGAAGAACCCCAGGCTTCTCGAGTTCATGGAGATGGTAGACAAGTACCGCAAGATGGGGGTCAGAGCAAATGCCGATACCCCAGACGATGCCAGAATTGCTTTAGAGTTTGGGGCTGAGGGGATTGGCCTCTTCAGAACCGAGCACATGTTCTATGGTTCGGCTTCTGAAGAGCCCTTGTTCTTGCTGCGAAAGATGATTGTCAGCAAGACCAGGGCTGAGAGAAGGGCTGCCCTTGATGAGCTTGCGCCCTATGTCAAACGAGACATCAAATCCACACTGGAGCTTATGGATGGGCTCCCTGTGACAATTCGACTGCTTGATCCACCACTTCACGAGTTCGTTCCTCAGAGCAGGTTTGGGCAGGAGAAGCTCGCACATGCGCTCGGCATCGAAGTAGAAGAAGTTCGTGCACGTGGAGAGTCGCTGCATGAGAGCAATCCTATGATGGGCCATAGAGGAGTGCGGCTAGCTATTACGTACCCCGAAGTATATGAGATGCAAGTCAGGTCGATTCTGGACGCGGCTGCAGAACTGATTAACGACGGCAAGACGATCAAGTTAGAGATCATGATTCCAGTGACCATTGGGGCAGCAGAATTGAAGTTCATGAAGATGCGTGTAGATGCTGTCTACGAGAAGTTCAAGGAAGAAACAGGGGTTGAAGTAGACTTTCTTTATGGCACAATGATCGAGATTCCAAGAGCTTGCATGCGAGCAGGCGACATGGCACAAAGTGCCGAGTTCTTCTCATTCGGCACAAATGACCTGTCGCAGATGGGCTTTGGGTTCTCACGTGACGACATTGGGTCGTTTCTCCCTGACTACCTTGATCAGCATCTTTTGAGGAACGATCCATTCCAGAGCATTGACAAGAGAGGAATGGGCCAGCTTATGCAGATTGCAATTGAGAGAGGCAGAAAGACTCGACCTGATATGAAGATTGGAGTCTGTGGCGAACACGGCGGGGACCCAAGGTCTGTGGAGTTCTTCTACAAGATAGGCCTGGATTATGTTTCATGCTCGCCATACCGCCTCCCAATTGCACGTTTGGCCGCCGCTCAGGCTGCAATTAAGGAGGAGCGCGGAGAGCTCGAGTAGAGGTTACGACCTCCCCCGAAGCTTTTTAACGGGCCGTCTTCGGCCCCAGCCCTAGTTCAGAGGCCTTCGTGGTTTGGTAACGAAATCAATTCATGGTGAGAAGCATAATGAAGCGCATTCTGGTCACCGGCAGCTACGGTCAAATTGGAACCGAACTAACTGGAGCACTCAGGAAGAAATACGGTGGCGAAAACGTCATTGCAACAGGTAGGAAGAAGCCTCCTGAGATTCTCACTCAAGACGGACCGTACTATAGACTTGACATCCTTGATACGAATCAGCTCCATACTCTCTTCGTGGACTATGACATAGACATCGTCATACACAACGCCTCTGTTCTCTCAGGCACTGGAGAGAAGAACCCGCAGCTAGCCTACCGAACCAATGTAGAAGGCACATTCAATGTGATGGAGGCGGTTCGGATCCTTGGCCTCAAGCAGGCCCTTGTTCCGAGCTCGATTGCTGCTTTTGGCCCAAGCACTCCTCGAAAGAACACACCTAACGACGTGATTACTAGGCCGACCAGCATGTACGGAGTCACAAAGGTGTTCGTTGAACTCTTCGGAGAGTACTACAACCGACGGTACGGACTCGACTTTCGCTCCTTGCGATATCCTGGTGTTATTAGTTCCGAAACTCTACCCGGAGGCGGGACGACAGACTATGCTGTTGAGATTTTCTATGAGGCTCTGAAGAATAAGAGATACACGTGCTTCCTTGGCCCAGACACTCGACTTCCGATGATGTACATGCCAGACTGCATCAAATCAACCATCGATTTGATGGAAGCCGACAATGACAGGCTCAAGCATAGGACTTTCAATGTGACAGCGTTCAGCTTCACACCGACAGAACTTGCAGAGAAGATTAGAGAGCACATACCAGACTTTGAGATCTCCTACGAACCAGACTTCAGGCAACAGATTGCGGACTCTTGGCCGATGTCGCTGGATGACAGTGTCGCCCGTGACGAATGGGACTGGAAACCAGACTACAATCTTGCGGGTATGGTCAAAGACATGCTCGAGAAGCTTTCCAACAGGCTGAGCATCAGGTACTGAACGGACTGTTTCTTAATCCCGTAGTCCTGAACAATGAAACTGCTGAGAGAATGAGCTGAAAACCGTCAGCCTTATCATAAACGCTGTAACCAGCGCTTCTGTTCTAGTCGTTTAATGTGGTCACGAAACGTGGTGGCTATGAGCATGGACAGGCGTCTTCATTACTACACTCTTCTGATTCTAACGATACTCATAGCCTCCTCCCTTTATCTCTCGTGGGCCACGGACAGAGGACTTGGGACTCTGGATGTTGATAGAATCGGAATAGAGACCCAGCCTGGGCGAACAGTCAATTTCACGGTGTACTCACCGAAGGATAGGTTAGCCAGACTGATGCCCGTTGTAATCACCATTCACGGAGTGGGTGGCTCAAAGGAGGCGATGTATGGATTCAACATTGAGCTGGCTCGCCAGTACATCACCGTAGCTTCTGTCGACCTGGCAGGCCATGGCGACTCTTCCATGCCGTTTGATATCGAAGACTATGCTGGTTTAGCCGAAGACTGCTATGCTGTGCTCCAATATGTTGGACTCCACTACAATGATACAGACCCGACACTTTATGGTGTCGTGGCCCATTCTCTAGGGTTCCATGTAGGACTAGCGATGTATGACATGCCCGTACAACCAAAGGCACTTGTGGCCATTGGTCCCGTCTGGATGGAAACTGTACAATCGCTGCCTGGCAATCTACTCCTCGCCGTAGGCGAGTTCGATGAATTAGTGCAGGAGGAGGATCTCCTCGAAACACTTCGTTCTCTTACTGGAATCCCCACTGCTATGTCGGGAGTAACTTATGGCGGCTTTGATGGCGACGCCGCCTATCGTCTCGTGATAGCCCCTACCAATCATGTGTCTGAGGCCATTGATAGTCTGATAGTAGTTGAATCAGTATCATGGATGCTTCAGGCACTTCACAATGTAGAAGAACCAGACCTTGAGGGGTTATTCATTCAACTAATCTACGAGAATAGGACAATAGCCAACACCATTGGTGCAGCTGCTCTTCTGTTGTCGATTATTCCTTTGCTCTTCATCGTTGTTACACATCTCCCAGAACAGATAAGACCCGAACGAATCGGCAACGAAACCGAAACACTGAGTCTTTCGAGGATCGGATTGCTCAGTGGTGTGCTTGGAGCCGTATTTGTCGCCCTTTACGCACTCTCGGGAGTGGCCGGTTTCAATCTGGAAACTGCGGGCATTAATTGGCCTAACAGCATGCTCGCCACTGGACTTGTGCTGTTCTTTGTAGTCTGTCCAATTATCTGGCTTCTAGCAATGGCGTTGATTATCGGTAGGCGAGTAGTCTACCAGACCATTCTGAGTATGGGATACGAACATGGGAATGTGAAAGGCCTTGCGATGGCTGTGTCCAAGGGGATTCTCGTGGGATTGATTTGCATTGGATGGCTTCTTTTCTGGGCTGCTCTCGGAGGAATGCCCGGAGCCCAGAATTCAATCACCATTCTTCCTATCTTCAGGTTCCCGAACCTTCAGAGATTCTTGAATACTCTTGCAGTGACTTGCCTAGCTTTACCATTCTCCATTGTGGACGCACAGTTCACTCGAGGCCTGATGCTTGCACAACGAGATTGGGGAGGTCGAGTTCCGTATGCGAGGAGAATTGTGACTGTCTTTGGGTTAAGAGTGGTTCCAGTGACAGCTTTTTCGGTTGTTCTGGTTTTGGGCACAACGGCTCTAGGTTTTGTGTTGGCACCTGTCGTTCTTCTCGGCCTTCTTCTGTCCCATTTTGTATTAATCTCGGCCTTTGTGGTACTATTGAACATCTTCTCATCTGTGGAATTTGGAAACCCATGGCCTGCAATCGTTATTGGTGCCTTCTTATACGCATGGTTCCTCATTGGAACAGTTCCTCTGATCTAGCAAGTCCCCACCCAGTCGGATCGACTGCCCGTACCTCTAGGCTGGCCTAGTCCTCGTAGACCTCAAAGTGGAGACCTGCATCAGAGAACAAAGACAGCATTCGTTTGACAGCAGACTCATCAGGGACTTCGAGGACCATCTTTAACTCGGCCTTGTTTGGTGCGATATCTGGGTCGAATCGATCCTGGTCTATCTCCACAACGCTCACACCTGAATCGGCGACTATCTTGAGGACTCGATTCATGCTCCCAACCCTGTCCAAAATGACACCTCTGACCCGGACTGAGCGTCCTAGGCGGAAGAGTTCCTTCTCGACGACCCGCGACAAGAAGCTCATGTCGATGTTGCCTCCTGATAGGACCGCAACTCCTTTCTTCCCCTTGACATCAATCATTCCATGTTGAAAGGCCGCTAGACCAACACATCCTGCAGGCTCGACAACTATCTTAGCACGTTCTAAGAGTAGGAAGAGAGTACGCGTGACTTCCAACTCTTCAACCGTCACGACATCAGTGAGAAGATCTTTGGCAATTTGATATGTGAGCTTGCCAGGTTCTTTAACGGCTATGCCATCGCACACAGTATCGAGTCCTTCGACCTTCACTATCTTGCCTTTCTTCAATGAAGCCTTCATGGAAGCGGCGCTTGCCGCCTCGACGCCGTACACATCAACCTCGGGCTTCTTGTGTTTAATAGCAATGGCAATTCCTGATGAGAGACCTCCACCTCCAACAGGAATAGCCACAGAGTCAACATCTGGCAGTTCCTCGAGTATCTCAAGTCCAATTGTGCCCTGACCCGCGATTACATCCTCATTATCGAATGGATGAAGAAACGTGACTCCAGAAGCTTCCGAGGTTTCTAGTGCTTGTGCAAGTGCATCGTCAAAGGTGTTTCCATGCAATTCGACGTTGGCGCCATACCCCTGAGTCGCCTGTATCTTTGCAACTGGAGAGAACCTAGGCATCACGATAGTAGATTTGATACCTAGTCTGGTTGCAGCATATGCAACACCTTGAGCGTGATTGCCTGCTGACGCAGCGATGACTCCTGCCTTTTTCTCAGCATCACTGAGCTGAGACATTGCATAGGCAGCACCTCGAACCTTGAAAGAGCCTGTCTTCTGAAGATTCTCCAGCTTGAGATAGATTTCCCCACCCGTCATTCTACTGAACGTTGTGGTGCGATCCAGTCTTGTTACGTGCTTGATTCCCTTCAAGACTTTGCGAGCATCAAGAATCTTTTCGTAGATGGCGTCGTAGTCTGCCATGAAATGACACCGAAACAAGTGAAGGTCAATCGAAGATAACACTTGCTAGAACTGCCTTGTTTGGCTATCCCAACTGAATCAGTGTTTCCTTGATAGGGATTCCTCGTTTCTGCATCTCCTCAATGAAAGGACCGGGCGGTACAGAAAGCTCCGGAGGTAAGACTCCTCTCTCGGTGATTGTGCCCTTAGCGCACATGGTAGCAACAACTGCCGCTGGGAACGAAGTCGTGCGCATCATCGACGTGAGACCAGACTCATCATCGAAGTAATCTATCACTTCATACTGCACGATCCTCGTTTCGTTTTCTTTCCGACCTTCTATGGAAACTCGGATGAGCGTTGCATCCTTGCCTGTTGGAGGAAGGTTCCGTTCAAGGAGACGCTCCAATACCCTTCTCGGTGCTATCCTCACTCCGTCGAAGTCCTGTTCCTCGCTGTCCATAAGCCCAAGCTTGAAGAACGACCACATCTTGTCCCCGTGGCCTGGATATCGAATTGTCTTGTAGTCAAGGTCTCGTACCTTGCCTTTGTAAGTGATAGGGAGAGTAGACGTTCCCCCACTTGTGTTGAAAGCTTCCAGAGTCCCGAACGGCTTCGGAAACTCAATCGTTTCGATCTCTTCGAGAGGATCTTCCATTGCAACCTTTCCGTTCCGAATGACCCTGCAAGGTTCGACATACTCGTTTATCAGACCCTCAACCGAGAAGATTAGGGAGTAATCCAAAGGCGGCAAAGGGTTCTGCTGAAGACCGCCCACCCGAATCTTGACATTATCAACTACCGTGAACTGGTCAATTCCAGCTCGTGTAAGGATGTTAGTCATTCCAGGCGCAACTCCGCAGTCTGGAACTACGGTAATATCGGCATCCTTTGCCGCCCCATCTAGTTCCATCTGCTTCTCGACAACCCAGAGGTTTCCCCCCAAGTCGCACATGTGGGTTCCAGTTTCAATGGCGACCTCAGTATGGAGTAGATTGACAGTGTAGCTGATTGCGCTCACCACAGAGTCAACCTCTGAGAACAAGGAAACCAGCTGACTGTGGTTTCGTGCGTCAACTGTTCGGGGAACAACCTTCGGACCCATTTCTTCTGCGAGGTTGTCCGCTGCCTTGCTGTTTATGTCCGCCACAATCACTTGGTCGACATCTTCATTTCTTGCGAGATCGAATGCGGCACCCCTTCCCATAAGCCCTGACCCCAGTACAAGCACCTTCAAGACGTACCACCTGCTCTCATTGACAAGGTAGGCTGTCGAGATGCAGGTAAAAACACTATCGAATGAAGACACTCAAATGACTGTCAGGTTCGGCCCTCAGACCTCACGAGAGAATATGGGTTGGGCCGATACGAGTTTGGGCAGAAGCAGGGGCTGTTTTGGAGCGAATTGAGTTCTATCCGCAATCTTCTCTCCGAGCTCTCTAACCGTCATTGACACTTGGTCATCTTCCTCCCTGCGTCTGACTGTCAATTTGCCGCTCTTCTTCTCCTTATCACCTACGACACAGATGTATGGTACCCACAGCTTCTCTGCCGCGCGCACCTTCTTGCTTACAGTCTGTGACCTATCATCAATCTCATAACGGACTCCGAACTTATCAAGCTCTCTGCCAAGTTCCAGACAATAGTCGACAAAGTTCTCGTCCACTGGGAGCAGTCGGACCTGAGCTGGAGTCATGTAGAGAGGAAGGCTTGGCTTCTTACCTCTTACAATGTCCTTCGCAGCTTGTTCCAGCACACCATACAGAACCCGTTCGATGGAGCCCGTAGGTGACGTATGCAAGATTAGAGGCCTCTTCTCCTTCCCATCCTCATCGATGTACTTAATGTCGAACCTCTCTGCGTTCTCGACGTCTATCTGAACAGTGCCGAGACAACCTGACTTATGCTGACCATCGACTATGTTCCATTCGCCTTTGAAGACGAAGTAGGCGTACCGCTGATCAAACAGCTCCAGCATGACAGGTTTGCCGATAGTATCGACTATGCCAACCACGAAATCCCGGTTCTCCTCGAAAAAGGAGCGGAGTAATCGGAAGGACACCTCATAGTCGATTTCCATCTCTTTGTGGAGCTTCTCAACGAACTCTATCTGTCTGCACACCGCCTGTTTCGCCATGTTGACATCTGTGACAAACTCATGAATGTCTGGCATGGTAAATGCGCGTACTCTCCTCATTCCTGCGAGCTCACCGCTCTGCTCACGACGATAGGAGGGGGCAATCTCGAACATCTTTAGAGGTAGCTGTCTATGCGATATCACCGCCTGAGAGAGCAATAGGAACTGACCAAAACAGGCAGAGAATCTCGCGAAGTAGTCGCGTTCTCCAGAGTGCACGACATATTGACGTGATGGGAACCTCTGCAGATAGGACTTTAGCGAAGGATGCTCATAGTCGTAGATTTGAGGAGTCTGTACTATATGGGCGCCATAGTCAAGCATCTCAGCCACTACGCGTTGCTCGATAGCTCTCTTCAGAGTCAGACCTCTAGGCGGCCACCGGAAGTTGCCGGGGTCAGAACCAGGCTCATAATCAGCCAACTCAAGTTTCTGCATGAGCTCAACGTGGGGAGGAGGTTCATGTGCAGTTCGGTCCTTTGCAGTTTCGTATTTGACATATAGATCTAGCTCCTCATAATCTGCATAGTCAAACTTGTCAAAGTCAGTGAGTTTACCGCCGGGCTCCATGATATGGAAGGTCGAAGTGTACTTCTCCTCAGCGACGATGGCAGTCAGATCCTCACTTATGGCGACATGATCCACTTTGACCTGCTTGGTGTCCACATCGAGGTCGAGTACCTTTGAACGCTCTGCCAGTGGATGACCCTTGCAGTGTACCGAGAATGCCTTGTACCATCCGAATGGGACACGGAGCACGCTGTAGCCGCGTTCCTCCAAGTCCTTTGCCACATTTTTCAGAAGCTTGAGGGCTGTGCTGGGTGGAGACGGGGTTTCGGTGAGGTGGACCCACGGATAGACAACAATGTTCTGCTCCTTTACCTCTTCTGCGGCCTCAGCAATCATATCTGCAGTCATCTTCGAGGCGGTCTTCAGGTCCTTCTGGTCAGTTTTCTCTGCAGCAATGAAGTTGACCAGAACTGAATCCTCTGTGGAATAGGTCTTGGAGTCAACCTTCTCCGCATTCTTGATGGCCTTTCTCTTGGCTTCGTAGGAAAAACCATCACTGTGTATCTGTAGCATCCTCATTTCTGGAGCCTCTTCGTAACGAGTCAGTCGTTCAGCACTTAAGCTTGGCGACCTGTGAACTGCTGATAGATTGTGGTTGGCCACTCGCAGTGAGCGGTAGACTTATCTTGTACACTATCGTTAACTCAGACATCATGAAGAAGTATGATTTGATTGTGATAGGTTCAGGGGCGGGGCTGAACCTTGCATCACCAGCGTTCGAAAGTGGAATGGAGGTCGCGATTGTCGAGAATGGGCCCATGGGTGGGACGTGTCTGAATAGAGGTTGCATCCCCACTAAGATTCTGACCTATGTGGCTGACATGATCGTGCAGACGCAACACTCAGAAACGTTGAACCTCAGTGCGAAGGTCGAGTCTGTTGACTTCGCAGCCCTAATGCAGAGAATGCGGAATCACGTGGGAACCGATGCACGCAACATCGGCCAAGCTATCAATGCAACCAGGGGTTATGATTGGTATCACACGACCGGAGAGTTCACTGGGAACTACACCATGAAAGTAGATGATGAAACCATTAAGGGTGAACACATCTTCATTGCGGCAGGTAGTCGACCACTCATCCCAAAGATCAAAGGATTGGACAAGGTTGACTTCATGACCAACAAGGAAGCTCTCGAGCTGACAGAGCTCCCCGAGTCAATGATCATCCTAGGAGGCGGCTACATAGCTGCAGAGTTTGGACACTTCTTCAGTGCAGTCGGATCCGATGTTACAATTATCGGAAGGAACCCGTATTTGGTGAAGAACGAGGATCACGATGTTTCAGAGTTGCTCAAACGGGAGCTCTCCAAGAGAATGAAAGTTTTGACGAATCATGAAGGAGTGGCGGTTTCTGAATCGAAAGGCAAGAAAGTGGTGATTGCGAGAAACCGAGATACAGGGGCGGAGAAGGAGTTCACCGCAGACTCACTCCTGATAGCGGCTGGTAGGAGGTCCAATGCCGACCTCTTCAAGCCAGAAAAGACGGGGGTAAAGACCGACGACAGAGGGTATGTTCTGGTTGATGAGTACTTTCGGACGTCCAAGCCAAGGATCTGGGCTTTTGGCGATGCAATTGGACGATACTTGTTCCGTCATGTCGCAAATGAGGAGAGTCAGATTGTGTGGTACAATTGGAGACGTTCTCTACATGGTGGCAGTGGTCACGAACAGGAGCTTATCTCCATGGACTACAGTGCTGTTCCCTGGGCAGTCTTCTCATATCCTCCTATTGCGACAGTTGGAATGACTCTTCGTCAGGCAAAGGCGTCAGGAAAGAGGCTACTAGTTGGCCGAGCAGAATACACAGATGTGGCAAAGGGGTTTGCAATGGGAAACCCCGAAGGCTTTGCGAGAGTCATAGCGGATGCGGAAACTCGGCGTATCCTTGGTGCAACGATAATAGGTCCATACTCTCCAATCTTGATCCATGAGATCATCAGTCTCATGCATACGCATGATGGTGCATACATGCCTGCACTAAGGGCAATGCATATTCACCCCGCAATGTCCGAGGTTGTTCAGAGAGCAATCGGGAGGCTTGCGCCAATAGACGGCGGTCATACGCATGCGCATCACTAGTGACTACCGCAGTCCTCCTTGACGAGCGAGGACGTTAGGTGGATTCTCGAGTCCCGAGAGGACAAAGGACTTTTCAGTCACGGACACAACGGGCATCAAGAGGTCTCCGACATTGAGTGAGAAGAAGCTAGTTGGAGTAGTCACAAGGTATTTCGCCAAGATCAATGTCGCCGCGATTATGCTCGAAGACTCGCTGAAGGTTGGAAACAAGATAAGCATTGAAGGGACAACGACCAGTTTTGAGCAGATGGTATCCTCAATGCAAATCGACAGAGCAGACATTGAGAAGGGGAAAGCCGGGCAAGAAATTGCCATCAAAGTGGCCGATAGAGTCCGAGAAAAGGACAGAGTCTATCTGTTGGAGTAGTCCCGGCTCTTCAGCGCCCTGCTAGGGCTCGAAAGTGGAATCCAGAACGAGAAGATGAACGGCAAGGCTACTCATAGGAGGCTAGACCAGCCACTCAAATCTGGAGTGCCGGATTATACAGCAAGAGTTATTGACCTCATTACGTGTCATGCCAGCCACTAATGCCGTTACAGGAGTACCATTCAGCATGTGCACTCAATTGTCCAGACATCTGTGCCTTCATCGTAGAAGTTGATGATGGAAGAATCGTGAGGATAAGAGGTGATCCCAACCATCCATACACCTTGGGAAGATGCTGTCCAAAGGGTTACGGACATGTCCTGCGTATGTACTCCAAGGACCGACTACTACACCCCTTGAGAAAGCAGAGTGATGGATCGTTAAAGAGGACAAGTTGGGACGAAGCTCTAGACGAGATCGCTTTGAGGATGGAATCTGCAAAGGAGGGACTCGGGCCACAATCAGTGGGGATCTATTCCGGGTCTGGTAATGATGGCATGGCACCCAGGTATGCTGCTCGATTTGCCAATGCCTTTGGGTGTAGAATGATTCCCGGAATTGTGGAGATCTGCTTCCAAGGTGCATATGAAGGAGCAAGGTTCAATGTAGGACCTTTTTCGCCGCACGAACTAAGTGATTGGGCAAACTCAAGATGCATTGTTGTCTGGGGTACAAACAAGTTCGAGTCAAGCATCCACTGCAAGAGATTCATTCAGGAGGCAGTAGACAATGGGGCAAAGTTGATAGTCATCGATCCGCGAAAAACGCCTCACGCAAAGATGGCCGACATTCATACAACTATCAGGCCAGGTACAGATGGTGCACTAGCACTTGGCCTGGCAAATGAGATTATAACCCGAGGCCTCTATGATCGTGACTTTGTCAGCAAGTATGTGCATGGATTCGAAGAGTACAGGAAACGAGTTAGCGAGTATGACAAGAAGAGTGTCAGCGAGATAACCTGGGTGGATGAGAACACAATCGAAAAGATAGCAGTCACGTTTGCGACTCATGGTCCAGCCCTCATCACAACGGCACCCGCAGGTATGAATCACTATACGAATGGTACTTGGGCAGGGAGGGCTGTGCATAGTCTCTTGGCCATCTGTGGATACCTTGGAGTATCTGGAGGCGGATTCCAGTACCTTTCCTCAGACAATAGCCCCTTCAACGGAGAAGGGGTAACGCTTAGTCATCTCCTCGATCCCACGGTAGAACCAGTCGTACCTTCTGGTACGTATATACCCGAGTACGTTCTGGGCTCTGAAGAGAGCCCCCTCAAGGTGCTTGTCATACAGGCAGCGAGTCCCATTACTCAATGGCCTAGTACAGACAGAACAAGGAGAGCACTCGAGAAGATACCTTTCAGTGTCTGTATCGACTTGGAGCTGACTGATACAGCAAAGCTGTGCGACATTGTCCTACCGTCGACCTTCATCTTCGAACATGCTAATTTGGTCCACAGTGAACTTCACAGAATCGTCCAGTACGCCCCTAGGATTGTTGAGCCGCTCGGTGAGGCCCGTCACGAGTTGCAGATCTGGACGGATATTGCCACAAGACTGGGGATTGAGAGTCATTTCCAAATTACGGAACTGGATGCCATCAGAACTGCCCTTGAGTCCGAGCATTGTAGAAACATTACACTCGAGAAACTGATTGAGCATCCAGAGGGAATCCGAACAACCAGCCCGGCAATACCGTTCGCGGATCACAACTTCGCCACTAACACTGAAAAAGTAGAGCTCCGTTCTACGGAACTCGAGAGCATGGGGCATGACCCTCTCCCCTTCCATGAGGAGCCCGCAGAGAGTCCAGTTTCGACCCCAGACATCTATTCAGAGTACCCGCTCATAATGATAACCGGACGCCTTAGAGATCGTCTCCATTCACAGTATACTTCGCTTGAGGTGGGTGGAGAGGTAAGGAGCTTCTCTCATTGCACCACATGCCAAGAATGCGTGAAGGAATGTCCAGACGAAGCAATCTCGATGTCGCCGCCTAGCCTGGAAATAGTGAGGGATGGTGTGAAGGATCTTACTGACTCCTCTGCTAAGATGCGTGCTGAGCTGAGTTCTTTGGTCGAGGGACTAGCAGTGAAGTTGTCTCCGGAGCCGATTCAGGTCCCTGACATGATGACTGCGCTGTTGATTCCAACCTGGGACAAGACCAAGTGCATAGGATGCCGTGAATGTGAGCTAGATGTCTGTCCATACGATGTGGTCACAGAAACCATCACCATGCCTACCAAAAGCGAGGCGTCCACGCGCCGAACTTCTCTCTCCATGCACCCGGAAACGGCTGCAGAACTCGGACTTCAAACTGGAGACTTGGTCACGTTGGAGTCACGAAGAGGAAGTCTAGACGGAATAAGACTTGAGGTCACCGACAATATCGACCCGAGGATTGTCTGGTCTAGTGATGGTTGGTGGGACGAGGACGGCAATGTCAACGTTCTGACTGACGACAAGCATACTGCGTTTGGTCACACACCGGGGTACAATTCGGTACTCGTCAGGGTTACCAAGTCAGATGGACTAAGCAAATAGACTACTCTTTCTCTGGTGGAGGCCAAGAACCATGAGCTATTCGATTGGCCACTATCTGGCCAAGGTGATATGAGTTGTGTTGAGCCAATACTATCGCAGCTCTCAGCATCGGGATATTACGCCAGGACGGAAGAGGACGCTCAAAATCACCCTCCTTCAGGATTCTCTTCCCCTCCTCAAGTCCTTCTTCAAATCTCTGCACAAGCGCATCCCAGTCAGTCTTTGATGTCGAGTCTGGCCAATCCTCATTAGGTTTCTTGGGCCACTCTACCTTTTCCCCGTGCATTGCCTCTAGAACAAGGTCCTGCCAGAAAACGATGTGAAAAAGCAAGTCATATGATGAATGTGCGTTCTTGGAAATTCGATCGGCGGCTTCCTGAAAGGTCAGGCCATTCAGTGACTTCAAAGGGTGAGGATGAATCTGCTTCCCATAGAGGCCGTCAATCAGCGCTTTAGCCAGTTCTTCCTTCATATGCTCTGGCAGGGACTCGTAGATATATCTCTAGTCTTTGATGTAGGATTCATGGCGCAGGCCACAAGCTATATCTCTCTGAATCCTTGTGCCGGACCAAGGTCGGATAAATAATGGATTCACGAATAGATGAACATGCAAGAATACTCGTCGAATGGTCGACCGAAGTTAAGAAAGGCGATATGGTTGTCATATCGGCCCAGCCGGATGCGCATGACCTTGTTGTGGCAGTGATGAAGCATGTCGCAAAAGCAGGAGCGAGCCCGCTCGTCTTGATGTCGAGTGAGGAAGTTGATCGTGCCTTCTTCGATGGGGCTGACGATGAAGCGCTTCAGCTCTTCCCAAAACACATGATGGCTGCAGCAGAGCAGAGTGACGTCTTGATCTCCATCAGGTCACCTGTGAACACAAAGGCGCTTGCAGAAGTCGACGCGAAAAGGCAGCTGACTAGGCAGGTTGCACAAAAGGAACTCATGGAGATAATAATGTCCAAACGATGGGTTGGAACAGTACATCCCTGCCGGACCTTGGCTCAACAGGCCGATATGAGCCTTGAACAATACCGGGACTTCGTCTATGGAGCTACGCTCATCGATTGGAAGAATGAGAGCAAGAACATGTACCTCATGAAGGAGCATCTGGAGAATCATAAGGATATCAGATACATTGGACCTGAAACCGACCTCTATGCTTCGACTGAAGGACGCATTTGGGTGGCTTCAGATGGGAAGCGTAACATGCCTTCTGGTGAAGTCTTCACTGCGCCCGTAGAGGATACAGTGGAAGGAAGTATCTACTTTGACATTCCGTTCTTGTACCAAGGGAAGCTGATCGAGGGTGTCCGACTGAAGTTTGAGAAAGGGCAGGTGGTAGAATACTCAGCTGAGAAGGGAGAGCCAACACTGAAGGAGATTCTAGAGGTTGACGAAGGCTCCAAGAGGCTTGGCGAAATGGCCATTGGGACCAACCGCGGAATCAAGAGATACACTCTCAACATGCTATTTGACGAAAAGATCGGTGACACCATTCACTGTGCGCTCGGACGCGCATATCCTGACTGCAATGGCACGAACATTAGCGCCGTACACGTGGACATAATCAAGTCTATGAAAGAAGGCGAGATCACCGCAGGTGACGAGGTCATCTACTCGAAGGGCAAGTACTTCTATGAGAAGTAGTTCTCAGACGCTGAAGTCTAGGACTAGCATGCGGTCCCTACCCCAACTGTTCAAGTGACCTGAGGTTCCTGTTTCTTCTCTTGGCTAGATTATCAAGAGCTAGGCTCACTTCTTGGAGGAACATGGTCTTGACTGCAGCCGTCTTGAGGAATTCGGACATATTGGCCTCTATCCTCTTCATCAAGGCCAGATAGCCCTGCTCGTCAATATCCGAGCTTGTCTCGACATCAAGCTCATAGTCGTCACTCCTGAAGCCATGAATTGGCTCAAGAATCATCTCTGTAACGCTTTCCCTCCTCAGTCGGGCAAGTTTCCGTGTTGCTCGTCGATGTTCCTCACACAGGGCATCAATAACTTCTCCCCAACCCTGACACTTTCCACTAGATTGGATCATCTCATAGAAGGAAAGGGCCTCTTCTTCGATTCCAAGTGCGAAACTGAGTATGGCCCCTGTTGTGCTCAGTTCCATGCTCCATCATCTCTCATGTTGTTTACATCAGAACCAGCGAGTAATCACCACTTTGGACTCTGTGAAGAATCTGACAGCGTCTTGCCCTTGTCCATGAAGGTCACCAAAGAACGAGTCCTTCATCCCCGAAAACGGAAAGTGAGCAACCGGAGCAGCAATTCCGAGGTTAATCCCTATATTCCCTGCTTGAACTCTGTATGAGAACTCTCTTGCCCATTTGCCGCTGGAGGTGAAGATAGAGGATGCATTTCCATACGGATTCGCATGTATGATGTCCAACGCCTCGTCAAAGCCTTTCACTCTGACAACGGCCATGACGGGGCCGAATATCTCATCCTGAGCGATAGCCATGTCTGGCCGGACATCATCGAAGATAGTCGGACCTACGAAGAATCCGTTCGGATGACCTTCAACCTCTATCTTTCGCCCATCGAGAACGAGTTTCGCTCCGTCCTTTACCCCCTCGTCAATGCATTCGAGTATCCGCTCCTTCGACTTCGCCGATATCACCGGCCCCATATGTACGCCCTCTTCCAGCCCGTTTCCAACTCGAATCATCTTTGCCTTCTGCAGAAGAATCTCCATCAGTGACTCATGAATCTCTTCGGTTGCCAGAATCACCGCACCAGCCAAGCATCTCTCTCCGGCGCATCCATAGCAAGAAGTCATCAGGGCAGAAGCCGTTCGCTCTAGGTCAGCGTCAGGCATTACAAGCAGGAAGTTCTTGGCGCCTCCCTGAATCTGCGCTCGCTTTCCGTTTGCAGCTGCACGCTCATACACTTTCCGACCGATGGGTGTGGACCCCACGAATGACACCCCCTTTGTTACAGGACTATCAAGCAGGGCGTTTGCCACTTCAACATCACCATGAATCAGATTGACCACCCCTGGTGGAAACCCAACCTCATCCATGACTTCGAAGAGTTTGACTTGACTTATCGGAGCCTGGGGTGAAGGTTTCACTATGTATGTGTTGCCGCAAGCGACAGCCGTAGGAAGAAACCAGAGCGGCACCATGCTCGGGAAGTTGAAGGGAGCAAGACAGAAGAAGACACCCAAGGGTTGTCTTATGAGAATCTCATCAATCCCAACAGCAACATCCTCCGCGTTTTGACCCATCATCAGAGTTGGAATCCCAGCGGCGACCTCTACATTCTCAATGCCTCTTCTTATCTCTCCACGTGCCTCGTCAATTGTCTTCCCATTCTCTATTACGATCTCACGAGCAAGTTCCTCGAACTTCTCCTCCATGATTGTCTTCATCTCGAAGAAGTAACGTGCCCTTGTAATTGGAATTGTCCTTCGCCATCTATCGAAGGCATTGTTGGCGGCTTCTATGGCCGCTTCTGTTTCTTCGACAGTGCTCATGGGGACTTTTGCGATGACATCACCTGTAGCCGGATTGTATACGTTTCGAACATCCTTCGATTCGGAATCGACCCATTCTCCATTGATGTAGTTCTTGATGAGCGGAATCTTCGCCATAAGATGCACCTTCTCGTCAGCAGTTCTTGCGCCTTACACCAGAGAACAAGCCGGATTATTACTATTGTGTCTGAAACCTGTAGCTTGACTAGATTCTTAGAACAAGGAGAGTTCGAAGCCAAACACCCACCAACAACACATCTTAAGTAGCTGATAGTGCGCCCCGGCCAGACAGGACGTGGACCTTGATGCAAGAGATTGCCACGGAGATTCTGTTGATAGCTGCCTTCGCGGTTGGTGTCGGAACCCTCTCTTCAATGATTGGTATCGGTGGAGGCATCATCAACACGCCAATTCTTGTCATCGTCTTTGGGTTGACCACCGATCTTGCTCCTTCATCCTCCCTTGTTGCAGCCATGTTTGTTGCAATCTCAAGCACCTGGGTGTATCACAGACAGACGCCGAGCCCAAACGTCTATGCGGCTGGACTCTTTCTTGCAATCACAACAATTCCCGGCTCGTGGGTCGGGGGGTGGCTTCGGCTAACGATCTTCAATGTATATGGTGACGATGCGCTCAGGTGGGTCTTCGCCATCCTTCTGTTCCCCATCGCGATGAGAATGTTGTTTGCCAAAAGGAAAGGAAGCGGAGATTGGGCGGCAGACTTGGCAGCCTATGATTTCTCTAGGACTCCTAGGGCAACGTTGATTCTTGCATTGATAGGAGCATTCGGCGGAGGAATTGTGGCCAACCTCCTGGGACTCGGTGGAGGTGTAATCATCGTTCCTGTACTCATCATAATACTGGGATTGCCCATGCACGCAGCTGTGGCTACATCGATGTTCACAATGTTATTCACCACTGGCGCCGGTACTCTCCAGAACGTTCTCAGTGGAAGCATTGACGTTTACTTTAGTTTCGCCTTGGGATTGGGCATGGTGATTGGAGCCCAATTCGGACCGCGACTTGCAATCCGGGTAGATTCAGTCCGTCTTAAGCAGATCTTCGGTCTTGTACTTGTGTACCCACTCGTGAGAATGGTGAGAGCGGGACAGATGCTTCTTGACCCAACTGGAACAGATTTCATGCTGACAACACTTGGAGATGTCTTGGTCTGGATGGTAATCATAATCCCAATCGGGATAATGAAGTTGGCACTAAACCGCAAAGTTGTGACTAGCGGGAACCGAGAAGAGAATGATGATGTTCCTTTCGACTCGTAATCCTTTTGTTGCACATCATCGGCACATTCTACGAGATGAGTGAAATGGAGAAGATTGACTTCAAGAAGAAGCTGAAGCATCTGTATAGGCCTTCACCGAAGAAGCCAGTTGTGATCGACGTTCCAGAGATGAACTTCCTAATGGTGGACGGGAAGGGCTATCCGGGCACCTCGAAGGAGTACACAGAGGCCATCGAAGTCTTGTACGGAGTGTCATATCCACTCAAGTTTGCACTCAAGAAGGGTGGAGTCCTAGACTACGTCGTTATGCCGCTCGAGAGCCTTTGGTGGATTGAGGGAAAAGAAGAGTTCGACCCCGAGGCCAAGGATGACTGGCGTTGGACTTCTATGATAATGCAACCCGACGAGGTCACTCTTGATTTCCTGTCTGACACCATTGAGGTTGTAAGGGAGAAAAAGGACCTTGCAGCCCTTTCTAAGCTCAGACTCGAATCATACTACGAGGGACTGTCAGTGCAAATCATGCACATTGGTCCTTACTCGGAGGAGGCTCCTACAATAGAGAGGCTACACAACTTCGCCGAGGAACAAGGCTTCAAACTACGGGGGAAGCATCATGAGATTTACCTAGGAGACCCCAGGAGAACGGCTCCAGAGAAACTCAAGACTGTCATTCGACAACCAGTAGAATAGCCTTCTTTCAGTCTTTATATGGAGGTTTGGACATTCGGCTCCGTATAGACTACAAAAGGAGAGGCTAGGAATGGTAAAGTATGATCTCACTGACAGAGTCGTCATAATCACAGGCGGCTCAGCAGGACTTGGAGAGCAGTTCGCATACGGCTTTGCAGAGTCTGGTGCGCACGTTGTCTTGGCTGCACGCAGGAAGAAGCTTCTGGACAAGATTGTGAAGAAAGTGTCCAAAGATTACGGTGTCAGAGCCCTCGCGTTCAAGGCGGACGTTTCCAAGGAGAAGGAAGTCATAGATATGGTTGACTTCACCGTCGACAAGCTAGGGACGGTTGACGTCTTGATCAACAACGCCGGAATGTACGTCTTCAAACCTCTGCTTGAGCAGACAATTGAAGACTGGAACAAAGTGATGGACGTGAACCTAACATCTGCTTTCGTTGCTTCGAGGGAGGTTGCTAGGATCATGATACCGAAGAAGCACGGGAGCATGATCAACATCTCCTCCACCTTTGGATTTGGTGCCACAAGATTCACCGAAGTAAGCTACTACACATCAAAGGCCGGCATGAATCTCTTGACCAAGGCTCTTGCAATAGAACTGGGAGAGCACAATATCAGAGTCAATGGTATAGCACCAGGATTCTTCCCCACCGCTATGTCCATTGAGGCAATGACGGACAAGGAGATTAGCAAGATAATCAAGGATCGGACGGCACTCCCCATGTTCGCTGAGAACGAATGGATCAGGGGCGCTGCATGCTTCTTGGCAAGCGATGATGCGAAGTATATCACTGGGCACACGCTGGCTGTAGACGGCGGATGGATGGCGTTCTAGCTTTCCCAGCTTGGAACCCGGGCAATACATCCATGTGTATGCTTCTTCATCACTACCGGCTAGCTCATTAACAATAGTTATCCTCCTTATGGGGGAGGTTGTTCTGATGACCGGTGACGAGAAGCTGACCGACAACGAGTTTCACAAGAAGATTGTGAAGAAGACGAATAATGGCATCTGGCCTGTTTTAGACAATTCAAATCCCTCAGCTGAAGAGCTTGAGCAGGCATTGCACATGGCCCACATTCACGGTATCACTGGGGCAAGGTTGGGACAATTGTCAATGCTGTTAGAGCTGAGTATATGATCTCGAGAGTCTATGCACATGTGAAGAGGAGCGAGCCTGCACTGTTCCATGCCAACCGTGGATTTGAACTTGCAAAGAAGGCGGAGAAAGAGGACTCGAATTGGAAAGACTGGCATATTCCCTTCATCTACGAGGTCATGGCAAGGGCTCACGCGGCTGATGGCAACAAGGATGAGTGCAGGAAGTACATCAAGATTTCTCAGGAGGCAATTGACGAGTTGAAGGATCCTGACGACAAGAAGATTTGCCAAGGTGAGCTGGGCAAGATATCCGATTAAGTAATCAAACGGCTGCGCTTATCAGCAGATACATCACATTCCGGTGGCGAGGTGCTTCCGAAATGCGAGCATATCCATACGTCCAAACAAGCGTCTTCACTGATAACCGGTACCCCTTCGGGGGGAATCAATTAGCAACATTCTGGGACTCAGATGGTAACCTGAATCTCTCAGACGAGGAGATGCAGGGGATTACGCGCGAGTTCAACTTCTCCGAAACTACGTTCATCGTACCTACCGAGAAATCTAACTGTGCAGTGAAAGTCAGAATCTTCACTCCAGCTGAAGAGATACCATTCGCGGGCCACCCTACACTTGGGACCGCATTCGTCATGAAGCATAAGGGGCTATTGCCTGAAAAGAAAGCACGTGTGAACCTCGAGTTGGGAATTGGACCGACTGCTGTAGGGTACTTGTCAGCTGACACAATCCTAATGGAACAGAACAAGCCAGAGTTCCTGTCTGTCGTGAATGATAGAGATGCCATCGCAAGAGCAGTCCAGCTTGACGCCTCAGACATCTCGGAAAGAAGTCCGGCTCAATATGTTTCAACTGGATTCCCATTCCTCATCGTCAAAGTGGAGAGTCTTCGAGCCGTTCGAAATGCAGTTCCCAATCCCCCCGAGATAGCGAAGGCTCTGTCAGGGAGAGCAAGCCAAGAAGTAGTCATTTTCTCCACAGAAACTGTGCATGAGGACTCCTCCGTGCATGCGAGAATGTTTGCACCGGCGTTTGGTGTGCTAGAAGACCCAGCGACTGGAAGTGCGGCAGGACCTCTTGGAGCATATGTGGAGAAATACAATGTACTCGAGAGGTCAAAGATTGGGGAACCTGTTATCATAGAACAGGGATTTGAGTTGAACAGACCCAGTAGGCTAATCTCGACCGTTATTGGAGGATCATCTTTCAGTGGAATGAACGTGTCGGGTCAAGTAAGACTTGTGGCCGAGGGAGAGTTCTATCTGTAGAGGAGAAGTCTATCTCAATCATGATGATGGGCCCAGTACTTATTTACAGCAATGTCATCGAGGTATCCCGCTCAGGTGCGAAAGAGGGAAATCCATGGCAAAGCCAGAACTCGGTCAGAAGGAACGCAACACTGACTCTCTGCAACAGTTCTTTTTGGAATATCTACAGAAGATATCCTGCCAAGGTATCCTAGGTGTCGCCGAGTTCCAAAGAGTGTACGAAGACCTCATGCCAGTTCAACAGGATAGACTCAGGAGCTTTGCCGATTCGAGATTTGAGTCACTCATTGATTCCGGGTACGTGATTTCGATTGGCATCGCCTATCGTGGAAGTATTATTCATTGCATCAACGTGGCAGACGGTAAGAAAGTCGATTATGAGAAATGGAATATATACGCAGAGGAGTATCACCGACTAAATGGGCTTCTGAACGCCGCTGCCCAGTTGGTGGCGGATAGATTCGAGGGTGTTCCGATTCCAGCCACGATCGAGGGCGTCGCCGCAAAGGTCAAGCATGTGACTCAATATTACCCTCTGACGATATCTCATCGTGTGGTCGCGGAACACGCAGGGCTTGGTTGGCGAGGAAAGAATGGCCTCCTTATCAACGAAAAGTATAGTTGCGCGCTTCGTTTCGCTTCTGTTGTCACTTCCTTTCCGCTGCTACATGGGACTAGGATGAAATCGAGATGTGGAAATTGCACGGCGTGTGAAGATGCTTGCACGTTCATAAGATACAGAGAACAAGTGAAGGACTATCGCGAGAATTGCCGAAGGTACCTCGTCTTCCTAGGGAAACAGGGCCTGAAGCGTGACGTGTGTGGCAAGTGTATTCGAGCATGCGTTCAAGACAGTATATTCAAGAACCAATTCGTGCTTGATGCCTAGGATTTTGACCATAGAGGTTTCCTGAAGAAGACCTCACCTACTCCACTTTCGTTCACTCCCAGGAGAATGCCACATTCTTCAAACCCGACTGCCCTATGCCATGCTTGCGGCTCTGGTTCATCGACCTGCGAAGAACTGAGCACGATGTCATACCCATTCTCTTTGAGATGGGACTCCAGGCGGTCCAACAGCATTCTGCCGACTCCCTCATGCTGGTAGGCTTCAATGACGAATATGAGTCCAATGTATGGGACCCGGGCCCAGAGGAATTCCAGACGGATATAACCAATTGGCTCACCATCGAGCTCAGCAATGAAAATCTCATCCTTCATTATCTTCTCGCGCATCAACATCTCATTGGCAAGTGGATCTTCGGCAACACACCACTCAAGGTCTCTTGGTTCACCAAAACGAACCACAACTCTGGATTTGACTCCCATGGACCTCACACACGGGCCGACTGGCCCAAATAACAATATGCATGGCTCGTTAAGTCTGTTTCCAACTTTGGAGGTTGAAGGGGTAAGATCTCACAGAGAGCTCCTCTACATTTCAGTACTAGGCTAGGCGACCTTCTTGTGCAATGGAGTCATTGAAACATGTCCTCCAATCTTTGCTGCTGCGCCAGAGTGGAGGGTTGCGTTGGGTGGCCTAGATTTGAGTTTCCTGAGAGGTTCAATCTGTCAGTATGGGCCCCAAGATACGTTCTAGCAGGCGTTGGTCATGTCATGAGCCATTGAATATGATTGAACGGATATCTTGCATCAACCTCTGATACTCAGCATTGTTGGACGCATATACATCCAACAGCCAGTTGTATGCCTCTATGAGATATTTGTCGGCCACATCTCCAGTGACCATCTCTGTTATCTTCTCGCTTGCTCCCAGCCAGATATGAAGGGTCTTCGACATCAGATCAGTGAGCTCAGCCTTCTGTGCTTCGTCAAGGTCCAAAGCGAAGCTTCTCAGGATTCCATCAAGCCTCTTCTTTGCCTTCTCTTCCGCATACTCCTTATCACTAGGTTCTGTAGCAATAACAAAGCCACCATGAGTTCGAATGAAGTAGTCAGTGGTACGTTTGCCAGTTGTCACAGTACCAAGCCTGACTACATAGCCGCCCTCAATAAGAAGAGGAAGATGATGGTAGACCTGGTTCTTTGTGATTGGGTCATCAGGGAAGGTCTTCTCTGACATCCTAACGATCTCGGCAACAGAAAGCGCCTCTCGTTTCACAACTTTCTGGCGGATGACCCTCTCGCCTGTTTCTTCGTTGAACTCCTCCGTGGTTAGGGTGTCTTCAATGCCGTAGTGGAGTATCTTCATAATCTTACTTCTAACCGGTTCCAGCATAATCCTGCCAATCTCTTCATCGCGTATGATCTTGAGTCCTTCAGGAATCACAGGTTTCCCGTCTACGAGAGCCTCTTCAGATAGTTCGATTTCGACGAGAGTGTCTGTTAGTACGTCACTCAATTGTCATGACACCTCGGTTTTCTACGATTTTCACGCATATCACTCCCTTATTAAGCTTTGGCGTTCCACATATTTGCATAAACACACTATCATTTTCTAAATAGTTTGGTGCCCAAACCTTTATATGTATCTTCATCTAGCCGATAAACGTTGGCGGCCCAAAAAAACTAAAGCTTTGGGCGCACCAAACGGTGAAAAAGAATGGCACTTGCAAAGAAACAGAAGAAGCAGGTCGTTGCTGTACCTGAGAAGTTTAACAATTTCAAGGCTGTAGTCAGATCCGAGGTCTATCGGACCTCTTTCGTAAGATAAACCTCAGTCGGTGATTCGCTCATGCGTGTATACGAGTGTATCACTGGGGTTTCGTTCCATGATTCTCTTGACTCGGGTCTTGAGAAATGTAGCTACTCCTTCTTCAAAACCACTTCACATATACAGACTAAGATGCTCATGCCGGTATTGGCGTGAGCATCTCCTTCTCTTTCTCAGAACTCATTGTCTGATGTCCTGATCTCTGTACATCGCAGGGTCAGCATCGAAAGTATCCATTCAATACTGTGCGCAGAAGTAGTATCTCCTCACTTCGTGGTCGCTACATAGGAAGGTTGTTGTCATTTCAACCTTCATCTTATGAATTTGTTCTGAGGCATTCTTTAACTACTGTGCTTCAGCTGCATGTTGAATTTACTGCTTTGGCTCCGTTTCTAAGATGTTCTTGTGGCCTTGGTTGGAGAAGTAGTAGCACAATCCTCTGTAGTCACAGAATGGGTCGGCATTAATAGACCAACTTTCATTCTGCTGACCGAATCATGGCGACCTCTCCCTCTTTGTACGCTGCCGGCGGAACCTCTTGTGGAACTGCAATGGCTTGTTTAGGTTTGAACGGGTTCAGTGGACCCCACGAATTGGGAAAACTGCCAATGGATCAACACCTATTGGCTCCGTTTGAAGGCATTCGCACAATGGACACAGCAGAATGTGAGGTCGACTCCATCAACTACCTCGTGATGGGCACCTTCGTAGACTCTGGCACCACAACTTGCACACACTTCCAGACTAGACCCAAGTGCAGAAACCGTTATAGCTGCAAATCGCCTGAACAGCCTATCACTGAACTGTTTGCCCTTCTTGGTCAATGAGTAAACAATCTTCCGCTTCTTCCCTATGTCCACCTGTTTCTGGCTAACCAGTTTCATTTCTTCAAGCCTTTGCAGGAACGGGTAGAGTGTTCCCGGGCTGAGTTTCTTCCCAGTACGGTCTTCGAAGCCCTTCATCAGACCGTAGCCATGGAGAGGCTTCTCACTCAACATCAGCAAGACATAGAAATGTGAGAAATCAGATAGCATATCCTGAATGTCAAGATCTTTCTCCGTCATTTTTCAGTTCACTTTCCTCTCTGTCAACAGTGGTCACATTCATTAGAGCTCGCATATCCTAGGCTGCACCGTTGTCGAATCCTACAGAATCCCTTGTGACCTCAGTTCTACAACAAAGGGGCTTCTCCTATAATAGTTGCCTGGTGGCCTATTCAGTCCTCAGCTCGATTCCGACCGGGACCAGAACCTACGGAAGCTTGTTCCCAGGCGATATAAATATATCGTATGGGATATATCTTCATAGATAAACGATGCTCATCTCAGAATCGGCCTAATAGTGCACTTCTGGCATGATGCCTGTTTGAAGCTATTTGACAGACTAGTTCCTGAGCCCTATGTAACTATCATACAGGATATATCGAAACAGATATATTACTATGTTGGTCCGTCATTACATAGAACGCCACATGTCTTATGGCGCATAATGTCTGAAATAACAGAGGTGAAAGAATGGCTCGAGACCCGGTTTGCGGAATGACAGTAGATGAAAAGAGCTCGAAGTATAAGTCAGAGCACAAGGGAAAGACATACTACTTCTGCATGAAGGGATGCAAGAAGGCCTTCGACAGCAACCCTGAGCATTTTCTTGTTCAGGAATTAAGGAAATAGGAAGGTGATTGGTATGTTGGAGACTTGTCTTCAGGAAGAGGAGATGGTTTGATGAAGAAGCTGAATTCAGAGGAGATTCGAGTGCGTTGTGATTCCAAGGAATTTGGCTCAGGTACGAGTGCTGAGTTGTTCCCACTTGATAGCATCATCGGACAAGACAGAGCTCTCGAAGCACTGCGATTTGGACTAATGATAGAGGATAAAGGATTCAATGTCTATGTGGCAGGAATCCCCGGAACAGGGCGAACCACTGCTGTATCCAGGTTTGTGAAGGAACTTGCTGCCAAGCGCTCCGACCCCTCCGATTGGTGTTATGTATTCAATTTCGAGGACCCATATCACCCACGAGCACTTGAGCTGCCATCGAGCAGAGGTTGGCAGCTTGCGTTACATATGGAGAGTTTCATTGAGCTAGCTCGTACAACAATCATCAAAATGCTAGAGAGTGATGAATATGCAACTCAGAGAGATAGCCTACTGAAAACGTCTACGAATGAACAACAATCTGTTGCTAGACAGATAGAGGACGAGGCTCAGAAAGCTGGGTTTGTCCTCCAAGGCTCCCAGACTGGACTTGTGGTATTACCGCTGATTGATGGTAAACCACTGACTCCAGAAATGATGACAAGTGTGCCGCAATCAGTTCAAGCTGAAACTGAAGAACGTCGCAACGACTTAGAGAAGGTTCTGAGAGTGCTCTTCCGCAAGATGAGGGCAGTTGAGCTTGAACTCCAGGAGGGGCTTCGGAAAATGGAGAAAGAAGCCGTTCTCTTTACACTCTCTCCGATGATTGAAGAGATCGAGGAAAAGCACTCGGATTTGCCAAGAATCACTGAATGGATTCGGGAGGTGGCTCGAGACATCACAGATAATCTTCACGAATTCATAGGAGGCATACCGGGTGATTCTTCAAAAGAGCAGATCATCTCTGAAATTGCGCTAATCTCACCCGAGGAGTTCGCCAAAAGGTATCAAGTAAACCTGATAGTGGACAATCTGGGCACTAAGGGGGCACCTGTTGTCACCGTCAACAATCCATCCTACCAGAATCTCTTCGGAACTATTGAAAAGGAATCACAATACGGTGGACTGAAGACTGACTTTTCAATGATACGTCGCGGTGCTCTCCACGAGGGAAACGGGGGATATATCGTAATACCCGCCGAGGAGCTACTGTCCTCCCCACCCACATATCAGGCATTGAAGCGAGCACTTGAACACAGTGAAATAGTCATCGAAGATTCTTCCGAGATATCAAGTCCTCTCGTGGTCAAGACACTCCGTCCTGAGCCTATCCCACTTGATGTTAAGGTGATTCTGATAGGAGATGACGCGATATATCGCGAGCTTTACGAGAAGGATCCTGAGTTTCGCCAGTTGTTCAAGGTTAAAGCTGAATTCGATATCATCATGGAACGCACACCCGAGAACATCAAGGTGTTTGGCTCTTTTATATGCATGATTCATCAGAAGGAAGGCCTTAGGCCGCTTCGAGCGGATGCCATAGCGGAGGTAATCGATTACAGTTCTCGCCTTGCGGACAACCAGACCAAGCTCTCCATAAGGTTTGATGTCATCTCTGACGTTATTCGTGAGGCGAACTTCTATGCTCAAAAAGATGGAAGTGTCACGATGGAGAGAAGCCACATCAGAAAAGCTCTCAAACAACGATTGAATAGGTCAAATCTACGTGTTGAGAAAATCCGTGAGCTGGCTGAGAACAATGTAATCCTGATCGACCTTGAGGGACAGACCGTGGGGCAGGTAAATGGACTCGCCCTAATAACTCTTGGAGACTACTCTTTTGGACACACGTCTCGAGTCACAGCAAGCACTTCTCCGGGCTATGGTCGTGTCATAGATATCGAACGTGAATCAGATCTCGGCGGACCAATTCATACCAAGGGGGTTCTCATCCTAGGTGGGTATTTGGCAAACAAGTTTGGCAAGGATAAACCGATCAGTCTTTCATCAAGAATTGTGTTTGAGCAAAGCTACGGCGAGATTGACGGGGACAGCGCCAGTAGTGCAGAGCTTTTCGCCATTCTATCATCTCTTTCCGGCGTTCCGGTGCAGCAGCGTTTCGCAGTGACTGGTTCTGTCAACCAACATGGAAGGATACAGGCAGTAGGAGGAATCAACGAGAAGATAGAGGGCTACTTCCAGCTATGCAAAGCCAAAGGTCTGACCGGTGACCAAGGAATTCTGATTCCGAAGGCTAACGTTCAAAACCTGATGCTAGCAGACGATGTGGTTGAGGCCGTTCACGCGGAAATGTTCCACATATATGCAATCGAAACGGTGGATGAGGGGATTGAATTGCTGACCGACGTGCCCGCAGGTCGGCGACAAGAAGACGGCAGATATCCTTCTGGAACCATAAACGCTCTTGTTGATGAGAGCCTGTGTCGAATGGCCATGATAATGGGGAAGTACAACTTTCCAGTAGTGGATCACGGATTATTGCCATGACCTGTTGATACCGTGTCAGATTGACATTAGTTGACCGAAGTGGTGAAAACGATTCAGGTGAAGTGTGATTGAGAAAGGAGTGACAAGGGTTCAGTATACCTTGTCATTTCATACTCTTCACTACTGGAGAGGAGATTTGTTGTTCATGGCTTGGATGGCGTATAGTTCTCCTTCTTGTCTGTTTGCTCTGCTATGCGGGAATGTACACTGACTGCCTCATATCTTGAAGACACGGAATTCTCCTGATTAGATTATTATGCTGGAGACTTCTGAGAGCATATCTGATTGTTCTTGGGGCAAATGACACCATGCCCTGGATCTCTTTCGGGGTCGTACCGGTTGTTCCATTCTCTCTTACGATTTCAAGTATAACCAGCTGACTCTGTGTGAGTTTCGTTTTCTCGAGTTCCAAAAGGATTCCGTCACTCATCGTTTCATTACTCACCTATCTTGACAATCGGTGTCATTCGTCCCTCAAATATATCGCACCAGATATGCCATACAGGATATATCGCTAATGAGATATCACGTACTTAAATCATCCGGAAGTTTCCAATGTCAGTGTGGCCAAAACCAGATGTCGACTGCATGATGACATCGGCCAGAAGCCTGACTCTGGTTTCAAAACTGCATCCACGAGTTGGATAGACTACCCAGTCCCCCGTCCGATACAGAATTATGTCATTTTGGATATATCTTGCCAGATAGATTTATAAGTCGGGGACGAGATATACTACGAAAGCGATATATCCACGGAGATATATACTATCTGTGAGCAACCATGAAACATATCATGGCTCCCGTGCCGGGATGACTCCATGGAGCTTGTTGGATTGAATCGCACATGTATCGAAGCGAGTCCCTGAGAGAGATGAAGGCCACCAGTGACTCTTCTCCGCTCCATCAGAGCCTGCTAGATGCCAAGGAGAATAACAGTATTGACGATTCCTACTAACGTGAGAATGGAGCTAGATAGAATAGACAAGCCCATATCGTTCAGACCAATGGTGACTCCCATAGATCCTGGGAGACTGCAGCCGCTAACTGCAGAACCTAAAGCCCGGGTGTCATCTGATAGCGTTGTCGAGTTTTTGGAAAGGCGCACTCAAACTTTCGAATTTGATTATGTGGGTTATGAAGTGAAATCCGTTGACTACAGCAGCGCTCTTTACCTTATGATAAATCCGGATCCACTGAACTTCGTTCATGTCCCTAAAAACAGCCTAGTAATCTGTCATCATAAGATCTCGACACACAACAACCGTATCTATTCACAGATGCTTGAGCATGCAAAACAGGCTCGCTACAATATCTACAACTTTCATCTCGGTTGGGACATCATGGATGGTGGAATCATGGATTCGTTTCTCTCTGACTTTGGATTGTCAGAGAATGAATTCAGAAAGGTCGATTTGACCTATCGGGACCATCTGATTCCTCGACTGGGAGCAATATTCAAACGAGATATATCAATGGGGGATCTCATTGATAGACTATACTCGATGAATGTTCGTCCTTCAGTAATCATCAATCCTCAATGTCGGACATCCAAGGTTGGCTATATACCAGGAGGAGGTTTTGTAGACAACATGATGATTGAGATGGCTGATTGGGGGGTAGACGTTCTGATATCATCGGACCTCAATTGGGTAGTCGAAACTGTCGCCAGGGAGCTTGGCATGACTCTTGTTGAGATTGACCATTATCGTAGCGAACGCCACGGCCTGCTCCCAATGAAAGAACTCCTCGAGAGAGCGTTTCCGAAAACACCAACCAGGGTTCTGGAGAATATCGACGGCATGCAACGTGCTCCATGTAAGTGCTGATCCTAAAGTGCCAGCATTTTGAAACGAAACAGCAAGGACAAGGACAGCAATAGACCTGGCACTGCCATAATGGATGACAATTGGAATGAACTATCCCTCTAGGGATTCCTCATCCAATTGGCGTCTGTGGGATCAGTCCGAAGTGGCTCTTCCTTAGCACGTACTATATTCACGCGAATGACCAATCGTCTAGGGGCAAGTCGAAACCGAGCTTTTGCCCTAAGATACGAAAGAGAAACTAGGGCCAGATATACTAAATAGCCAGTGACCTCAAGTGCTGAAGGATTCCCATTGTACCCGAATAGGGCTTTAGCGATGCCGCCGATGAAACCCTTCTCGTGCAGAAGAGGGTAGCTGCCATCTGGAAGCAATGGAGGATTGATGTTCCAGACTTCCAGGGGACCTAACAGTAGGAAACCAGCTTCTTGGAACTCATGTATGCCATAAGCAATCATCCCGGCAGCAAAGAGAACCAAGAGAACTGAAGTGAAGTTGAAGAAAGATTTGAGACTGATTCGTAGGGAGCCTTCATAGATACCGAATCCGACAACCCCCGCAAGCATTAGTCCCAGAGTTACTCCAATATACGTCGTGTATCCCTCTTGAATCGCCAATGCGGCCGTGAATAGAACTAGCTCGACACCTTCACGCAGGACGAGAGCAAAAGCAAGAATGGGCAGACTGAAGTTTCTCACCTTGGCGCCTTCCTCAACGGACTCTTCAATCTCCTTCGCTATTCCAGCGCCTGCCCTCCACATCCAGAATATCATTGAGGTCAAAAGAAGGGCTGCTATTATGACGATTAAACCCTCGAAGACTCCCAGCATCGGTCCTTCAAAAGCGCCCCAAACTATTGCCATGACTGCCGCTAGACCTGCGCTGGCTGCAAATGCCAGCAAGGTTCCGCCAATGACCAAGCGCGTCATATTCTCTCTGCCAGTCTTACGGAGATACGAGAGCATTATGGCAATGATCAAAGCAGCTTCAATTCCCTCTCGCAGGGATATTACAATTGGGGCAACAATCATTTGACTACCTCGCTACCAAGCATTTTCATCCCGTTGTCAGAAGGTGCATTCAACGGGCTCAACCTTGACGAGGGGTGGCGAAATAGAGAATCACGTCTACTTGGGTCATCAATCCTATTCCACTGAATAGTTGTTGGGTGATGCTGGTCGAGTTTCCACATGACCTGCGCCCGATTCCCTGCGAGCGACCTCTCGGACCATGCAGACTCGCCCTCCATTTCAGCCACCACCCACTGCTATCATGAAAACAACAGTGTCGCCATCTTCGAACTCGGTGTCCAAAGCTTTTTCGGGGACGAGCCCCATGTTGAGCTTCCATACTGCAACAACTATTCTTCCATTGACTATCACAATTACATCTTTTCTGAGAACTTTGCTCTTCTTGTCCTCAAAATAAGCCTCAAACTCTTTGCGGCGTGTCTTCATCAGATCATCGATGAGGTCTCTAATGGTCGACCTGTGCGGTACATGGAAGGGGAACTTGTCGTACTCAGAATACCGCAGACCCCTGTTCATGAGCTTGATGAAGATCTGAGTCTTTCTTGACTTTCTTTTCGTTTCTTCTTCGCTCGAAGCCAAGCGGGACTTGGTGGCTTTCTGTAACAAACGGTTCAAGATATCACCTACTTACTTTCTATTCTAACATCTGCATTTCAGCCACAGCATCCGCCTCTTCGCACTGGTGTAATTCTTCGAGTCGTATACATGAAAGGACTGCTGTCAAACTTGTCCTTGCACTTTTCCTCGCAGAAGTAGTATCTATAGCCCAAATGCTCAGAGGTGAATTCTGCTGTTTGTTCGTTCACCTGCTTCCCACAGACTGGATCCTTTGCCATCTTTCCATCTCCTAGAGTTCCGTCAATACCCTTGCGACCACAAACCGCCAGACTCTTCGGCGAAAGCGTTTCACTGGAGGAAATGCTTTGGCTCTATAAGGCGGTCTGAGTTCATATATTTCCACAAGGATATATCGCAATCGTATTATATCCGACTCCAACCCATATAAAACTATCGGGTAGGATATATCCATGAAGATATATTTGTTATGAATAACGCGCAGCAATCTCGACTCTCGATCCACATTCTGTTTTACATCAAACACATTCGAGGTTTCTGAGGCAATAGAAAAAAAGAGGGGAGAAGTGGTTGACCTCAGTTGTTAGCACCAAGCAAACTTGAAGTTCGTGTGGTCAAGCTAACAATGTCGATTACTCGTCAATACCCACTTCAAGATTGAATTTCTCAGGATTGGCTTCGAACATCGCCTTATGCTGAGGATTCATGAAATAGTACGTCTTCCCCTTATAGACCGATTTGATATTGGGTTTTCCCATCATTCCGCATACCGGACATTTCGCCATCTTATTATCACCTGGCGCCCCGCGCTCATATCCCTGCTTTTGTGGCCAGCCCGCCGTTCAGGAAACAATCGCTTGACAGGAGATTCGTGGAGTCCCTCACAGAATGACGGGTGGCCTTTTATATCCACAAGGATATATCGGGACTGTATCATAAACACACCCGTCCCATATAAATCTATCGGGACAGATATATCCAATTTGAAATATCTAAATCGCGCAGGAAGTTCACGAAGAACAGAACTCTAGATGTACCGAACAAGGTGTCTGGTCAAAGATGATTGACCGCGAAGAGGGATTCAGCCCACAAACATCTCAGACTCTTTCTCAGCGTCAGCCTCACTCATCATCCTGAGCAGCTCATGGAAGGTGTCTTGGATGTTCTCTCCTGTCTTTGCACTGGTTTCTCTGAAGACAGCAGGGACGCCCAGCTTCTCAATGAAGTACTCCATGAACTTGATACCCTCCTCGGGCGTGACGATTTGATCCTTCGGTGTCTGAGGTCTTAGGTCAATCTTGTTTCCGACAATGACTGTTGGAGGAAGTGGTCCCATGTTCTTGTATGCTTCTACAAGCCACTTGGAGGCGTTGTCGAATGACCTCCGGTCTTCTACCGAGTAGACTAGAATGATACCGTTACAGCCATGGTAGTAGTGTCCACGGACCTTCTCAAAGGTTGGCTGTCCTGCAAGATCCCAAATAATGAACTTCACAATGTCTTCTCCGAAGAGGACCTTCTTGGTTGCGAGATCGACGCCTATGGTGGCAAGATGACCCTCAATGAAGTCGTCTCCAAGATAGTTACGTCTGATGCTGGTCTTGCCAACTGCACCGTCCCCTATCAAGACCGCCTTCATGACCTTGCTACCGTCGTCTTGGTCTCTCATCCATTGTTACTCCGTGTTCTCGAACGCGCGGGACTTAGCCCCCATTCGTTTGTCGCCTTGCACTCCCGGTTGGCCACAACATAAGGGGTTTGCAGAAGCCTAGATAAGGTTAGTGATACTGCGCCTTCGGAATCGAATTCTCTGGCTTCCCATTGACTCTTCGCGTCGCAATAGCATGGTTGAAGTTCTCCAAACCGTTGCTAGACTCTCTCTATGGGAAAGTACATGCAGATCCTGTGAGGCGCCTGCCAACCCTCACGATCTAACTCATACTTATATCCTTCAGCTCAGTTGAAACGTTTCTGCGGAGCTTAGGGTATCAGTAGAGTTGACGTCTTTGTGCCAGTAGTGTTTCACCTAAAGGATATTCCCTCCTTGACCTTCTCTCTTGTTACATTTGCTTCTGTCCACATCCTACCATTGATCGTAATTCTCCATGAAACAAATCAATCAGGCGTTCGGGAGTATGCGTCTATCGCAAACACAAAAGATAGGATAAAGTGTCCAATGAGGGCCATAATGAAGGGATACGTCAAGTAAAGTGCCCAATTTCCTACCAATAGCGGCCAGTGCAAAAAGGGCAGTGCAATTAGCAATCCAACACCAAGGACCCTCTCGCCCATAGCCAAATACCCCAAGCCCCAGATAAGATTCAGAAGTCCGTTTCTTGTCTTTGTCATGAATACAACACTTCCATTTCTCTATGTCAACCATCATGTTTCCGTTCCAACTCATGAAGATGAACTTCAGTCATTTACTTCTCTCCACAGAGTTGGTGTGCAAAAGCAACGAAGGTGACACAGTTCACCTCCTATAAATATATCGCCGTAGATATATCAGTGACTCAAAGATACTCAAAAGTTCTGCCTGCGTAATGTTGCCGTGTCGTATCCAAGAAGTGCGAATCTCACAGATTCCTGGATGGGTAGAGTGAGGATTCTCTCTCTTTACATTTCGAAGGCCATAGAACAAGTAACCTAAATGAAACTAGGAGCATAACGAAAGCGTGGAATGAGCATTTGGGAAACATCGCGGAAACCGTAACAACTGTCCAATCAGTTTTGCTCTCGAAATAAAGACACTGCTTCTTGCGCAGAGAGCAATTCTTCGAGCACGATAGGTGCAGATCTTGCGAATATCTTTTTCAAGCTATAACGGCGTGATAGACGCGTGCCTCTTTGGCAACGAGTTTGAGCATCTATGATGGCTCCTAATCAACATCCAAGCTCTAGAGTGGGGTTAGAAATCAATCATGGCCTATCACTCAGCCAATGTCTATAGAGGTGTTCACTACTAATGAAAGTTAGACAAGATATTCTGGAAACAATTGGCAATACCCCTCTCGTAAGATTGGGTCGAATCTGTAAGGAAATCGAAGCAACGGTTCTAGCGAAATTGGAGTCCTTCAATCCGGGAGGGAGTGTCAAGGATAGGATCGGTGTGGCAATGATTGAGGCTGCCGAAGAACAGGACCTCATCAAGCCCGGCGATACCATTGTTGAACCTACATCAGGTAACACAGGAATTGGGTTGGCTCTAGCTGCAATAGTCAAAGGCTACAAGATGATTGTCACAATCCCCGACAAGATGAGCACTGAGAAGATTAACCTCTTGAAAGCTCTTGGAGCCGAGGTGATTGTAACCCCAACTTCAGTGGAGCCTGACGACCCATCCAGCTATATTAAAGTGGCAGAGAGAATCACAGGGGAAACTCCGCGTGCCTTCATGCCAAATCAGTACTTCAATGCGGCAAATCCTGAGATACACTACAGGACGACCGGCCCTGAGATTTGGGAGCAGACAGACCGACAAATAGATGTCTTTGTAGCAGGTATAGGGACCGGAGGAACAATCAGTGGTGTCGGCAGATACCTAAAGGAGATGAACCCAGAAGTTAGGATCGTCGGCGCAGACCCTGAGGGTTCCATGTATCATCATGAGTTTCATCAAACAGAGGGCGACATCCACACCTATCTAGTTGAAGGGATTGGCGAGGACTTCATGCCATCCACACTGGACATGGAGATAATTGATGAGATTGTCACTGTCAGCGATAGAGATGCCATGCTCCTAGCAAGAGAACTGGTGCAGAAAGAGGGAATCCTGGCCGGTGGATCATCTGGAGCAGCCATGTTCGCTACACTTCAAGTGGCCAAGAGTTTGGACGAGAATCAGACGATTGTAGTTCTGTTTCCTGACACCGGTAAGAACTACCTAAGCAGAATCTACGACAACGATTGGATGATCGAGAAGGGCTTCCTAAATGGAACTGAAAGAGCAATTCGGGTGTCTGATCTTTTGAAGAACAGACCAAGGAGAGAGAAACATCCTGTACTGGTCGAGTCGGAGAGTACGCTTCAATCTGCCGTTACGTTGATGGAGAAGCATAACCTGTCTCTAGTTCCTGTAGTAAGACGGGGCATTCAAGTCGGCAGCATCAGCGCTCTTTCGTTGATGAGAAGAATGGAGAACAATAGAACATATACTGAAGAAAGAGTCGAGGAGGCAATGGATGGTCCCATTCCTACCGTGAGCCTCGATGACACAATAAGCGTTGCATCGCCATTGCTGAGAGATTCTGGGCTGCTGATTGTTGTGAACGGTCGCAGCGAGGTTGTAGACACAATCACCACCGTGTATTTGTTAAATCATGTACAGTCGGAGGCAGTTCAGTGAAGCCTGCTACAAGAGTCGTTCGTGTTGGGGAAGAGCCCAACTTGAAAGAGGGCGCATATGGCGATGTTGTCATCCCTATCCATCTTGCCACTACGTACGCTAGAAATAGACTGGACATGCCAACTGCAGGCTACGAGTACTCTCGTTCCGGAAACGTCACAAGGCATGCTTTGGAGAAGCGTCTTGCCTCGCTTGAGAGAGCACAATATGCTCTAGCGTTTGCTTCTGGAATGGCAGCTGAAGCCACTCTGTTGCTCTCATTGCTCGAACAAGGAGACCATGTTGTGGCCTTTGACGATCTATACGGAGGCTCTCGAAGGCTTTTCAACGAAGTCCTTGCCAACCATGGTTTGAGATTCACCTATGTTGATGCGAGAGACCCCTTGAATGTGGAAAGAGCTATAAGTCAGAGAACAAGGCTGATCTGGCTAGAAACTCCTACCAACCCTATGATGAAACTTTGTGATATCAAAGCGATATCTGATATTGCACAGAACAGGAACATTCTGACTGTTGTGGACAACACGTTCATGAGTCCATACTTCCAGTCCCCCCTTGACCTTGGGGCAGATGTGGTCGTTCATAGCACGACCAAGTACATTGGTGGACACAGCGATGTTGTTGGGGGAGCTGTGATGGTGTCAGAGGAGGGTCTCTACGAGAGAATCAAGTTCAACCAGAACGCCATCGGCGCAGTACCTTCACCTTTCGACTGTTTCTTGGTCTTGCGCGGCTGCAAGACTCTCGCTCTGAGAATGGAGAGGCATGAACAGAATGCTCTTCAGATTGCGACTTTCCTCGAAGACCATCCATCGGTAGTTGATGTGTTCTATCCTGGATTGCCTAGTCATTCGCAGTACGACCTGGCCAAAAGGCAAATGAGGGGATATGGGGGAATGCTGTCATTCAGACTTGACAAGAACATCGAAGGTGTCACGGCATTTCTAGAAGGTTTCGAGGTCTTCCTCCTCGCTGAGAGCCTGGGCGGAGTTGAGTCACTGATAGAACATCCTGCATCGATGACTCATGCTAGCGTCCCGATCGAGGAGAGAGAGCGCCTTGGAATCACCGACAACTTGCTGAGAGTTTCTGTTGGTATTGAAGACTCAGAAGACCTCTTGGAAGACCTAGATCAAGCATTGAGCGTTATACCGGACGGCAAGAAATCGAAGGCATGAGCAATAGACTTTGTTTAGGAGGCAATGATTATGTTTCAAACTATGCATGAAGACTGTTACTTCTTGTTAGTAACTGTTGGAACATCCATAGCTACAATCTATGTCATTTTCTGGGACTTCTTTGTGCTTCAAGAAATGATCTTTCGACTCGACATACTTAGTCAAGTCGGATTCATCATGACTGTGTTCGGAATCATTTTGCGTCAACTGGCACGAAAAGCATTAGGTAGACGGTTCTCATACGCTCTCAGGGTTATTTCAGACCATAAGATAGAGGAATATGGCATCTACAGGCACGTTCGTCATCCTGCATACACTGGCTTCGTCTTGATAGCCTTTGGAGTCCCCCTAGTCTTCAGCAGTCTTTACGGCTTTCTCGTTGCACTGCCCATAATCCCTGCAATTCTGTACAGGATGCGAATCGAGGAGAAAATGCTTATCGAAGAGTTTGGAATAGAATACCTGAGCTATGCCAAGAAGACCAAGAAACTACTCCCTCTCATTTACTAATATCAGTATGTTCTATCCATTGACTAATCTGTCGAATCATCTATGGAGGGAATCTGGTAGGATTCGGTAAGTTATGGGTGCTGATTAGATGGATTGGAGCTAAATCGGATCTACTAGGGAGATGAGCTGCAAAAGACAATGCTAGTTCGAGAAACGAATGACCTTCATCGTGGCATCACGGGTACATTCCAATCTCATCCAATGAACCAAATCTTTTTTATCAGTGTTATAGGTGAACCCCAAAGAAAACCAATGAGGGCAAGTGGTTGGATAGTACCTATAATATCCTATCGAGGGTCGGATAATGATGAATGGTACTTATGAAACGATTTCTCTGAAAGTTAATGACTACATCTCACCGGAATGCTCTTGCAAGATTGAGGACATGGTGAACGCAATTCCTCATGTCGTTGATTCTGCCTTCGATCCTATAAACCACTTGCTAAGCGTCAAGGTTCATCAGGACATGGTTTCTGCAGGAGAAGTAATTGAAGGGCTAAGACAATGTGCAATTCGCTGTGAAGAACGAAAACCATCTCATGAAATGGCCCACATCGAACATGAAGCAACAAGAATGCATAAGCCGGCTGCTCATGACCACCATGCTATGATGGAGGTAGAGATGAAAAGGCACTTTTTGGTTGCGGCTCTTTTCACAGTTCCAGTTTTAATCTTGTCACCTTCAATTCAACAGTGGCTAGGCTTTTCTCTGCCATCGAATCTTGCCCTAGATATCCTGCTCGTCCTTTCAGCCTCGGTTGTTATAGTATACGGGGGTCTTGTCTTCTATAAGGGCTCACTCAGAGCCTTGAGAATACGGACGCTAGACATGAGTGTGTTAGTGACTATTGCACTGTTGGCTGGATATCTGTACAGCTTAGGAACCACCTTTCTCTTTGATGCTCCAGACTTCTACTGGGAGATTAGTACATTAGCCTCTTTCATCCTTTTTGGACACTGGATGGAGATGAGGGCTCAAAGAACCGCATCAGGAGCGCTAAAAGAGCTTGTGAAACTCATCCCACCATAGGCCAACCTGATGAAGAATGGAGACATTCAAGAAATCCCCACATCCGATTTGGAAGTGGATGATCTTATTCTAGTAAGGCCAGGTGACAAGGTCCCAATAGATGGAGTTGTGATAGATGGAGAAACTTCTGCGAATGAGGCCATGATAACTGGCGAGTCAAAGCCAGTTACAAAGAAGAGAGGGGACGGAATAATCGGAGGGACAATCAACGTTGAGGGGGCAATTCAGGTAAAGGTCACTAGAACTGGTGAAGAAACTGCCATTGCCCAGATCATTATGCTTGTGCAACAAGCCATGACCTCCAAACCCCGAGTTCAAAAACTAGCTGATAGAGCAGCCCATTATCTCACTCTTATTGCCATAATTGTTGGTACAGGAACTTTCCTCTTCTGGCTTGGTATCGGGGCGGGAATCATTTTCGCCCTGACATTGGCCATCACAGTCATAGTCATTACATGTCCCCATGCCCTTGGCATAGCCATTCCTGCAGTAACATCAATTTCTACAACTATGGCTGCGAACAACGGGATGCTTGTCAAAAACGCTGAGGCTCTCGAAATTGCAAAGACAATTGACATAGTGGTTTTCGATAAGACCGGGACACTAACCACAGGGGAGTTTGGAGTCACCGATATTGTTCGATTAGCTACTTGGAGTGAGGATGAGATTCTGGAAAAGGCCGCTGCTATTGAGATTAACTCTGAACACCCAATAGCACAGGCAATAGTTAAGAGATCGAAGGATGCAGGCATGCAGAATATCAGGGCCGAGAAATTCAACGCCATTCCTGGTAAGGGTGCCAAGGCCATTGTGGCCAATGATAACGTCTATCTTGGCAATGAGCGCCTGATGACTGACTTGGGTTTGGAAACAAAGAAACATGAACGGGAAGTTTCAAGGCTTTCGTCTCAGGGTAAGACAGTCATATATGTCGCTACAGACAAGAGCCTTCATGGTTTAATTGCCATGGCGGATATAATACGAAACGAGTCAAGGGAGGCAATTCGTGTTCTTAAGAATCTAGGCGTTGAAATAGCAATGCTCACTGGCGATAATAGACAGACAGCAGCATATGTAGCTGATGAGTTAGGCTTGGACACGTTCTTCGCAGAGGTTCTTCCTGATCAAAAGGCGGACCAAATGAAGTTGCTACAAAGGCAGGGAAAGAGGGTTGCAATGGTTGGAGATGGTATCAATGATGCGCCAGCCTTAGTTCAAGCGGACATAGGGATAGCCATTGGTGCAGGTACTGATGTTGCTGTTGAATCAGCAGACGTTGTGCTGATCAAGAATGACCCAAGGGATGTTTCGAAACTTATGAGTCTGAGCAGAAGGACCACACGCAAAATGAATGAAAACTTGGTGTGGGCCACAGGCTACAATGTTGTAGCTATACCATTGGCCGCTGGCATACTTGTTCCCCTCGGAATTGTCCTGCGGCCTGAGGTAGCCGCTATTACGATGTCTCTAAGCTCCATCAGTGTGCTTTTCAACGCACTGTTGCTAAAACGGGCAAGAATTTAGGGCGCAGTGATATAGCTATCCAGAAACCGGGCACGTATAAGACGCATATCCCAAGAAGTGCACTACTACTCTTTCTCAGGAAGGGCACTATCAGTGGTCAATCGACTAAAGGACCTTAGAGAAACAAAGCGAGGGACTCTACGGCAATATTGTTCATACTCTTCCCCGAACTGCTCGCTAAGCCACGGTTCTTCAGCAAGTGGAGCAAGCAAGAACCATAAGATTGCTAAGGTGCCAGTGACCAGAGCCATAACTGAGTCAGTTACTAGGACAATCCCAATCATCAAGAGAACATCGCCCAAGTACTGTGGATTTCGGGTATATCGATATGGTCCCCTTGTAATAAACTCGCCCTTCATTCCCATGCTCTGGTCAGATGAGAGTGTTCGAACACCCCAAACAGCAAGTGCCATTCCAGTTGCTATCAATGTTATACCCGCCACAGCGATGACAGGTCCCCCTATATGCAAACTACCCCAGTCGATAATCCCGATAATCGGAACCCCCACCATGCCGATTATGGCTAGAATCCACACATACCAGAATTGCCAGGATCGCTTATGGGGAGGAGGCCAAACACGATATTTAGGAGAGATTATTGAAATGAGGAGGCCTGGCAAGAAGAACAACTCTGCTAGAAGTAAAAACGTGAAAACGAGAAGCGTTTCTGACTCAGCGAGGAACACTATCTCTACTCTCCGATTCAGTCCTGATTTGAATGCATGTAGAACTGGCTTGGAGGCTGCCATAAAACAGCGAGAATGCCCCCGACAATTCCGAGGAGGAGTCCAATAACCATGCCGCCCATTCCGCCAATCACGCTTACGGCTGAGAGGATTATTATCACAACACCCCAAGTTCCATGTTCATCGGGTCGTTTCTTGAGCATCACAGAGGCTAGTACGACACCGATTCCTAGGACAAATCCTGACAGCCCCATTACATATCCGTAACCTCCAAACCCCCAGAAATGACTGTGATCGTCAACACCGTGCATGAGATTGTCAAGCCAATCAAACCAGCTCTCATTCCATCCCATTAGCATCGGTATGATCCATGAAAGTCCTACTGCAGCGATTAGTATTCCGCCCACTATGGACAACACATATGCTTCTCGTGGTTGTTCTTGGTACTCACTCACAGCAATGACATCCAATCGAATTGAACCTTTCAGTTGATTCGGCTGATTTTCCATTCCATTGGTTTTATAGATGACAGGTATTGAACATCAGCTGACACTGGGAGTGCTGCCCGGTTCACAAGGCCAGACCAACATCCACTTATAAGTACATCCATATGGATATATCCATTTGGATATAAAAGGTTGAATTGAGGCTCGAGTTCATAGTCTACTGTTTTCCTTCTCCCTTGAGTAACAGACTCCTAGCGAGATATCTAACGCATCGGTTTCGTCTTCTTGAGGTTTCACTAGAGATTCAAAGTGTGGTCATCTAGAAACAGTGTGCTAGTTATCGTCAGCTATCAGCGGCTCCTTTTTCCGCTATTACAGAAGATAGCTATAGTCATCGAAATATAGTACGTAACTGTTATATCTGGGAGGTTATATCCACCAGGTGCCATCTTTCGATGATGTCAATCATCTCAAGGTGTGAGGAATGAGAAAGAGAAGAAAAGGAACTCTTCACGGCATCGTTCTCATTGCAATGTTGGTTTTACTTAGCGGTTTCGCAGCAACGCAGATACATGCATTTCCGGGCTTCGGCGGAAACGCCGATTGTAGCCTCTGTCACAACAGCCCGGCCATTGCGTATGATGAACGATACGGAGATATGGAAATCACCCTCGACGGCAAGGCTACTGAACCGTTCTGGCAAGAAACATATGGAAAACGGATGGAAGTACCTGTGGGCGGCATGTTTGGCGCCAATGAACAAATGGTCAAGATGATATTTGCCCAAAATACTACTCATTTGTTTATTCTTGTGAGCTGGGAGGATCCCGACATCAATGGCACGGATACTCCCCAGTACCAGGACAGTGATGGCTTCGCGATTTGTTGGAACATAAATGCCGCCAATTTCACCGCGGCATACTTCTCAGGTATGGAAACTCCAAATGCTGGAGAGGCAGTTGACAGTTTCACATGGAAACCCTCTGCAAGTGAAACTGGGACACAGGTTCCAACCGCCAATAGAGGCAACAAGACTGTGACCGGCAGTGTCATAGACTATTCCTTCGATAGCGAGGGTTGGCATACGGATACATTCCAGAATGTTCAGACTGCAGCGGCTCATGGGAACATCACGGATCACTATGAGCAGAACTATCAGATTGAGATGGTAAGGCCGCTAGTGACCGACGATCCTGGGGATGTACAGTTCGACCACGATGGATACTATGAGTTCGCTATAGCCATCTTCAGTGGTTCAGCAGGGGCAAGCCATTCTGTGAGCTTCGTGCAATCAGTCTGGATAAATGGCTATGGAGACACGACTACCTCTCCAACGGACACGGATGGTGGGCTTGCTCCTGAGGTGCTTCTTGTTACATCAGGAGCTATAGTCGTATTAGTAATCATTGTCGCGGTAGTTGCCAGAAGAAGGGGTTAGAATCATTCAGGGAAGTGGCACGAAACAAGTGCCCTTCCTTTTTTTGTGTTTTGCTCCATCCGTTTCGCATCGTTCATCTGGCGAAGGAGGAATGTATGAATCCCACTGACAGGAAACAGTGTGGTATATTGAAGTGTCGAGCAGACCCGATTCACTTCATTACTGATGATATTCCCTTCAAGATCTCTCGTTTCTGTCTGAAACTCCGTTCCATGAGCCCTTTCCCTCGTACTTGTCCGGACTGCGCAGGAACTCGTCCATGCATGTGTTGTTACAGAAGTAGTATTTCTTGCTTTGATAAACAGCCGTCAGCCTTGTGGTCCTATCGACCAACATCAGACAGACTGGGTCAATCATGAACTCCTTCGACCATCTCACACTCAGGACACCGTCCTCCAGCCACAGGACCCTGTCAGCGAGATCCCTTATTCTAAGGTCATGTGTGGCAATGATCACTGTCTTGCCTTTCTCTTTGGCAGTCTGCCTAAGTAGCTCGATGACTTGGTGTCCAGTCTTTGAGTCCAGGTTAGCAGTGGGTTCATCTGCAAGTATCAGCTGAGGGTCATTGGCAATCGCCCTGGCAATTGCCACTCGCTGTTGTTCCCCTCCGCTCAACTGACTAGGTTTGTGGTCAAGCCTTTCTGCAAGACCCATTCGGTCCAGCAACCTGTCTGCAGTCTGCCGTGCCCGACTCCCTTTCACTCCTGAAAGGTTCAGTACCAGCTCCACATTCTGAGATGCTGTGAGTGAAGAGAGCAAGTTAGGATTCTGAAAGACGAACCCCATCTCCTGCAGGCGAATCATAGATAACTGCCTCTTCGATAGCCCTGTGAAACTTCTTCCATTGACACGGATCTCCCCTGCCGACGGACTCAGCAGAGCGCCAATCAACTGTATCAGAGTTGTCTTCCCGGAACCTGAAGGCCCCATCAGGACAACCATCTCTCCTCTCTCAACGTGCAGTGATATATCATCGACTGCTGTCACGGACGCAGCTCCAGCCCCGTAGACCTTTGTGACGTTGGTTAGCTCAACAGTATGCCTTTGGCCGGCATTAACAGTGTCAGACACCTTCTAAGCCTCCTTGAATACGAGGGCTGGATCGAGTCCCGCCAGCTTCCTGACAGGGACGACTGAGGCGATGAGCCCCGTTACGATACCCAATGCTGAAACACCAATGACCATGTCAAGCGTAATCTCCACTACAAACTCAGGAACATAGACCTGCAGGAAGGAAATCAGTGGAGGCACAATCAGGGAGCCAATGACAAAACCGAGAAGTGAAACAGCCAATGCCTGAATCACTACGACTCTGTAAAGGTACAGATTGCTCGCACCTAGGGCCTTCAGGATTCCAAACTCTCTGGCTTTCTCCATGGTCAGACTGTACACCATGACTCCTATTACCTGTATACCAACTAGCAATCCAATCATACTCAGTACATAGAAGATTGGTACAAAGCCGCCAAGAATCTCATTCTTATATGACTCTGCAGTTTCGCCGGGTGTACTGACTGAGATGTCAGACAACGCATTCTCGATTGCGGCCATCACTGTATCTAAGTCTGAATTGGATTCAACCTTAACAAGAAAGTAGTTGGTCACACCTTCTAATAGAAATGATTTGGCGTCCTCAAACGTGATGAAGACAAAGTAGGCTATCATCATATTCGTTTCGTCGGAGATTCCCACTACACGAAAATCCCTGTCCTCAATTGTGAAATTCCCACCGATCCTTAGACCTAGTTTGAAGGCAAGGGCCTTGTCGACAATAATCTCACCATCTGTTACTTCTGATCTGCCTTCTATGATACTCCACGGACCTCCCATACCTGACTCATTCTCGTAGCTGTTGATGTATAGCAGTAACTTCCCCTCATCAGATTCTGTTGACACGGGTGTTCGAATAAAAGGAACGCATTCTTCCACACCCTCGATTCCTGTGATGTTCTCCTCGAGCGTTAGAGGGAGAAGTGAAGGGCTGTGTAAAGACCCACTAGCTCCTTCTGACGTCACCCAGAGATCTGCCCCTATTCCACGTACCATACCATCCATCATCGTATCGAATCCGTAGTAGAGCCCCATCATGGTCAATATCAGGAAGACACTGAGCACCACTCCACCAATGCTGATACCAACTTTGGACTTCTCACTCTTCAGGTTCTCTTTTGTCAAGCGGACCATTTGTATACCTCATTAGGACTTCCGAGCGATCAGGACCACCGTGCTCAGACGTTCTACTCAGTTCTATCGCACTGGATATATCAACACCGATATATAATCTTTGCTGTGCTCTTATCCTGTGTGATATGTCTGTTTCTGTCTGGTCGGGCAAATCTGTACACTGCGTTACGTCCATGAGTTATCAAAGCCCAGTCTTTTCCAGCTTGTAGGAGTTCTGTCCTTTGGCGTGCAGATAGAAATGCAAACAGTCTCTTATGAAGCCTCTTCAGCAAGATTGGTCGGCGTCGTTCTCAAATCAAGACCAAGTAAGGATCCTCCAAAACAAGCGAATCAGGAAGAATAGTTCACGTCACAAACCACAGTCTTCACGAGTGTCCCTTTCCAATCTTGTCTATGCGATTAGCGTGTTTCCGTCCTCTATTCGCCTTAAGTGGGAGTGAGCGACCTATATACTATCTCACGATGTTCGTATTCAGGTCACTTCAAGATGAAACCAGCACTGTATTCAGTGTCTTGCATCCAGCCGTAAGGATACATCGACCAGAAAACTCAGCAACTATGAGGTCCTTAGGGCAACCGACATGGTTGACTACGATGAGCTACGGGCGGTTAGCATCACCAGAGGCGAGCCAGCTATCAGGTCATACTTCGTTCTCAAGTTTCTGGATACTACAGAAATGGTGCAACAGAAAAAGGGATTCATCGTTGAAAATGGCCTCGAGGGGGGTTACTCAGCGGTGCGCATTTCGGCGTTGACGCTTGAATGCCGTGGCACAATGTGGACAGCAGAAAGCCATTACATCGCCGTCAATCTCTTCTTCATGACCACCGTCATAAATCTTGACTCCACAGTTTGCACAAACTTCCAAACTCGACTCAATAGCGGATGCAGTTATTGCGGCAAACCTGTGAAACAGTCGTTCACAGAACGCCTTCCCCATCTCAGTGAGTGAATAGACTCTCTTTTGCCTTATACCTGTTGACTCAGCATCATGTCGTGTGAGTCCAGTTTGTTTTAGCCACTGAAGAAATGGGTAGAGTGTGCCTGCGCTCAGTTCTCTACCAGTTCTACGCTTGTACTTCTTGATCAGTCCATACCCATGAGAGGCGGCCTCACTCAGTAGCAGAAGAACGTAGAACTGTGAAAAGTCCGAGAGTATGATCTGCATTTCTGACTCTGAGTTGTGCCGCCGCTCATCCTTCTTTCTTCTCAAGGGCATGTCAGACTCACCTTAAGCAATGGTTTCACACTACATGCTTCTCTGCATGACATCGCACGAAATTTGAAAAAAGAGAGAGGATGAGAGAGCTGGTTCCTCAGCTCCTCACATCCATGTTCTCATACTCAGCAGGGTTCTGATCGAAGGTATTCTTGCAGTTCGCGGCACAGAAGTAATACCTCTTGCCGTTGTAGTCGCTATAGAGGTCTGCAGTGGCTACCTCCACATCCATCTTGCATATTGGGTCAATTGCTACTGCGCTTTCCGCGGATTCGGGACTCTTTGCCACCGTTTCCATTTGCTTGTGCCGACTTGGATTATAGCGTCCCAGCAAAAGGGAGTTAGAAACAACACTCACGCTTGAGAAGGCCATGGCTAGAGCAGCAAACTCAGGAATCAATACAATACCAGTGAAGGGATAGATGACTCCTGCGGCTATGGGTAGCAGGGATACATTGTAGACAAGAGCCCAGAAGAAGTTCTGTCTAATCTTACTCATGGTCTTTCTTCCGACGTCAATTCCAGTAACGACATCCAAGAGGTCGTCTTTCACCAAAACAATATCACCCGTTTCCACAGATACGTCAGTACCTGAACCTAGGGCAATGCCTACATCTGACTGGGCCAATGCTGGAGCATCGTTTACCCCATCACCAGTCATCGCAACCAGATGCCCTTCTTCCTGTAGCTTCTTGACCTCGTTGGCCTTATCACCTGGCAACACCTCTGAAAGAACCCTGTGTATTCCTACAGATTGAGCTATTGCACGAGCTGTTCTCTCCTTATCACCAGTGATCATCAAGACATCAATCCCCATGTCTTGCAGCATCGAAACTGCTTCTGAGGAACCGTCCTTCAAGGTGTCTGCAATCGCTATCAGAACAGGGGATTCTCCATTCTTTGAGGCGTAGACGGTCGTCTTGCCTTCATCCTGCAGCCTCATAATATGCTCATGGAGGCTCCCAGTGTCGATGCTGTTCTCATTCATGTATCTGTCATTTCCAACAAGGACTCTGGATCCTTCGACAATTGCACTTACTCCTCGGCCAGTGACGGAAATGAAGTCATTTGTTTCCGGAATCTCAATTCCCTTCTCCTCAGCATAGTGGACTATAGCCTCTGCCAATGGATGCTCACTGTTTTTCTCAACGGCAGCAACGAGCCTGATTATTTCTTCTGAGCCACTACTGCCGTCTGTTACTACGTCTGTTACAGTAGGCTTCCCGATAGTAAGCGTTCCCGTTTTGTCAAAAACAATCGTGTCGACCTTCGGGATGGTTTCCAGACCAGCCCCAGACTTGATGAGTACGCCCTGTTCTGCCCCCTTTCCAATGCCTACCATCAGAGACGTGGGTGTCGCCAGACCAAGTGCGCAAGGACAGGCTGCAACAAGAACTGCAATCATAAAGCTGAGCGCTCTCACCCATTCCACTGGTTCGAGACCATACCATACTAGGAAAGTTGCTGCGGCCATCACAATCACTATTGGCACGAACACCCCTGCGATTGCATCCGCCTTGCGCTGGATGGGAGGCTTCTTGGTCTGTGCCTCTTCTACCAAACGGACTATCTGAGAGAGAACAGTGTCCCGCCCCACCTTGGTGGCGCGTATCTTGAGAACGCCATTCTTGTTGATTGTGGAACCAATTGCTGGATCTCCAACTTTCTTACTTACTGGCATGGACTCTCCCGTCACCATGGACTCGTCGACGGACGACTGACCATCAATCACTTCACCGTCAACGGGAACCTTCTCACCGGGTTTGACGAGGAGAATGTCTCCAACCTCTACATCTTCGATGAGGACGGTGATTTCTTCTCCATCTCGAATTATCACTGCAACCTTTGCCTGCAGGTCCAAGAGCTTCCTTATGGCCTTAGAGGTGCGGCCCTTCGCAATAGCCTCCAGGGCTCTGCCCAGAATGATAAACGTGATTAGCAGAGCGGCAGTATCATAGAATGCAACGTATCCCTCAAGGATGAACGTGGCTGCCACAGAATAGAAGTATGCTGCGGTTGTACCCAGAATTATGAGAGTGTCCATATTGGCCTTACCATGTCTTGCAGCCCTAAAGGTCGATTTGTAAAAAGGGTATCCAGCAATGAACTGGATTGGTGTGGTTAAGATGAAGTTCAGGACCTCAGGCTCAGTACCAGGTGGCAGAAATGGTAGAAGTATCTGGGGTGCCAAGGTCAGTATGAGAATGGGTACGCTCAATATAGTGGAAAAGAGCAAGAGCCGCAGGTAGAAGCGAATCTCACGTTCACGAGTCGATGCTTCCCTATCAACATCGATGCTGTCATGGTGCTCTACTTCAAATCCAATCTCCTGCAGGGACCTTTTTATTATCTTGAAAGTCACCAGACTTTCGTCGTATTCTACAAGAAGACGTCCACGTTCAGTGAATGGGGTCGTACTAATCACCCCTTCAATCTGACCAATATGCTCCAAGATCAAGTCCCACTGGTCCTCCTCAGGTCGGGGAGTCAGTGTGATTGTCATCTTCGCTCGAACAGGCTTGTATCCGGTCGACTCTACTGCCTTCTCAAGGACAGCTCTGTCAACCTTCTCCGGTGCGTAGTCAACTACTGCCTTTTCATCCAGCAGGCTCACTGCAGCACGTATCACACCATCCTGCTTCAATAGTGCTTTCTCAATCGTGCTCACGCAGGAAGCGCAATGCATTCCTTCGATTCTCATCGAGAGGCTTGATTGTTGTTCCGCCTTTTGAGTTGTCTTGTTCATTTCTTTCACCATCTAGGAAGAAGGTGCTGCCCTTGTCAAAGTGGCCACTCTTCCCATTATCAGTTACGATATATCCATGACGATATATTTATATACTTATCGGCAACGGTAAGATTGTGAGAGTTATGGAACTCTCATGAGAATGAGGAGAAAAAGACTATGGTAAAAGACCCTGTTTGCGGAATGGAAGTCGACGAGCATACTGCGAAGTTCACGTCAGAACATATGGGCAAGAAGTACTATTTCTGTAAAGAGATGTGCAAGAAGAGATTTGACGAAGATCCTATGAAGTACATGAAACACTAGCGATAAGTCGACCTCGTATGAATCGGACGGAATGGACAATAGTGATGAACCAGGCTTGCGACAAGTATTCAGTGTCAATTTCCGTCCGATTTCTTCTTTCACGGGGAATCCGAAACGGCAAGTACATTCTAGGTGCCACAGACGCTCGCAAGATTCATACGCCGACTGCATGTGAGCTTTGTCATAATGTACCAGAATTGTGGAGTAATCGGGAAGATAGGTTGAGCAAGAATTGCTTTGGCACTCGGACAGTTTCCAAGGGGGCATCCTCACGTAATGAAACAGGATAGCGGGATTGGTGATGATGAATTGAAGATAGAAGCGTTCTCCTGCCCCCACTGCGGTGCACCTCTCAAGAGCAGATATATCACGAACTGCCCGAATTGCGGAGTCGAGCTTGCTATCCATGATGGTGCAGACTTCGTGATGGAAGAGGATGTGTTGGAGTCAGGAGTCTTCGATCCAGAGAATGTTTGGCTTTTTACAGACATCGTTGCGAAGGCCAACTTCAGGTTTGAAAAAAGGCTGGAAGAACTAGAGCAAGACATTCGATTCAGTGTCATGAGGGGGAAACCATGGCGCAGAGAAGACATAGAATACATGATAGAGATTAGGCGTCTGCTCGATGTCGGACTAGTACGGAGGACAACTAGCTTCTGGTTTTCCAGTCCATTTCAGACAATCTTTAGAGCAATGAAAGATGGCCTGATGACTATAGCCGGCACCGGGTATACATTCAGGAGGGGAGATGACATTGTGTGGCAGTGTCAGATGAGTCGCGAAGTACATGGCTTGGATGGGCCTGTCTTCATAGGCAGACTGACTCCTAGGAAGATGACCATGTTATGTAAGAAAATGGAGGGCGCTATGAAAGCTGCTGGACGAATCATCAAGATGGAGGTATGATAGATATGTTGAGAAGACTGAGAGGATTCATTGAAGAAGATCAGCCTGAGGAGTACTTTGCTGACGTTTCTGCGGTCGATTCTGAAGATGTGTTTTTGGTGACTGACCCTAATGCTGTAGAAAGATACCGGAAAGAAGGAAGACTGGATGAGTTAAAACATGACATAAGATTCAGTGTAATGCGTGGCAGACCTTGGCAACAAGAGGAACTAGAATACGTGGCAGAGGTCCGACGTCTATTAGGAGAAGGGGTCATCAAACCGAAAGGAACGTGGTGGTGGGCTTCGCCGCATCCGACTGTCTACACTGCAAGAAAGAAAGGACACCTTCACATCGCCGGAAAGGTCTATAAGTTCGGTAAGGAGGACGAGATAACTTTCCAATGCCGAATGGAAAGAGAGAAGAAGGGTCTTGATGGCCCACTGATTGTTGGGCGTTTCAGCCCCACTGACAGGAGCACACTCTGCGGGGATATGGGAACAGCCATGAAGGGAATGTAAAGCGTTAGATAGATTCCAGCAAGAATGAACCATCCTTGAATTGATTATACATAAGACGCCTCCATCCAGACCTTCTCAATCTTGAGAATCCATGGTATGACTGCATCAAAACCTCAGCAGCTGTTCTCGACCGATCATCGCAAGTTGGCCAGACTTGAGCACCGGAGTACTGTCCGCCCAAGAAGCGATACTGGGCTCAACTCCGTGAATTGCGCATTAGTGCCAGCTCGATATCGTGATATAGTTTCAGTCCGAGGCTTCTTATCTTCTGTCTAGAACTGCCTGGATTTGCTCAAGTTTGAGGCCACTGCACTCAACCGTGCTTCTTGCTCGTTCTATTTTGTTCCACAATCTCTGATGAGAGTAGTAGGCAATAGTCTTCAATACTGCGTCGCCAATGCCTACGCTAGTTGTTAGCACGACTTTCCTAGTGACTATGTAGGCAACCATGAGAGTGACTTGTGTGGCAAGCATCCTCAAGGTCACTGTTTTCATGATACTCATCTTGAGGCCCCACTTGCAGCATCACTTAGTAATCAGCACGACGAATCCGTACCCACCATTGCTTTCAAAATGAAACGTCATTCCTCGGGTCTTCAGTTCCTGAGTCACACTCTTCAGAAACTCCGTGTCACCGAGTGCTATTTCCGTAGATTCCCCTGTACCAAGTCCGTCAACCATACGGGGTGAATTCTTTGAAGACGTTGCACAAGGAAAGTCCACTCAACAGTGCCAAAGGAGCAGGTCCCTTTACTCCTCCCCTGCCGCCGCCACTTCACCTCTCTTTGAGAATCGGTCGACTATTCGGCGAAACTGATATCCTCGAAGAGAGCAGGGTCTTCATCGAAAGCACGTTTACATGACAACGCACAGAAGTAGTAACGCTGACCGTTGTGGTCACTGTAGAGAGCGTCCACGTCGGTCTTCACCGTCATCTGACATACGGGATCTATTGCTGACTTAGGCCCCCTTCAGCCTCAAAGTTCTCTGCAATGGCAGATTCCAGTGCTTCCTTCAGTTCTTGGTGGCTGATTCTGTCAGGGTCATACTCAACGACAATCTGCCTTCCTGCATGGAGCACCGCCACCTTTGTAATGCCTTCATACTTCAAAAGCCCAGGGGCTATGGCTGCTAAACACGAGGGGCAATAGGAATCATCAATACTTGTAGAGAATCGGTCACTCTTCTCTCTCGGTAACTTGTGATGGTTCATTATGCTGTGCTCCTCTCTGCCATCTTGTTTCCTTCTCATGTGGGTTTCCTGCAAGAGTGTCTGACAAGATATATCGAGTCAGATACATCTAAGTTTGTTGGCATATCACATGCAATCTATGCCTGAACTTCAGCTTGACATATACCGTTTCCAGCCTGAACCTGAAGTGCTCATTCCCCAGGGAAGTCTGCCGCCGCTCTAGTTCTTGGTTAAAAGTGATATACTCAATCTAGACAGACCCGACAGTCGTCAGGCAAGTCCATAGCTTCATGATGCAGAGAACATGCCATGCGCTGCGTCCTTAGGACTTCGCAGACGTTACATATGACCATCATGTCTTCGACAGGCGTGGACGGGGCTGCTGCTATGTTCTCTGCTAACTTCAAAACAGCTGATCTAGTCACAGGAACAGACTCTAGTTCGCCCGCCAGATGACTACCTCCCTTCTGATTCAGGTACTGACTGATTGCAGCTTGCGTGATGCCAAGTCGGCGGGCCGCTTCAACTTGTGAGAGAATGAGTCGCTCAACAAGTTCTCTTGTCACGAGTGAACGGAACGCTGGAAGCACAATCGTTGCTATCGATTCACCCGGAGGCCGCATGACGAGCACTGACTGCTATAACACTGTTATGTCCTTGATAACATGTCGCTCAGAAACCACTTCCATTTGTGGCCCATGCTCAGTTCCCTTTCAAGGCTTCCGTCTTCTGGCAGTTGGGCTTATGGAACATTGCAGCATCGATGCAGGATTGTCAGAGGTTTCACCAAGGACTCGTTTCCCGACTCTAGGAAGACTTGTATTATAGGGTGATTCATACGTTACCCGGCGTACAGTTGTTGTGGTCGAATGAACCTAGACAGCGGAGGCGAAGTCTTGGATTTGGTATTTGGTAAGTGCGGCAATGTCTGCAGTCACTGTCCTTGGTCACGATATGTCAGAGAGAGGTCAGAACCAAGCGCATGGGACTCGTACGTGAAAGAAGTCAGGAAGTATGTGGGCTATGTACCTGCAAAGAATCCATGCCATGGTTGTCAGACTCCGGATGACAAGCTGGCAAAGAATGTGGGTGTTCACAATTTCCTGAGAGGTTGCTCCGCTCGTAAGTGTGCATTCCACTGTGGCGTTGAGAATTGTGCATACTGCTCGAGGTATCCCTGCGACAAGATCGAGATCATGAACGCAAGCTACACGACAGAGTCCGTTGAGAAACGAATTGGAGAAACTCTTTCCAACGACAAGTATGAAGCCTATGTGAAGATTTTCCAGGGAATGAAGCAGCTTGACAAGATACGTGCCAGCCTATCTGCGGATGACCTTGTTTCAGTGAAGACTGTCGAAATCAAGACTCCTAGGATGACAGAGTTTCCGAAGGACCTCTCGGTATCGAAGAAAGAGATGAAGGCCTACCGGATTTTGCATCAAACTCTTACGGACTTGGCCCGGTCCGACCTTGGGCTCAAGGATACTGACACAATAGCCACACAGGATGTTCTGAAGACCCGCAGAGCAATCATATTTCGCCTTCTATGGATTCTTGGCCTCTATGGAGAGCTGGACGAAACCGGTGCATCGATGAACTTAGGGTCCATTGAGATTCAAACTCACAAGAAGGGTACCAAGGGGATGCCAAATACAGAAGATTCGTGGATGCGACTCTTCAACATCATGGGAGAAGCTGGCATCAAGTGTGAGATTGTGCCTCAGACCAAGGAACTTTACTCGCCATTGAACTGGCTAAGGGATAGAATACTTGGGACTGAGGAATCGGCCTGGCTTCTCAGAGCATCCTTTGATGAGGCTCTTGGAGGTTTCCAGTCGCTGAAGACTCTTCAAGAATCTGCCAAGACACTAGACAGCAGATATGGAAAGAGGGCGTACTCTCGCTTTGCTAAAGCAGACATGCGAACACTGGCCGCTTGATATGAGGAGAAATGCGATGAGCAATGAAATGCCCGAAGCAAGGATCCTCGCCCTACAGATGTCAAGGGAACTGGTAGGAAAGAAGATTGAATCTTGGAACTTGACGGACACGGAGAAGCTTCAGAAGTCGGGTATGGTAGGTCGCAATCTGGACTCCTTTGATGGTTTCGTGGGAGGAAGCATAGAGTCTGTGCAGTCAAGAGGCAACATCATCCGCATCAAGCTTGAAAGTGGGATGAACCTGCTTCTTGCACCAGAATATGGCGGAACGCTGCTCTACCATGAAGACATAAGCCAATTGCCCAAGAAGACACACCTGACTTTGACTTTGGTAGATAAGTCGGCATTGACAGTCAGACTCAAAGGCTGGGGACACATCTATGCATGCGAAGACTCACAACTTGAGAAGTCGTATGTGTATTCCAGGGATTTCTCAGAAACCATGGCTCCAGACGAGAAGACTTTCACCTTTGAACGTTTCAACAAGTTGGTGACTCAATCAACAAAGAACGTCAAAACCATGCTCGTGGGAAGAGATGCGATCCTTGTAGGCCTTTCGAACAGTTCATTTCAAGACATCATCTTTAGGGCTAGGCTACATCCTAAGAGAAAATCCTCAGACCTGACAGTGAAAGAAGTGAAAGAGCTTTTTGACGCCATTAAGACCGTCGTAAGAGACAGACTCAGGTTGGGTGGCAAGAATCAGTTTGTAGATCTCTATGGGACTCAGGGCTCGTATTTACCAGCAATGGGACCGAACATGAAAGGCCTCTCGTGCCCCAGATGCGATGGCGCAATTCAAAGGATTGCTCACGGAGGAGGCCACGTGTATCTCTGCCCCAGCTGTCAAGAATAGAGGTTCAATGGGTGTGTTGGAAAATGACAGAAAAGAAGCTGCTGTACTTGTCACAGGCAGACGTTGAAGCCAGCGGACTCACGATGGCCCGAATAATCAAAGAGCTTGAAGTGGCCTTCAAGGAGAAAGGGGAGGGTCGGATAGAGATGCCTCCTAAACCCGGTATTCATCCTGGTGGAGGCGACAATTTCATTCATGCAATGCCCGCAAGCATCCCGGCTCTTCGGTCGGCAGGGGTGAAATGGGTGAGTGGCTTCCCGGAGAACAGCCGAAGAGGACTTCCATACATCACAGGTCTCTTGATTCTAAACGACGTAGAAACTGGACTGCCAATCTCGGTGATGGACTGTGTCTGGATTACTGCTATGAGAACGGGTGCTGCAACGGCTCTGGCGGCGAAGTTTCTGGCCCGTAGTGACTCACGCATTGTAGGCATGCTGGGTTGCGGGGTGCAGGGTCGCAGTAACGTTCAGGCGTTGAACGAACTCTTTGAGCTAGAGAAGGTCATGGCCTACGATATTGACGCTGCCGGGGCCCGTGACTATGCGGACGAGATTGAAGAAAGCCTCGGATTGGATGTGGCAATTGTAGACAGTCCTAACCAGGCAGTGACGAATTGCGACATAGTGGTTACTGCTGGTCCGATTCTGAAGGTGCCACACGCTACCATCCAAGCAGGTTGGTTCGATAGTGGGGCGTTTGCATCTCTTGTTGACTTTGACTCTTACTGGCACCCAGATGCTATGAGGGAGGCCGACAAGTTCTGCACTGACGATACGCCACAGCTTCGGCATTATCAGGAAGTAGGCTATTTCCAGGACATCCCAGAGGTTCATGCAGATCTTGGTGAGTTAGCAACAGGAAAGAAACCTAGACGAGAAACCTCAGAGGAAAGAACAATGACGGTGAATCTGGGTCTTGCCATAGATGACATGGCAGTTGCCCCTCTTGTCCTCAGGCAGGCAATCGAGAGAGGAATCGGGACTTGGTTGCCCTTGTAGTTCGGTCAGAAGAAACAGTGTGAAGGTAATGAGCCCCGGGCAGGGCGGAGCCCATTACCATCGGTCCCTTGTTTACATTACCGTTCGCTTCGTGGCAAGACTTGCGCACCAAACGGTTCGTTCGTTGCTGTCAATAATCGCAGAATAGGCGTGATTCCCATTTTGGGAATATCCCATTCTGGGACGTTTCTGCAATTCTGTATCTAAATATAAATCTTCCTAAGCAACCAAAGTTCTCAGAAAACGTTAGGAGATGATCTAATAAGGTCGTCAGACTCTGGCATCTTCCACTCATCTCACCATTTACGATGCGAGCAGAGCATAATGGACCATCTTCGCTATTGAACAGGCAGAACTCTTTTTACACGCAGAAACAATCTACACGGATATGCCTTCTTGGACTCGAATTGCCGCCGCTGTTTCCTTGCTGATACCTATCATATCAGGGATTCTGACGGTGATTCTCAAGGGCGTGCAGGACTTCTCAATGGGAATTAGACCAGGCGTCGACCTGATACCAGTTGGCTTCGCATTGTCGCTCATGGTTACCGATCTATTGTTGATTTCGAGAATCATCCCACGGTATAGGTCCAAGAGACTGCGCATGATGCTGAGATTCTTACTATACCTAGCTTCGGTTGCTGTCGCGTCCGCCTCCTGGGCCCTCATGACAGTGTTTCACTTCGTGGATTCGAATCTAGACTTCTTCTGGAGAAGCCTTCCTAGCTTCTTCCTCTATTCGGGCATCTTCTTCATCATGTGGTTCACGCTCGACTTATTCTACGGAGGAATGGACGTCAAGAAGAACAGGATGTATCTCGCAGTCGGTGCGCTGTTTGTCGTTGCGTTGGAGCTACTAACAACCTTGACGGTAATCATGGAAGAAGTGATTCTGTTCTCGATAGTTAGCGCGGCAATTCTTAGTGTCGCAGGAGTCTTTGCGACGACATTACTTGCCGGGGCAGGTTTCACAGCCTCACGTAGAGTGCTGGAGACTGAACCAAAGAGAAGCATGCATATGATTGGATTCTCAGGTGTTGCCTTGGCAGCAGGCTTTGTGTTGCAGATAGCCTTCGTCGCCATCTATTATGGCCTCACAATGAATCTGCCCCAAATCCTGTGGTTCTCGTGGACCTTCTGGATTCTTGGATCAATTCTCTTGTACTTTGGTTTCACGTTGCCGATGAAGGACTAGACTCCTTGGTCAGGAATTGGGTCAAAGTGCGAGTGATCTAGAAGAACTCGACCTTCTTCACATCTTTCTCCTTTGATATCTCTCGCTTGAGGTTTCTCTCATCCTTGGGCCTTGGAGTGATTGTTCTCCATTCAGTTGCACCAGATTTCATGAGAATTCGAATCAGAAGCGTCTTCGTCGGACTCATCAAAGGGATGAGTTGTATCTGTCTGTCCTCGTCACTAGGCTCCAGCCCTATGGACATTAGGTATGAGTCGAAGTCCAGATGCAGCTCTTGACGTATGGCTTTAGGAACGTGGATTCGCCCGGATTTGTTGATCTCAAGAGCTATCAACTTGTCCCCTTTCTTGAGTGCACCTGCCCTAAAGTCGGCCTTTTTGCCCCACAGAGCTTCACTGATGTCCCGGATGTCTTGTTTGTGGGATTCAGAGTATTGGTTTGAATGGACAAGAAGTGTAAGTGAATCGTTATCAGCCACGAGAGACGTGATTCGTAGGAGTCTGGCCCCTGCATTTAGGACGGCTGCGATTGTAATCGTGTCTGTACTCTTTTCCAACTCTTCGAGCTTCTTCTCGAGATCCAGAAACTCCCTGACCGGCTTCGGTATCAGCATTCTTCCTCGGTCATCAAGTTTCAATATCTCACGCAAAGGCAGGCCAACTCCAAGAGTCAGGTCTTTCTCCCATTTTGGGAGCTTTCTTAAATATATCTCGGGGGTGGCGCCACCCCTCACTTCGGAGTCTTGAAATGGAAACTACAATTGGGTAGAATGAAAACAATCGATGCAATGCACTACTAGGAATAGCCCTTGCATAAGCATGCAAGAAGGACTAGGAACAATGAAATGTGGCAACCTTACCTACAATTCCTGCAATGGTGGAGCTTGTCTTTGGAGAACCAACCGCTCTCGATATTATCTTAGCAGCTTTCACTGGG
>JBHIAE010000015.1:0-61322 GCA_046758445.1 Candidatus Thorarchaeota archaeon | reverse complement strand
ACTGGAGGGAGGCCTTTAGAGTCCATATCGGCGTCAACGAGTCCTTCTTCGAAACATTCTCAGATGCTATAGGCATCATAGATGGTCATACGGGCCTCAACTCGACTACATGCATAGTCGAACGTGGCAGAATGACAAGGTACGGACTTCACATTGGTGACAATGCGACTGTTTCGGTTGAAGCCTATAATGAAACGAGCGATGACTGGTATTTCGTCGAACGTAACTATACGATAGTTGGGTCGTTCACGACCTCACTATTCATGCATGAGTACGAGTGGGGCGCGCCTCTGTCAACCTCCCTCTTCATGGTCACAACGACAGAAGGGCTCGTGGAGGGATTTCAGGAGGTCAGTCGTGACTCTTGGAATGCCGTACAGACCGAGATATGGGCGACTGTTGACCACGCAATCGTCTTCGAACCAGATGCAATCGGGGCCATGGAGGACCTAGAACACAGGATTGAACAGAGGACTCTCCCGTTTGCCGCGGTCAGCCATTTTGCCTTGGCTGCTGCGGTCTATGAATACGTGGCCTGGGGTACAGCCATGCGAGCGATAGCTCTAGCCTTCTCAATACCTACCCTTGTGATGGCAGTCATCCTGGTCCAGTACAACTCCAACTTGCTTGCCGATGAGAGGCGCCGGGACATTGGAACGCTGAAGACTCGGGGGTCGTCTGGATGGCAGGCATTTCGTTGGATTCTCAGCAGTGCCTTGACGACCGGAATAATCGGTAGTTTCGGAGCAATCTTAGTAGGGGGGTTCTCAGCACTTCTATCAGGAACCGTCCGAGAGCTCATGTCCTTTGACCTAACGCGACTCTCGGAGTTCACTCTGCTTCTTCAGACAGAAGCTGTGGTAGCCGTCTTCATGTTCTCGTTTGTGGTCGGTTTCGTTGTCGCGCTGCCCTCGGCAGTAAAAGCGTTGATCATGTCAGCCACAGAGGCCCATGACATAGTCGAGAGAGAGGTACTTCTAGAGACTGAGACGATGGGCAGCCCAGGCTACGAGCTCGTCGCACTGGGAATCACTGGATACCTCCTCTCTCCAATGCTACTGGCGTGGACCTACATACCTATGAGTGGCTACGGCACAATGTTGTTCGCGGCCTTCATCATTCCGATGCTTGGAATCTTCATAATCGCCTTCGCCCGGCTCCTGTCACGTCCTGCCGCCGAGATCAAGTCAAAGGTTCTAGCTAGAATCAAGAGGAAGTCACTCTACTCGGGAACGAAAGTGGTCTCAGCAAACCTTCGTCTGTTCAAGAAGAGCGAGGCGCTGGGAGTGATGTTCATCGCCATGGTCTTCGCGGCTGGCGTCTTCTCTTCGCTGTCCGCCACTACCGCCAGCACGCACATGAGAGATGTTCTCTACTTCGAGACTGGCGCCGATGTCAAGATCGATGTCAAGTCATCGCTTGAGAACGTCACACTGTCGCATCTTGGGAACATATCCGCTGTGGAGGGAGTTGCCCATGCAAGTGGAGTTCTTGAGACAGATGCCTTCGTCAGCTATTGGACAACAGATTCCTCGGGATTTAGGGAGTTTGTCAGAACCCCGATTGCAGTCTATGGAGTACAACCCCTTGAGTGGCTCGATTCTGCGTTCTGGCTGCCATATTTCACAAAGGACGGCAGTCCCTGGACGTCTATCCCTCTACTTCTAGAAGACCACGCCAATCTCCTTTCTTCTTTCAAGCCAGTTGACCACTATGCGATAAGTGGTGGGGTTCGCACTCCTGTCTACGGTGACCAGGTGACACTTGAGCTTGAGGGTGAGTATTGGAGAAACATAAGTGACTCCACCATCATAGACGTCATGGCCGAGAGCTATCAGGGAGGGAGAACCTACCTTCCGGGAGAGTCAAGTGTCACGTTCTTCCTGGTCGTTGACCTTGACTATCTTCATGCTTGCTTGAACACAACTAGAATCAACAGAATCTACGTCGACCTCAACCCAGGGGCGAACTACACTCAGGCTCTGTTCGACCTTCACGAGATCGCACCTAACAGCTTCGAGAAACTTGAATCGGCTGAGGCCCTTGTTGACGCGGCCCTGGACTCTAGGGCGGGCCAGTCAATCTACGGTGCATATACGCTGAACGTCATCTTTGCACTACTCTACTTGACTGCAGGCATCCTCATAGTATCCATGGTGAGGTTTGGAAAGCTGAAACGGCAGTTCTCAATAATGAGAGCACTTGGGTCGGACCCGAGGCCAATACTCTCATCAGTGCTGATAGAATCAGCGACAGGAATAGTGATAGCAGCCCTCATTGGATCAATGGTTGGTCTATTGTTGACCAGCTTCGTCATACAGTTGCCACTGAGCTACATCGGTAGATTAACCGCACTGTTGTGGAACCGGCTTCCTGTGCTGCTCGCTGTCCCCGTGCCTCTGCTCACAATGATTCTTGGAGCAGCTGTCCTGTTTACTCTGGCAGCAACCTACTTTGTGGTGGTCAGGAATCTGAGAGCAAGTATTGCTGAAGAGATTCAATATGCGGGTTGATGAATCATGGTAGAAGACTTCGAACAAGTCGTGCAACGTACAAGGGTCGTTGTGAGAGGTTTCATGCAAGTGTGTCGTCGAGGCCAGAAGGAAGTCCTCGCTTCAAGAGTCCACCAAACATCGCCCCTCAACACGGCAGGTGCCGATTTAGGTCCTTATGGAGGAAACTTCTAGATGGTCAGAACAGATGACACCTCAACTGAATACCATAGTGTTGTAAATAGAAGGGTAGTGGTCATTGTTCTGTCTGCGCTGGCACTATTCGCGCCTATGCTTTGCTATTTCTCGGGAACGGCCATCAATCTCTTGGCGCTCACATGGAGGTACATACAGTTTCGCGATGAGGTGTACTTTGGGATACTTGACCCACTTTCAAGCATTTTCATGATGCCGGTCCTGATCTTCAGGTGTGCCTACGTATACCAAGTGTACAAGTACTACCAGGGCGCGACTACGAGAAGGCGAACTCTCGTTCTGGGAATAATGTCCGAGGGCCCGGGACTTCTTATGTTCTCACTGATGGTGATTGCGCTCCTATTTCCATCCCTGCTCTGGTTATACTTGTCAGTTCCTACACCACTGCTCCTGTTCGCCGGAGCGGCCATCGTGTTGCTAAGGCCCGTGCCTGAGCTTACTTCTCCATGGAACGGACTCCCCTCATTGACCTCATTAAGGGGGGAAAGGACAGGGTAATATAGCGAGCTATGACCAGGGGGGCCGTCGGTCTGTCGACTTTCATCTCCAGCATTATCTGCGGCAGTCATCCCTCCCAACGATTTCCACACCCTCGACAGGAATAGACAACCCACTCCCTGTTCAGTCTATCCTGCTCATCGTTGTCCACATTTCTTGCACAAATAAACAAGCTGTGCTCTAACACCTAATATGCCAGGCAGCATCCCCCTTCTAATCTCCTCATTTCCACACATGGGACACTTAATTCCGCCTTTCATATCTGCACTGCCATTCTCTCTCAGTGACTCGATTGGTGCTCTGCCCTCAGAGTCTGTGTTTCGATCCCGCCACCGGTCTGGCATAGCTTGGTCACCAAATGGGGTCTTCGGCACAGGAAGGGGATTCAACCAGAGGAAGGCCGACGCTACCACGAGCATCAAGGGAGTTGGAAAGGTCAGCCCTGGATCCCAAAGGCTCATAGTCGGCGGCGAAAAGACTCGCATGATGTACTCCGCCAACAGCAGGGACGTTTCAGCAAAGACACCCAGCAGGACTGTTCCAAGTAGCGTACCTCTCTCTCGATAGTATCGAACCATCTGATAGACAAACACAAGTCGCCACACAGTGAAGGGAAGAGGCGCAATGACGTGTATGGGGTCCATGACCATCCAAGAAGAACTGACCCAGCTCCGGTCGAACCTCCATGTCATGCCGAATATTGTCATCAATCCGAACCTTGGTCCTACATAGACCATTATGGGCGCGAAAAAAGCAAATCCTCCTATGATGACACAGACTACTCTGAGGTCAACTGGGCTTTCATCTGAGCCTGACTGTGTGCTTCTATGTGACAGACTACTCGACTCCATCCTCTTCCATCACACGTGCTGTGTCATCTTGTGAGCGTTCTTCCGCGACGGCTTCTTTCGGTGCCATGCCTTCAGAATCGGTTTCCTGCTCCCACCACTTGTCTAGTACAGCTTGGTCATCGAATGGGGTCTTCGGCACAGGGTAGGGTATCATCCACAGGAATGCTAGGGCTGCCACGACCATCAACGGAGTGGGAATGGTTAGATAGGGGCCCTGGCCGATTGACGCGGCATATAGGGTCCACCAATACATGTACGCTAGCATGGGCATCTCAGCTAATATCCCCGCCAGAATCGTCATTCTCCGCGTGCTTCTCCCCAGGTAGTAACGAACCATCTGGTAGACAAAAACCACTCTCCAGACCGCGGCTGGAAACTCTCCAATCAACATGAATGGATTGTGGAAATAAAATAACCGCATGTTGTAGCCTTGAATTGACGTCCATGTCATAGATACTATCGTCGTGCTCCATTCGAATGTTTCAATCAACAAGGCATAGGGCGCAAAGAGAGCAAGTGCACCGATGATGAACGCGACCACTCTGAGGTCGACTGGGACTTCACCAATGCCCAGCTTGTCGACTTCCTCGATCACAGGCGCTTCTTCGAGAGCATCTTCCTCAACTCGTGACTCCTGTGAGGGAGTGGGTTCTAGTCCATTGGTTGATTCAGGCACATGCTCCACGTCGGTTTCACTGATGAAACGCCGTCTTCTCCTGAGAACGACTCCCAGACTCACAACACCAAGTAGAACAGAGGCCATAACAAGCGGATTCGTGAGAACCCCCAACGTGCCAAGTGAGGGGTCATACTCATTCTCCACTCTGAAATTAACGACCATTCGTCGCTCGTTATATGAAACATCATACGCTCTTATCGAGATGAAGTAACTGCCATTCTCCATCTGTTTTGTGTCAAGCTTGATCGAAATGGAGTTGCCTCCCACGCTGTTCGTGATTGGATTGAACGAAGTTGGATAGCTTGAGGCGGCTATCGTGTACTCTACGTAAAGGACCTTGAATCTGTCAGTAGCGGTGATTGTGATCTCTTGTGTCCCTGACAGCACGTCGTTGTTCTTGACGCTGCATTCTAAGGCAGGTGCAGTTATGTCAATCTGAGTGTTTACCTCTACCGTCTGTGTTGTGGAAACCTCGTCTGTGTTGTCGAAGACGAGATACCATGTCGTGCCGCCCCCTGCCAGATACTCATAGTCCCCACTGGTGACGTCCTCCATGACCTCATAGGCCTGGATAGAACGACCGTCCTTCCAGTCATTGAACGCAGCTTCGTCACTGATGAAGAATGTGATATCTGAGCCGTTTATGACCTCGAAGTGCCCATAGAGCCCCCGACCCGGTTCTCCTTCCGTATTCCACGTGATTGTTTCATAGCCTCCCGGCGGGATGACCAAGGTGAAGTTTGCTCTGGCGGTCGGCACTTGACAAAGTATCACGAAAGCTACAAGAACTATGATGGCGACCCTTCTCATTAAGTTGACCCCTCTGTAAGTGACCCTTGGTTAAGACCTCAACACATAGCACCATGGAGATGTAAGCGTAAATACTCTTCGAAACTTTCCCTCAGTGTTAGTTCTCCATTACTCTCCTTGAATGTGTGGGAAACAAATGGGCCAGAATCCATGATGGATTCTGGCCATAACGATTCTTCCAGACGTCATATTACCATGGAGGTTCAGCATGGACTGTGGTTTCTATGTCGACTGGGCCACCCGCCGGCATTCCAAATCTCTTTACGATACCATAGAGCCAAGTAGTGGCTTTGTCATCGACATTCTCGTCCTGATAGACCCAGTAAGTCGTACTGAGAGTGAACTCTTCGTCATAAAGCAAACCAGATAGATCCCACCCCTTGGCTCCCCAGGACACACTTCCCCAATAGAAACCAGGATTCAATCTGACGTATTGAGAATGTGCGACCTCGTAGAAGTATTGTTGTCCCTGGGTGTAACACCCCGTCACGGTGACAATGAAGGTGCCTCTCCAATCTCTTAGCTCAGTCCGCTCAGTCTTTGTCAGTGCGGCCGCAGGCGTGGCACTGCCCGCAACTAAGACAATCATTGTCAGCACCATTCCAAGGAGAATCGTTCTTCTTGAGAACTCCACCTGTACATTTCTCCTTTTACATTATGTTCCCCACACACCTGCCTGCCGAGTCAGCCTGTTCAAGACAGGGAATTGCACGACCATGCAAGACGCAGTTTTGGAGGATTTGCCTCGGTCAGAGATTGGGGACTCGATGCTCCCAGTATCGTTGGAGTTGCGCTCTCACTTCAGCAAGAGAACTTGCCACCTCGGGACACTCAGACGCCTTGGTATCTTTATACCCCGCCACATCTATTGTCACCAATCAACTTTCGAACGCTATATTTGCATACTTGGTGAGAAGCAGTACTATTTAAACATACCGTATGGCGGTAAGTTTGACAAAGATTATTAGATGGGCCTGAAGACGCATATCTGACAATATGCGAGTACGACAGTGAATTTGATGACAGACCACAGACTGAGTTGGTTGGAGCAACCGGGAGCATCGGCCTTGCTCCTGAGACTTCTGGATCGAGATGAGTTCATCACACGACTCCTCAGAAGTGCGGTCAACCCTGATGGTGTAGCAACACAGGACGGACTCAGAACGCTTAGAAACTTGCTCGGGAGTGAGAGGGGAGTCGGCCTTATTGATGAAGAGGAACGTAAAGGGGCAGGACCCAGACCACGTTTGTATGTGTTTCTCACTCCATTGGGTCGGCGTGTGGCCGAAATGCTGAAACAGGTCGCTGACGCCCTTGCAGAGAAGGCACAATCTTAGATATTGTACCGCTCCCGCACGGCACGAACGATCTCTGCCTCTTCCTGGAGACCTGCCCTTCTGAGCTTGACTATGAACTCAGAGAGGATTGTGATCACCGGGCACTCCGGGCATTCTGTTCGGTGCTCTCCGTACTTCTCCATGAGGTCGTTCAGGATGTCCTCAAATGTCCTGATGAGTGCATCCCGGACAGCGGTCCGTACGTCGTCACCGTTTCCTACCAACGTCATCACATGTGTGTCCTCGCGTCGGAATTTGAACACCCCCAGGAAGTTGCTATCCTCAAGATGATGGACTAGGACTTCATATGGGGAGGTGTTCAATTCGAAATCGGTTGCTTACGCTTCTGGCCAATATGTCGGTTACGTGAAGGACTCACTTCTGGACTCATCATGGCAGACTTTGGGAGATCCTCTGAGATGAACAGGCAGGTTTCAAGGTCTGTATGAAGGCACCGAAAGAGTTTATCGTGTCATTCTGTCTGGGGATGGCGGCAGAATAGCCTACGATTCTCTATTGAGTTCGTGAGCAATTCCAACAGACAGGCCCACTCCCTTGAAGCCGTACCCTCTTATCGCAACCATCCTGCGATCGCTCTTCACTAGATCCCGAATGGCGGCCGCTATCCTTGAGATGTGGATCTTCCCCACTTTGTTCGAGATTTCCAGGAGAACGTAGTCGCTCGTCGGAAACACTCCAACTTCTTCGTCCTTCCTGGCGGAAATCGTTTCTTCCTGGAGTCTTAGCTGGTCAGGGATGCGTTTCTGGAGCGACATGAATAACATACTACCTAGGGCTGTCTAATCAACTTACTGAATGGACGTGGACATAACCCAACGCTCATATGAGTCTAGGATTCACTTCCATTATATGACCTCTTGAGAGAGGAGACAACTTAGAATGGACAAGAATAGGCCAATTGCTGCGGCCGTCGTGATAGTGGTTCTGTCATCGGTTGTACTTGTGGCAGTCTGGTATCCCACGACATTGTCTGATGTGAGGATTGGATATCTCGAAAAAGATCTCCATCAACTTGCATTTCGGGTAGCATATGTTAACGGGTGGTACGAAGAGGCAGGCCTCAATGTCGAACTCGTTCCCTTTCGGAATGGTGCATTAGAGATGGACGGGTTCCTTGGCGGTCAGATTGACATGGGATATCTTGGTGCAGCCCCCGCGCTTACAAAGCGGATTAACCAGGATATCATGGTCACGGTCGTTGCTGCGGCCAATCTCGAGGGTTCTGCAATTATGGTTCGCACGGCTGACTATGACGCCGGTGTGATAACTAGCGTGGCAAACCTCTCTGGAAAGGGTGTGTATCAGCCTGGCCCCTCTACCGTTCAAAACTTCCTTTTGCGCTTGGCATTGAATCAATCTGGGCTAGCTTGGTCAGACATCATTGCATACTCTACCTCCCCCTCGTTCATGGCAGAGTCTCTATCAGAGGATGCTCCGGCGTTCATTGCTTGGGAGCCGTTCAACGCACGTGCAGAGTCTGATAATCTCGCAGTTCCACTTGTTCTCTCGGGTGAGATATGGCCTCGACATCCCTGTTGTGTCGTAGCCTCTTCAAACGCTTTCCTCGAGTCAAGTCTTGAAATCGTTCAGCAGGTCGTAGACATACACAAGCGTGCCGAGGAGTGGATAGTCAACAACCCAACGGAGGCCATCCAGATTGCAGCTACATGGTTGGAGATGGAGGATGCTGTTTCTGCTGTGGAAACGGCTTTCAATCGTATCATCTATGACTATAATGTCAACCGCACTGGAATCGAGAGATACCTGTCATTCCTGATAGACCAGGGGCTACTTCTTCCTGATAGGGTCCCCAGCGACATTGGCACGTTCCTTGATAGTTTCATCAATACGACCTTCATCGAAAGCACCTAGTCATCGGAAAACGGCAGACACAAAAGACACCCACACAGCTGACTCTCTGTACAAGATGTCATCCGTGGAACACCCTCAGGACAACTTGATTCGCAGGAGTGACCGCCAGTCCATCACCTCACTGCTGTCCTATGTGTGGCGGTGTGAATGTGTTCTTCCTTGGTGTTGAAGACAAGGCGGGTCACATCTCGCAGGTGTGTCAGGCGGACCCGATCATGTCCCTCATCAGGCAAGACAAACTGGCTTGAGTGAACCAGGCATGGTCATTGCACATGACCATGCCCCTTTGCCATAAGAACAGCATACTACTTCCGCGCCAGAATAAAGAAGAACCCAACTGAAACTTTCAAATCCGAACGAGCGTTATTATCAAGGAGTCAAGCAGTAGGATGGGATCTACTGACATGCCGACTGTGTCATATTCAAAGGGAGCTCCAAGCCCATCAGTATTGACACCGCGTCTTGTTGGGTGTATCATGGGCGTTATTGCTGTCATAATGCCTTACATTGTTCAGATCAGTGGAACAGGACCAGACACCGATATGACGGTTGCCGCCGTCGCATGGATGTACCAAGAATCCAGCTATAACACCGGCTTAGGCTCTTCACATCTGAGGAGTGGCTCTTTTCCATGCCAGTTTCCCTTCCACGTCTCTTATTCGCGTATCAAATGCTCAGATACTATCAAGAGAAGACTTCTCGTATGATCACAGTTCTAGTGGGAGTCTTTAGCGAGATGCCAGTTTCATTGGTCATGGCATCACTCTTTCTGGTTAATCTGTCATCGCCAGCTCCAACATTACTTCCCACTATTATTCCAGTCCCCATTCTTATTGCAGTGGGTCTAATCCTGATGTGGAGGCGGTCAATGATTCTGCCTACTACCCCTTGGGAATAGTAATCTCTCTGCTCACGATCAGAGAAGGTAAAGGTCGTGGCGTCCTCGGAGATGGCCATATCGAGACCAATGCGCCGCCCTTCACAATTGGAGAAAAGCAGGGATCCTGATTAATCGAGAACAGACCTTTCACGTGGAAGGTCCCCCAGGCGTTGGCTACGTAAGCATGAAGACCAAATGATGTCCATCACCATAAGGAGTGCCGACTGAAGCAGGGTCCAGCCTAGAAACACGTGAGCGAACCATGAAACCATTGACGCAATCGCAATCAGAATCAATCCAAGGGTCCGTCTTGCTCTTCTTAACCAGTATTGCTCAACATCATACACTGAATGCCCCTCAATCCTCTCTCTGAAGTTGCCGAAATACTTCCACATGTATCAATAATCTGTCGTTTGTGCCTATCTGGTTTCCGCGGGCCTTCAGAACGCTTTCACTGCATCGGCGTCCGGCCAATGGCTGGCTAGAGTCTTCCCCCCGCGCTTGCCATGCAGACCAGAGAGAGAAGCGAACTCATGGTCTTAGGACTCCTTGCGAGTTGATACAAGATGGCAGTGTGTATCACAGACATCGGTCATCGTAGAGATGGACTAGGCAAATACGAAGGTCACTTATGCAACGACACAGACCAACGCAATGGTGAGTTCCCATGGGTGAAGAACGAAAATTGAAGGAGATTATCATTCTACTTCTGTACTTGGGCGGACTTGGCAATGGACTCGGCGCCCTCGTGGTGTCTATGATCTTTCCTACAGTAGCTGTCGAGATCAATCTGGGATATGGTGTGTTGTGTTTGGGTCTGGCGGGACTGATTACACACGGCTCAGGCAGATAGGGCAACACAGCCTGACTCTCTTGAAACTCTCTTCTTCACTTAGATGGAACCATATTCAATCTTTGGACGAACACTTTGCCAGCAAGTAGGACGAGGCTATGGACAACTCATCCTCAGTCGTCGATGCTACACGAAACCCCTGAGCTGAGTCTGAGAGTCAATAGGGGAGGTTTCAACACTCCCACCATCTTCATCGATTCCACCAACATCATCAGGTAGGTTTTTGAATTAGCAATACGAGGTAAAGGTCAAGTCGCTGATATAGGGTGTGCGGGACATGATTAGTGAGGACCGCTCCCGAAACATTAGAGAACTAGTGGGGAGGTTTCTACAAAGGCCATTGAGGCGAACTCCTCGGTGGTCAATACAAGGGAACGCCTGAGAATTCGCTTTGTCGCAGGACTGTCACTGATGCCGGGAGGCATGGGCTCAAAAAGCTCTGCAGAACGCGAGTGGTTAGGGCCATCATTGACCTGTGAGTTCTCTCCAGCATCATAGCCGGCATTAGTTGATAGGCTTACCACATCTCATCACTCCATGTATTCCCTTTGGCAGTTCAACCTAGGCAGGAGATCGGAGGTAGGACTCCATTCTGCCGGTCCATGACGAAGGTAAGGCTACATCGCTTGTTCATTTGGTTCGTCTTCAGGCCAAGGCTCTGTAGGGTCTACTGTGAATAGGTGATGCCCAATGACCTGACCTAGGACAGACAGGAAAACACAGAGTGGAACGAAGTGAAAGAACAACGCAGGAGACAGCCAGACCTCCTCTATCCCGAACATCCAGAGGACAGTGTCCGCTGTTAGGAAGTACTCCTCGATGACATAGATTGACGGATTGCCTTGTATAAACCGAACCACTTCGGCATACAGTGGATACGCAAGTGGAAGCACCTGAAGCCCTGACACAATACCAATGACTAGTCCTAATGCAACACCCAACGACCATTCGGGTCCTCTGTTCCGCTCTAGCCTTGCAAGACCAAGTCCGACCAATAGTGGTAGTATCAATCTGTCACCCCTGTTTGAGTACAATGACGACCTTGGAAACACTATACCTTGCACTTGAATGGAGAGATATCCACTGATTCTTTCTCTTGAGTTTCTTTGGAGTGTGCTTGGTGGACCGCCGTTTTCTTTGCGCACGATAGAATAGGGCATAGAACACTACAAAGACTCCTATGAACACAGGACCAAGGACAGACAAGGGCGATGTCAAGGACTCTTCGAATGGGGGACCTAGATCAAGATTTGTGTCTATCAAGTCAAGACCACCAACACAGTAGGAGAGGTTGGCTAGCCCTAACAGAATCATGTCAGCAATGCCGCCTCCAGCCTTAACAAGAACATGACTGTCTTTGTCATAGTTCCTACTGTGGCTGACAACACCGTCGACAATATGCATATGGTCACAATCATAGCTCGCTGTCACCTGAGCCTCACCCATCACCATCCTGACATCATCGTTCTTTGCCAACTCAGCTCCAACATGAAGGTTACCAAGTGACGATACTACAATATCATTCTCTGGCCAATTGTCGTCAGAGAATAGGCGTAGGATTCCGGATTGGTTTTCCAGGGTACCATTCATTATAGTGCAGGCACCTGATTGTGGCGAATAGTCCGCCAATACAGAGTGGCGCGTCTTGTACCCAATCTCTGTGTCTGCACGAAAGCCAATGAGAACCGAGAAAGTACCGGGAGCGGGCTCAGCCAACACATCGATTCGGATGGTGACCACAACACTTTCAGTTTCTGAATACAGGACTTCGCCTGGGTAGGTGTGTATAACTCCCTCGTCAAGTGTGTAGTTCCATAGGACCATAATGTGAGTGCTTAACTGATATTCAAGGTAGCTTTCGACATCAAGAGATTCAGTCAAGCTCAAGGACTTCTGAGTCGTTGATGAAATGTAGACAGGATGATTCCCGAGAATCAACAGTGTTAGAACTATGCATGTCGTCACTATATGTTTCCTTCTCGAAGTCGATATGCCCATCATGATAACTGCACTTCGATGAATCCAAACCAAGCGATCTAGGTAGAGGAAAACGAGGCCTACTCGACTGATTCTTCTGGCTCCAAATCGGAAACCGAGCCACTCTTGGGATCGGTTTCCTAGGCAGTCCTGTTGTACTGCCTCTCAGCTTCTTTCGGAACTGTGCTGGTTATGGCGCGTACCAATCGTAGTAGCTAAAGACTCCAGATCCATGGTATGTAACCTTAGTGTTCAGAACGGGCTCTTCCTCTCTCACGAGTGTCCATACCCACCATATTCGTCGCCACTCCTGACAGATGAACCTCGCCCATCCTATCCTCTGAGTATCACTGACCTTTGTCTGACCAGTGCTGTCCGTGTAGCAGTTCCAAGGCGGGAATGTAGAGTCATAGTCCGTATCAAGGGTCAGGGGTGCAAGATTTGGACCTTGATTCCTTGCTATTGTGATGAGTTTACACCAGCCATCATGATCCCAGTCAGTATACATGTCATCGACGTATTCGCGATAGTAGTGAGTTTCCTGCCAAGCCAGTACTATCGGCAGTGCGGCACCGCCCACCACAAAGCCCGTTAGTGCGAAGGCCAGCATCAAAGCGTTCCGATGTGCTTCCTTCTTTCCTTTCACGAGTACTGTCCTCCTTTTCCCTCTTAGGGCGGGTCAAACAGCTGCTTGAACCCCCCTCTTTTACCTACAAAGCCGAACTCATTAATATATGTTTCAATAACTCAGTTATATATAATTGGGCTGAAATACTTCACACTTTGCATTCTCGGCAAATGGAAACCGAACCGTCCGAAACTTGAAAAGAAGAAAGAGGCTTTATTCTCTGAAACTGACGGTCAAGGGACGGCCTGACTCCGGAAGTTGTTAGCGTAATTCTGGAAGCGACCGAGTGATGTTTGGCAAAGTTTCAACACTCCATAGATAGTGTGAAACGATGCGGACTATCTCATAGCCTCGAAGTAACTAGTGACTGCCTCTAGGCCAATCTTCTCTGTGGCAGACTTATTACTGTTCGAGGGCATGATGATATCTCATCAAGATAGGTTGTCAGGCAATCACATCTTCTCATCATGCTCACCATGGGTCAAGCCAAGACTCTGTTTCGGAGTCATACAGCCTATTCGCCATTTGATAGAAAGGCGAAGTACAAGACGACTCCAGCCACGACCCTGCCCCTGGAGTACTTTGTGGACGAGTGGGAGGATAGTCCTAGACTACCGGTAACCGGAGAGAAAGCACAGAAACCGACCGTTGGAAATGAGTTGACACTGCTGGACTACTTCTCCGAAGATGAGTCTTCATGACACTGGACATGGGTGGCGAGCACGCGGGAAATCGTGGTAGGAGGGGGGAGTTTCGTAATTGAGGGCATGTAACGAAAAACTAACCCACATGCTCGCCTTGACTGACTCCTTCTCCTATCAGACTATTGGTAGGCTCCCTATTAAAGGAATCTCAGACTCGTCATGGTTCGGGATTTTTCGGTGGTCCTTATCTGACCCGCCACCGGACGTAATCAGGAACCTTCAACGTCCCTTTAGACAGCTATTCTGCGCCCTGTGACTTCATAGTTGGCCTGTTCGAATGATTCATGAAGCTCTAATTGTTTCTTGAAATCCAAGAGAAACTTGATTGGAGTGAAGCCCTTCTCAAAATCATCCTCTTGATTTTGTCTTATCCTTAGATATTCCTTCTCATCCCCCTTGGAGTTATGTTTGAGTCCCAGAGGAAGAACGGGTTTCCAGTCATTCCGGACAAAATCCCTCATGTTTTGGTATACCCATTGCTCAATCTGAGCAAGCTGCATGGACAACTCAATCATGACAGACCTTTGTGATGGTCCAATGTATACTGATTTTATCAAGGAGGGGGAGCTATCATCAAGGAATCCTACGACAGATTCGACATAATCGGTCTTTCTCAGATTATACAATTCGTCAGTGAAGACGAATCGATAATCATGAGCGTAGACATTGCGGACTGCTTTGAACATGTCCCAGTATTCTTGGGAATAGACAGCCATTGTGTCTACCAGTTTCAATGTGGGACCAAGGAGCCGCTCAACCTCAGACTTTGGCTCGGGAAAATCGCTTGGAGAAGGAATTGCCAGAATCTGACACAGATAAGGGATCGGTATTTTCTGTTCTCTCAGTTTGTTTCTGATTTGGATTGCCTCTCAGGTGGTGGAAGGTAGGTATAGGCGGTGTCGTTGTTGGAGTGGTATTCCAATACCTTGTCGTTCCCAGTGATTGGGCAACTGCCGACCCGGCTGCAGTGACAAACGGGCTTGCGATATTGACGTATCATTATGTCGTACTAGCTATCGTTCTCTTCTGACCCTTCAGCCCGAAGGGCGGCCACCCCACCTTCGAGGGCCCTGTTGAGGATGAGGACCTCCCGACTTCTAGGCCTGAGAGGAAGTACATCGACCAGAACACCCTTGTCCCCTTCATGGATGAGTAATACCTACCTTCTCCCTCTTACGACCTTAAATCGTCCATACAAGACATAGGACCATGACAGCAACACATTCTCCAACCCTTGAGTATCAGGAGCTGACTCCGTTTGAGTGGGTCGGCGACGTTAGGAGTTACACCCGTCTTGAGTACGGCCTTTATGACAGGGCATGGTCTACTCCCATCACTACAGGAGAGGGGACAGGACCATGCTCATCACTTTTCGCTATGGAATAGAGAGGGTCTCAGAAACGACTCTCAGAATAGAGTGGGTGACAGTACAGGTGTTGACGGACAGGAAGGAGCTGTCTCCAGAGAGTCCCTCAGGCCTAGTTCCTGACAGTGACCTGCTATGGATTCTTGAGTGCTTTGAGAGCAGGCTCAAGCGAAGGCTCATCACAGGAGGCAACATCACATTAACATTGAACAAGTAAAGTTCACAGACTTTTGGTGTGACGCAGTTCTTCACACGAACGCTGAATTTCAAGTTCATGAGTTCCAACAGTTCTCTCGGGGCTGCATTTGTGAACCAATACGGGTCGGCATTCGAGTTTGACCAGGACGGCACACTTCAATATGAGGTCAGCTATGCGTATGACCTGGTACTTGTCACGTCCGACGGAGCAGTGTTGTGCCGACTGAAGATACGCCCCGTCCTGCTCCCAAATGGTGAAGAGATCACGGAGGTCAATCGATAATGAGTCTGAATCCGAAGAGGTTGGAGAAACCCAAGACGCAATCTGCAGAGGGGCTCTGGATACTGCCCCAAGTGCAGAGAATACATGCGCGGGTATCGGCAACGCAAGAGAGAGGCCAAGACTAGACGCGAGAGGTTGGAGCACAAGGAGATGCAACTGTATGCCGCAGAGATGCGCCTGATGGAGCAAAAACAGAGGAAGAAGATTCTCAAGGGGGCGGGTCGAAATAATCCACGTCATGGCTCACATTGGTGCCTGCAGTCCGGCTAAATCGGGCGATTACATACACATTGTTTTAAACGACTCGACAGACATTATGCATTGTTCTCCATTAATAGTTGGTTTACAACTCATTACTTTTAACTGGTCTTTTAAATCCCCTTTTAAAATTGTAAGTGGGATTATCAATAAACACCCATCACAGAGCCCCCTAGTGATCAGGGCATATAGGTCCCGTCGAGTAGGTATGTGTGGGTGTGACCCCCATGATATGAATGACACCAGATATAAGAGATAAGGACAAACGGAGCACTCATAGACCTTCTTTAATGATTTCCTTAATTCTCCGTTTCGAACCCCCCCTCACACACCCCTTACAGTCCCTTCATAGTGACTGATCCGCCTGAAGCGCGGTCCGGTTCTTTAGAGGTTCGAAACGTAAACTTTCAGTTTACACTAATACCCCTTTTTATAATCACTTACAAGGGTACTTACAAGAGCACTTACAAGCGCCACTATAGTATGGTTTGAGTGACTTTTAATTTATCCATTGTGTGCTTTTAAATCCGTGATGGGTGTCTTATAAGTTATAAAACACATATGGACGGTTCGAGCTTCGGTCATCCTGAGAGATGAAGATTCTTGTAGGCCGTTCGCCTTGCTCTGGAGCTCGCACTGGCGTAGTCGACGCTCCCGCTCTTCCGAGTTAGAAGTCAAGATCCCTTACAAGTATTCTATCGTTCACTCCGGCGGACCAGTTATCACTCGTGAGTGACCACCAGAATCTACCGGCCAATCGTGACTCCACGGAACGAAGGGCTACCTCTTCGAGAAGGCAGGATGGAGCCTGCCCTCACCAGACAGTTTATAAGAATCGGTGCCAATGTTTGGCATGAATCAAACGCTCAACGCGCGCCAAACGCATTAACAGCCGCCAAACAGATGCGCTGACTTGCGTTTGCGAACGCCACGAAGCGTTTGGAACACAACATCGGTGTAACTGATAATGTCTACAAGCTTTGGTACAATCGCTGACGATCTTAAGGTCAGCCTAGGCCTTGCAAAGAGCCACGTTCTGAGCTATTTCCTTGCGAACCTGGGCATGGCTGTTGTCATAGTCGTCCTTCTAGCGATGATCGGAATCCCCCTAGCTATCATAACAATCCTCACAGGAGGACTGGTCTGGGCCAGCCTCGGTTCAATTGCCACATCCTGGGCAATGTCCAACCCCTGGGTGGTCGGTAGCATGGGTGTTATGTCTGTCATCCCGATCGTCTCCCTCTTCCTTGTTGTAGTGGGTTCGGTCTACGGGATGAGCAATGACCTAGTGCTCGAAGGAGAGACAAAGGCCGAGCTAGCGTTCTCCTATCTTCGGCGCAAGTTCCTTTCCTTTGTCGGTGCTGGAGCGGTCTTGACCGTCATCATCGTCCTACCCCTAGTATTGTTGTCGGTATCAGTCGGTTACTACCTCAACTTGACCGTGGTCAGTCCCAATTCAACGATACTCACCGCCATCTCCGTTGCTTGGATCTACGTGTCTGTTGGTCTGACATCGATGGTCCTACCTGCTATAGTGAATGGCAAGGGTGTTCAGGCCGCGGTCAAGGAGTCTTTGAGCCTATCAACTCGGTACTTCGACCGTGTGTTTGGTCTACTTACAGCGATCATCCTTCTTGCAGTAGTGATGTTCAGCCCAGCTCTATTGCTAGCCTACGGATTGTCCACTGGTCTGGTTTCTATCTCCACAGCACTCACGCCCGCATTCGCGGCGGTCGCAATCTCGACAGCTGTGGCAGTCCTCCTTTGGATATTCCTCCTTCTTCCGATGGTAAAGATTGCCTTCGTGAAGGTCTATCACGACCTCACAGGTGGTCAGGTAGCAACTCAGAGCGTTCTATACATGCCAGTTGTGTAAGGGTAGGTGAAATAAGAGAGTGCCGCTTCCAAGAAGTGTTGACGGCACTCTCAAACTACAAAGTTTGGGTGAAAAAGAATGAAGAAAGCAAGCCTCAAGACACTCGTTGAAGATGTGAAGATAAGCTTCAGTTTCGCATCCAAGAACGTAATATCATTCTTCTTGGCGATGCTGGGTGTTCTACTGGTGACAGCAATCATCCTAGTACTCATGATCCTCTTCGTGGTCATACCTCTGTTCTTCACGATTGGACTTGAGGCCATGATCAACTTCTTCACGCAGTTGGTTGAGCCCTTTCCGCCAGCAGACGCTGCAGCACTACTAGCACTCGTATTGTTCATTGTCCTCCCCATCCTGGCACCGATCTTTGTGGCATTTGGTGCTCTGTTTGGGATGGCCCGAGAGATAGTGGAGAGTGAGGGTACCACTGCCGAGGGAGTCTTTGTATGGTATCAGAAGAAGTTCTTCTCGCTTGCTGCTGGAGGGATAATCCTATTCCTAGTTGTCATCGGTCCTCTTGCTGTCGCGGCCTTGTGGATATACGTTTACATTCCATTCCCGTACGGAATGCCGACTCATGTGGAGATTTCCCTGGCTTTTGCCGCAGTGATGTGGCTCTTCGTTAGTAGCGGTATGTTGTCGATGATATTTCCAGGAATAATCGACGGACACTCCGCACTTGGAGCAGCCCGAAGGTCGGTCGGCCTGAGCTGGCGTTACTTCGACAGGGTGTTCAGTACCTGGTTTGCCTTCTTGGGAATCATAGTCCTACCATGGATGCCTTTGATTCTTAGCGTGTTCAGCCCTAGCTACAACATTGAGCTAGTCGCTTGGTATGTACTTCCTCTCGCTCTGTTCACGATATTCCTAGCAATCCCCGCCATGGCCATTGGGGTCAGCAGAGTGTATCTGATTCTTACCGGAGAGGAGATGCCCGACACGGACAGTCAAGAACCTGATCTGAATTTCGTGGGAGGGATATGATTAATGGGAGTAGGACCGGTAGCCAAGCCAATCAAGGACTTGGAGATTGTCACCAACAAGAAGCTCATCAAGCTACTCCTTGAGCCAACGCGGGCTGAAATCCTCAGGCGACTGGGAAGAAAGGCGTTGACGGTGAAGGAGTTGTCTGTAGCCCTGAACAAGAATCCGGGCACGATACTTCATCACATTCAGAAGCTAAAAGAAGCCAAGCTTGTGAGAGAAGTCGGTACGAAACAGACGACCACCGGGATTGTACAACGGTACTATCGAGCCACCGCAAGAGAATACCGATTGGACGCAAGTGAAACAATGCGCACCGGCCGGAGGGCCGCGAAGCTTGCTGAAGACCGTATCAGGTCGATGATCGGCGCTCTTTCTGCATATGGTGTCGAGGTTCCTGAGCACAAGATGGATGAGGCTAAGGAAATCTTGACCCAGATGATTGAGCGCGAGAATCAGATACTCTCGAATCTGAAGATCGAGGAAACGAAGGGCAAGAAGAAGATACCTGATTCGGTCATGAGCGATGCATCGCTCTTGATGCGTCGATTTGTAGTGGATGAAGATCCACAGTACAGAGACCTGCGAAAGAAGTGGCACCGCTTCCTCAGGTCATATCACATAGGTGTAATGAGAAATGAGTAGTCGTCCCAGTGACGGAGGATGTGGAACTGCCCACCTTCCGCTGCTTTGGGCGCCGCAGATGCCCACTGCAGAGAGTTTGACCCCAAGTGAACAGAGCCAATCACGGGGTCGAACTGTTCTAGCCCGCATGCCACTGGAGCCAGTGTTCCGTTGGACATGATATCCACGTCTACGCCTTCAAGGATTCTTGTTTTGGAGTAGCATGATCTGAGCTCCGTGAGAATTCACCGTCGTTCCTCGATCAGCCCAATTCCACCCTTACTTGAACCTCGTGATGGCCAGAAGTGGGCTACTATGGCGATTGTGTCCATTCGCAAGCTAGATGCACGGTCCAGAATCTCTCTTACAGATGCATGTCTGTCTGAGAAATCCGAGTGAATGTGGATATCTGTTCGAGTCGTCGATATTGTTCTGAGAAACTTCCTTCCAGATATGACTCAGTCTATCGGTGTTGAAACCAAAGGCACCTTTTGACGAGCCATTAATGCTTGGAAGCTATCTGCTATTTAGAAAGACAGCAGCACTCTAAGTGAAACCTTAGGTCTAAGTCAGAGGTGGTTCGGCTGTTCTCCAGCGTCACAGTACAGTATTCGTCATAGAATATATTAGATTATTCGGGTAAATCGACAAATTCAAAATGCCACTACAGGCCCGTCTTCGTCATCATCAGGCCACTTCAGTGAACTGTGCATTTGCAGTCTTACTAACTTTATATATCAAAACGCTATTTCATTGTATGAGTTCAAAACTGACTCTCTAGACAAGAAGGGGAGTGAACTCAGCTAGCTCAGTAACGGGTCAGAACTTTATATATCAGAAGGCGAGATGGCGACGCCTCGTTCCAAGGGTGTGACAATCGCGGTGAAGGTACCCATCAACTGGGAGGTCATGACCGCGCGGACTAGGCAGAGGCTCAGGCAGACGGCTGTATCTATGTATGAGAGCTACCTCAAGCTGAGAACGAAGAAGGGGAGAAATGCATCCCGTCCTACTTCAATCAACCGTAGTCGACTAACACCTCGATGGGTCTTTTCGCAGAGATTCAGACTCATTCAAGAAGAGACCTCCATTTCTCGATGGTGGCTTGATATCAGGGACTTTCTTGACTCTGTGCGGGAGAAACGAACACGTCATGACCGGTTGATAGTCCCTCTCAAGATGTCGCCCTTCCATCTGAACCAGATCAGACGTGGTGAGGTGAAGGCATTGCAGCTCTTCACTGATAGAAGGAGGAAGTGGTGGGTGACGATTGCAGTCAGACTCACCACCCAAGAGTCCATTGAGAGTGACTTTCCTGTTGCCGTCCTTGGAATCGATCTTGGTGTTGAGAAGGCCGCCTGCTCGACCCTTCTCACTCCTGAGAAGACAAGAGAAACTCGATACTTTTTCCACAGGGAGAAGGTCAAGTACATCAAGAAGTACGATAGATTTGTTGCAGATCTGCAGAGAGAGATGCACACCAGAAAGAACAACGTAGTTGAATATGATAGAGTTGGTGAGAGGCTCCGTCAATTGCGCTTCAAGAGAGAGAATGTTGCTCGGGAATATGACAGAGTCCTAGTGCGTCAGATTCTCAATTATATCTCGGAACTATCCAAAAGGTACACGCTCTATGTTGCCATTGGTCGCCTGAAGAATATACGAATGCATGCGCAGCGCGGGAACTACAAGGGTCGAATGTTCAGAGGAATGATCCACTCATGGGCCTTTGCTCGAATGACCGAGAGTCTGAAGCATGGACTTGCTCAGCTTGGCTGGAAGGTTGACGGAAGAAACGCTCCATTCAGAGCTGTTCCTGAGGCGTGGACCTCCATCATCTGCTGGAAGTGTGGCTGCAAGGGTAGGAGACCCAAGCAGAACTACTTCCAATGCCCCTCATGTGGACAGAAGACCAATGCCGACCGAAATGCTAGTATCAACATTGCTGCACGCATGCTCACGCTCACAAAGTCACTGCACTCTGTGAGAGGACTAAGTCTGTGGACTAGAGCCTTGGAAAGGGCTCGACGTGCGCGACTGAAAGCCCGAAGGAAGTCTTCCGGACGGAAGTCCTTACTCTCCAAGAGGGGACCTGCATCAAGTCCCGGAGAGTCCGCGGCCGTTCACCATGCTCAGATGAGTCTTCTTGATTTCAGTGATGATGTCAAGAGGGGTGATGATGACCCTGCCGTGGAAAGAACTGTGGAAGCTCTCACTGTCGCTGGAAGTGATGACCCAGCACCAGGACAGGAGAAGGAGGCCAGGTCTGGAGGAGGGATCCCATCCCGATGATGACAGACAATGCTCTTGCTAATTCTGAAATCCCTTGGATCTCGGAAGGTGGTGACACTGGCAGGAGAGGGGCTGAACACAGAAGTTTCTTGCTGTTGTGGTTCACTCACAATATAATGTAAGGAATAGGTTATGACTGTGTGTATAATTGCCGTTATAGCAGTAAGCGCGCTATCAGTGGCTGCAATATCCTATCTAGGCTCGGAAGGGTGGACTTGGAATCCAATCTGGACTCCAGACGGCCCAAAGACCACCTTCTATTCTGATGCTGAAGTAGGCGCTACGACAGGTACAGTAACTTTAGAGATTGACCTCACTACTGGAGGCATTGCCCTCGACTTCGAGGACAACGTCACTCTCCTTTACAGGATTGAGGTGGAGGTCTACAACAGCACAATCGATGTGGATGGCGAACCGGATGTCACCTTTAGCGCCAACACGATTGGTCTGGACTACACGACCGGTGGTGCAACCGTGGTGCTTGGGACCGGTGTAGACTACAATATTGACCTGCTCGCCACGACCGGAGGCATCGATGTCGATCTGGAGAATGGCGCTCGCATTGGAAATGTGTCGCTGACCGCTACAACCGGTGGAATCGACCTGAAGCTGAATAGCGATGTTGACATTGTAGGTGACGTTCACTTTGATGTGGAAACGTCAACCGGTGCCATTAATGCTGAGATTGCACTCCCAGTAGGCGTTGAAGGCAGCTTCGTGGCCGCGACGAGCACAGGTGGTGTTTTGGTTAGTGCACCTGGATGGAATGCAGTACTACTTAATCACTATGAAACGCCAAACTATGACGTAGCTTCGAAGAGGATCACAATCATAGCTCAGGCCGCAACAGGCGGCATTTCTGCCAATCTTGGATAGTACAAGACTCAGAGAGAGATTCTCCTCTCTCGCCTTCTCTCTTTTTCAGAGAACATCACACAAAACGATGGATTTATCCCTGCAGGGGTAGACGAATCTCCAGTATGTCCGACCGTCATGAGGAGCCGGACTGGGAACTTGTCTATCAGCTTCCGCTCCAAGAGGTGAGTCTGTCTGACTTCCCCTCAGATGAGGAGTGGATTCTGGATGTTGGGGGCGGAGGCGAGGGTATTATTGGCAGGATGAAGGGCAGGCAGGTCGTCGCGATTGACCGGCGAAGACCGGAGCTTGAGGGCACAAGCAACGAGTCTCTAAAGCTTGTCATGGATGCTCGCGATCTGCAATTCCTTGGCAATTCATTTGGAACCGTAACTCTGTTCTTCACACTAATGTACATCCCGTTTGAAGACCTTGACAGCATATTCTCTGAGGTAGCCCGCGTACTAAAGCCTGGAGGAGAGCTACTGATTTGGGATGTCAGCGTCGAGGTGACTCCAGATATAGAGAAGAAGTACTTCATGGTGCCCTTGACGGTTATGTTTCCAGATGGGACCAAACGCGAAACTGGGTACGGCTCACACCTGAGGAATCAGGACATGCAGTCCTTTGTCAGTGTGGCTGAGAAACACGGGTTTGAGATGGTTGAACATGAAACAAAGGGACTCATCTTCTTCGCTAGACTCGCATTGAGGAAGGGCTGATTAATAGAGGACCCTGGCTATAGTCACTCATCCTTCGCGATTCGTTTTGCCCTGGCATTGCACTCGGCGGCCTTTACTTCATTTCCCTCCTGTTCATAGAGAGAAGCCGCGATTTGCCAAGTTCGTCGTGCTTCAGGAAGTCGGTCTAGCTTCTCCAATGAAAGCGCTCTGTAGTATAGGTGTTCGGGATTTCCTGGTTCGACTGAAAAAGCAACATCAAAGTCCGCGAGTGCTTCTTCGTGTCTTCCCTGTGAGAAATACACGAGACCCCGCCGGTGGGCAACCTCACTGTGGTCGGGCGCTAGGGCCATGGCCGTGTTGAAGTATTCCAAGGCTATGCTTTCGTCATCCATTAGAAGTAGAACGTCGCCGCTCTTTGCCCAGGCTTCTATGCACTCAGGGTTCGCGTTTATGGCCTTCTGATATGCATTGTGTGCCTGCTTGTAGGACTTCATTAGCCTGTGAACGTCACCTTTTCGAATCCAGAGATCTGGGTCGTCAAACTTGACTGCCACAGCCTTGTCATAGTAGAAGAGCGCTTGATTGTAGTCCTTCTGTCTGTAGAACACATCTCCCATCATGGATATTGCGTAGGGTTGTTCCGGATCTTTCCTGAGTGCAGTTACGAGCATTTGAGCGGCACTATCGAAATGGTCGGTTTCTAGATAGAGCGACCCCAGCTCCATGTACGCAGGTATGAAGTTTCCGTCGCTCTCTATGGCCTTCATGACCCAGGTAATCGCCCCCTCCTTCTTTCCCCTCTTCTTGAAATAGAGTCCCTTTGTCATCAGTGCCCTGGGATGGCCTGAGTCCACTTTCAGTGCCGATTCAATGTTCTTCAGGGCCTCTTCATAGTCCTCCAGTTCAAGTTGGGCCCTCGCCATATAGATCATGGCTCGGATATTCTTCGGGTCAACCGCCAAGGCACTGCCGAAACAGCTCAAAGCGTCCGTCGCCTCACCTGCCATCAGGTAGGAGAGTCCCATGTGCACCCATGCATTCACTTGTTCGCTGTTCAGGCTAAGGCATATCTCGTATTGGATGATTGCCCTTGCATAGTCCCCCTCGGAAAGATGAAGAGTTGCCAATCGACACAAGATGCTTGGTACTCGTTTGTCGTCTTTTATGGCCTCTAGAGCGTTCTGAAACAGGGTTTCGAGTTCTGTCAGCGCCTTTCGGTCCCTAGAATGGACCGCTCTTGGTCGGATGAGTTCTGGATCAATCTGCTCAGCAACGCCTATTGCGTTGAGCTTCTCTTCGATTGACCCAACCAAGTCCTCTGGTTCCATGGCCATGACTACCCCTGCAGTCCTGTGTCAGCAGTTCAGGTGCTTGTTTATCAACCTTAGTAACAGTCAGTCTGCGCCATGGTCCCGAGGCATTTCCATTAAGTGGATGAACGGTAGCTCAGGCCACAATCTTCACGGGCCTCAGATTCACGATGCGATGCTCGCCGTCTTGAGAGTCGTACTCGACCATACCGACAAGCTCGCCCTCGGCTCCAGGTTGAAGCTCAAACTCTACCTCAACAACTGTCAATTCACCGGGCTCCACACTCCCCATATCCTGACTCTGGATGGTTTCGGTCAGGTCCGGAATCCCCAGCACGACCTGCACATTGTTCATCGAGCTTGTCGAGTCATTGCGGACCGCCACGCCGAAGACAACCTTCCCATCGCGAATCTTGTATTCGACTGCGACATCCATGCCCGGCTCAAGTCCCGGGCTGGCAGGCTCGGCCTTTGTCACAAACTCTCTCTTGTACGAGGTCCTAACACGTCTGTAGACCATAAGGCTGACGAGTCCCAGAATGGTCAGTCCCGCTACAGGTACTATCCAGTGAACTCTCGGGTTGAAGTCCATCGGATCCGGAATGCCATCTGCATCCGAATCCACGTCGGTCGGTGACGACCCATATACGGCAACCTCTTCGTAGTCTGTCCAACCATCGTCGTCTGAGTCCGAATCATTCAAAGATGTCCCGTACGTGGAGTGTTCTAGCCCATCGCTGAGTAGGTCTCCGTCTGTGTCATTTGAGTTCGGATTGCTCTGAAGAGTGAAGATCTCCTCTGCATCCGAGAGTGTGTCATTGTCACTGTCAGCGCTTCTGGGGTCAGTGAAATAGACTTCAATCTCATCATAGTCCGAAATACTGTCCATGTCATCATCTGGATTATTAGGGTCGGTTCCGTGTACCATCGTTTCGTCGTAGTCGCTGAGCAAGTCGTTGTCGCTATCTGTATTGTTGCCGTCGGTACCGTATACGAACAACTCATCGTAATCCAGTAGCAGGTCACCATCTGTGTCATTGGAAAGTGGTGACGTATGGTAGAACAGTACCTCATCTCCATCGAGGATTGAGTCACTGTCGGTGTCAGGATTGAGTGGGTCTGTCCCGATTGAGATTTCCAGGCCGTCATTCAAATTGTCGTTATCAGAGTCGGGATCACCTGGTGATGTGCCGTGGATTCGCAGCTCGTCAATATTGTTGATGCCATCACTATCGCTATCCCACAGCGAGTCAAGGACTCCTGGGTTTGTCATGTTTGTTGTAGGGTTGGTTCCAGTCAACCTTACCTCTTCATGGTCACTTAGCAGGTCTGCGTCAGTATCATTCAGCAATGGGTCCGAGCCGTAGGTGTTAATCTCTTCCGCATCCTCAAGCAGGTCATTATCAGTATCCTTCAGGAGCGGGTTTGTCAGGTGGTCCTCCACTTCTTCCCGGTCGGTGAGGGAGTCCCCGTCAGTGTCAATTCTCCGAGGGTCTGTTCCGTAGATGTGGACCTCTTCACCGTTTGTCAGACTGTCGTTATCTTCGTCATCATTCAGGTCGGTTGTACCATCGCCGTTTGTATCGCTGTTTCGGGGATCTGTCAGAGTAAGGACGCATTCTTCAAAGTTCGTGAGGAGGTCACGGTCCTCGTCGTCCTCACCATCAATTGTCAAGTCCGAGTCTGTATCATTGAGTCGTGGGTCAGTAAGTGTCAGAGTAATCTCTTGAATGTTTGAGAGCAAGTCGTTGTCCATGTCCCAGTCTGCGTCCGACGTGCCATCGCCCTTCGTGCTGAATACGGTCGGGTCCGTTAGAGTGAGGTTGTTCTCTTGGTAATCAGTAAGATTGTCGAGGTCTGAATCTTCCTTCCGAGGATTGGTTCCTATGACGACTTCTTGGGCATCAGTAAGAAGGTCAGAGTCAGTGTCCTCGTTCAACGGATCCGTATTGTGCACAAAGAGTTCCTCTCCATCGCTGAGTGAATCGTCGTCTGTGTCTGAGTCGAGCGCATCGGTTTGGAAGACCTTAATCTCATCGTAGTCATTGACCAAGTCCCCGTCAGTGTCCGGGTTGTTAAGAAGAGTGTGCCATGTTAACGCTTCCTCACCGTCCTCAAGATTGTCTCCATCACTATCTCTTCGGTTGGGGTTGCTCGACCATCGGAAGATCTCATCCCAATCACCAAGAGTATCCGCATCGCTGTCTACCGAATTGGGATCAGTCCGACTCGTGAAGACCTCATACCCGTCAGACAGAAAGTCGCCATCTGTATCTAGAAGTGTACAGTTTGTCTGGTATCTGTATATCTCGTCCGCATTCGTGACTCCATCTGCATCCTGGTCATCAAGATCATCAGGGATAGTATCTCCATCAGTGTCTGCGAGTGTCGGGTCTGTAAGGCTGTTGAAGATCTCATCATTGTCCGCAAGATTGTCAGAATCAGTGTCTGCGTTCACTGGTGATGTACCATACGCGTTGACCTCCGCATAATCTGATAAGGTATCGAAATCAGTGTCTGGGTTCCTCGGATCCGTTCCCTCCTCTATCTCTTCCTTATCTGTCAGAAGGTCTCCGTCCACGTCTGCATTGAGAGGATCAGTGTCGTAGATTGCCCATTCCTCCCAATCTGAAAGCAGGTCTCCGTCAGTATCGTTATTGAGTGGGTCAGTACCAAGAATCTCGACTTCTCTTCTGTCATCGATTAAGTCATTGTCAGAGTCTGATGAGTTGGGGTCTGTTCCGTAGTCGTTGACCTCTGTACCATCCGCAATTTGATCGCCGTCCGAATCCCAATTGATTGGCGAAGTCAGTGACACGTATATCTCGTAGTAGTCTGATAGAGCATCAGAGTCGCTGTCCGAGCCTGTGGTGTCTGTTCCATATATCATGTACTCAAGATAGTCAGAGATTGAATCGTCGTCTGTATCTTGATCGGTGGGGCTTGAGCCAGCCAAGTAGACTTCTATTCCGTCCCAGAGCAAGTCGCCATCAGTGTCCTTGTTTGTCACGTTGGTGTGGTATCCGTAGATCTCCAGCCCGTCCACCAGGGTATCCCCGTCGTGGTCAAGATCGAAGTCAGAGGTTGCATTGAGAGAGGTGCTCCAAAGCGTTGGGTCTGTACCCGTGAACTCTATCTCCGAGAAATCGTCCAGACCATCGGCATCTGAATCCTGAGCCGTTAGATTTGTCCCATAAGTGACCTCATCAAAGTCCGGAAGCAGGTCCCCGTCACTATCATTACTCAGGGGATTTGACCCATAGAGTATAATCTCGTCACCGTCTCCGATGTTGTCGTCGTCACTATCGAAGTCGCCAGGGCTTGTGCCATAGACGTATATCTCATCCCCGTTGACAAGAGAGTCAGCGTCTGAGTCTAGTACATAGTCACTGTGAGTCCCATTTGTCATAATCAGAGTGGGGTCAGTGCCAGTGACCTTTACCTCAATGTAGTCGTCCAATAAGTCTCCATCAGTATCGTTGAGCAAGGGTGATGTGCCATAGTCATCGACTTCAGCCCCGTCTAGTAGTAGGTCCCCATCTGTGTCTGCCTTTCGTGGATTCGTACCCGTATCGTACTCCCGACCATCCTCGAGCGCATCGCCATCTGTGTCTGCTACCAGCGGATCTGTTTCATCAGGATTTACAATGCCGTCGGCATCAACGTCCTCACCACGTTCTCCCAGAAGAGGCTCGTAGATGCCATTCGGATTGGTGTCTTCCCAGCCGTCCCAAAGTGCATCCCCATCTGTGTCCACCTCTGTCGCATTAAGTCCAATCTCAATCTCCAACCCATCCCTAAGCATATCTCCATCAGTGTCCCAGAGTGTGACATTCGTATCATAGGTTCTGAGCTCCTCCAGGTTAGTAAGGCCATCATTGTCTTTGTCATCGTTTCCATCCAGAATCCCATCATCGTCATCATCATTATCGTTTGGGTTCGTATGTGTGTATAAGACCTCCTCAGCATCCGTCAGTAGGTCATCATCTGAGTCAGAATCCAATGGATTGCAGTCGAACTGATATTCTTCCAGATTGTTTAGTTCATCACCATCTGGGTCCTCCTCCCAATCGAACATGCCATTGTCGTTTGTGTCGTTGTAGAGTGGGTCGGTCTGACTCCTGTAGACCTCAAACCAGTTTGGAAGGAAGTCAGAATCACCGTCGTAGACGTCATCCTGCACAGCACCGAAGGTGGTTGCATTCAACGGGTTCGTGCTCGTGACATACAGCTCTATTCCGTTTGGCAGGTTGTCGCCATCGAAGTCCTCGTCGTAGTCGTTCACCGAATTGTCATTACTGTCGGAGTCATTAGGGTCAGTCCCCAAGGTATTGTACTCATCTCCGTCTTTGACAGCGTCTCCATCGGTATCTGGATTTCTCGGTAGGGTGTTTGTGATTGTGAGTTCTAGGAAGTTTGTGAGCCCATCAAGATCCGAGTCTTCAAGGTCGTCTGTGATGGAATCTCCATCAGAATCTGTCTTGTTCGGGTGAGTACGCGTGAGATAGATCTCATCTCCGTTAGACAAGTTGTCAAGGTCCAAGTCATAGTCGTAGTCATTAATCGTGATGTTGAATGAGTTAGCATTGGTCGGGTCGAAGCCATCAGCCAAGAATCCTATCTCATCTGGGTCCAGGATTGCATCTCCGTCTGTATCCACAAGAGTGGCGTTGGTCCCGTACTTCAGGACCTCAAGCCCATCATCGACGGTATCTCCATCAGTATCCGCAAGGGTTGCGTTCGTTCCATGAGTCATAATCTCATCATAATCGCTCAGAGAATCAAGGTCTGTGTCTGCTGAGTTGGGGTCCGTGTTGTATGTGTTGACTTCCAACCCGTCATCAAGGAGGTCTAGATCCGAGTCCGAGCTCAACGGGTCCGTATTATGGATATTCACCTCTTCCGCGTCACCCAGTGAGTCATAGTCAGAGTCGGCATTCGTGACATTCGTGCCGTACGTGACGAACTCGGCATAGTCATCCAGCGTATCACCATCCGTATCGGCCTCGTAAGGCAGTGATCCGACAATCATGACCTCATCCCAATCACTCAATTGGTCGCTATCTGTGTCCGTATTTGTCGGTGATGATTTCCATATCTTGATCTCCTCGCCGTCCAAGAGTAGGTCTCCATCAGTGTCAGGATTCAGTGGATCCGAGCCCACTTCGATCTCTTTCCAGTTGGCGAGGTTATCCGAGTCCTCGTCATCATAGTAGTCGGAAAGGCCAGGAGCGCCACCTGAATCAACGTCATTGGGGTCAGTCTTCGTGATTCTGACCTCCTGCAGATTCGTGAGCCCGTCTCCGTCGTTGTCATCTTGGGCGTCGTTTATGCCATTGCCATTCGTGTCAGCATCCAACGGGTCAGTGAGGGTGATGTTGTTCTCTTCGAAGTCATTGAGAATGTCCAAGTCGCTATCTGCGGCATTGGGATCAGTTCTGATGTAGATTTCCTGCCAATCGGTAAGAAGGTCCCCGTCAGAGTCCGCAGAGTTAGGGTCGGTGCCGTAGGTAACGATCTCTGCAAAGTCGGTAAGTTTGTCCAGGTCACTGTCGGGTGAGTTGGGGTCAGTACCATAGTTCAGTACCTCCGCTCCATCATCGAGCATGTCACCGTCTGTGTCTGGATTGTCAAACGCAGTTCTTTCTATGAGTCTCTCTCGTGCATCTGCCAATGCGTCTCTGTCAGTGTCAAGTCCATACACAGAGAGCAAGCCAGTGTTAGAACCCATGGCGAACTCCACTTGCCCGTCGTTGTCTAGGTCGCCTACACCAAGCACTCCCGCAAACCCGAAGATGTTGGTTTCCGAGATGACAAGTCCTGACGAGTTGTAGAGCGTTACAGTTCCTCCATCTTCGCCAGCCAATAGCTGATTGTCTGTCAGCGGTCCGACGGACGCGAATTCCAATGCCGAAACCGCGTCATCGAGTGTCCTGTTCCACAGCAGCTGGCCCGTGGCATTGAAGACATGAAGCTCGTTCCCTGAGGTTCCAACTGCTACTTCTGGCCAGCCTCCAGTGATCAGGCCTCCTAAGACAAGAGAGGTAATGCTGTTGTCCATAGTGATGTTGTACAGAGAAATGCCTACGTTCGAGTATACACGTAGGTCTCCGTTAGTATTTCCAAAGAGCACCTCGAGCTGTGCGCCTCCCGCCAGATTCTCCGCCCCCAAGGTTGTCACCGAATAGGCATCAGTTCTTTCGAATATTGGAGAACCAATGCTCTCGAGCAGAGAGAATCGTCCTGCCTGCGAACCTGCAAGTACCTCATAGCTTCCATCGATGTCCACATCTTCGGAGAGTATGACACGTACGGGGCTATTGCTCGTGTGATTCCAACGCTGGGACGAGTTTACATTGTATGCATATACGCGGTTGTCATCGCATCCGACCACTATCTCTTCTATCGTATCCCCAGTCAAATCGGCTCCGGCAATGGCATGTACATCAGAACCCAATATCACATTGGTCAATATCGTCTGGTCATATGCGATGGTTTTGAAACCGTCCTGAGTACCGATGAGAATCTCCATAGCCGATCCCAGGTCGGCTGCCATTGAGGTAATAGCATGAACTGTGGTTCCGAGGCCAAGACTCCACTGCAAAGACCCATCTTCATTGTATAGAACAAGCGTGCCGTTCTGAGTGATTGCAGCCACTTCATCACGAGAGTCTCCGTCAAAGTCTGCTACCTCCAAGTCAACCACTTGTGAGCCGAGGTTCTGTGACCATACCAAGGCGGTGTCAAACGGCGTAAGCTCTGACGGGGAGGCCGGGCTTTGGTCTGGTAATATCGCGGGTGGTTGCGTAGACGGACCTCCGGCCGCCGTCTGTAGCCCTACCAGAATAAACACAAATGTCAGTGCCAAGAGTAGCTGGTATGGTTTCATGTCATACTCTCTCCTGTTTCATTCACCCTCCAAGGCTTGACCTGGAAGTAATCGAAGAAATCGCTCTCAACTACTGAGATCTCATCAAACGGTACTTTTCTCTCGTTGAGAGCTTTGATAAGCGGTAGAATCTGATCACTAGGATCATCAATGAACAACTTCATGGCGTTGCGCCCAGACATGGAAGTGTATTGTACTCCGGGTGCACTCTTGATTCGCTCTACAATCTCCCTTGACGTGCTAGGCAGTACTAGACGGATGCTCTCACCCTTTCCGGGGAGCGTCGAGATTAGCTCTTCGGGAGTTCCAAATTGACTCACAAGCCCATGCTCCAATAGACAGACACGTGTACAATAGTCCACTATCTCGAGGTCATGCGAGATAATGACCATAGTTGTTCCAAGCTCGAAGTTTAGCTCCTTCAGATAATTGAGCGTTTCATGTCTTAGATGAGCATCAAGTCCCGTAGTCGGCTCATCAAGCAAAAGCACCGGAGGATTGTGTATCATTCCAAGACATATAGAGACCCTCTTCCTCTCTCCACCAGAGAGCCTCTTCACATGCTTGGTCTTGAGCTCTTCATCAAATCCGAGAATCGTGAGGACCTCACGTGCACGTTCATCAATCTCCTTCGGTTTCATTCCGAAGAGCCGTCCGAAGAACTGAGCATTCTCGAGCGGAGTGAATTCATAATAGAGGCTCAGATGTTCTAGCTGCGGAACGTAGCCGACAAGGAGGCTGATTAGTCTCGTGTCCTTTGTTACGTCATACCCCCCGACAAACGCCTGGCCCTCGGTGGGGCCGATTTGTCCAGTTAGTACACGAAGGACGGTCGTCTTCCCTGCGCCAGATGCTCCTATTATCCCGAGGAACTCCTTCTTGTTCGCATAGAAAGACACCCCTTTCAGTGCGTAGAAGTCGCCAAAGGCAACCTTGAGATCTCTGATGTCGATTTCCTGCTCAGACTGTATGTCTGCATCAGTCATGTCAGACTCCTCCTACCTTGTCGCTGATTCTATCGAACATCTTGCCTCCCTGCTCCAGAGTATCCATAAGCCCCCTGAGAGCTTCTATCTTCTGGATTCGGTCTAGGTCCTCGCGTTGAATCAAATCCTCTATCTGGGTGAAGGCCGCGAGCAATGTGTTTAGAGTGTTATCTATCTCCCTCACCAGCTCTGCATCAATCTCTATAATCCTCATTCTCTTCCTTCTTCGAGACCTGTAGAGGAGAAGCCCTATGACAAGACCTGAAAAGACACTAACTGTTGAGATTAGGGCTATTTGGGCCATCGTCAACGGAAAGCCGTCAGTGGTTGTCGTTGTGGTGATGTCAGGTTCAAAGAGCTCAAAAGTGACGCTTGCATACGTGGTAGCATAGTCTTCACCACCCAGGATGATGAATATCCCGTTGATCCTTCCTGATGAATTCCAATAACTTGGAACAAACTGTGATGAGTAGAGCCCATCTTCTACAAAGCCTGCGATGAAGAAGGCGAGAGACCCGTTCGGAAGCTCAAATACAATGGCTACGAATAGATCGTTCACTGGCTGACCGTCGTAGTCAGTGACGTAGAGATTCAAGAACACACTCAGTCCAGTTTGGTACCTAGTCGTATTCTCCGATAGAGAGGCCACTCCTGTAAGAGTGTTGAGTAGGAGATACTCGTTTAGGTTGTCGAGTAGCATACTGTTGTTGTTCTTGACGAGGTTCTTGTTCATGAACATCCTTGACGACCCGAATAGTGCGAGCTCTGGTCTGCTTTGGTCAAGGAGGACAACTGGCTTCCCGTCGAGAAACGCTGACGCCAGAGACTGGTTCTCAAGGATGTAAGTTCCTCCTCCAAGCCAGATCGAATCCAGACCAGCCCCTAAGAGTGAGCTTGTTACAATGTCAGTTGTGTTCTCCTCGGTGTGTTTGCCCTGCATCGAGTATCCATAAGGTGCCAGAAGCTGATTCAGGACCGTGAGGTTAGCATGGTCATCATTGTTTCCGAATACTATGAGCTTGCCACCATCTGCTGTGTAGTCACTGAGAATCTCAGCATCTGTGCTATTGAACTCCTCAGTAGGGCTGAATATCAACACACCAGAGAATTGAATCAAGAGATCTCTGTCAAGGGGCATACCTGGGGTTTCTACTAAATCTAGTCCTCGAGCCGCCATGGATTTCTTGAGCTCTGAGAGGCCCGAGAATGTGGTCATCCGGAAGGCTTCTAGTAAATCTGTCAGTGATCCAAGGTCGCTGAGGTCTCCTAGGTTGAACCCGCCTTCCAGTATCGGTGCATCATCAGGATCTTGTGCCAAGGCGAAAGGAATGCCTCCGACATCTCCCTCGAAACCGCCGCCAAAGTCCCCACCTAGTCCTCCCATGAAACTTAGGCCTCCACCATGGGAGGTATCAAGAAGAAGCATAGCTCTGGGGTACTCGATGACTCTCTGGAGCGTAATATTGGAGGTCCAGCCGTGCTCAGTTTCAATTACGTAGTCGCAACGGTGGTAACCATCCATCATTATCGGAGGGGCGAGAAGGAACAATGAGAAGCTGTAGTAGCCCTCAACGCTATCTATGCTCTGCAGAGTAACATTACCCCAATCACTTGCATTTCCATGTTTCCGAACAGTGAGATTTCCCAAGGGCACGTTAGAGGAAACTAGGAACGTATACAGCCCGAAGTCAGCCGGAAAACGAATGTCAAATGGTGCGAAAGGTGTCTGCTTGGGAAAGACTGACGTTGAGGGTATTGGAGTTACAACAAATAGATCCCGCATGATGAAATCGTCTAACAACGCCAGTATAGCACTCAGATCAAGGGATGGGGACAGCAAGGAACCGGTTGAGAGTGAAAGCGCATCGTCGATGTTCCCTGCCGTGACCCAGTAGATGGTGCTAATACCCATCTTCTCCGGGCTCCATTCAGCAGTCATTACTTGGGCTTGAAAAGGCTCCACACCATCATAGGAGAATACGCGGCCGTACAACGAATCTCCATCATCTTCGCCATGAATAATGAGCATGGCCGCCGTGATATCGCTGATGTTCCACCCAACATTCATCACAACTGCGCGAGACTCATACGTTTGCCCCATCTCAGCAATCCGAGGCATCTCCGCCTCGACAATGATGAGGTCATTCTCTGGTGCGCCTGTGCTGTTTGGATCCAATTCCCACATTGCATCAATGGAGGTATCTAGTACGGTTCTATTCTCACCGAAGCCCATGGCAATCGTAACATTGACCGGCTGATTGACATGAAGTACCCCAAAGTCCCATTTCATCGCCAGTCCGACTGAGCCATCGTGAGTGGTTGAGCCTGTCAAATTGTCATCAGAAACGTGCGACGAAATCTCAGACGAGTTCCCTACCTCAAATGCATCTAATGGAATGCTGGAGTTCACTCCGAAGTAGAAGCTGTCAAGGTTCTCGTTGATTCCATACACGAAGAGCTCTTGGTCGCTCAGGTCATACTTCCCATGGTCGTCTCTACCGTCGCCGTATATGTCAAGGCCACTGTAGGAAAGGAATAGACTGACATTTCCAACAGGGGCCTGCCCGAGATTGAGTATGTATGGTGTGACTCTGAAAGCTGTGAGCGGCTGTTCAGAGTAGTCAGTGAGGTTGTAAGACTCTACTACCAAAGTTGTATACAATTGATCATCAAACGAGAGGACACCAATATAGCGCGAGTAACCAAAACCTCCAACGCCTATCGCCACCTGGTGCATCTCGCTCTTGACAGCGAACTCCATGAGGTCTGTGGGGCTCCTGTTCCCCCATCGGAGTGCGAACATACCCATCATAATGTGGAGGCTGGACTCTTGCCCGGCGCGAGTGTCAAGACCTGCTATAGTTGTCCCAAAGCTGCTCATCAGCAAGACAGTGGAGGCATCAGTTCCTGACGCAGTAACAATACCCAGAGCCAGCAAAGGAGTCCCAGTGGTTCTGTTGTGGGGCTTAATTGGCGTCTGTTTGCTAGCAAGGTATTCGAATGACGCAAGTAGGTTTAGCAGCCCAGCACCTCCATCGTTTGCTCCATACCCGATGGCTGTAGCCGTGTCCCGGAGAACGTTTGAAAGGACCAACGGAGTTGCCCTGTCAAATGCTTGCATCAGAATCGCGGCTGCTCCGGCGACGATTGCGGCCGAAGCCGTTGTTGTATCTGACACCGTATAGTTCTCATCAACTGTTTCACCGAGGGATCCGCCCCCAAATAACCCGGAGATATCACCAAGGCCTCCAAGGTCTAAGTCACCGAAGCCCAGACCTGCCAGTCCTGCGCCCAGTTTTGCGCCTACTATTCCTACCCCTGGAGCTACGAGATCAGGTTTTGTCAGAAGGGAGAGAGAGGGACCTCTTCCTGAGAAGTCAGGAATCTCCTTCTTCTTCGTATCATAAGCTCCAACTGTGAGCGATTCCGCCGCACCTCCAGGTGACATCACTGTCATGTAGTCGGGTCCGTCATCTCCTGCAGCGGCTACAACGAGCACTCCCTTTTCTGTTGCTTCTTGTACAGCCATTGTCACTGTATCGCCTGGAGCACCAAAGGTATTGAATGGGAGGAGTATGATGTCTGCTCCACGACTACATGCCCACTCAATTCCTGACACTATCCAGCTAGGAGCAGCGAAGAGTCCCCCAAGCGTCACCTTGGCTGAGAGCAGAGTTGCACCAGGTGCTATTCCTGCGTAGAGGCCGTCGGACATGTTACCAGTACCTGCAGCGATGGATGCTGCATAGGTCCCATGACCGATTATGTCGGTTGGGAGTGTGTCTGCCTCCACAAATGATGCATAAGCATTGACCTTGTTCACGTCCTCGTGACTGGTATCTACTCCTGTGTCCAATACAGCGATGACGACTCCTGTGCCATTATATCCTCGGTCCCATAGAGCTCTTGCGCCAGTCGTGTTGACAGGAGACTCATATTCTTCAGATGTGAAGCTCGACGCTGAGAGCGATTGTGGCTGAGCTATCTCCTGCACCTCGTTCGACCAGATGCCCGTGATGAATTCCTCTTCAGCAAGTTGCGAGATTGCCTTGCCTATCAGCTTCACACGTATCATGTTGAGTTCATCGTATGTGTCAACAATCTCAGCAGACCTGTCATACAGCGCTATCGCATTACGAGCCTTGAACTCACTGGCAGCATTATCATATGTGACAAGCAGGTCGAGCGTTTCCTCCGATTCTGTGCGGTCGAGGAGAGAGCTGTCAATCTTACTCTCAGCACTCTGGCCCGCTGTTACATCAGAGCCGATCGGTGCAGCACGAGTAATGGCACTAAGTGTCATGAGTACTATCAACACACTGGCGAAGAGTCTTCTCCATTGCATTGCTCTTCGGCGCTTTGCCTTGACCATGGAATCACTTCTCTACCGTGCCTGTGATCAGACCTCTGGTGATTGCGATGTAATAGTCGACCATATCAGCCACCGCCTTTGTCCTTACAATCTTGACTGGGATTGCCTTCTCTTCAAGTGCAGCAACACACTTCTCTGCAGTGACCTCAAGTGCCTGGTCTGTAAACACCTTCAAGAGCTCACCCCGTTGCAGGACGAATCTGACTCCATCTACAGCCTCTAGAGTGGCCCTGGCCCGGGGATCTACTTCCTCAAGCACGACTCCGACTGAGAACCCATTGTTAGGCATCGACTCCTTCAGATTCCGTGGACTTCCATATGATACGAGGCTCTTTCCTCGCATGAAAACAGCGACCTTGTCGCAGAACTCGGACTCAATAGGGTAGTGTGTGATGACGACTATGGTGGTGCCATACTCTTGGTTTATGTAGTTCAGATACTGCCATAGCTCTGTTCTATTGTCCGGATCAAGTCCGCTGGTGGGCTCGTCCATCAAGAGCACTTTCGGCATGTGGGCCATGGCTACACCAATGGATGCTCTTCGTTGTTCTCCCCCGCTAAGCTCCTTGGTGGGGTTATTGCCCTTGTTCAGAATCCCGAAATCCCTGAGCAGCGACTTTCCTCTCTGAATGAGCTGCCACTCTGGAATGTCATATTGCTTTCCGAACGCGATTATATTCTCTAGAGGAGTGAAGGTTTCATACATGTAGGAGAGGTCCTGTGGACAGTATCCGAAGAAGTGGCGTACCTTAGTTGTCTGCCTGGAGTCAATGCCAGCGATTCTTGCAACGCCAGTGCTGGGGATGTCACCAATGAGTGCTTTGACGGTAGTGGACTTGCCTGCACCAGATTCCCCGATGATTGCAAGCATTTCTCCCTCCTGCACTGCAAATGTGACATTCTCAATGAGTCTTTGTCCGGACCTAAGCTTGACCGTTAGGTTTCTCGCCTCCAAGACATCACGATATGCAGGGGCCTCTTTCCATGCAAAGGGCTGAATATACACTTTGTCTGCGATTATTGTGAGATTTGGGTTGGACCTGGGTCCAATCAATAGCTGGGGCTGTGCAACGAGGTAGATCTTGGGGTCGCCGATGACGCCTTCTGGTTCAACACGGACTTCAAGAAAACCCTCCGGAAGAATGGTCCCCTTCTGCGGTTGAAGAACCTCTGTGGAGAAGCCCACGACAATCCCGTTAATCATAATGGGCAGCTTGTCTGATGCTCTCTTGCCCCACACAGTACATATGCTCTGTTCGCTCCTGATTCTCACTAGTTCCTTGACAGCCTGCTGCAAATCACGTCCATCATAGTAGAGGTCCTCTGAGATATTCCTCTTCAAGTAGTTCTGAAGAGTAATCTCAGTCGCCGCGACGTCTTCTTGAGTGGCCCCACTTCCACCAACAGTCAGAACCATGTCCAGGTCCCCTCTTCGGGTTCTGCGCAGGTCCTCCTCGACGAGAACAGCAATGCGTCTTGTGAGAACGCCTTTCTTCACCTTGAGAATCCGCCCCTTGAACTTCACGTTTCGTCCAGTAGAGGTCAGGACTCCTTGGACATCACAGTGAAGCTCCCGATCCTTTCGAGTCAGACACCAGTCTATGGCCCCGGCCAATCGCGCTCCTGAGTAGTAGGCCTCTTCCACAAAGGAGGGAACTCCTTCAGGTCGAGTTAGGTCAGTTCCAGTTCTTTCCGCCATTGCAACCACCTTAGTCTAGTGTCGGTTTCTTTGAGAAGATGAATGAGGCAAGTAGAATAGCCATGACAGAGAATGCCAGAAGTCTTAGCACTGAACTCCACACATCAACTAGGGTGAGCCCCTTGAATGCCGTGGCTATGAGCAGGTTCATTCCTTGGTTCAAGGGTAGGATCTCATCAAGGGCCCCTACATCTATGAAGAAACCTGCAAGTATGATAGATGCGAACAAAACGAAGAGGAACATCTGATTCGCCTGGAGTCTTGTTCCCGCAATTGACGAGATCAATATCCCGGTCGTAGAGCCTGTAAGAGTGGTCAGGCTCATGATAATGATAAGGGACTCAAAGCCCGTGTTCAAGTTCAAGTCAAAGGCCAACACCCACAGAGAGATTAGAAGAAGGGATTGGAAGAATCCGATTACGAGATAGCCGATTACCTTTGCCACTATGACTTCAAGTCTGTTCGTGGGCGTTAGAAGCATTCTCCTAAGGGGAATGTCCCCTACGATAGACTGAGCAGATGTCATTGCAATCCCTAGATACGATGAGAAGACAACAATGAATCCACCAAACGTTGAAACAAGATAGCCCCCTTTGGGAGCAAATTCAATCATCATTGATGGAAACACTTCTGACCTGATCCAGAGCTTTGATGCCCTAAACACAATAATACCTGCCTGTACTGTACCCATCACGGTCTGCTGCCCTATGAGATCAGTGGCGTCAACATGCATCTCGACATAGGTTGGTTCGTTTATAGTCAGATTAGCCTCGAAACCGTCTGGTATCACAACAAAACCATCAATTCGCATGAAGTACAGATCATTGAACGCATCTTCTTCGTTATCGTAGATTACTAGCTCGCCAACCATGTTTTCTAGGAATGCAGTGAAGTTCTCTGAGAGATCCTCTCCATCATATGTCCTCGTGGTGTCAAGATCGATGAGACCAAGGACCAATCCCCCGCTGGATTCCGTTTCGTTTGTTGTGCCGCCGCCTCCAAAGCCTGACGAGCCTCCCATATCAAGATCGCCCAACTCGCTCATGTCAGTGACCCACCACAGCATTCCTATCAGAGCCGCGGGCAGTAGGAAGATTAGAATCAATGCTACTTTGTCTTTGACTATCAGACGGAGTTCTTTCGCCACCATATTCCGAATGCGTCGTGACGGTTTTGTGAATACCTCCGCCATCTCGAATCCCTCATTTTCATGACGTCTGGGAAAGTGTCAGGCTTCTCTAATTCTGCTATTGTCGTTCAAGTCGTCTAAAGTGTGCTATTAAGGATTGAGTATCTATACTTCAGGAACTCGCCAGAGTGAGCATCTACATGATAGATTAATAGCCTAACATGGCCAGCATTTTTCCAGTCTGGACGGAAACTGCTGTGAAAGGGTGAAAGCGCTCATGTTGGAGTACCTCGATAGCGTGAATCTAGAACGCCTGAAGAGAGTCGCAAGAAACAACAGAGTGGCTATCCCGGAAGATGAAGGAACTGGCGCGACGGAAGCAGCATCACAGCTTCGAGCTGGCTTGAATGGCAAAGCATACTCCAATGCAGAAGCGTGGATGCTCCCCAACTGGGCCATCAGGAGGTCCAAGAAGGAGAAGATAGCGGAGGCCGATCTTGCTAATGACCAGCACAGGAATTGGACACCTGTAGGGAGGGTTGGTGGACGCAGATTCGGTGTGGTCGATTCATCTGGGCTTTTGACTGTACTGCCCGAGTGTGGTTCACTGGACTTCTGGATACAGAATGGCGATCAGATCGTCTTTCCTGCACTGGCGGATAGAGATGGCCCGAGACTGGAACTAGTTTCGCCTGAGGATCAGATGTTCGAGTGGAGGTTCATTCAGGATCCTGTTGAATTCACGCGTTTGATATACCACGTGTGCAATGGTGAGCATGAATACATATACAATGAGGTGTTGGTGAAGAACCACTCTCTGAAAGACGCCACCATCTCGTTCTATGCGGTTGTCAGGCCTATGTCCGCCAGAGGCGTGGAACCAATAGAACATCTGGAGTTCGACGCCGAGAACGGGTATCTGTACACAAACGGAACTCTGGCCCTGGTAATTGACAAGCAGCCGAATACTGTAGTTATGTCCACATCTGACAACATCAATCTTCCAGAAACGTTGCCGAAAGAAACAGCTCGGTTCGATCGGGACTTCGGTGCGGCCAAGGGATTGGCGACAGCGATTCTTCGATACGATGTGCGGCTTGCTCCGGCCGCGTCGAAGAGGATCTTCTTCACAAGCCCTCTATCACCAATTAAGAAGAGTGGGGACGTTCCTGTGTTTCGTCCCAGTCCACGGGCAAGGGATGACAGCGTCGGGAGCTGGTTTGACTTCTCTGAACGAACCACAAGCTTCGCATTTCCGGACAGAAGTCTGGACCCAGCGGTGGCGCAAGCTAAGGCATCCCTTGCAACTCAGGCTTCATCCTTCGTATTGTCTGAAGACAAATCGCTCTTCATGGTTGACTGGCCCGAGAAAGCGCGCGTTCTCTTGGCTCTGTCTTCTATTGGCAGCTTCGAGCTCGCAAGGACTCTTTCAGTCGGTGTTGCCAGCATTGTTGCAGACAGGGTGGAGGAGTTTGAGCCCCTAAGTATGAGTCCCATACTTTGGAGCTTACTCCAGTATCATGCATATTCTTGGGATGATGCCTACCTTCGCGAGATAGGTCCGATGGTCGGCCATCTTGTTCGGGTCATAGGTAGAGAACTTGAAACGGAGATCAGCAGACTAGAGCCTCCAAAAGATGAGGTGTCAACTACTGTCGATCCTCAGGAGGAAGTTCCCGTAAGTTACCTAGGAGTCGACGAGATTGCAGCAGCAAGCCAGTATGTTGGTGATGAGCCGAGTCTGGAAGCAGAAGAAGCAGAAGAAGAGCCGGAACCCCGAGATTGTTTGGAGGTAATCCGTGCGCTATGGAGTATCGCAGCTCTCAAAGACGGCTTTGAAGCGTGCAAAACACTCGGTGATGAAGAGGGGCTTAGGTCCCTAAAGGAATCCCTAGATAGATACGAGTCCGTAGTTGAAGCCTACGCAGAATCCTTGACTGAGGAAAGCGAGCTGTTTACATCAAATGGCAGACAGATGCAGGCGTTGGAACTCGTGACAACAGCTTCATTGTTAAGGACGGGCATCACCGATTCGAGACTCCTAGGCCTGGCTATGGAGTCAGTGGCAGAACATCTCATCTCAGGCAATCTTGTGAAGGTGTTGGAGCCCACAATCAGATTCTCAGGATACCTTGGGCTCAGACTTGGCCAACGTTACGCACAGCAGAAGACCGAATATGAAGTTGAGCAATTCCTGAAACGGGCGCTCGAGTTCATCGACACTTTCGACAACATTCCAGAATTCGTTAATCCCAGAACTGGTGGAGGAAGTCACGGGAGCGGTTGCAGTATCAAAGCCGCCACCGATCTACTGTTGCTTGTCAGAGAAATGATTGCGCAAATGCATGGTGACAACCTAGTGGTACTTCCAGCAGTACCGGACTCCTGGTACACTTCGAGCATCCCACTGACAGTGCAGAACCTCCCTATGACACTGGGAAAAGCCGACATTGAAGTAGGTGCGTCTACGAACCAGCATCAGATAGAGGTCAGAATGAAGAATCTGCCCCAGGAGCTTGTTGTCCACATGCCAACCCTCTTTGCGCTGCCTATGATCAAGGCATTTGGCGGTGGAATCGTTGAACGCTTCAAGGATGCACAGTCGCCATACATCAGAGTGGTACCTCTCTCCAATACTTTCGTAGCAACATTTCACCGTTAGGGTGTGTTCTCAGCCGAAATCTTGGCCAAAGGAACATCTATGTCTTGTAGATCAGTGCTTTCTCATCGTATGAGAAAGACCTTTACACTGGTCCTTCTCGAGAACAGTGACACTGAGATTGAAAACTGCGCACATGGTGAAAGACACTTGAGTGATGTTTACACTTCTGATATTCTTGTGATTGGCTCTGGTCTCTCAGGACTCCTCTTCTCGCTTAAGGCGGCTGGAAGCGCAAAGGTGACTCTCATTACGAAGGGGCTGATGTCAGAAGGTGCTACCTCACGCGCCCAGGGAGGAATCGCGGCGGTCGTTTTGCCCGAGGACTCTTTCGACTCTCATATTGAGGACACAATACGAGTGGGGGCTGGCTTGTGTCATCCGAAAGTGGTTGAGTCCTTTGTACGTTCGGGTCCTGAAAGAATTCAAGAGCTTGTAGACCTTGGTGTTGAATTCAGTCAGAACGATGATTATGATGCGTACGACCTAACGTTGGAGGGTGGTCATAGACATCGCCGTGTTCTCCACGTTAAAGATCATACAGGAAAGGACATCGCGAATGCCCTGTTGCGCGAAGTGAAGAAAACAACGAATGTTGAGATTCTTGAGAATCACATGGCAGTGAATCTTTTCGTATCCAACAATAGAGTCCACGGTGCTTATGTGCTTGACAAGAAGACAGGCGAGATCAAGCGATTTGCTGCCAAGGTTACAGTCTTGGCAACTGGAGGAGCCGGTAGGGTCTTCCTGTATACCAGCAATCCCGATGTTGCTACTGGCGATGGAATTGCTATGGCATATAGGGCAGGTGCTAGTGTCACCAATCTCGAGTTCATTCAGTTTCATCCGACATTGCTCTTCCATCCCAAGATACGCTCGTTCTTGATATCCGAGGCCTTGCGGGGCGAAGGCGCGATTCTTATCGATTCTAGCGGAGCAAGATTCATGGATGAGTACCATACGGATGCAGAACTGGCGCCCCGCGACGTTGTTGCGAGGGCTATTGACAATGAGCTGAAGCGGACAGGTGTAGCTCACATGTACCTAGACATCTCATTCAAAGAAGATGAGTTCATCAGGAACAGATTCCCTGCAATCTACGAAACCTGCCTGCAGGCAGGAATTGACATCACAAAAGAGCCCATCCCAGTTGTGCCTGCGGTTCACTACGTGTGCGGTGGCGTTAAGGCTGATGTCAACGGAAGGACCGATGTGGAAGGGCTCTACGCCATCGGAGAAACTGCTGGCACTGGCTTCCATGGAGCAAACCGGCTCGCATCAAACTCTCTTCTGGAGGCAGCTGTTCTTGCTCATAATGCCGCTCAAATCGCTACGGAGGAGATTGAGCAAGAAACTCCTCAAGTGGAGATTCCTCCTTGGGATCCAGGTGATGCCACAGATCCCGATGAACTGGTTGTCATCTCCCACCTATGGGATGAAGTCCGTCGGCTAATGGTCAACTATGTTGGCATAGTCAGAACGAACAAACGATTGATGCGGGCTCGTGATCGACTGGAGTTTCTCAACAAAGAGATTAACACTTTCTATTGGGATTTCCACTTAGTACCTGACCTAGTGGAGCTCCGGAACATAGCACAGGTTGCGGAGTTGATAGTAAGAATGGCACGGATGAGAAAGGAGAGTCGAGGTGCCCATTTCAACAAGGACTTCCCCAGTCAGTCCTTGGAAGCCGTGGACACAGTCATGAAGAAGGGATATCAACCGATCAGAAACTAATCCTGGAAGCTCCAAGTTTAGCAGAGCAAGACCCTTTAGACCATCGATGTAGTCGATTGAAGCATCATCAGAGAGCTGGGATTAGTCGTGAGCGTGAGAGTTGCACAACATGAGAATCTCTACAACTTCGTTAGACGGGTAATGATCAAGTGTGGCGTTCCCGAAGTCAGTGCGCACTACGTTTCTGACAATTCAGTACTCGCAAATCTTAGAGGCATCGACTCACATGGCGTGGGCCGCGTGCAACGATACGTCGGTGGTATCAAGGACGGCTACATTATCCCTGATGCCAGACCCCACATTGTCAAAGAGAACGCCGTGATGGCAAATGTCGATGCTCAAAACGGAGTTGGCCAGTTCGCAGGTGTATACGGGATGGACTTGGCCATAGACAAGGCCCGATTACAGGGAATAGGTCTAGTCACTGTCCACAACTCCAATCACTATGGTTTCGCTGGCTACTATGCTATGAGAGCGTTACACCACGATCTCATTGGGATCTCTTTGACGAACTCTGAACCGCTAGTGGTGCCAACCTTCGCGAGGGACGCGATACTCGGAACGAACCCGATTTCAATTGCAGTACCAGGGTCAAAGAACAAGCCTTGGGTCATGGACTTGGCCACAAGTGTCGTGCCCCGAGGCAAGCTCGAAGTATACGAGCGTGCAGGAGAGAAAACACCACATGGCTGGGCGACTGATGAGAAGGGGCAAAGTACTGATGATCCATCAAGGGTATTGAACAATGTGCTACATGGATATGGGGGCGGGATTCTTCCATTAGGTGGAGAAGGAGAGTTGCACGGAGGCCACAAGGGCTACGGTCTCTCGATGATGGTTGACGTTCTCAGTGGAGTGCTATCTGGCTCGAACTTCGGTCCAGACGTAGTGTTTCATAGGGACGGGAAAACCATTCACCCGCGTGTGGGGCATTTCTTCATGGCTCTTGATCCTGCATTCTTCATTGACCTCGAGGAGTTCAAACGTAGGATGGATGACTACATTGATCTTCTTCACGAATGCGACAAAGCCGAAGGATGCCCTAGAGTCTACGTTCATGGTGAAAAGGAGTTCGAGATCCACGCCCAGAGAGAGAAGGAAGGGATTCCCCTCGACGCCAACACGGTTGAAACCCTCTTGGGATTCTCAAAGGAGTTCGACGAACCAATCGAGTTTGTCAATTAGCTTTGTCAGCCGTTATTGCGATGCAGGTGCCTTAGCCGGTGTGGTCAAGGGGGCATTTCGTGTCCTGTTATTGTAGGGGCTCCTTGGGCTCCGCGGCGCTTTCTTGTGTCCCCACCTCCCTTCGTAGAGGGCGAAGTTCGTTTCATCTAGTGACTTCAGATTGTTCTTTGTGTTCCATACTGGGCCATCGTCTGCTATCTTGTCGCACCAGAGTCGTAGGTAGCACTTGGGCTTGCTGCCCGGTGAGGGATAATTGGCATGACTACCCAGGGCCACCCATACGTGAATCTGCATGTCTGACAGAATGGGGCTTTCTGGAGTCAGCCGGCCTACCGTCAAGTTGTCAGGTTGTGAGCACAATCTTGCTTCAAGATGGTTGGAGAGTAGCCAGATTGTTGCTGGTTGATCGTCATCAAGCTGATAGAGCCGTATCTCCACATGTTCCCAATCCCCAATGTGTTGACCAAAGCCAAGTGGTGCTCCCGGAAATGAGTTGTAGTTGTACCAGAGCCAGAACCTGAATTGTAGCATATTCGGTTCATGCCAGAACTCGAAGTAGCAGGGTGAGTCCTTTTCCAAATTCGTGGGGCTTAGTTCCTTGTGGAAGCGACTCCAATCAGCGCCATGTTTGGCAAACACAACCTCCGCATCGGATGGGAAGCAGCATAGTCGCCCCTCGTCCGGATGAAAGTGCAGGATTGGAGCTAGAAGAGGAGCCACTTCCGCAGGGTGCTCAATGTCGTGTAACATGCGTTTCGAGGCTTCTTTTAGTTCCTTATTGTTGTGTCGCAAGAGGTTTGAGTTCGAGCAGAATCGTCTGCAGACCTCTAGGAGCAATGTGTGCCCGGATTGTTCTCTCGTCCTCAAGAGTCACCTTTTCGTCATCAGTTGTGTTCTCGTCCGCGGTTGCAGGGGCGACACCGGCAACGTTGAAACCAAGACGAACCGTACACATCTGCCTACTTTCCGAGGAATTCCATAGCCTGACCGCGAGTCTTTGTCTATCCTCAGTAAGCTTGAACGCAGACAATTCTATACAGTCCGGTTCGATAGATAGGAAACTCTTCTCATATGATCCTGAGCCTTCTCTATCAGGAAGTACAAGATGACAGGTCATCGGCAGGAGAAAAGACTCTGCCTTGGATACCATCTCTTCACCAGAAACAGTTTCGTCATGAGGAGTGATTGCATACTCAAAGGTATGTAGACCCAGACACTGTCCACCTGGGGTTTCAAGAATCGGCCCTGCCGCATCTTTCCGTGTCTTCAATCCAGTCCGTGCGAGCCAGCCAACCGACCTGAGTAATGTCAGAGCAATGGTTCCCCCTTGCTCCTCAAGTACCTCGAACTCTAGGAGACCCTTTGTACATACCATGAGTCCTCTCTTTGTCGACTTGAGACTCACAAATCTCCTCAATGGGTACGTGGGAGCTGCTGGCTGATACCATTCAGAGTCGTCCACTTTGGGACGAACCGGCCTTTCGACAAGGTCGAAAGTCGTGTCGGCCAGAACAGTCTTTGAGTGAGTGCCAGTGGGGAGTAGAATTCTCAATCTATGATCCTCTGCAAGATTGTTGAACTCAGTCACAACGTGCAGCGTAGGACTATCTGCGTACAGCGTGATCTCAGTCGTGAACTCGCATTGGACGGATTCGTCAGATCGTTTCTGGTAGCCCGCCGTAGCACTCAAGGGCAATTCGAAATCCCCTGAGATGAGAATCGATCCCATCAATGGCCCCTCCTGACCAGTTTCGATCGTGACCTCCAACTTGTCCGAACGAATGCTCAGGGGCTCTCTTATCGGACTATAGTCATATTCGTCCCCCACGTCCGCACTGTCTTCAAACTCAAGAAGCCCCGAGTAGACCTCGTCTGTTCGTTTGTCGGACAGAATGATAGTGCCATTTGACTCCACTTTGACTCGAACAAAGTTGTTCTCAATCGAGTCGTTTCCAGACACAACTGCACCCTTGACATCAGTTATCAGGTCCTCGGAAACACCTGCAATGTCAAAGCGCTTCGTCCCGAGACCCCCTACTTTATCCACCTGTATCGCTAGAGATAAGAACTCCTCACGGTCTGCAATGAGTCGAGCCTTCTCGTCCTTTCGAAGCTGAAGGTCAAGAACCTGAATAGGAGTAGATTTCCCTTCCTCATCTGCAAGAAGAGGTATCCCTTTCATGGACTCTAGTGCATAGTACTTCCTAGCCCAGACCTCGACTATCTTGTTGGCCGAGTTCACACGTATACGGTATGCTGTCGAAAGGTGAGGTAGTCTATCCCGCACTTCTGGGAACAATAAGGCAAGTGCGCTGAAATCGAACTCGAATTCTGTAAGAGTTTTGCTTCCGATCACAATCTCCCGTGCCGCAGACGGCGACGGATTGAAACCCTGGCCGAGCACGAATTGTATGTGAATCTCATTCTTGGCGGCTTCAAGCGGAGTCTTTGGAACAAGGTCTGTGTTCGAAACCTGCACGTCCGCAAGTCTTGCGAATCTGAAATCCGAGGCAGGTAATTCGAAGATGACTATGTCACTCCTTTCTCGCGGAAGGGGGTTCGAAACGACTATTCCTGGTGAGTCCCTGGCATGTTCTTGAGATAGTGTCGAGTGTGCCTTTTCAAGAAGAGAATCTGAGATCTCGCTGACCCATCGGAATCTCTGAACCATGTCATCATGGGCCTCGTCTATGCTGCAACCACAGATGTCATCATGAGGATGGTTCCTTAGAAGATACTTCCAAGCCATTCGAATCTCATCATCGGGGTACTTTGCTCCGAGGATGTGGGCTACTGAACACCAAGGCTCGACAGCACGTTCAAGGAGTCTCTGCGTATACTCATTCATCTGCTTGAGATAGACTCTTGACGAATATACTCCCGAGAGCAGATTCTGATACTTGGAACCTCTGAACTCCCCTCGGTATCTCTTCAGTCTGCTTCGGTTCTCTCGTAGCCGCTCAACAAACATGGTCAGCGTGCCAAACACTATCTTCTTGTCATGTTTGTCATTGTAGGTCTGAATCACCTTAGGAACGTGAGGCTGGGGTAGGAGGTGATCAGAACCGTTCATTAAGAGAAGCGTTTCAATTCTCGACCAAGGTCTTAGTTGTTCAACTGCGCTCTCAACCGCTTTCACCGCATCTTGAATATCCTCAGGCAGCCGGGCTACGTTGAAGTAAGACATAGGTAGCCAGTGTGCCAACACTTCACTTCCGTCAGATGCTTCCCAGATGAATTCCGCCCCAAGCTCCTGCATCTCATTCCCTGCACCGCGTGCGAAGATCACCGAGTCGTATCGGAACTGGGAGAGTATCATTGGAAGCTGACTCACGTGTCCAAAAGGATCAGGGATGTAGCCGACCTCCATGACTCGTCCAAACTCTTTGGCTATTCTCCTTCCGAGCAATAGGTTTCTGATGAGAGCCTCGCCAGACACCAGAAACACATCAGGCAGTACATACCAAGGTCCAACGTCAATTCGTTCCTTAATCACGAAATCTCTCAGTCTATCGCGCTGATAGGGGACCATCTCCAAGTAGTCTTCAAGGACGACAGTCTGACCGTCAAATGTGAAAGTCCTGAACTCTGGATCGCTCTCCAGCACACGAAAGAGTTGATCCATGAGACCCACCAGTTTGAGTCGAAACTTCTGGAAAGTCAGGTACCAAGCACGATCCCAATGCGTTTCGCTGATAAGAATGGCTTCAGCCTTGTCCTCTGTCATTATACCTACCCCAAGTCGATTGATGAAACTCGGTGTCTGCGCCAATATGAATGACTCGAATCTCTTTGAGAGATATTTGATAGAGGCCCAATCTTCATTACGCCACAGAGAGGGAATTCTTGCACGACCTCTGACTCAATCATCAACATACTTTTCGGTGGTTTTAGCAGCAGACACTTGGTCCATATAGAGACATTCACAGTTTCAAGTGTCATTCGAAGGTGCGTTTGAGTTTGAGAAGCTTTCCCGCCGGTTCTGCAGAGATAAAAGAAATCGAGATGGTGGCCTACAGGGCCTGGCCAGCTAGAGAAGTCGTCAGTTTGGGTGGGTGGCTTCTTAGGGCGGACTTAGGTGTCACTCGACGAGCCAATAGCGTCCTTCCCATTGGAGAACCATCGTTGAGTCTTGATGAGGCTATTGACCACGTTATTGATTTCTACCATAGCCGAGATTTGGTTCCGCGATTTCAGATGACTAAGGCAAGTTGTCCAATAGGCTTGGATGAGGTTCTTGATAATGTAGGGTTCTGCTATAACTTGAAGACATATGTTGAAACTGCGTCACTCGGCAAACTCACAAAGGAGGTAGCGGCCCACGACGTAGAGCTATACAATCACCCCACACGAGAATGGCTCTCAGCATTTGCCCATGCCGGTGAAATAGATGAGGAATCGGCACAGGTGCGAGGGGCAATCCTAGAGCGGATACAGGCAGATACGCGGTTCGCATTGATCAGACAAAATGGGAGGATTGCCGGAGTCTGTGTAGGCGTGCTTGAAGGTCAATGGCTGGGACTATTCGGACTTGTCACCGAGAAAGAGCATAGGCACAAAGGTATAGCAATCTCTCTCAATCAGGAGCTGGCATCATGGGCATCGAAGTCGGGTGCAACGATGGCATATCTACAGGTAGTTGCCGAAAACGAGGCCGCGTTGTCACTCTATCATCGACTTGGATTCAGAATCAGGTACGTGTACTGGTATAGGCAATTAGCTGAGAAGAAATAGCAGCGCGAGAAACTAGTGTCCTGTAGGGTCTAGTCACTCGTCCGCCGTGTTGAGGTGTTTTGTTCCGCGTGAGAACTACAGTTTCCCAATCCAAGCTTCGTAGTCTGACTTTATCTTGGCAGCGTCGTCCGAGTCTCCGAAGTCCGCAGGATCAATCTTCAGACTGTCACCCTCCTGAACAGCCTCTATCACCATCACGCCAGGTGCCTCTATCTTCACGCCCATCTTTCCATCTCTCTCGAAGCGCTCAGTATAGACTAAGTCTGAATTCCTTACGGCTGAGTATATGAGGAAAGCCGTCTTCTGATCGGCAACAGAGCCCGTTGGTTCGATTACCACGGCAGGCGCTGCCGGCTCAGGTTCAAGAGTGGTTGCTACGACGGAGGGCGTTTCGGGTTTGGCAGGCTCTTTCGGAGCAGCTGGCATCGGTTTCGCGGCTGGCCTCGCAGGTGGTTCGCCCTTCGCATCAAATGCCAAGAACTTGTCTTCGAAATTCCACCTTCGAGTCAACGTTTCCTTGAACCTTGAGATCATTGCGGCGACCTCCGGGTCACTATCGTCCTTCTCCAGCATCTCTACGATATGAGCTGTCCCCATGCCAATGTTGGTCGTTCCAATCTTGTAGCCTGACTTCTGCAGACTTTTTCCCAGCCGTAGAGCGTGCATTCTTGTGGGCATGTCTACAGCTCGTCCAATAAACACCCAAGTTGTATCGCTGATCTCATCAAGAACAATGATGGCCTTGTCGGCACTCACAAGTGATGTGTCTAGCACGACTGGCGATATCTCACCGGATTCATCTTGCAGCATCAGCATGAAGGGTTTTCTTGATAGGCCTTTTCGTGAAATCCCAGGTACCTCCTGTTATGTTGGTCCCAGGGACCACTGGGCTCACTCCTTTTTAACAAATACTCGGACAGACTCTGGTCGCGGACGAGCTGGGCAATTCCGTACAGGATAATCGCAAGCTAGTTTCAAGCTGTAGGTAGTTGAGGACTAGTTACCTGCCTCAGGCAACACTTCTGTGGGCATGAGAAGACAAATTGCGTTGGCAATATGGGATAATCAATGATAACAGCTTTTGAATATGGGCTCCCAAAATGGGAATTCGCCCATTCCTTCTTGGAATGGTGTGGGACCAAAAGAATGAACGAAAGGGTGACAGCAGTGACCAATAGGATACTTTCACCCGTTCCCTGCCCTGTGTGTGGAGCAGTTGTGGACGGAGTCACGGTGGAAGAAGGGTCGATACGCGACTCAAAGAGGATTCCGGTTCTGATACCGGCCAAGTGTGACAAGGACCATTCTGTGGTCTTGTTTGTTGATCGCAACCTTACCATTAAAGACGTTGAGGCGGCGGGTACGCCGGTTCAGGATGATGACGAAAGAAGTGCTGTGGACAAAGCACAGGGGTGGATGGACAGCTTCTAGGAGAGATTCGAAATGTTACAAGGAGTCTACTTAGTTAACCATGCTGGGGAAACCCAAGCAGCAATCACTCCTGGAGAGTTCAGTGTTGACGAGGTTCTGTTCGGCGGATTCCTCTCTGCAATCCAGATGTACATCCAGCAGATGTCTGGAACGGAACTGGAGGAGATTACAGTGGACAAGTTTCGCATGGTCATGTCCAAGACCAAGAATCTCTTCGTAGTTAGTGTCCACGACAAAGATGACAAGGACGCTCCCAAGATAAACAAGAGAATCCTTTCAGTTCTTGATGACGGCATGGGACCTAGGAGGACAGCCTCGGTTTAGAAACGTCGTGGAGGGGTACTTCAGAGGTATAAGAATAGCCCTGGCTGTTTATGACGCCAACAGATACTTCTCCCTTGAACGCTTAGAAGACTGGATTGCCCGTCTGAAAGAGAACGCTCCAGACAGCGAGCTGATCTTTGTCGGTAATAAAATCGACGAGAGGCTGGACGGGTCTGGTGTGACTCTCGACCAAGGCCGTGAGTTTGCGGCGAAATCTGGCGCCGCTTGTGTTGAGGTGTCTGCGAAGACAGGAGAAGGAGTGGCAGAGCTCTTTCACGTTGTCGCGCAAGCACTTACAGACAACCCCTAGGATGCTCGTCCCACACCCTTTCACTCGCAGGTTCCTCTCGGGACGAGACAGTTTGTCACTGAAAGGGAGGAATCTGCACCACTGACTATCCTGACGGAGGAGGCCCTGTTTAGGAATCTTCTCTAAACTCCGCTACTTCTGAACAGAGTTTCTACAGAAAGAGAGAATGAAACCGAGGGACGCGAGAATGGCGTACCTCTCTATGCCCGAAGCTGTTCTTTCGAGAAACAGCTTCGGTTGTCAGGTTCTCAGATTCTCATTGAATGGCAAACCGTGGACACTTTTCCTTGTTTATGCCAGGGGTTTCACACGGTTTCTGCATACCCGTGTAGAACTTGAAACCGTCAACCCCGCACTTGCCATCAGAAGCATCGTATTCTGGACAGGTCATAAATCATTCACCAAGACAGTAGTTTTCTGTCCCCGGTTCCCATGCATTGAGTTCCGAGAAACTTCGGAAACAACCCCCCTCAGGGGCACATATTAAGCTATTTTGTGGCTCCCCATTCCTAGTGTTTTCCTGCACATTTGGCCATTAACGTTCGTTACTCGTCTACCGATTCCAGTCACAATAGGCTTCTCTCATTCAAGACTTGTCGCATCAGCGGTGCATCGTCTGTGAATATACCATCGACACCCAAATCAATAAGCCATTCCATTGTTTCTCTGTCGTTGATTGTCCAGACATGGACCGCTATGTTTCGCTTATGAGCCTCCACCAGGAACCGTTCGCTGACAACTTGAATTCGGCCGTAGTGGAGAGGGACCTGCAAAGCCCTGAAAGCAATGCGCCGACAAAATACGCTCATGGCTCGAAGTCTGACACCAAGAAGGAATCGGCGAACTTCTGGCAGGTGAGCAGAAGTGGCCACAGAGGGCATGAGGCTACGGAATCGCTCCAACTGCGGAGGCAGGAATGAGGCAACAATTACGGAGTCCTCACGCCCGCAGTCCCTGATTGCTTCTGCAAGCAACGCTGACGATCTTCCATCAGGACTCTTTATGTCAATGTTGAACTTGCACTGAGGCAGCGCCTCAAATGCCTCTTGTATTGTCACTACACGGAGTCCCTTCCCTCTATATGGAAAACTCGTGCCGTCCCGTGAGAACATGTAACCTAGGTCCAACTGCTGTAGCTCTCCGAGTGTACTTCCACCTACTGTTCCTTCGACGCCTGTTGTTCTTCTAAGATATTCATCGTGAAAGAGGATGAGGTGGCCATCCCTCGTAGTCCTAACATCTGTTTCCAAGGAGTCTACTCCCACCTCCAGGGCAGCTTTCATGGCAAGTAAGGTGTTCTCAGGGGCTCTATTCGGATCGCCACGATGGGCCATTATCAATGGACGACCATCGCTGAACATCCATGATTCTGCCATAGTTCCATCCTTCATCCTACTAGGACTCGATCCCTAGCCAAAGGAGTATTCGCTGTACTCTCCGTGGAACTCTGTGGGTAATGCTCTCAAGAGTTCCACTAACCTATCAGTTGCTTTGGCAGTTTTCAAGAGCCGAGGCATATTTCCCTTTATCTTCAACTTCCGAGTGATGAACGCTCGGTTTGCACCAATCTTGCCAAGGAGAATGTCAACCCAAACGCGATATGGAGCGCTTAGGATGAATGAAGTCTCCTTCTCACCTAGCCAGATGTCGGTCATCTCTCCCTCTTTGATTTCAAATCCGACGACGAGCGTATTGTCAACTCCTTTGTCAGGTTCGGCCCGCAGCACCAGTGTGTATGAGTCCACAACTTTGGCCGCCAAGCTTCTGTATAGACCGTCATCATTCAGCCTTTTCTTGAATTCAGCCAGATAGTCGTCACTTCCTAGCTCTATTCTCTTTCCCATTTCAAATCCTCCTCTCATATCTCAACTAAGACTTTGATGTCTGAAGAATCCGGGTGCGTAAGTGCCTCAAAACCGTCTTCCACAACTCGTGCAAGAGGTATTGTCCTAGTTATCAGGGGTTCGGTCTTGATCTTGCCACCGGCAAGCAGCTCAATCGCCTTTGGGAACTCGGCATATCCCAAGTAGCTGAATTGGACCGTAAGTTCGTTCAGCACTCCTGTCATGAAGTCTGCCTCAACCGGTTCTTCTGTGATACCAAGAATTAGTATTGTGCCTCCTCTCCTCACCATCGAAAACGCTTCTGATGTAGGCTCAGCTTGCCCAGTACACTCCACCACCAAATCGACTCCACTTCCACCTGTGAGGGCCTCTATTCTAAGGGGCAGAGATTCGTCCTCAGGATTCAGTGCCGCATCGGCGCCCATTTCGGCGGCAGCTCTGAGCCTTGCCGTCTTGACCTCTGAGGCGTATACCTTGGAGGCACCATTCATCTTGGCATACTGAATGCTCAGGAGCCCAATCGGTCCTGCACCCATGACAAGAACGTCCATACCTTTGCTAAACTCTGTCAAGTGAAAACCCCGGATGGCCACTGCGAGCGGTTCCACGAATACTCCGGACTTGTAATTCAGACTCTTTGGGAGAGCATGAAGTGCCGTTTCTGGCAGTGATACGAGCTCTGCCAGTCCTCCATTCATGGATATACCAATCATCTGCATGTCATCACACAGTGAATGCCTGAGCTTCCTGCAGTAGTCACAAGTTCCACAAGGAATCAGCGAGTTCGGGACGACCCTGTCTCCTACTTTCCATTCATCCACATTGTTTCCTACCTGCACAATCTCTCCTGTGAATTCATGACCCATTATCAGGCCCGATTCATACATCCCGTATTCCCATGCACTTAGGTCGGTGCCGCAGAAACCAACGAATTTGGGCTTGACCATTACGTCATGAGGACCCAAAGTTGGTTCAGGGACCTCCCTAACCTGGATTCCTCCTGCACCCTCGTAGACAGCAGCTCTCAACTATTCCTCACCTGGCAGTTGACAACCCTCCAGCCAAACTGAAGCAACTGATGCGAAGTCAGGGGGGTCGAGATGGGCCTCAGGATCAATGACCACATCTACGACGGCTGGCACCCCAGAGTCCTTTGCCTTCTCTAACGCGGGCCGCAAATCGGCAGGTTTCGTCACCCTGATCCCGAAGCAACCCATGGCTTCTGCGATCTTGTCATACCTCACATCAACGAAGTCGACACCAACATAGCGCCCTTCGTATAGTCCTTTCTGGCCAGCCTTGATCATTCCGTAGGCCCTGTCGTTGGCAATGATAATTGTGAATGCAGTGCCGAGTCGTCGCGCGGTTTCGAGCTCTTGGGCGTTGAACATGAAGGCTCCATCTCCTGAGATTACATAGACGTCTCTGTCCGGATGTGCCAGCTTCGATCCTATCGCATAGCCAGTTCCCACTCCTAGGTGGCCTGAGTCTGAGGGCCACAGGAATGTCCTGGGCTCATAGATTCTGTTCAAATACATTGACCAGACTACGATGTTTCCTCCGTCCACAACGGATATTGCATTTCGAGGAAAGAAGTTTCGAACTTCTTGCACCATTCTTAGAGGGTGGATGGGAACTTTGTTCGAGCCGCCTTGTTCGATGAAGTCATTCAGCCAGTTGCTCTGCGCCTCAAGGCAGTCAGCCGTTTCAGGCCTAGGCTTTGCTTTTGGTTTCCTCTTCACGAGCTTGAGGAGATTGGCCAAGGTGCTCTTCGCATCACCCACTATGGCCAAATCAACAACGCGATTCAGCGCGATCATCTCGGGTGCTATGTCTATCTGTATCAATTGCTGCTCTTCACATTCTCCCCATCCCGGAGATCTGCCCCAAAAGTCTAGGTCTCCAAGTCTTCCTCCCACCAGCAGGACCAAGTCGGCTTGGCACTGAGCCCCTATGGCCCCAAAACTCGCTGGTACGAGTGACAGTGGATGGTCCTCAGGGATAGCTCCTTTCGCCATGAGCGATGTCGTGACTGGAGCTTGGAGGTGTTCTGCAAGTTGAATCAACTCTTCAGATGCATTCGAGGCAAGCACACCTCCTCCTGCATGAATGATTGGGAACTGGGCCTTCAGGAGCATTTCTGCGGCTTTCGATATCAGAGATGGATCTCCCGCTGGAGGTCGAGTCATCCTATACTTCTCAGCGGGAACAATTCCGTCCTCCAGAGTGCCATCATCACATTTCAAGAAGAGAATGTCAGACGGAAAGTCCAAGAATACTGGTCCCGGGCGTCCCGACAAAGATTCTCTGAATGCCCAGTGTACAAGATGTGGTATTCTCTGCCAATGGGAAACCGTTGCTCCCCACTTAGTGATAGGTCTGAACAAGTCCAGTTGATCCAACCCTTGAGTACTCCCATGATCTGGGTGTATCCTCCATGACTGATTCTGGGCACAGAGCACAACCATGGGAATGCTGTCAGCGAAAGCAGCGTACACTCCTGGAACAAGGTCTGCAGCTCCAGGACCCACTGTACCCAGACAAATCCCGGGTTGTCCAGTTGTTCTTGCCCAGGCATCTGCGGCATGCGCAGCCGCTTGTTCATGTCGAAATGTCACAAATTCAATTCCGTCAGAAGTGTGAATGGAGTCCAGAAAGGGGTAGAGTTGGTCTCCAGGAACACCAAAGACGTATTGCACCTTCTCTTGCAGCAAGCACTTGGTCAGAACCTCGCCGCCGGTCATCATCATCAACGTTCTTCGCTCCTCTCTCCTCAGAGAACGTCCAAGTAATACGTTCGGCCAGATTTATTCATTGCGAGAAACCGGAAGTACTCCCTGTGGAGATCTTGGGTTCGGAACTCTTCAGGAGAACCTGAAGCGGCGCTATTGCACCGCTGTTACGTTTCTTAGCACCAGACTCAGATTCAACAGACTTGGTCTGAGCTTTTGAATCAGTTCCTTGTCTCCCATTCATAGAAGAGAGAAGCAGACCATGAGGGTGTCGACTTTCTATAGCTACTCAATACCACAACGTTTCTTCAGAAGCTCCCAGTTGTGGTTTGTCTGCTCCTGAATCTCCCTCTTGAAGTCGTCCCATTTCGAGTCCTTGAGGTGTCTGAACTGACCCTGAGATGCCCAGTACTCCTTCAAAGGCTTGAGTTCCTTCAGGTTCTTGCTGGGGCTGGACATGATCCACTCCTCTCCGTCAATCACTTCGTACAGCGGATGGATTCCGACTTCCACAGCAAGCTTGGCAAGTTCGATGCTCTTCGAACTATCTGACCTCCATCCTCTCGGACAGGGTGAGTAGGCATGGATGAAAGCTGGGCCTTCAACCTCTATCGCCTTACGGAACTTCTGGACAAAATCCCTATAGTGGTAAGGGTCGACAGTTGCCACATACGGAATCTTGTGGGCTGCAACAATCTCGGCTATCGGTTTCTTCGGCTGCCTCTTACCTGGCTCCACCTTTCCTGCCCAAGAAGTTGTGGTTTCCTGCCCAGGGAGAGTTGCACCTGACCTCTGGATGCCCGTGTTCTGATATGCCCCATTGTCGTAGACCATGTAGACGAAGTTGTGTCCTCTCTCTAGAGCGCCACTCAGTGCACCGAAGCCAATGTCGAACGTTCCTCCATCGCCGCCAACAGCAATGACATCTACATGCTCATACTCAGAACGTCCTTTCTCCCGCATGACTGTCATTGCCTCCACAACACCAGATGCCACCGCTGCTGCGTTCTCAAACGCAACGTGAATCCAAGGGATCTTCCACGCTGTGAACGGGTAGATTGTAGTGGCAACCTCAAGGCATCCCGTAGCCTCGCATACTATGGTTGGTCCTCGCAACGCCATTCCCATCAGTTTCACTACAGTTGGCGCAGCGCATCCCGCACACATCCTATGTCCTGATGAGAGTATACGGTCTTTCTGAAGCATATCCTTGATTCTTACTGCTGCTGGTTCTGTCATTACTTACGCACCCCCAGTGTTTCATAGAGAGGAGATTTTCCTTTCTCCAAGTACTTCTTCGTCTTCTCGATTCCCTCAACAAACGTTGTCGGGGGGACATCACGCCCTCCGAGGCCCACCACGAAATCTACTACGAGCGGCTTCTTCTCCAGGTCATAGAGGGCGCTTCTGACCTCCATTGCGAGCGGGTGTGTAACAGCACCGAAGGACATTGCTTTCTCAAAGATCATAACAGCTTTGGCGCCACCAACTGCCTTCGCAATCTCCTTGGCTGGGAAGGGACGAAACATCTTGAGCCTTGCCACGCCAATCCTTTCTCCTTTCTCCCTCAGGACGTCTGCTACAGCCTTTGCAGTTCCTCCCATGGAACTCATGGCAAGAATGATGATGTCTGCGTCTTTGGTCTTGTACTCCTCAAACATGCCGTAGGTGCGACCCGTCATCTTCTTGAAATTGGCCTCTACCTTCTTGTAGACCTTCGGGACGTTGTTGATGGCTCTGTCCTGCTGCTCTTTGAACTCGAAATAGTAGTCCGTCAGCGCCAAGGGGCCCATTGTGATTGGGTTTTTCGGGTCAAGAGGTTGAACAGGTATTCTAACACCAAGAAACTCCTGCACAGCATCGTCGGGGAGCATCTCCACTCTCTCGACATTGTGGCTGACTATGAAGCCGTCAATACCAACCATCACGGGAAGTAGCACACCATGGTCCTCAGCAAGCTTGAACGCCATTATGGTGGTATCGTATGCCTCCTGTGAACTCTGACAGTAGAGCTGAATGAAACCGCTATCTCTCATTCCCATGCCGTCTGAGTGGTCATTGTGAATATTGATGGGGGCCGATAGAGCTCGGTTGGCAACAGTGAAAACAATGGGCATCCTCATGGAGGCCGCACAGTACAGAATCTCCCACATGAGAGCAAGACCTGCCGAGGCAGATGCTGTGGCAACTCTAGCTCCTACCGCAGAGGCACCAACACAAGCGGACATGGCGCTATGCTCAGACTCTACTGGGATCACCTTGGTGTGGACCTCACCGTCTGCTGTGAATCTCTGAAAGTCTTCAACTATTATTGTCTGAGGTGTAATGGGGTATGCCGCAAGTACGTCGACATCTGACTGCTTCAGAGCATGAGCAATCGCGGCATCGCCTGTTAGACCCTCCACCTTCATCTTCTCCTCAGGTACTCTTTCAACCGCTGTCATCTCACTCACTCTCCATTGTGATGCTGTCAGTCGGGCACTCGTTTGCACAAATGCCACAGCCTTTGCAGTAGTCATAGTCGTACTCATACGAGCGAGAACCATCTTGTTCGATCAATCTCACTGCCATATCGGGACAGAATATCCAGCATCTGCCACATGTGCCATTCTTCATCCAGAGGCAGTCCTTCGGATTGTGCACCGGCCGTTCTGCCCGCCAACCTCCAGTCTTGTACTTCATTGCATTGCCGGGCTCGATTATGTTTCCAGCCATCGGTATCTCATCGAACTTCTCACTCATCCGATTTTCGCCTCCTGAACAGCTCTCTCCATAGCCGCCTTGTTGAGATCGCCTACTTTCCCTGGGTAGCGCTTCTGGACCTCACGAATCACTGTGTCAATCCTGACGACTTCGGAGGCTTTCACCGCGGCCGCCATCGTGGGCATGTTGTAGAATGGTCTACCCATTATCTCCAAGGCAATCGTTGTGGCATCGACTGTGGCGACTTTACCTCCCTTGAAGCGGTATTTGTTCCTTATCTCCTCCGGGCTCAACGTAGTGTTCAGAACAAGAGTGCCATCATTCTTCAGGCCTTCTGTCGGATTCACTACTTCAAGCAGAGTGGGGTCTATGCAAATGACCACGTGAGGATTGTAGACTTGAGCATAGACTTGGATAGGTTTCTTGCTGATTCTCAAGAATGCTTTGACCGGGGCACCGGTCCGCTCTGGACCAAACTCCGGGAACGCCTGGATGTAGTTGCCCTCTTCAAGAGCGGCCTTTCCTAGCATCTGGTTGCTTGTGACGACTCCTTGTCCGCCGCGACCATGCCAGCGAATCTCAATAGACTTTGCAAAGTCAAGCGCCATCGTTCCTCTTCACCTACTTAGGAGAAGCTTCTGGGCTGGCTCGATATGCCCTGCTTATGTATTTAGTGGCGCAAGCACATCATAATGCCTGCAATCAGGCGTTAGGTGCATCATTGGCTCACTGTTTTCTCTTGATCACATAGACAACAAGGGCAACTGAAAACACACTGAATACGGATGCTACTATCACCAGTTCCGTACCTATGTCTGAGAAGACGCCGAATAGAATGATGACTTGGACTGAGTTCTGTGCCTCATTCCCGGCCGCATCAGTGAACCTCAGAGCCAGGTCGTATTCACCCATTGAAAGGCCGCTTAGACTGAATGACACCTCGTTTTGAGTCCATGTGCGCATGGTCTGCATCTCGCCATCGACGAAGACTCGGTACCTCAAAGGAAACTGGTCTGATGTGATCCAAGTCACCTGAACGTTTGAACCCTCAGCCGCAATGATGTCTTGTGGGAGAGACATGTACGGATGATTCCTGTCTTCAAGTGCACTAGGCTCAAGGTCCTGTGAGCCTGCCGTTCCGGACACATTGTATGGGCCTGGAGGAATGTAGTCTGACCAGGAATTGCGTGTCCATGTGTTGCTCAAACCTCGGTCAACGGCATTATCTTGGGGAGATGGAGATGGGGAGTTCCAACCAAATACGTTCTCATATACCATGTTGTTCTCCGAGCTTCCTGACAAATCCAGTCCAGGGCCATCGTTGCCGTAAACATTGTTTTCTGCTATGGAGCAGTCCTCGCTGGACTCCAGCGCTATGCCTATGTAGTTTGCATATACAATGTTCCCCCTAATTCTACATTGATTGCTGTCTCGTACGTATATTCCGTAACCATCATAGATGTTGCCGCCCACATCAATTCCGATCGCGTCGTAAATCCTGTTGCCGACTATTTCAACCTCAGAAACGTTTCTCAAACGGATTCCGTACCTCCCTCCCCTCAGTGTGCAGTCTTCAATCGTGATATTGCTTGAATGGCTGAGAACAATAGGCACCCTCTCCGCGCTCGACATAGAGTAGAGCAAGCAGTTGAGAATCACCAAATGAGTATGAACATTGGTTATTCCGATGGATACGCCAATGGATGTTATCTCCAGGTTCTGTATGATGTAGGGGTCGTCCTGGGAACCGTCGCCAGGTATCCCCATTTCGGCAAGTTGTTCGTCACCATTCACAGTTATCGGAGTATGGTCTTCGAGCTGTGCCAAGTTGAAGTCAGCATCGTGACTAGTCCTCTTCACAGTCGGAGTCAAAGGCTCTTCAGCATATTGTGGGTAGAATGATGCATTGGGGAGGACTAGAAGCATGATAATACAGACTAGGACAATTCCAATTCCACGAGTTGTCAGTAGACGAGCACGCAATACAGACCAACTTCCCAACTGGACGAGCTCAGTATAGAAAACAGTTTCTCATCACGCT
>JBHIAE010000014.1:0-68012 GCA_046758445.1 Candidatus Thorarchaeota archaeon | reverse complement strand
CTGTTGAGCACCCTTTCTCTTTTGCACTCATCTATCCGTACTAGCATAATCATTACTCACTGTCTAGATTTCAATGAAATTATAAGTAATCATAAATATCATAAGTCATGATAGACATGGGCGAAACAACCACCATTCCACTGACAAAAGAAACCCGGGATCTCCTGAAGCGATATGGTCAGAAGGGAGAGACCTATGATGAGTTGATCCGCCGCCTCCTTCAGGTTGCTGAACAGGTGGAATTCGCTAGACGACAGAAACGAATTCTCGAAGATGAGGAGTTCGTCCCACTTGACCAGGTATAAAGTCCTCCTCTCTCAGACTGCAGTTTCACAGTTGAGCTTGCTGAAAGCAAAACAGAAGAAGAGAATCAAGGATGCATTAGCGGAACTGGAGGTAGACCCCTTCAGAAGAAGACCTGGTTCAGACATCAAGAAGCTTGTGACTCCAGATGAACCGCCTCTCTACCGACTAAGGATTGGTGACTCTCGTGCAATCTATTCTGTTGTCAATCATGAGGTCAAAGTCACTGAGATAATCCATAGAAGTAAAGGATACAAGTGGCTTGAGTAGACAGTTTTCAAACTAGTGAGAAGTAAAGGCTTACAGGGTCGGGTGAACAGTGAACTATCCTTTCCTGATACTGTTGAGCACTTTTTCATTCTACATCAGCTATTCATGAATGAGTAGACACTCCTCACTTATGAGGTGGTAATCCTTTCTTGATCCTCCTCACTCTGTTCATCTCTACTTGTTGTACTCACCACAATTAGCACAATCGCTGTGTTTATTACAGAGAATGTAGAAGTGAGGTGTGAATAGTCATGACAACCATCTCAATAAAGGAAGACACTCGAAGAAAGCTCCTACAGATTGCAGGAGATATCCAGAAGAGAACACAGGAGAGGGTTGATTTCGATACTGTGATTCGTTTTTTGATCGATGTCTATACTGAGAAACAGATCGACCTTCGAGCATGGAAGAGATTCACCGCACCGATTGCAGGTGTGGACTTTGATTCAGTATACCATGATCTTATTCTGGAGAGGCGCGCTGATGACAGACAAGGTCGGTGAGCTGACAGTACTTGATGCGGGGGTATTGATTGCTCTCGCACTTGATGAGTCCTCTGCAACAGGACTGTCACAGAAGATAATCTCACACCCCGGGTTATTTGCGTGTACCGAGATTGGACTATGTGAGTTGAGTTACATCCTTTGTCGAAGACTGAGTTGGGGAAAGACCTGGAAAAAGACACAGAGTCTTATAGAATCATCCGCAGTCACGATAATTCCCACTCATATTCTTTGGACTGAAGCAGCCAGGATTAAGTGCAATTCATCAATTGCTTTGCCCGATTGCTTCACGATTGCGGCTGCACGTCTGACTAAGGGAAGAGCAATGTTTGCTCGGAGAGAGAAAGAGCTGGTTGATGCAGTCAAGAGGAAACAAATAACTGATGCCATTGAATACCTCGAATGATGGGGCTACATTCGATGGGAATGCGGTGTAAAAGGAACCTAGGTTCCCTAGCGCCATAGAAGCCACTTGCGCGATTTCATTCGCGCTGCTGGGCGCCCTTTCCTTTTCATACACTTCCTAGGATTTGCAGGGCTTCCTCTTATCTTTAAATCTATCAGAGTCTATGGCAATCTGAGGCAAGCTTATTGACTAAGAAGTTACGGATTTCTGAGGAGGCCTACATTTGCTTAGAAAGAGCAAAATCACCAAGAGAGGACTTCAACGACACACTCCTTCGTCTGATTAGGAGGTACGAAAAGACCAAGTTCCTCGAAGGTCAGAAACAGACTCTTGAAGATCAGGACTCCATTCCACTTGATGAATCTGACGACTAAGTCAGGAACTGAACGAAATAGACACATCTATATACCCAGTCACACATGGTATACATGATTGAGATGGGCGATGTGCTTTCAGTGAGAATGGACAAGGAATTAGAGAAGCGTCTTGCTTTCCTGATGGAAAAAAGGAAGATAGTCGACAAATCATCATACATAAGACAACTGATTGCCAGGTCTCTATCAGATGACCTTCTCGACTATCTGTCTGAGGAAGTTGCTGCTAGACGCATCAGTATCTGGAAGGCTGCATCCCTTGCTGATATCCCACTCAGAGCAATGATGAAGGAACTAGCAAGACGTAATGTCTCGATGTATGATGATCAGGCACTCACAGAGGACTTGATTTTCAGAGGACCTGTGAAATGATTCGAGTCATCAACGCTTCACCCCTCATCTACTTGGGAAAACTTGGAATTCTTAGTCTATTACAACGATTATTCGACCAAGTGCTCACAGTGGACGCTGTCAAGGAAGAAGTACTCGACTCTTCTGCATCCGAGTATGCCATACTGCAGGGTGCATTCGAAGACTGGTTGGTTGTGTCTGAGGTTCCAAGGAGTCCGCTTTCAGGCAGACTTAGTGCAATGGGACTCCATCAAGGCGAGATAGACACACTTGTACTTGCTTATCACACTAAGGCAGAAGATTCCGACTCAGTAGTAATCATTGACGACTTGGCAGCAAGAGATGTGGCCAGAACGCTGGGACTTGGAGTTACTGGGACCATAGGTGTCATTCTAAGAGCAACAAAGGATGGAATACTCACGAAAGATGAATCACTCGTAAAGATCCGTTCTCTTGTCAATGAAACATCATTCCGGATGTCTGCTGCATTGTATTCCAGAATTATCTCTGAGTTGGAATGAGTCGTTGTTCTGGAGAAGGAAGAGGATGAGAGTCACTCTCGTCTTCCATCAATCACCTCCCAAGTCTTCTATCCTTAGGGGTATAACAGCTTGTTCCTGCTCTTCGGAGTGGGAAGAGGTACGGGCCTTTGACGGGGAATGCAGTGCAATCGGTCAGGTTGCCCAACGCCAAGTTGGCACTTGCCCTGGTGTACGCTGTTGAGCACCCTTTTCTCTTGATACTGTTATGGTCGAGCTAGACTCTAGTTCTAATCAACTGTTATCGAATCGGAACATTTACATGATTTCAGTCCAATATGATTGCGCTCTTTCGGGAGGTCTAGGAGAAACCCAGAGGAGAGATAACATTGGCGAAGAAGACCAGGGCCTTTGCGCTTACGACAGCACTTCTGCTTCTCTTCATTGTGTCGGTAGCCCAAGCAATCGAGATTACGTCAGCCAACATAGAGGCTACAATCGACCTGGACCCCAACACGCTGAACTCCAAGAGCAGGGGTCGGTGGATAACATGCTATATCGAGCTCCCTGGAGTCTACTCTGTTGAAGATATTGAAACTGCAACTGTTCTTCTGGACGACGTAATACCTGCAGAACAACATCCAACAGAGATTGGTGACCATGACAATGATGGCATCGCGGACCTCATGCTCAAGTTCAGCCGTCAAGATCTCATAGACTATCTCAACAACCAAAGGGGTCACATTGACTTAGTTGTATCAGGAGAACTAGCAAACAACATCGTCTTCCTAGGCTCTGACACCATACGCGTCATATAGGTGGACTGTACCAAAGACAGTCCACACTTCCCTTTTTTCCCAGTTTCAGACAAGCATGAAGCGAGTCCAGAATTCTGCATCCTCAGTCAATCTTCATGGAGTCATGACTGAAACCCCTCTACGGTCAGGGTAGAGAGAAGTAGAGGCGGCAGTGATAGAGAGATTGGGGATCTGCCCTTCTGTCACTGTTAAGCGCCCTTTCATTTTCGAAACTAGAAGTGTAGTTCCTATCACAAAGATGAACGCAACTTTGAATATACCTGAGATTAGATTACTGAAGGCATTAGAAGCCAGTGGTTCTTGGGGCTTCTACGAAGCTGATAGCTCCTTCGGGACATCGTTTGATACATATGCCGCACCCATAGCAGGATTCCAAATCAATGGAGGCTCTAGATTCATCGTGTGTAAGCGAAGCTGCTTTGAATGGGCATTCTGCTTCACATGTGCCACAACCAGTACATTTCTGCATGTTTACTGTTGCAGCATAGTGTCCCTTGTGAAATGGACTATCAATCCCAAATGATACGCGTCGGAGGTATGGTTGACAGACGTTCATATCACAGTTGCAGAGCAATCCCAAGTATGGCACTCCCAGTGCAGAAATCGCATGCACTGTTGGTTCGGTTGTAGCCATATTCTCTAGCCTATGACTGGCTTCTTCTGCATCAAGGTATTCATGTCCACCTCCCAGATATCTCGGAAAACGCCGTGCATACTCATCAGTGAAAGCCATACCATAACAGTGAAGGTCCTCATCTGAACCCAATACTTGATACCGGCAAATGCAGGGCAGTCGTACAATTGTTCGTTCATGTTCTCCAGTCTGCCGGCTGGCAAGGTTCATGATTGAAAGTGCTTCTTCGGTTGTAACAACTTGGTGGTGAAGGTATAGTCTATAACGTCGGTCAGTCTTCTGGCGTTCTGAGTCGAGGAATCCATCAGATCTAGATTCTGATTGGGTATTCGCTTTCACTGAATGCGGTTTGATGTCGCGCCCAAAATACGAATCACAGAAATCTCTGACAAACTCACTCGTGGCCAAGGCTCTAGAATAATTCCTTGCATTCTGATACCATCTCTGACCACTGCCATGGAGAACACAATACTCGCACAATCGTCAGATTCCCTCGAGAACTGAGGTCTTGATACGCACTTTAAGCTTAATACCGGCATATGGCGGTTCTAGACTCTTGATATTCTGTAAGAACGGCGCACAGCTGATTCTTCATCGATAGCACTGTCAAATTAGGCGCTTACGGAAATGGGCAGAAAGGGTGACTGACCATTCTTGAGCACTCTTCTCAGAAAGACACGAAGTCATTGTGATGCGATTCTCTGAAATCGGTCAAATGCATGATGTGAAGCAATATACTCTTGTGTCCAGACTCACGAAATCTCATGTCAGGACCTAACGCTCTCTCCAATCCTCTCGGATGATACTATAAAGAAACCTATCACTCCACTCACCCCAAACGAAACCTGCCTTTCGAATAGTTCCCTCCTGCTTGAATCCAACCTTCTGAAGTACCTTCTTGGACGCTAAGTTCCTGACATCAACACATGCTTGGATACGCACTATCTCCCGCGAATGGAACAAGTAATCCACAATCATCTTGATAGCTTCTGTGCAATGCCCCTTTCTTCTCTTGCTGGGGATTACAAAATAACCAATCTCGAAACATGTGCCAGAGAGAAAATGGATCACAACGCCAATTCTCGTACCATCCTTCTCCTCGATGAAATACCAGCCGTCCTCAGGACCACGGGCCTCGTACTTCTTCTCCAGTTCAGACTTGGAATGTAGGCTGAACGGTACGAAATCGCCGATAACTTCAGGACTATTCATCCACTCAAGGTATAGTGGCAAGTCTTCCTTCTCCATCACCGTCAAATTGACATGACTGCCCTTGAGCAAACTCAACCACCAAAGCTTTGGGTCGTGGGTCAAATTGCCTAATGAATCAGATGGCACAAACGTTTAGGCCCGAACCAACTCACTAGTCCTCCAGCAAACTAAAGGCGCGTCCTCTTGAGCATTTTGCCGGCACAAAGGTGACTATGCGGTTTCTTGTGTCACATGACTGCAAAAGGCTATTATCAGCACCTTGGGGATTTCGCAACATTGTTCGACGTAGATCTGAGGCAGAAAGATGCACAAGAGAATAGGGATATTGGGAGGCACTAGTCCTGAGTCAACAATCAGGTACTACTCCTACATCACTAGGGAGTACGTAAGGCGCTTTGGGGACTATGCATATCCTGAGATTCTCATTTACAGCGTATCCTTTCAAACGCTAATCGATCTACAAAGGGAGAATCGTTACGACCTCGTGGTTGAGAATCTTTCTGCGGGGCTCAATGCCCTATGTGATGCGGGTGCCGATTTTGGGCTCATAGCTGCAGTGACACTCCATCGTGTTTTTGAGGAAGTGGCTGCTGTGGTCAAACTGCCTCTTATCAACATAATTGATGCAACTAGGGACAAAGTCATCAAAAACGGACACAGAACTGTTGGCCTCCTGGGTACTAACACGACTATGACGGAGAACTTCTTCAAGAAACGTCTAAGAAGCGCCGGAATCGAAGTCCTGATTCCTGGGATTGATTCTCGTGTTGTCATGGATCGCATCATCTTCACAGAAGTGGCTAGAGGTGTGATTAAGTCTGAGTCGGCCCAGCAGTTCCTTGAGATAATTCTCACCCTTGAGAAACGTGGTGCAGAGGCCATCATTCTGGGCTGTACAGAGATTCCACTCCTAGTAGACCCTAGTGACTGCAATATTCCCACGTACAACTCTACTGAAATTCATGCAAATGCAGCCCTTGATCAGGCCATATCGTAGAGAACCACCCAAGGACCCGAATGGCATTGTTGGTATAGACAGGGCAGAGGGACTGACAAGTGGAGTCCTTTCTGCCATCTGTTCTGCATCGCTTGACCTGGTCAACAGTCATGTTGTGACTCGTCTGCTTCAACCATGGACTTACCAAAGATTGCAAAGTCTTCTCCATAGAAATGATTCGGGAGGTATCCTTCCAGTCTGTAACCCAGTTTCAGGTATAAGCGTGCAGCTTCTATCATTGGCCAAGCTGTGAACAGAAACACTTTGCGACATCCACGTTTGGATGCCATGGATTCGAGCGTATTCACTAGCAATGTGCCTATACCATTTCTCTGGAAGGCGGGTCGAACGGCGAATGACTTCAAATGCATGCTCATGTGCTCTTGAATACCAGTGACAGTTCCCACAATTGAATCATTGACTCTCGCTACAAGCACAATATGGCCGGAGAGCAATCGGAGCCTGATTGAGGCAACATCAATTATCGCCGCTTCAATGGCTGCTGACGGATATCCTCGTTCTTCTAGTCCCTGAAATGCTTGTTCCAATACTTCTCGAATGTCATACGAGTCTGCAGGGCTCGCTTCTGAAACCTGCACCTGCGGAGAGGTTAGCTGCCCTGTTTCGTTCTGAGATTCATTTACGGCTCTTTCCATGTGGTGACTACACCATTAGTATTGTCTAGAAGCCAATTATAAGTGGTGACCTATATATAGGCTCAGGCTTATATAACCTGCTTCTGAATCATCGTCACCGAAACTAAGTGTCGGCAAACAAGAAGCGTGAGTCTTGGCATATGCCACTTTTCGAGATTGTTCTGGGGGTCGAGCATAACTGTCAGCTAGGCAAGATTTCCCGAAGATTCTCATCGCTGATTCTGTCCATTTGGCTCAATCCAGAGTTCGTGTTCGTTGAGCTTGTCGTACATGGTAATAACAAAGATCAGCTGGCACTTCAGGAATTGCAGTCGTTCGGCGATGTGTACATGTTGAGCAGTAGGGAAGACACAACTCACATGGTAGCCAGATTGACGACAGATGCATACCAGCTCGGTGTAATGAAGTGTATCGAGAAGCTAGGCCTACTCACCATTCTCCCAATAAGAATGGAAACAGGATGGGGAGAGTATCGAGTAGTAGCACTCAGGCATTCAGATATCAAGCAGTTGTTTCAATGTCTTAGAGATGATGGTTTCTCAGTACAGGTCAAGAGAAAGACCGACTTCAAAGGGGTGATTACAGGCTCATCCGAATTCCATTCAACCTCACTTCTCTCGGACCTGACCAGAAAGCAGATGGATGCACTCCTTACCGCGTATGTCCAAGGTTATTATCAGATACCTCGAAAGTCTGATCTCCAAGCAATTGCTGCGTTTAGAGGGGTCCCCCGGACGACATTTCAGGAGCATCTAAAGAAGGCAGAGAACAAGATAGTTTCAGCTATCATCCCTCGAATTCAGTTCATGAAGCATTTAGTAAGCTAACATGGAGTATCTGGGCGCACATTGAACGAAATGACATGCAGACTGCGACTCTTGCACTATATTGCATCCGTAGAGTTGTGCACTAAACATCCGTCTGCCGAAAGTTTCAACTGACTTCGTAGCAAGATTCAGGCGAAAGCTCTCTCGGGTAACTACCCCTGAGAAGCCTTCTCGTCATGTAGCACAAGTGGCAATCATCCACGTATTCGACGACATCACATAACCCTTTAGCCTTGCACATCCGGTAGAGGCCATTGGGGCCATCTTCCACTAGGGCTCTGATTATGGGGTGCTCATTTGGATCATAATCTCTCATAATGTTAGGCAATGATTGCTCGCTGGTATTGCCAATACAAATCCCTGGGCAGAACGTGACATTTCCATTAGGATCAATCTCAATCCCAACAGGATCCATATAGCTTTCACCTACCCAGTGTGGAGGCCTACAGCGGCTAGGCGATTCTGAATTCCTTGACGACACATATTGCACCAATTCATCAGCTGCCCTCCCCTCGAAATCTACTGGGTAATTGGAGAATTCCACACTCTCAAGGTCTGTCAACTCATCCAACAAACGCAACGTCCTAAGATTGAATGGATTCTCAAACTCAGGTGAATGGATGAAGTAGCTATCAGCCCATACTCTATCGAAGCCAATTGAAATGGCGGCCTCAAGCGCATTCCTGACACATTCAAGAGCCACATATTCCTGATGGAAGGCATCAACACTCACGGTGATTCCGGTGAGTCCTGAATTCCTCATGGCATGCAGAGTCTTCATAGCTTTATCTTCATCATGCGCCCAGAAACAGTTGGTGATGACTCCACGGTGGCTTATGCCGAAATCCTTTGCCTTCCTGATTACTCGTTCCAAGACCTTAGGATACAAGAACGGTTCACCCCCGTGAACTGTGAGTGTTTCAATAGGTTGGGAATCTCTTAGGTCTGTCAACCATTTGGTCGCATTACGCACAGTCATGTGTCCTCCTATTGCTGGTCCAGCTCTGTAGGCACAATGCCTGCATTTCGCCGGACACTTGAACGTGAGAAGGAAGTCAACGGACTTGATATTCATACATGCGCATCCTGCTCGAAAGGAGCCGTGAAACATCTTTCGTTTCGAAACAGAAAAGGAATGTGCAGCCGTATGACTGTGGTTCCAAAATAGAATGAAGAATGGAACATGTCACCTGACGGCCATCAACTTATGAATTCACGAAACCCCGTGGGCTTGTGAGTACCAAATGTTTCTTCTCGCCACAATAGGATTCCTAGTCGGTCGATTAATGAAGAGGAGAATGGTGGTGTGGATTGGAGCAGTAGTGATTGCGACAGTGTCTGGAATCGTAGCTGGACACTGGTTCGTGCCATTGCTTTACCCATTGTATGCTGCTCCAGACCCCAACACAATTGGAATCTACACCTATACTGCAGTGTATCTATTGGCACCTTCAATTAAGCTTGCTGTCTTCACCGTAGGACTTGATGGATTCTCGCTGTACCTTGCTGCTTTTTTCACAGCCATGGGTCTTGTGAGCATTTGTCTGGGACTCAGACTAGGCACTCTGGAATATCCGGATTCATGGAGGATAGCAAACTGATTATGAAAGACGGAGTTTCTTGCACCCACAATTTGAGTCTGACGATTCTGGTTCCATATGCAGTTGGCTTGGTTCAGGAAACAGGAGGCTGGGAAACATGCATCACCGAGTTCCTACTCTAGCCATGTGCTGCTATGGCCTTCTGTTCTTGCTTCCGATTTTCGCATTACTGGCTGGTTGGATAAGCCATTTGCAGATGGGCTTAGTACTTCCCACGCCAGATACGTTTTTGACTGGCGTTGTCACAGGTGTAGTTTCAGTTGCTCTGGCTTACTATCCAATGCATATAATTGTCGTGAGAAGGAATCTTGAGATTCCCGCGGCGCAAAGAGCAAGCCAAAGATTTGCCTCAATTCTTCCTTTCATGTTGACTGGCGCGGCCATTGAGGAGCTGTTCTCTAGGGGTTTGCTGATGCCTCTCTTCCTTCCTCTCGGAACAATACCTGCGATCACGTACTCAGCACTCTTCCACTGGCTCTCGCACTTCGGCAATCCGAACCTCAGAATGTTTGAATACACATCCGACAAATCAGTAGCCGCCAGTGGCTGGTTCGTTGTGTCAGTATGGATAGCAACACTGTTTGTCAGTACTGGTTCATTAGTTCCAGGACTCGTGGCTCATCTTACGGCGGCTGCTGGATTTGGTTGGTTGACGGTCTTTAAACTCACAGCCTTTTCCAGTCCTGTAGAGCAAGATACTGGTAAAGTGAGAGCAGAAGGAAGAATCAAATGAAAAGAGAACTCATGATTCAGAAGGTCTTTCCAGCTCTAGTCTTCCTCGTCTTGTGGCTGGATGGCAGGTTGTATCCCATAGTAGTTCTGCCATTCTTGTACGTAATTCTCGTGGAGAAGAAGACTCTCAGCTGGATGGGCTTCAGAGTCCATGGGATTTGGCATTCGACAGCTCTGGGTCTGCTGGTTTCTGCGATCTTGGTCACAGTCTTTGCACAAGTGGCATTCTTGTATGCTCCTGTCATGCCGACATTTGCCATAACACCATCTATCATCCTGAGTGACGTCTTATGGTATCCCATTTACGAAGAGGTCACCTACAGGAGCTTCTTTCTCGCGCATTCGGCTGACTTCAATATATCCGTTAAGTCGAAGCGAAACGTCGGTGCAAACATCTGCCAAGCAGTATTCTTTACTCTCATTCATAGGAATCATATGGAGTCAGGTATGTTCTTGCTTCTGGTCATAGTCTTTCTTCTGGGACTCCTCAACGGTATGTTGTTCGTTCGTACGAAGAATATCACCGGGTGCTTCATAGCACACGCGAGTCTCAACACCGGCGCACTTCTGCTCCGGCTGCTGACTTAGCGGTAAAAATGAATGATTCTTATTGAAATCCGGCTTCCCCACATGTGCTCCACGATGAACAGTCGAAGACTTCCAAGATCAATTCACGGACCAAGAAACGCAGTCATCGGATCCACAGTAACTAGCTCTTCGTATTGTTTAACGCCATCTTTCGCTACACAATCGAACCAAGGCGACACTCTTACGACTAAAAAGCCTCTTGGTAGTCCTCTCCATTATGTGTTACCTTTCTGTGTGTAGACGTCATCACACCTCAGCATTATAGCCAATGACGTCTTGCCATGGAGCGCTGTTACCAGACATACTATCATTCGCAACCATGGCGTATGAAGAGCAAACTGGTGATCTCCAATCGCTATTTCGGACTGTCCTCCAGATTGCTGAAGAAGTCGGGCTGAACACTGCACTGAAACACCTTGAGAAGTGTGTGATAGAGAGAAGAACTAGATGGATTCGTGAGAACAGGGACTCCTTACTTAGAAGTCAAAGTCCATTGGATAATGCCTACAGGACATTCTACGAGATTTACCTTCAGACCTCAGTTCCATTTGATGGGGAGATTGTGCATAGGTCAGACAGCGAGCTTGTGACAAGATGGTAGAATAACTGTCCGGTTCTCAATGCCTGCATGGAGTTCGGGCTTGAAACAAGGGAGGTATGCAAGAAGGCCTATCATAGGCCAACTCAGATCTTCCTATCATTACTTGACAAAGGAATCAGCTTTGACCGAAACTATGATCGCATAAGGCCGTTCTCACCCTACTGTGAGGAGATCATGACTTGGGAGAAACGTAGCAACAGAAATGAGAAGCTCGAAGTCTGAAACTAGGTGAGATATGAAATGGCTTGTGTCAGAGCTCTGAATGCATCAATCGACCCTTGGGTCTTGACTTGTCGCAGTTCTGATGTGACGATTCTCATTATCCGTGTCTGAGAGCTTCATTCCGGCAGGTGCTGGCTCAAAGGCCTTAACGGGCGTAGGGTCAACTCTAGTATACCATCATGACTCACGAGGCATTTGGATGAAGATTAGTAGAATCGGTATCTTCATTTTTCCTGATGTGGAAGAGCTCGACTTCGTCGGTGTATATGAGGTTCTTGGAGCCGCCCTGAGAATGTTGAATCAGAACCAGATTGCCGTAGACACTGCATTTACAGTAGATGTCCTTGCGGCACATGACCTTGTAACATGTGCGAATGGCCTGAATGTTGTGCCTCACAGAGTAGGGGTTGCATTCGACTCATACGACATGTTGATCGTGCCGGGTGGGAAGGGTGTGAGGGCTCTCATGCAGAATGACACTGTATTGTCAAGGCTTCGTGATTTCAGTGCTGATGGTCTTCTATGTTCTGTGTGTACGGGAGCCCTCCTTCTCGGAGCAGCTGGTTTGCTAACAGGCAGGAGAGCCACGACTCATGCAGGCGCAAGAGATGAATTGCGTCAGTATTGTGAAGTGGTAACTGATACAGTCGTGGATGAGGGTAATATCATTACCGCGGCCGGAGTGACATCGTCCATAGCCCTCGGTGTGTTCCTGCTAAGAAAGATGCTCGGGAACTCGATTGCTGAAGATGTTGCTGACAGACTGGAGATACCTGACTCTCTGAGAACAGTTCGCGGGCAAAACTATCCTTGAAACCTGTGAACAAGACTACTGTAAGACAGAGGTGTCTGACTGTGAGAAGTGTTCAATTCTCAAGGTCCGAAATGATCTTCTTGAGGGCCGAGCGCGTGGCACGTATTGCTACTGTGTCACCCATAGATAAGTCCCCTCACGTTGTACCCGTCTGTTATGTCTTTGATGGGTCCTGCTTCTACACTACTCTCTCAATGAGGAGTAGGCGCGTCAAGAATCTGAAGCCCGGAAGCCACGTTTCATTAGTTGTTGACAGGTATGAAGAAGAGCACGGGAGATGGTTGACGCTTCGTGGAATCATGGTGAATGGAGTTGCAGAGCTTCTCCGCTTCAAACAGCACAAAAGTGAATTCACCAAGGGTTGGACTCTTCTCCTACAACGGTATCCTCAATACATGCAATGGGCACGTAACGACCTCACTCCAAGAAACGCTGATGATAGAGCAATGTTACAGATCAAACCTATAGAGAAAGCATCATGGGGATTCGAACACTGATTACTGGAAACTCTTTGGATCTATCGATGCAGGTTTGCGCATCAGGTTTTGGGTTACATGCCATGGTCAACTATGTGGACTAAGGGAGCATCCAAGTGAGCGTCTTCCTGATAGCCTACGAGTTTCTTGTTACCGGGCCTTTCAAATGGTTACTGAGGGCCACCAAGGTATTGAGAAGCACTGCAAAGAGCCGGTCTGTAGGAGGTGGTAGCAGCTAGCCCGTCAGGCTCTTGAGTTGTTTCAGAATCCATCTCCCTCTCTCAGAGAGCGCGTAGTACTTCCGGTGTGTCCTCTTTAGCGTTTCTTCGGAACGGGTAGCTACAATCAAGCCACTGCTTGTGAGTTCAGAGAGATGTTGATACACACTTGGAATCTTGATGTGTATACCATATTCATCACCCAGTGTCTTCCATATAGCATAGCCATAGAGCTCAGCAGCTGAGAGGATATTGAGAATGCGAATCTTGGTCTGTCCAAGTTCCGTTGTAAATCTTCTGCCTTCGACTCTGCTGAGAAGATGCTCTAGTTCTCCTTTACCCCTGGCAAACAATCTTGCAGTTTCAGGATACTTCAAGCCCATACCAGTTATGGCACACACAACTCTGTCAGAGCGGTCTATCGTACCTTGGCCAACAAGTCTTCTCAGAACTGCAATCGTGGTTGCAGAGGCTGGCTCCGCGAAAACTCCTTCAAGCTTAGCGAGAGACCTGACTGCTTCAAAGATTTCCCTATCAGACACCGCTACAGCTTCTCCTCCTGACCTCTCTATGGCCAAAAGGGCCGTGTGGCCGCTAGTTGGATTCTTCATGCCTATATCAAAAGCAACGGTGGATGACACCTTGGATGGAATAATCTCTCTGCTACCTCGCTGGAAAGCATCAACAATTGGTGCACATCCACTTGCCTGTGTCCCAGCCAATTTCACATTTCGGTCAGGAATCAGATTGAGCTGTTCCAACTCAGTAAGCCCTTTCCAAGTCATCGATATGTGGCCTCCATTCCCCATGGGCACCACTATCCAATCTGGGGTGCTCCATTCAAGCTGCTCGCAGATCTCAAAGACTGTTGTCTTCTCCCCTTCCAAGAAGTGCGGGTTGTGCCCTGTCACGAAGTGACTCCTTCCAGCTTCTTGGTGGGCACGTGCCAGTGCCTCATTGTAGTCCTTGACGATTTCAACGTCGTCACCATATGCAAGAATCTGATACAACTTGCCAATGTCGACGACCGCCTTCCGACCAACAAACACCTTGCATTGTATGCCAGCGCGTGCAGCATAGGCAACCAGTGATGCTGCAAGGTTGCCAGTAGATCCACAACAGATCGACCTGACTCTGTGCTCCTTGGCTACAGACACCTCGACAGCAGTTCCCCTGTCGATAAATGCACCAGTAGGATTAGTGGTTTCATCTTTCAAGTAGAGGTCTACAACACCGATATCCTTTGCCAGGCGGTCACACTTGTGCAAGTGTGTTCCACCCTCACCTAGAGAAACCATATTGCTCTGTTCTCCTAGGGGTAAGAGTTCGAAGTACTTCCATACGCCTGGCCGACGTTTCTGGAGTTTCCGCACACTCAGACTCTCTATTGCTTCTTGGAGGTCATACTGAATGTGCAACACTCCATCGCACTCAGTGCATGATGTGATTTGGACTTCTGGTTCATACTTGCTCCCACATTGTGTACACATGAATCCAGACCGAAGTGACATCTCGGTTCGAACCTATATATAGGCTCACGATTATATATGCCTTCCCCGGTCTACTGCTTGGAGGAAGAACATCGTTGGAATATTTCGCGCCCAAAACATCAAGTCCTGCGCTCTATGTCGCCCTGCTATCAATACTCACTTCGCTGACGACAGTAGCCACAATCATCATAGCAGTCCCGTTCCCAACAACTACTGGGTTTCTGAACTTCGGAGACACACTGGTACTACTGAGCGGCTTGATTCTTGGTCCTTTTGGAGGTTTCATTGCAGGAGGGTGCGGATCTGCAATGGGTGACATTGTTCTTGGATACCTTCACTTCGCACCCATCACGCTCGTTGTAAAGGGATGCGAGGGAATGATCATGGGCCTAATTTCCCGCAGGGCTAGGTCTGCCAAGTGGCTGACGATATGGGATTTTGCAGGGCTTTTTGTTGCGTCATCGGTCATGCTGACCGGATACTTCCTAGCAGAGATTCCGCTATTCGGATTCGGTGCTGCTTTGGCAGAGCTACTTACAACCAACATTGTTCAAGTCACTGTGGGATCTATCATAGCAGCCACTGTTGGACCCGTTGTGAGAAGATTCATCAGGGGCTATCTCTGGGAACCAGTCTTGGAGGAGTCTTGTCAAGAGCGCCGCGAAACAACGCATCCTTCCCACAGCCGTATTCTATGAATTCTCCTGACACTCATGATACCTTGGGCTGACAAGCATTTCCACTACAACGCGACTCTTCGTTTTAGACAAGTGTTCAGCATCATTCTATCCCACTGATTGACTTCAATCTCCAGCGCAGTGCGAACAACATAGCTAATGAGTCAGCTAGAGAAGCTCCAAGGACACAACTCAGAGGTCGACCTTGCATCATGCCCAATGTTGCCAATTCATATGTTCTCTATCACATGATTTTGAGTGTCGGAGTAGTCTTCATGGGGCCTCCTATCGCCTTAAAGACGATGCAAGTCATGGAGCTCGTTCCCAGGTTTCCATTCAGCTTCGATGCTACGATGCACAAACCAGATCACTTCCCTTCGGCCGACAATGACTGGGAACCGGGTGTCAGATGGCAGACGATGCTCTGGCAGAACACGTCCTTGGGTCTAAAGTTTGAAAGTCAGGGATCAGTCGATCGACCTAGTATGTCTCTCTCGATTTGGTCACAGAAGAAACTCACTCCACATTTCCTGAACGGTCTTACTCGTGAGATCAACTACCGCTTGAACCTGCATTCTGACCTGACCGAGTTCTATCAGAGTTTCCGAAACGACCCGCAACTTGGGCCTGTTATTGAAAGATGGCGAGGAATGCGACCGCTGAACCTTAGCTCGCTCTACGAATATCTAATCATCGCAATAGTCCTACAGAATGCAACTGTACGGCGATCAGTCAACATGATGCAAGCTCTCTTCGAAACCTTCGGAAGCCTGCTCTCATACGATGACAAAGAGTTGTACTGCTTTTGGGAACCGGAAACAGTGCACACGGCATCAGAGCAGGAACTCAGGGAATTGAAGGTGGGCTATCGAGCCAAGTCCATCAAGAAGGTCACCGAGGCCTTTGTCATGGGAGAGATCAGCGAGTCTGAGTTGAGAGAAGAGCCCAGGAAGGAGCAAAGGAAAGCACTTCTCGGGCTCTACGGGGTCGGTCCTGCTTCAGTTGGTTACATTCTCTCCGACGTGTTTCATCATCTAGACGAGTTAGAGCACATCTCTCCTTGGGAGAAGAAGATCTACTCCAAGCTCTTCTTTGATGCAGACCCTTCTGAACCGGTTTCTGTTGACAGACTCTTGGCACACTTCAACGAGCACTTTGGCAAATACAAGATGCTTGCTGTTCACTATATCTGGGAAGACCTGTTCTGGAAGAGAAAGCGTGGGGATGTTGAATGGTTGAAGGATTTGATCCGCCTCTAAAGAGATTCCAAGAAGTTCATCATGCGGTGACGGAGGTAGACACGGAGTTACAAAAGACCCCACTGTGTGAATTGCTTACCAATTCGGTATTCCTGCACAGGATTGGTGCAATATGCATTCTAGGCTTCTACAGGACAATACCTAGAACACATCAGAGTTCCCGGTTCTGACTCTTCGTACTCGTGTGATTACCATGCCCAGAAGCCCAATGAGGAACAAGAACAGTGATGTCACCGCTAGGATAATCATTGGGAACGAACTGAAAGCCAAGGGCGCGGTCCAAACCTCTTCCAGTCTGAACGCTATGTCACTCTCACTTCCGCCAGAGGTATTGTTGAACACAAACCAATAGAGATCATCAGCAGGGTCGACCGTGAACGCATATTGGTCCTCCACATAGACATTTTTGAAATCCTGTGTGTTGTATCCGTTCGCATTGAAGTAGACTCCCCCTCCGTCAATCGTAATCTCCCCCCTCAAGACAGATGAGTATCCGTGAACTCTGGTATGATAGGTGGTTCCATTCTCACCTGGACCATACTCAAAGCCTGGACTCAATGTGAATGACACATTGATGACCTCTTCAATGCTTACAACAGGGAATGCACACGAAGCAATCAAAACGAGTCCTACCAACATCAATGCCAACGGTATAGAAATCTTCGCAGGCGCGTGCAATCTCCTCATACTCAACACACCACATAGCTCTACGTCGAGTATGTTGAAGTGCTTTACTGACTATGTGAATAGGAGGATGGACTGATTTCTCCTGAATAGGAGGAACGTAGAGGCGGCGGTGATAGAGAGATTGGGGATCTGCCCTTCTGTCACTGTTGAGCACCCTTTCATTTCTATTGAATTGATTCCCAATGCCGATTTCCATAGCTCTTTTTTCGATGAATGATATTTGTTGGATATATCTGCCTTGAGATTAGGTATTACATATTAGGAAACGCTCATGCAATGACAGACATCCACCGAACCAAGCTCATTGTTCAGCAAAATGCAATTCATTGTACAAGTTGCGAGAAGAGAATCAAGAATGTATTGAACATCCTCTCCGGAGTCTTAGCTGTAGAAACAAGTCAGTCAACTCAGGAAGTAGTTGTGAGTTATGATTCAGATCAGATTGTTCTTGAAAGAATCATAGAGGTGCTAAAGAAGATTGGATTTCCTGCGTCACCTGTTTCTTCGGGCTGAGGAATCGGGAAGAACAGAGGCGGAATGGTGATATTGGTAGAAGAGTCCAATGCACAACTTGTTCGCGACAAGTTGTTGGTCAAGATTGGGGGGCTTCAGTGTTCGTTCTGCACAGAAAGTGTAAGACAGGCACTTTCGAGAATGGAGGGAGTCTGTGATGTAGCCGTGAGTTTGAGTCATGAGGAGGCACTTATAGAGTATGATCCCGGGCACCAGACACCCACGGCCATCAAGGATACTCTGCGAAGCATTGGGTTCACCATCCGTGACCCTGACAAGGTACGCAGCCTTGAAGAAGATGAGGAAGAGCTTATTCTAGAAAAGAAGTGGCTGATTGCTGCTGGTATTCTGACACTATTAGCAGCCACCATGATGTTACTGATGTGGACTGGTTATTCTATTCCATTTGGATTCAGTATTATGTTCTCTCTGGCAGTCCTGACAATGTTTGGTCCAGGGCTGCACATAAAACGATTGGCAGGAGCATCTCTTCGAAGAGGGATACTAAACCAGCATGTGCTCTTAGAGTTTGCTGCCTTTGGCGGGATTCTAGGGGGCATCATTGGCATCATTATTCAACCATGGCCTGTTATGGACTTCTTTGCAGTGTCTGTATTTGTGACCTCATATCATGTCCTCTCTGGCTATGTATCTCTTCTTGTTCGTACTCGTTCATCTCAGGCAATCAAGAAGCTCATGGACCTCCAACCTGCAACCGCAAGGCTCATCGGACCTGGCGAGAGTGAAACCGAGATTCCTGTTGAGAATGTGAAACAGGGTGATCTAGTCAAGGTGTTACCGGGTGAGAGCATCCCTGTTGATGGAATCGTAAGAAGAGGCGCTTCAGCCGTAGATGAAAGCCTTGTCACAGGTGAACCGATTCCTGTCCCAAAAGAAAGAGGGGATGAGGTCATCGGGGGCTCTCTTAACCAGAGAGGATTCCTCATTATTGAAGTGACAAGAGTGGGGGAAGAATCATTTCTTCAGCAGATTGCAGCACACATCAGAGAAGCAAGGGCTCTAAAGCCTGATATTGTCATGCTAGTGGATCGTATACTGAAGTACTTCGTTCGAGGGGTGCTGCTGGCTGCAATTGTCGCATTTGCGTTTTGGATCTTTGGTGCATGGTTGCTCCTTGGTGAGTCAAATCTCGAAGTAGGAGTCTTTGCAGCACTAGCTGTTCTAGTGATGGGTTATCCATGCGCTATAGGGATGGCGACGCCTCTGGCTTTGATTCGAGGGAGTGGAATCGCCGCGCAAAGAGGAGTGCTAATTCGGTCAGGAGAGGCCTTTCAGACATTCAAGGATGTTCGAAGGGTTGTTTTCGACAAGACTGGTACACTCACGATGGGAAGACCCAGCGTCATTGACATTGTGGCCATTAATGGCTTCAGTAATTCAGAAGTCCTCTCATTCGCAGCCAGTTTAGAGATCAATTCCGAGCATCCATTGGCTCGTGCGGTGATAGAACGGGCTCTGCAAGATGTTGTACAAATAGAAACTGTCGATGATTTTCGCGCTCACCTAGGAAAGGGTGTTCGTGGCCGCGTGAGGGATGCAATCATACTCGTAGGCAGTCCAGAGTTTCTAAAGGAGGATGGAGCGAGAGAGGGCGAGTTCCCCAAGAAACTAGAGCAAATGCAGAGGGAAGGTCTGACCGTGGTAGCTGTAAGTGTCAACGGAATATTGGCTGGAATGATAGCAATTGGAGACCTGCTCAAAGAGGATGCAAAGGATGTGGTTCTAGAATTAAAGGCAGAAGGTATTGAGCCGGTCTTGGTTACGGGAGACAATAAGCTCACTGCTAGTGCAATAGCAGAGGAATTGAGTATTTCAGAGGTCCATGCAGGAGTCCTACCTCAAGAGAAATCAGCCATGATTAGAAAGATTCAGGCCCAGGACCAGAGAGTTGCTATGGTTGGAGATGGCATAAATGACGCTCCCGCATTGATGCAGTCGGACATTGGAATTGCAATTGGTGCCGGAAGTGACATCGCGATTGAGTCTGCTGACATTGTGATTGTGAGTGATCGCTTAAGGGGTGTGATTGATGCATATAATGTCTGCAGGTCTAGTTACTCGAAGACGTTGCAGAATGTGCTACTTGCGTTTGTGTTCAATGGAATTGGTGTACCTCTAGCCATGACTGGATTGCTCCATCCAGTGTGGGCAATGATCGCGATGGCCGGAAGTGTTTCAGCTGTCTTGGCAAACTCTTACGTCAGAACTGAGAAAGACAAGGTGTTCGTAGTGGAAGCTGCGGATGGAAGAGGATGAGGTTTCCTCGTCTTCCATCAATCACCTCCTAAGTTTTCTATCCTTAGGGGTAGAAGCAGCTTGTATCGCAGTTCTTCGGGACTGCAATAGAGGTACAGGCCTTTGACGGGGAATGCGGTGCAATCGGTCAGGTTGCCCAACGCCAAGTTGGCACTTGCCCTGCTCACATTGTTGAGCACCCTCTCATTTTGCAGAACAATCCATGAATGAGTGGATCTGCCTACCATATTGGTTAATATTGGGTCCTCATGGTTAATACTTGAGAGTTTAGCGTTATGATCTCATCAATGAAATAGTTTAATTCAAGAACTCTGGATGGTTGTAGTCAATGATGAAAGTAAGATTCACTGCCGTAATTTGGGAAGAAGATGGAACATATGTTTCAAAAAGCCCTGAGATTGATGTGGCTTCAGCAGGTGACACCTTTGAAGAGGCTCTCTCTAACCTCACAGAGGCGATAGAACTATGGCTTGTTAATGCACGTGAACTTGGGATTATTGACGATTATCTCCCTATCATAACCACCCCTGAGAAATCTACCCGCACAATCGAGATCAATGTCTAGACTCTCTAGTCTTGTCGAGAGGTCGAGCATTGTGGACCGACTACCTCTGATTGGTAGTAAGAAACTCACTCGGAAGCTACTCAAGGCTGGTTTCCAGTATGCTCCCGTGAAAGGGAAAGGAAGTCACACGGCTCTTGTCATCTACGATGCAAATGGTCGACCTCATCTTGTAATCATTCCCCATAGAAATCCAATTCCAAGAGGAACTCTCCTCTCTATCATCAAGCAGAGTGGACTATCCAAAGAGGAATTCTTGAGTCTTTTGTGAAAGCTCGAAAACCGATTCAGACTATCATACTTTCCACCATCTCAAGTGATGAAGACAGCTTGCTCTGCCTTCGGGCAGAGAGAGGTGCAGGCTTAGGATGGGGAGCGCGGTGCAATCGGTCGGATTGCCCAACGCCAAGTTGGCACTTGCCCTGCTCACATTGTTGGGCACCCTTTCATTTTTAATGAATACCAGTCTTCCCAGGTGTGAGAATATACTTCAGTTGTTTAGATGTCCTTGGGAGTCAAAATAGCATTCTCAAGATCGTTCTTGGAAATGAAGCGTGAGAACTCCTCATCAATGGTGAGGAATTTGCACCCCTCCCTGAGAGCGGCTGCATACAATAGATTGTCAATCATATCTGAGTGCCCTTTCTGGAAAAACGTAAGTGCAGTCAGGTAATCGTGTGGGTCCATCGTGATAGTGTCGTAGACATGGGTCTTGGTTATACTCAGAAGTCCTCTTCGATAGACTGGCTCTTCAAACTTCTTCTGTCTTAGCAGTCGTATTGCCACCCAACTGCTCTCAAGGAAACTCCACTCTGAGTAGAACAGCTGAGTCTGTTCTTGATCAATCCTTGAGATTGTCTGTACTACCTCCCTTTCTACCTCTATTCCGAGGGTAGGTAGAAGAAATGAAGTATCAAGAAGAATCTTCTGTGTGCCTTGCCTGTTCTTCACTACTGATGACCTCGATATCTTCTAGTGTCATTTCTGCAAACTTCTTTCCGTGTATTGCAAGAGCGATAGGGTCTGGAATAGGCTCAATGATGATTCTATTACCCTCTACAGTGATTTGGATCCTCATTCCCTCCTCGAGACTTGCCTCATCAACAACAGCCTTTGGAAGGTATATCGTGTGCTTCTTTCCGATTTGTCCCTCTATAATCAGACTCATTGGCATTCACCTGATAAAACGTAATATACCTGACAAGATAATATGGACCTGAATCATATATAAAATCATTGAAGGTATGCTGAATACTCTGATTGATCACCACAGCGGAAGCTGCGGATGGAAGAGGATGAGAGTCATCTCGTCTTCCATCAATCACTTCCTAGGATATCTATCTCTTAGAGGTAGAAGCAGCTTGCTTTGCGTCCGCTCGGGGATACAAGGGAGGTACGGGCCTTCGACGGCGGGGAACGCTGTGCAGCCGTCAGGTTGCCCAACGCCAAGTTGGCCTTGCTCTGACCCACGCTGCTGAGCACCCTTCTCATTCTTCATACTCAGAGCCAGCACCAGATCTGAGATTTAGATGAGCCATGAATATTCTACAAGTTTATATGAGTTGATGGTTACTGAGTTACTGGGTGTTACCAGTGTCCACCGTCAAGTTTGACCTTAAGGATGACCTTGAGGAGTTGCAGGCGCGTCTGTATCTAGACACACGAAAACGTCTGACTAAGAAGGAGATACTGGAGATTGTGTTCAGGATTGGACTTGAGAACTATGACCTCATAGTGAAGGAGGTGCGATTAAAGGAGCTCCCTCTCGACGATGACACTATAAAGAAGATCCTCTCCCTAGCTGAGGACTTGGGACAGGGAAGTGAGGACCTCTCGTCTAAAGTGGATGAGGTTGTATACGGCGGGGACTCTGCATGACGGTGCTTATCGACAGTAATGTCATCATTGCGTTGCTGAACACTCGCGACAATAACCATTCCAAAGCGAAAGAACTTCTCACTGAGCTCAAGGACCCGAAATATGGAATGAGACTGACAGTTGACTATGTCTTGGATGAAGTACTAACAACCTTGTGGATGCACACGAAAAAGAAGAACATAGTGCGTAAGGCGTATGATCTGATTCGCAATACTCCCGAATTCATAAGGTTTGAATACATAACACCTAGAACTCTAGATCTTGCATGGGATAAATGGAGGCAATTTGCGAAATGGCCTGAGAGACCCCTAAGATTTACTGACTGTTGTATCCTTGCTTACATCGATGGCAATAATGTGACATACTTAGCAACCTTCGATTCAGATTTTGGTGGACTCGTGACCTTAGTATGATATTCTGTTGACGGGGAACGCGGTCAATCGTCAGGTTGCCCAACGCCAGGTTGGCACTTGCCCTGGCTGGCACTGTTGAGCACCCTTTCATTCCGCATGTTCAGGCAACGACCAAAGGCTCTTGGTTCTCATTACCGTGAAAGTTATAAGTAACTATCAACATTATAAGATATGATAGATATGGGCGAAACAACGACAATTCCACTTTCTAAAGAAACGAGAGATCTCTTGAAACGTTTCGGGAGAAAGGGGGAAACCTATGATGAACTAGTCAGGCGCCTTCTCACTATTGCAGAAGAGGTGGAGTTCGGAGAGAGGCAGAAGCGTATCCTAGCTGAAGAGGAGTTCATCTCTCTTGACGAAACATAGGGTCCTGCTATCAGAAACTGCAGTTTCCCAACTGGAACTCTTGAAACCGGCTCAGAAGAAGCGAGTCAAGGAGGCCCTTTTGAGCTTAGAGCAAGACCCATTTCGAAGTCGATCCGGTGCTGACATCAAGAAGCTTAGATATCCGTCGGAACCTCCTCTGTTTCGCATGAGAATTGGTGACTATAGGGCAATCTATTTCGTAGTTGACAAAGAAGTTAGAGTCACAGAGATTATCCATCGAAGCAAGGGATATGATTGGCTGGGCTAGATTCTCTTGGTTTCCCAGGGTAGAGAGAAGTAGAGGCGGCGGTGATAGAGAGATTGGGGATCTGCCCTTCTGTCACTGTTGAGCACCCTCTCATCCTCCATTGGGCTATTCGTCTGATTACAGCGAATCATATTCATGATGGAGTTTATATATTCATATGCATATGTATGGCTGATTCAGATGGCCAAGAACATAGCAGTAGCAGATGACGTCTATAATGAACTCAAACGTCTAAAGAGAAGGGGTGAGAGCTTCAGTGAGCTCCTACGAAGGCTCATCAAGACTAGAGGTGTGATATCTGATCTTGCAGGGACTGCAACCATGAGCTCTGAAGAATGGATGAAACTAAAGGAGCTGAAAAAGGAACAGGCTGCACGTGACAAGGAGAGAGCTCTATCTCTGGTTTCTCAGCAAAATGAGGGGTGAAAACATGCCGCTCTTTGACACTGGGTATCTCGTTGACCTTACAAATGGGGACCCTGGCGCGGTAGCCAAGGCCAAACAGGTCGATAGCGGCTCTGATATCAAGGCAATCTCTGTGGTCACTGTTCATGAGTATCTTCGGGGAATATTCTATTATCATTTGGAGAAAAAGACACTGAAGTCAAAGCTGAGTAAAGCTCTGATTGATCTTGCACATTTCGATCAACTCGATTATACCTCCGAGATTGCACGGGAGGCTGCACGTATTGATGGTGATCTTTATCGACAAGGAAAGATAATTCCGTATGCAGATGTGATTATCGCTGCAACAGCAAAACATCACAACTTCCCTCTGGTAACTCGTGATTCCCACTTCGATTCTGTGGCAGAGCTAATCGTGATTGATTATTAAGGCGGACAATAGACACGAATATCAATCAAAAAACGCAGCAGAAGCTGCGGATGGAAGAGGGTGAGAGTCACTCTCGTCTTCCATCAATCACCTCCTAAGTTTTCTATCCTTAGGGGTAGAAGCAGCTTGGTTGCAGTCCTTTTGGGACTGCAATAGAGGTACGGGCCTTTGACGGGGAATGCGGTGCAATCGTCAGGTTGCCCAACGCCAAGTTGGCACTTGCCCGGGCTCGCACTGTTGAGCACCCTCTCTCTTTTGCATCTGTCCTTTCTCGTGACCAGCCCGTTCTGTATGCAATATACTAGATTCTGGTAGGGTCGAGTCTTGTCAAGCCTTCAATTCTATCATAGATATGGTCTGTAGAGATGATTGTGTGGTCCGGATTGTCATCACTGAGTGAAACTGCGGCATAGACTGCATCAAAGATAGATCCTAATTTGTAGTTGTCCAGAAGGAACAACGCTGCCAACTGATGATCAATGGTGGAGGGTACTACTGAGAGATTGGGGAATGTAATGAGATGGCTTATGACATCTCGAACTGGAGTCACACCAGTGAGGGATCTTAAAACGTAGTAGAGCTCAATCGAGAAGACACTGGGAATGACGACCGTACCGAAATCGCCCTGCTCAATCCTTGAGAACAGACGATTCGCATGGGGTTGTAGGTGGTCATCTTTCTTATAGAATGCCAGAACCATGTCATTCTCAATCAGCATCTTGGTCTTTCCTCTTCCATCTCTCAGACACATCTCTAATAATCTCCACCTCTGCTTGAGCAAGAAGCTCTGCAATGGGCCCCTCAATATCCAGTTCTGGCTTTTCAGACGGCACAGGAAAGAGGATGTGATATGATCCAAGAGCGAGGAGAAAGAATGTGTTTCCTTCCACTCCAGCCTTCCTTGGAATTCTGATGCGCCGTTGGCCATCCATTCGAACTCGTACCATCAAGATGAGCACCTTACATTATGTATAGTCAATATGATATAAAGATATGGATGAAATATGCGATTCATGGATGAAATATCACATTCTTACCCTGAATATGAAAATCTTGTCTAACCTTTTCCAAGATTTCAGTAGCTGCTGGATACCTGATATTTCATCAGGTATTTGCCTTGTATTCAAGAGTCATCTCTGAATTAGAATGAGCCATCTTTCGAGATGCTGATAATAAGAGGTGAAGGCTAACACCAGGGAATGCGATTCAATCGGTCAGGTTGCCCAACGCCAGGTTGGCACTTGCCCTGACGCATACTGTTGAGCGCCCTGTCATTTTGCATTCTCACTTTGTCAGTTGATTAGTGATAAGCTCAAAGGTCTGCAACTCCCCAATCTTGATAAGATTCCAGAGTCAAGAACCCCAAAGAAGGGAGATAGTCTGCGATGCCGCCTGCAGCAGTCAAGACGATACGAAACTTGATCTACTGGCAGTACTCCAAGATCATCTCATCCTCGGCGGGATTCGGGAAGAAACAGTTTGCCTTCATAATGAACCGCTTCAAGAAGCTTCAGGCTGGGGAGATTGAGTGGTCTGGTTCCATTCAAGAGTACATTCGCGAACGAGAGATGCCCAACCAGTGTATCTACTGTGAATCAACTGAGGACCTTTCGTATGACCATCTGATACCGGTGAGTAGAGGCGGGCCTGACATTTCCGATAATATAGTCATGGCCTGCAGAAGCTGTAACAGTTCAAAAGGTAACAGGGGTCTGTATGAATGGTTCAAGCTTGAAAGACGGAATGAGGTCCCTCGTATAGCAGAAGGGAAGTATCTGAAGATTCTTCATCGACTACACGAGGAGAAAGGAAACTTGGACTTGAGCAAGGACAACCTTGAGGGGCTATGCACTGACTGCGAACTTGGTCGTCTTTGTGATGAGCCAAGACTGACTGTATACTGTTTGGAGAGCGTCCTAGCAAAGAGAACATAGGAAGCAAGGTTTCTCCTTGCTGATTCTGGCGTCGTATTCGACACTAGGTATTGGTAGGTAAATAGGGCTCTGTTGCAAAACTGATGTAACACTCGGACAGAAAGAGTGGGAGGTCCTCCTGGTCTACGTCCTAGTGGTGGAGTAGTCCAAGCCTCCAAGAAGAACATTGTGCCAGCGATAGTAGTTGAAGGGAGAATAACACATGAACGGATAGTTCCCATTTATGATGACCTCTGTAGAATTGTTGAGGAGGCATATGATGCGGCATTTGGTGGCATCTCGAAATGATGGACTCGAAGTGGCGTATTGTGATCTCAAAGGAAACTGACCCAGAGTGGAACATCGCTCTCGATGAGGCAATACTGAGAGGCGTTATCGATCACGGTTCACCAAACACCATTCGTATTTGGCAAAACTCTAAATCAGTTATAATGGGCCGTAGTCAAGATGTGAGAGCAGAAGTAAACACAGAATTGTGCAATGAACTTGGCATCCCTATCATCAGACGTTGCAGTGGTGGAGGGACTGTGTATATGGACCTTGGAAACTACAACTACTCTATTAATGCAGATACCAGAACTATCATCGGAGTGAATTCAATTCCCGATATCACTCGTTTCCTGTGTTCAGCCATTATCGATCTATTATCGCAATTAGGCTGTAAACCAAGGTTTGTGCCCCCCTCCAGTGTCTTCATTGAGGATTGGAAGGTTTCGGGGTCTGCTCAGTACTATCTTTATGAAGGCATTCTCCACCATGGTACGCTACTGATTGACTCTGACCTGGATATGATGCACAGGGTTCTAAACCCAAATTCAGAGCTTGCACATAGTCTTGGGACTGTTCCAAGTATCCCGGATCCTGTAGCAAACATATCACTCCTGCTTGGAAAAGAGCTTCACTCCCAGGAGATTGTGAAACGATTAGTCGGATCAATCACGAAATTGCTGGGACAAAACTGCTGGGGTTTGGGATCAATCAGTGAGAGTGAGAACGAACTTGCACAGCTACTAGTTGATACCAAATACTCGGATACTTGCTGGTTATTAGGAATATAGCAATATCAATTAGACTATCTGTTCTATCTGAGAGGTTCATAGGAGGATTAACAAGCAGATGTCAATCTAAGACTTCAGAAATCTTTCTCTGACTCTCTTCTCAATCTCATTGCGTGTTTCTCTAAAGGTACGGAGAATCTCATCATATGCACCTTGAAAGGCTGCAGGATCCTCAAGAAACCAATGCTCCATCTGTCTTGCTCCCGGAAAGAACAGGCATGACTGTTTGGCTCCATCGCACACTGTCACAACAAGGTCGAACTCTTGGTTCACGAATTCATTGACAAGCTTTGGATAGAGGCTCTCTGTTGGAACTCCTCTCTCATTCAACACTTCTATGGCAAACGGGTTCACCTCTGATTGAGCTTTGATTCCTGCACTATGTACATCTAAGTTTCTTTTACCGAGGTGTTTAGGGAGCGCTTCTGCAATTTGACTTCTTGCAGAATTCCCGGTGCAGAGAAACAGTACTCTTCGCATAGATTCACATATGGATTACAACTTTTCAAGAGTTTGCAGACTGCACCAACAATAGCTCCACCAATTACGATGGCTGCCGCATTCAGCTTCTCAGCAAATGCGACCAGAATGATTGAAGAAGTCATCAGGATGAGTCTTATGCTTTTGGGGTATATTCATTAAGAAATGACCAAAAATCGCACAGAGAAGGGACTCCCATACGTATTCTTAAAGAAATCAAAAAGTGAGATCATTCTCATATTCTACAGTCTATGTTACAAGGTCAATCATTGTTTAGATATATAATGTCCAACTTTGTCTAAGATTCCTAAAGATGCTCTATATCCTTCTTTTTTGGAATACGAAGCACACCATTATGACACTGCTCTCTCGTCCATGCCGCAATCTGATGAAGAGTATTAAACAGAGTCATTCCCGCATCAGTGAAACCATACTCCACTCTAGGGGGAACCTCATCATAGCTCTTTCGACTAACAATTCCCAGGTTGGTAAGTTCAGACAACTTTCTTGAAAGGGTTGAGTCACTTATCACATCACTTGAATCCTCAATGACTTCTCCCGTATCTCAGAATACCTAATAGTGCTCCCTTGCTCTCCCAGCATCAGAATCAGAGGGATTGTCCAGTGACGACCAAGTAGACGCACAACACTCTCAAGAGGTCTGATGCATGGTGGGTTTGAATACGTTGTCTTATTCATTCTTCATCATCAGGTAGTTACTTCCATCCGTTGGAGCGATAAGTTATATGGTTCATCAAAACTTGCTCTATCGGATGTATTCTCAATGACAAAATGCAAATGTGAAAGAGGCGAACATCATAAAGAGATGAATAGAGAACAACAGATAGCCCATCTTGAGAGTTGCATGGTAGAAACTATTCACAAATTAGAATGTATCAAAGACGAATTGAGGAGCCTTAGGACTCAATAACGCCCTCATCTGACAAGTGTTGATTACTATTGACTCTAGTCGCTGCCGCTCAAGACCTTGTGAAGAGGTATGATGACATTTCAGCGGTAGATGGAATCAGCTTCTCTATGCAACGTGGAGAGATATTCGGTCTCTTAGGACCAAACGGTGCGGGAAAGACAACAACAGTGCGCATGCTTACTGGAGTGATATCACCCACTTCAGGGTCCATCTCAGTTTTGGGCCTTGAGATGCCAAGACAGGCTAGTGAGATTCGACACAACATTGGAGTCCTTCCTGAAACAGCGAATGTCTATGTAGATCTTACAGGCCAACAGAATATGTACTTGTTTGGGGATCTTTATGGTCTGAGAAAAGACATCGTGGTGGAGAGATCCACGCAACTCCTCAAGAAGATGAATATCTATGAGGCCAAAGATAGAGCGGCGAAGACCTATTCGAAAGGAATGCGACAGCGACTGAGTCTTGCTATGACCCTTATGACCGATGGGGAAGTCCTATTCCTTGACGAACCAACTTCTGGTCTTGATGCAGAGAGCTCACGAGAGATTCGGGGAATCATATCTGAGATGGCCACCGAGGGACGGACAATCATCCTGACAACTCACAATATGCAAGAAGCCCAAGATCTCTGTTCACGAGTAGCTGTAATAAACAAGGGAAGAATCGCCGCAATTGACACACCGACGAACCTGCGGAGGACTTTCGAGAAACGCCAGAGCGTTGTCATGCATCTCTCAGAATCTATCCCTCGTGAAAGGATAGAGGAATTATCCGGTGTTGAGGAAGTCCATATCAGTGGCTCGATAATTCGATGCTACTCATCCAATCCTGGAAGTGTGTTGACAGCTCTTGTTGAACTAGCCAAACATCAAGGGATCAAAGTCCTCTCTGCATGTACGGAATCTGCTGCTCTTGAGGATGTCTTCCTCGAACTGATACAACCGAGGAGGACAACCTCATGACCAGTGCTCCGAGGCTCCGAATCCGTCAGATACTTGCCATCGCTAAGAAAGACATGAGAGTCTATTACGCAAAGGGACCTACACTAATCTTTGGCCTTCTCTTTCCTTTCTTCTTCTTTCTCTCCTTCGTTGTGGGGAGGAACATGAATCCAACAACCTTGATGCTTGGTCTTACTGCAATGGTTGTCTTTTTTTCAGCAACAGCTGTTGGACCAGTAATCTTTCCAACTGAAACTAGAGCCTATACTCTGGAAAGGCTGATCTCCATGCCTGTGCCCCTTTGGTGTATTCTCTTAGGAGATAGCGTTGCATCTGTGATATTCTGTCTTATCTCGAGTTCTGTGCCACTTGTACTCACAATCGCACTTCTGGAAATGAGCGTCATTCAAGTTGGACTAACAATCGTAGGCATTGTTCTAGGCAGTATTTGTTTTGCGTTCTTTGGTCAATTGATATCCGCGCCTCCTGTGGACCAGACCTCCACTATCATGATGATTGCAACCATGGTGAAGTTTCCTCTCATCTTCATCAGCGGAATCTTCATTCCACTGGCTGTCTTGCCTGCATTATTCCGAATTGTGACATTCCTATCACCTTTAACTTACGTTGCAGATTTCTTCTGGTCGTCAGTAGCAGGCGTTTCCTTTCTTCATCCCTCTGTCAATCTTGCAATAATTGTTGGATGGACCTTGCTTCTTGTGATAGTGTCATTCATAGGTCACAGAAGGACTCTTGAGAAAAGGCTGTAAATCATATAATCTATTGTCAAACCAAGGGCCTTTGTAGATGAAGGAAAGAGGATGTCTCCCAAAGGTTGACTCTCTCAGGACTGTGAGGTATCCGTAGCGGAAGCTGCGGATGGAAGAAGTTGAGATTTCCTCATCATCCATCAATCACCTCCTAGGATTCTACTACTTGGAGGTAGAGCAGCTTGTTCCTGCTCTTCGGAGTGGGAAGAGGTGCGGGCCTTTGACAGGGAATACTCTAGCCTCAAAGAGGAGACTAGAATCGCATTATGGTTCGGTTAGCTCTGCCTATATCGAAAGCAGCATGGCTTTCAGCAGCGTGGCCAATGCGAGTATGACGATTATGACTGAGAGGCCAAGCTTCAACAATCTCGATTCAGTCGTGATGGAGAGGACACTCCCGAATCTTGCTCCAACTGCTGACCCTATGAGCAGAGCAATGCCCTCAATCCATGGTATATATCCTCGGTTCCAGTAGAGAATTAGACCTATTAGAGATGTGAACACTGCTGAGAAAAGCGCAGTGGCAATAGCCTTGTGCATATCGATATTCAATGCCTTGAGGAGGGGTACAAACAGGGACCCCTCTGTCCCTCCCCTCATCCCAGTCAGAGTGTTGCATATCAGAGTACCCGACGTCAGATTCAATGCTGTCGGATTCATGTGACTCGAGGCCTCTGGTGCCAAGTAATTCAGGTTCATGGCAATCACAGCGACTATGGAGGCCAGCACAAAAACAGCAGCCAACAAGAGAGCAGTTGCGGCTAGAGAAAAGGCCACTAGTGTGCCTACTACTGTACCTATCGAACCACCAACGATCATATACATGCCAATATGCACATCGATATTGGTTCTTTGCGATATTGCCCCTGTAGAGCATGTCAATGGGAGTACCAGGAGATTCAGGCCATATGCTGAGATCAGAGTAATGCCCGCAAGATTCAACAGGGGAATCCTGATTGAGCCGCCCCCTATACCAAAAAGCCCGCTGCTAAATCCTCCAATCAGCCCTATAATCACAGCCAGAATCAATGTGGTCAAGCTATCCGTTTCTGTACACCTTCTGTGCTAAATCCAACACGACTGGGTCTTCCTGAAGTCGGATGTTCTACAAGTCAATATAAGGAATCCTGTATCCCACTGCATAATCGTTCTTAGGACAGTGCGTTTGGTCCTTGCGCACACGCCTATGTGACTTTCATTGCGAGGAGTTGGAATAAGCGTTCCTGGACGAATTGTCTTCTGAACTCTCCCAAGTGCTCATTCAAATTGTTTATCTGTTATGAACCTTGTATTAGACATATGATAGAAGTCTATCTGTACGGCGACCTCAAGGAGTTGGCCAAGGAAAGAGGGCCCAATAGCAGTGCAATCATGCTGTGCGAGTACGTTGAAGGAGAGCATTTTCAAGACTTTTTGCATCGATTGGGATTGAATCTAGATGACGTTGGTGACTGCTATATTAACAATGCTCTTGCAAATCCTGATAATGTTCTTCATGACCGTGACACTGTAGAGCTTAATCAACGAGCGTAATTGGCAAATGAACTATCTAACTGGTTCTGTTGTTTGGACAAAGGGCTTCAGCACTTTTCTAGATTCCATTTTGTATTATCTGTCAGTTGAGTTAACGCTTGATTAATGAACTCTTCCTCAAGCGATGGCAATGTATGCGAGCTCAGCGGTGGCTCGGCTAGGTAGGACTGTTGAAGCACATCAATGGGCTCGAATGCTGTGTCAAACCTCTTCTAACTCCCTCCCCATCTCTCAACGATTCATGCCGCAGTAGCTCTGTTTCAGAATGCAGGAAGGCGGCTAATGTGAGTGGATTTTCTGAATCTATGAACTGACGACACGAAAGGTTTAACTCTGAACCGAATTGAACGCAGCTAGCTAGAAGTCATCAGAATGACGCCCATCCGTGTCAGAAGGTGCCACGCAGCAATGATTGGAAGAGAATCGAGAAACCAAAGGCTGTGGGTATACTTCCTTGCAGCTGTCGTCGGCGTGATCTCAGGCTTTACCGCCTTGTTCTTCAGGTGGCTTATCCAAGGCATGAGTCTTATGTTTGTCATCTTGCCCGCAGTCCTTGGCACCTGGGGATGGGTTTTGGCTCCAGCCCTTGGGGGCCTGCTGGTTGCCATCATAGTACAGCGCTACGCCCCCGAAGCCAAGGGACATGGAGTTCCGGAGATAATCGATGCATACACTTTCCGGGGAGGTAAGATACGCTTCAGAGTTCCAATTCTGAAGAGTCTCGCCTCCGCAATCTGTATCGGTTCGGGAGGGTCTTGTGGCAGAGAAGGCCCCATTGCACAGATTGGGGGCGGTGCGGGATCATCACTTGCAACGTACCTCAAACTCAACAAGAGAATGACCAAGACGCTTGTAGTCTGCGGCACCGCTTCGGGCATCGCGGCCACATTCAATTCCCCCTTGGGTGGCACACTCTTCGGAATAGAGATCGTTGGTGGAGGTATTGTAGGGATCTCAATCATACCTATCATCTTCTCATCCGTCATAGCGACTGCGCTGGTTGACGCGGTTCTTGGAACTCAGCCATCATTCCAAGCACCTGCTTTCGCATTGAGCAACTACTGGGAGCTCCTACCCTATCTCCTGCTTGGGCTTGTTCTAGGTGTGGCTAGCGTGCTGTGGACCCGCGGATTCTATGCGATTGAGGATATCCTTGAAAGGATTCGAGGATCTAGGTATGGTCTCACTGTCTTCGGAGGGATTATTGTAGGACTAATCAGTGTTGTAGTGATTGTGTTCGAAGGAGACTTCGGATACGCTGGCATCTTCAAACCCACTGAGCCATACTTCCCTGCGATCATGGGCGTTGGTTATGCATTCATAGACGCCACTCTTATCGGAAACGTGGCATTCTCAGCGCTAATCGTCTTTGGAATCCTCAAGGCTTTTGCCACGTCTTTCACTCTTGGTTCGGGGGGTTCCGGCGGGGTCTTTGCACCATCACTCTTCATAGGAGCGGCAATAGGTGGAGGATTTGGCCAGCTATTTTCGATGACGTTCCCCGGACTCATACCCAACCCCATGGCCTATGCGCTAGTCGGGATGGCGGCTCTCTTTGCTGGCTCAGGTCGGGCGCCTATCACTTGTATTCTGATGCTCATGGAGATGACTGGGGACTACTCAATGATTCTTCCACTCATGATTTCAGTTTCTGCATCCTTCCTAGTGGCGTCCTCTATAGAGGAAGAGAGCATCTACACCTTGAAGTTGGCACGCAGAGGTATGAATGTCCATAGGGCACTGTACATCGGTGCACTGAAAGAAGCAAATGCAGGACATGTGATGACAACCAATCCTACCAAGCTATCACCAGAGATGACCGTAAGCGAGGTCTTGAAGATAGTTGATGAAACTCAGCACACCAAGTTTCCTGTTGTTGACCAGAACGACGTAATCTTGGGTGCCCTCATTACTGAAGACCTATTTAGCGGACCAGAGGGCGGCTGCCAAGACTGCCGGGTTCGTGACTTCATGAAAACTGACTTCCTCCGTATTCTTCCGACCACTCCAATGGATACTGTTCTCCATGAAATGCTGGAGAGAGAAGAAGGGCATGCAGTGGTTGTTGACTCAGGAACCCCCGCGAAGATGATCGGCTTCATCACAAAGGCCGATGTTCTCAAGGCCTATGAACTCGCTATCCTTAGACTGAGAGAGGAAGGAGAAGATGTACGGGGCATAGACCCCTTGGAGTTGATAGACCTCCCATAGACGCCCCATCTTTCAGTTCTGTTGCGGTTTGAAGAGTGTCAGCAGCAGTGGCCGAGCATTGAGGGACTGCTCATTGCCACTGCAGAGCAGCTTTGCTTCTGCATCTAACACATAAGACAAGATGAGAACCAATCCGAGAAACGAAACACTTCGGAATGAGCATTCGGCGCATCCCCACGTTACACTGTTATCTCGATTTATACAACACAAGTCATATAATTATAGTGATTTATTGATTTATTGAACATCTTTATAAGGATACTCAGTCTCACACTACTTGCGTTTACACATTCTGGGCTCATGCAAGGGAACAGAAGCACAAACGAGAAAGACAGCTTTCGTGCCAGTGATTGAGACTTCATTGTCTTGTTACTTTACACAGGAAGAGCATCAGAGGTTGTGTATTATATCCGAATCTTGCCTTTCTACTGTAACCGATCATAAGGAATGGCTTAGGAAGCGATTTGACTTGACAGAACCAATATTACTGCATTCTAAGAAACTGACTCGCAGACTTGAAGGACACACTGATTACGCTTCTAGAGAAAAACCCTCCGACTTGGTGGCTTCGGACTCAATGATAAGGAGGGTCTAGGATGAGTGGAAAGAGGCCAATCAAGGTGCTAGAGAGAGCTCTCAAGCGTCTTAGAAGAGATGCGGTGCTGATTCTCTCAGAGATTAACCTGCCGACAGACTTGGGGGAAATCGAGGAGCTACTTGAGGAAGAGGAATGGCTGGCAGGTTTTGATGAACACAAGATTCTTGATCTCATCAGAAGCTTGGCTCTCATAGCCACTGCCCTTAGACAGGAAGTCTTCACTGAAACCAGTAACCAATTGATTCGTGTGTTGAAGGAAGAGCTGGGAGAAGATGAATGGGAGATCGATGGTCAGAGTAGATATCTGCATGAGTTCATATCTGCCAAGAAACCGACCTTTTGACATGAAAGGCAGTACCTCGTTGAGGGGGTCTCTTTAATGTTACGACATGTGTTGGGAACCACGAGCGAAGCCAAGGTCGAGGAGTGCCTCGAGCGATGTGCGAGTGAACACCTAAAGGCATTTGTCAAGACTACACGTATCAGGGATGATCCCCTGCATGTTCGTTATGACATCTTTGTCTTTGTGCCAAACGAACGAGAAGGTTGACCGTTTCTAATCCGCTACCTAAGCACAACAAGACTTCCATAACAGGCCTTCAAAGAACTGGCAAATGAGTAGGAATGATTACGAGTGAGTAATCAGTTTTCAACTTCATGGCGTGTATCAAGGAGAGTTCGTAGCAGAGTCACTGCTACTTGATTCCATGCTCCACGTAGAATTTCAGTAATGTAATAGCTTCCCCCCAACCAGCGGCACACTCAGCTAATGCAGCTAGACTGGTAGGTGCGTTTTCGTGTCCATACTCTCGAACTCGTACCACAGTTCCTTCTTCAAATGCTCCAAAGTCAATTTCAATCGTGGTTGCTAGCTTTGGGTTACCACTGTCTGGGTACCACTGAAACACAAACCTCTTGCCCTGCTCCGGCTTCAAGTACTGGTCCTCCAGCCTCTGCGGTGTATTTGTCAGGCCCCCACTCTTTCCATCGACACTCGATACTTCCTCCGGGTCTTGCATCCACCTCTGATCCTGAAGTAAACCACGCGTCAAGTCCAGCGGCAGTTCCAGGGGCATCATAGACATCTTCCGGGCTAGCACGAATAAGGGATGACTGCTTTATCTCCACATCAATGCGACTACTCATTGTATCACCAGCCTCTTCCTAACTGTCGATTGTAGACACCTGTTGAATCGATGATTCTTCTGCTCGGTGTCTTCTTCTTTGAGAGTGCAGCTCGAAATGAATCGCGTCTATTGCTCTCTATTCACATAATAGCCAACTAGGAACGCTCCGGTGAAGATCAGTGCGAAAGGAATCCAAGTTCCAATTGGACTGTAGGACATGGCATAGTCCTGAAGGATGATTGTTGCTGTCAAGAAGAAGTCCAGCAAGATCACAGTAACCATTACCACAAGAGCAGCTAGTAGCGGGCTAGTGTAGTTGAATCTCATGAAGTAGATGTATGAGAATGCAGCTGAAACAAAAGGTGCCGCCGCTGCATGAACTACTAATGCTGTGTCGATTGGCATCGTTGCCATCGAAGCACCCATCACTGCAAAACATACAAAGTAGATTATGACTGCGTGGGCAATCAGAATCAATGATTCTCTGGATTCCATCTTCCCACTCTCCTTGGAAGAAACGCTTGGGACTTAACTTACAAATCGTAACTAAATCTGTTTTGCTTCTACGCAGGATAAGGTAGCTACGATACATCTCATACGGGGGGTCCAAAAGAAAGCAGATGCGGAGGCCAATCTATGAGAAACCGCGACCTCCGCCAGTTCCTTGAAGCTGAATCTCACAGAATCAAAGCTTCGCTTCAAAGGCCTCCATACATTTCTCTGTGTCGAATTGGTAGGTCTTGTCCCCTACGTCGAGCTGGTAGTGTCCACCAGGACGCATTCTGCTTCCGCACTCATCACAGGTGATGTCAAGCTTCCCACCTATCACACTAACGAATTTCTTTATCCTCTCGGCCATTGTAATCTCTCCATTCGACTTAGCCGGTACTCTGAATCCGTACCTATCACCATATCGAACATCAAACAGTGACAGCATGTCTACATAAAGCATTACCGTAGGATATTGGATGTCCAAATCATTCCGACGATGTCCTAGCTGCGGAAACATGATAATCAATAATCAACCGCCGGTGTTGGAGTGACTGGAATCTAGGCCCGGAGGTGATGAGTAGCCAAACTTCCCGATTTCTTGATATAGGTACTCGACATTGTAATATAGACCTGGGCTTCCCCACTGGGCCTCCAAATCTTGAGCAATTGGAGATATCTTCTCCCAGAACTGTATCAGAGTTATGGCCATCATTCGTGCATAAACTTTGTTTCTGTCAGTCCGTTTCGTACTAGCGTACCCATGCTATCAAAGAATCTCGAAACTCTGATGAAAGTGGGGAGTTGATTCATGTCTGCCGCATACTTGTTCCTGAACTCATCGGCATCAGACCATTTCCAGTCCAGCAAGTCAAAGATCTTCTTGATGAAGTCCTCCTTGGCTGCTCTCTCATTCAGCTGTAAGAAGAGCTAAGCCTTTCTGGAGTTGCTGAAGTTTCTAGTAGACGCAAGAATAGAAAAGACACTCATTATTACACCTACTACCACGCTTACAGCCGCCACCAAGGTGGATATTGTCTGAAGATCTAATCCTTGCATTTGAAGTCACCGTTGAGGGAGAAGGTTGTGCTGCGCTCCAGTTGAACGTAAATCTGTCTGTAGACGCGTGCCCGATATTTGTCTTTACCCCTGAGAATAGAGCTGCAGAGATCAGGACCTCTTCGGTCCGGCAGAAACTACCGATAGAGAATAGCACCAGTGAGATATGGCAATCGCAAAACGTGTACGCAGGACCATCGTAGGGGTTTCCCGTGTCCAGGGATAAACGCCCGTTATTCTGCACCACAACTGGCCCGTTTCTCATTCTCTAAGACTCAACGATGATGACATACGCCGTTCTATCCACGATTACTGTAGCACTAAGGCGATACACAGATATGCTCTCAAATCAGAACTTAGCATCCCAGCCATGACGTCTAATGAATCGAAACCACTCGATGTGGGTGATCCAGCACCCGATTTCGCATTACCATCCACTCAAGGCGAAACAGTGGAACTTCTGTCGCTAACAGATAGTCCTATTGTATTGTTCTTCCTTACTGACACCTTCACTTACTTCTCGCGTGGGTTCTCCGAGATTTTCGAAGCTCTTCATGAATCGCTCAGCATGCTGAAAGTTACTATTGTTGGTGTGTCCACTGAACCGGTGGAAACACTGTGCACATTCGCTGACGAGGAGAACATACCCTACATCCTGCTCAGTGACTTTGACCGCGAAGTATCAAATGCATATGGTACACTAACAGATAGAATCGCAGGTCTGACTATGGTTACCTGTGCAGGCCTGTTTGTTATAGACAAAGAGAGGAAGATTGCATTCAAATGGGTCCAGAATGAGCAGAGTCCAGTTCCGGATGCTGACCAAATAGTGGACTTGGTTTCAAAACTCCAGAGCGAACCAAGTAGCTAGAACCCGCCGAGTTGCAGAATGCCAAAGATTGCAATCTGGGAGAGAACATAGCACAAGAGAAGAATTGTTCCTTCTCTCCTTGTCACACGCCAGTCCATCTTGATGATGTAGTAGAATAGAATTGAGATGAAAAGTGACAGCCCGACTAGCAATCCTGCTGTGAGTGGGTCTATTGAAGTGGGACCAGCAAAGACCCCAAAACCCAATCCCAATGTGATGGTGATTATATTGCTACCTATGACGTTACCAATTAGGAGTCTGCCAAATCCTTTCCGTGCACTATTGACAGAAACCATGATCTCAGGGAGAGAGGTGCCTAAGGCAATCACTGTCAGACCTATCACACCCTCGCTTATCCCCCAAGAGAAGCTGATATTGACAGCTCCTTGGATGGCGAACTGTGCCCCCACTACTACACCCACAGCCGCGAGAGTAACGATGATGATTTCCCGATAGGGTCTACGATGTTCCTGTAACGTTGGTCTGGCGCCCACTTCTTGGTCAGTGGACTCATCCGTGAATGGCTCAGTTGGAGAGGGCCCACGAGCAATTCCACGAAGAGTTGTGAGGAATCTCAATCTGATTAAGAAGTCGACGAATACCTTGAATTGGTAGCATGTTTCACATTCATCTCGGCTATCATAGAGGAAGAGCAAATAGGTGACAAACAGAAGCAGCAGGATGATGCCTTCGTAGGCTGTGATTTGTGATGGTGTGAACGGATCAAACACAGAGAATCCTAGAAAGAGTACAATGAAAATCATGATCTTGGCATCTCGGTCAAGAATCACGGCATTTGAAGCCAGGGGTGCAAAGATTGCACTCAGACCAACCACCAAGGTCAGATTCGCCATAACGCTGCCGAGGATGTTTCCGAACGCCAAGTCTGCACTGCCGGCAGCAATTGCCACAGAACTGGAAACTATCTCCGGCAAGGAGGTACCAATGGCCACAAGCGTAAGGCCAATGTACAGCTCTGAAACACCAGCCGCTCTCGCAAGCTTTGACGCTGCCTCAACGAAGTACTCGGAACCCTGACTCAGCATGACAAGGCCCAGGGCAAGGAGTCCAATGTTGAAGGTGGCTTCCAGGACCTGCAAATCGACTCACCAGTGAATTGAGATATAGCATGAGCCCTTATCATGAATCTATCCTTTTCCATTCATGCTGAAATCTCTGCAGCAGTTCAATCATGGAGAAGACATCATTAGTGATGACTGAAGCAGAAGGGGCGGTGATAGAGAGATTGGGGGTCTGCCCTTCTGTTATTGTTGAGCGACTTTTCCCTTTGTAGACTCTTGTTATCAGTTTCGGTGCACAACGACTCACTCTTGTTCCGGCACTCGGAGATGCGATCAACCCACCACAAAGGTTTTGAAAACAGCAGATGTACGGGTCTGTGCCATGAGGGAATACGAAGAGAGAGTCAAGAATCTACAGTTGCAGATGTCTAAGGACGAGATTGATGCCATCGTCATCATGGACCTCGCGAACTATGTTTACTACACTGGAGACTTGCGAAAACAGCCACGGGCATTCATACCGCAAGAAGGCAATCCTGCATTGTTGGTGTTTAGAGGAGAAAGCGAGAGTCTGAAACAGGCCAGTTGGATCAAAGATGTACGACCATACACTGCAGTCCACGAAATGATTGTGGCAATCATCAATCTTCTGAAGGAACACGGTTGTGAGGAGGGCACTGTGGGTCTGCACATGGACTTCTCTCTGCCTGCATTCCTTTATGAGCGATTCAAACTAGCAAACCCCACCGTCAGTGTGGTAGATGCATCTGACACACTAATTGAGATGAGACTGACAAAGTCGCCCAGTGAGATAGAACTCATGAGGAAGGCCCAGGAGATTGCAGCGAAGGGCATGGACACTGCCCAAGAGTTCCTCCGGCCTGGAGTCAGTGAGCAGGAGGTTCTTGCTGAGATCACGTACACAATGAGGCGAGAGGGGGCTTCAGGCTTCGGTTTCGAACCGTTTGTGAACTCGGGCGAGAGGTCACAGGGCCTTCATGGAGTGGCCACAGATCGAGTTGTGCAGCATGGCGACCCGGTCTTGATAGACGTGTCACCAATGTACAGGGGTTATCATGGAAACCTCACTCGTGTACTAAACTTGGGGCCGCCCAGCCAAGGACTTGTCCAAGTTTCAGAAGCTTATGACCACGCTAGGAAGGCAGCAATGGATGCTGCACGACCTGGGGTGAAGGTGATGCAGTTAGACAATGCGTTCTATGGTGCATTGAAGGAGCATGGAATGGGTGATTACCAGATTCGTGGAATCGCGCATGGCATCGGTCTGAACTTCGAGGAGAAACCATTCAGTACGATCTTCCCGGAACATATGATGGTCCGTCTTCGGGAAGACATGGTCCTGTCTTTTGGACATCCGATTCTATGGGTGCCCGGAAAGGGCGCAGCACGCATTGAGGATGTCTTCCATTTGACAAGTGAAGGTCCAGAACAGCTTGTAGAGTATGACTCAGGTATTATTGGGGTGGACTGAGTATGGCTGAGATTGAAGAGAAGGTCTGGGCAAAGCTGAAGGAAGTATTGGATCCGGAGTTTGGCAGACCAATCTATGACAGAGGGCTCATTGATGAGGTGGCAATAGAAGGGAGCAAGGTTAGAGTCACATTTCATCTCACCGTGCCGTTTTGTCCGGACCCGTTTGCTCTCCACATTGGCCATGAGATCCGAGAGAAGGTCTTGGATATTCCTGAGATAGAGTCAGTCGAGGTCCTTGTGACGGGTCACAACAACGCAGACAAGCTAAATGCACAGCTAGAGGAGTAGATCAAGGTGCCAACATCCACTCAAGTTAGACAAGTTTCCGCTTCATCTGAAAAGATAGCTGCCTTGTTTGAGTCCCCTGATACCATCGGACTGTTTTATGCCTTTGTGGCCCGCACTGAATCGAGTGAAGGAGTCAGTACCTGGTTTCTCAAGGATCAACAAAGGAGAATTACGAGGACAAAAGGTCTGCAAGTCAGGATTACTCAGGAAGGCATGAGATTATTCAATGTGCGTGGTGAGGGTGAACATCTTCATATTGAGAGTGTTGTCGAGTTGTTGCCAGTGGCCGATGGGACCGAAGTGAGTCACACACTTACGATGGAAGTGAAGGGAATGATACGAACAGTCCTGAACAAAGTGATTTCTGCAAACATTGCAGGACAGGCTAAGGCTTTCTTAATGAACATAGAGCGCTATTTCAACAGTGACTACACAGACTGACCATTGGTCCCAAAGTACATACATTCACTTATGTGGGGCAGAGGGATTGCTGACAGCTGCCCAAGACTTGTACAAAGTTGGACATGCACTTCGATTCTCGGGTTGAGGACAAATCAGCGAAACCAAAATGGCACAGCTCGCATCTTACGGGGTTGAACCAGCAAGTTTCCTTGTTGGACAGCACTTCGATGTTCAAGACTGTCCAGATTACACTGGGCAGTTAATCTCTCACGACTGGACGCCCGTGCATAGAGAGTCATGATTGAAATCATACTAGTCTCGTGATGCACGATCAGGCACCCTTTCATCTGGCAGTGATCTTCAGATTCGACATATGCACCCAAACACAATGAGGAAGACTTATCTATTTTAACAATTGTTAATGGACCTAGACAAGACCGGCCATTAGGCCTTCTCAGTACTAAGGGATGCGTTGCTATGAATCTGACAAGGATTGGCCGAAACCTGAGTTTCTTGGCTAGTGTGCTGAGGATGCAGCTAATCACAGAGCGTCCCATTTTCCTAAGTCACATGATTACATCTGTATGTAACTGTCGTTGTGCGACCTGTGACTATTGGAAACTGGGGAAACTTCGAGAGATGACCACACAAGAGATCTTTCAGATGCTTGAAGAAGCACGTCAGCTTGGGATGACCGACTATGTTGTCTGGGGAGGAGAACCCCTCTTGAGGACGGACCTCTCCAAGATTCTTTCTCATGCGAATAACTTGGGAATGGACTGCACAGTCATAACAAATGGGTGGCTCCTTCCACAGCAGATACGGGGGATCGCAGATGATCTCTGGGGAGTGATGGTTTCAATCGATCATCCTGAGGCTGAGGTCCATGATCGGCTAAGAGGCATCTCCGGAGTGTACAACAGAGCGATTGAAGGTGTCAAGCTTGCGAGAGAGTTCGAAGACCTGAGAGTGCTCATCAATTGTGTGATTCAGAAGGAGAATGTGAGAAGGATTGATGAGATGGTTGCTCTGGCTCAAGATCTTGATGTGCAATTAACACTTGAGATGATGGAGGTTATTGAGGGCTACAACGAGCATCTCCTACCAAGTCGAGAAGAAATAGAGAGGGCTTCTCGTAGGTTGATACAGATGAAGAGGGCAGGGCTTCCCATATCCAACTCCGTATCCTACTTCAAGTCGCTCGCAGCGCAGACTCCATACTCATGTCAGGTCCCAAAGGTTCTTGTGACGGTCTGTTGGGACGGAGAAGTCCGAGTCTGTTCAACTATCTCTGAGAGTGCAAGACCAGTCCCCGCGGACTTCCGGCTCGGGAATGTGACCCAGCTAGGACTGGGCAAGATATTCAGATCAGAAGCCTATGAGATGTATATGCATTCGGCCAGGGAATGTTGCAAGTGTGATACGTCGTACCCTCGAGAGATTGCCCTCATAGATCGTCGTGACAGAGAGGCAGTCTGGAATCTACTCACCAGCATTCTGTAACTTGACACAAGGGGAAGCTGAGGAACGCACAATGATTTGGGACTTGCCCTAATGGCCCTGTTGAACACCCTCTTCTGCTACAGACTACAGAGAATAACCCAAGAGTAACTTGGACCATCACCCTTCCATATAGTCATATACAAAGCGCTTTGGTGGTAGATAGTTCTCCTTTATCGTCCTTGGTGACACCCACCGCATGAGGTTGATTCTACTCCCAGCCTTGTCATTGGTGCCGGATGCGCGCGCTCCGCCAAAGGGCTGGCGGCCGACCACTGCACCAGTTGGCTTGTCATTGATATAGAAGTTCCCGGCAGCATGCTCCAATATGTCAGTGGCAAGCACGACTGCATCTCTCTCTGTGGCAAAGATGGACCCTGTAAGGGCGTATGGTGATGTTTCGTCGCAGAGGTGCAATGCTTCCTCATATCTGTCGTCAGGATATACGTAGACAGTCAGGATGGGGCCGAAGATCTCCTCTTCCATCAACTTGGACTTTGGATTCTTGGTGAGAACCACTGTAGGATTGATGAAGTAGCCCACTTCGTCATCATAAGTACCACCCGCAACGATATCGGCATCTGGAGAGTGCATAGCATACTCAATGTACTCTACGACTCTGTCAAACGCAGGCTTGTCAATCATAGCGTTGACAAGGGTCGTGAAGTCTTCCACATCCCCCACACGAACCTGCTTGAGAGATGAAAGAAGCCGTTCTCTTAGGATAGACCACAGGGACTCCGGGATATAGGCGCGGGAAACGGCAGAACATTTCTGGCCCTGATACTCATAGGCACCACGAATCAACGCAGTGACCAACGCATCAATGTCTGCAGACCGATGTGCGAACACAAAATCCTTGCCACCTGTTTCCCCGACTAACCGGGGATACGTCTTGTATCTGTGAATGTTCTTGGCTATCCTTCGCCACAAGGCCCTAAAGGTGCCTGTGCTTCCTGTGAAGTGAATGCCTGCAAGGGCCGGGTGGTTCAGGGCAGGATTGCCCACCTCAGCACCTGAGCCGGGCACGAAGTTGATCACACCTGGGGGAATCCCTGCATCAAGCAGCACTTTCATCACATGATATGCTGCATACACAGCTGTCGATGCCGGCTTCCAAACCACCACATTTCCCATCATTGCCGGAGCTGTTGGAAGGTTGCCCATGATGCTCACGAAGTTGAAGGGACTCACAGCTAGCACAAAACCTTCGAGGGGACGATATTCAATACGGTTCCATTCGCCCTGAGCGGAGGAAGCCTGGGATCCATAGATTTCCTGCATATAGTAGACATTGAAACGAAGGAAATCAACCAGCTCGTTTGCTGCGTCTATCTCGGCTTGATACACGTTCTTGCTCAGGTCAAGCATGGCGGCCGCGTTGACGGTGAGCCTATTCGGTCCCGCGATTAGTTCAGCAGCTTTCAGAAAGACAGCTGCACGATCATACCAAGATGTTCTAGCCCACGTCTTTCTTGCTTTGAGAGCGGCTTCAATTGCCTCGAGGACTTCGTCCTTGCCTGCCATGTGAAAGTCAGCCAACACATGCCGATGGTCGTGTGGCATGACAGACTTCCCCAGATTCCCAGTTCGGATTTCTTTGCCCCCGATAATCATAGGGATGTCTAATCTTTGAGATTTAAGTTCCTTGAGCTTGGCCTTTAGCTCCCTTCTCTCCGTGCTGCCAGACCGATATCCCAGAACAGTTTCATTCTTGGGTCTTGGGACTGTAAACCTAGCACCGAACATTAATCACACCAATCATTTCACTATAGTTAACAATCACCATATAAAAGCCCCGATAGTCACAACGACTGAAGCATGATCCTTGGGAGGAGCACCCTCTATGAGCTTGCCATCTAAAACCCAGAATGAGATCTACCAAACATGTTGGTCCATGATTGTACCAATAAGCATCCGGCAGCTGAAGAGAACTTGGACAAGGTTGTAGACCAGCTAGAAGACTGTCCAATCAACAAGGATACTTTGAAAACATGGCTTATGCTCAGTCCTTGCACAACAGCTTGAGGTTGACTCGACACACACTCGGACCGCCCGGAGGTCATGCCAGCTCGATTCTGAGAGGACATCACTCCCGTGTACAGGTACGTCCAACTGAAATGAATGGCAGATCCTATCGCAGACAGTGTATCTCTTGGATAGGAATCATCGCACATTGTATGGGATCGATGTGCCATAACAGGCACAATCACTGGCCGGTCATCTTATTAGGAGATGTAACTATAGTTAAATACGTGACCAGCGATGAGGGAATCTGAAGGGGCGAAAGATTTGTACTGGGTCGATACAGCTAACCGCTACATTCGCCATTTGCATGGTCGTTCCCTCACAACACTCCATGCTATAACATACAATGCATACATGGTGGTTGGAGAAAGGGTCAATCAAATTGACGTGACATATGACCCCTTCTTTGATGAGGTGTTCTCTGGGACATCATGTGTCAATGACTCGGCAAGAAGTAACTTTGCCAGGAAGGTGAATTGAGAGAATGGAGTCAGAAACTAGCTCCTATGACGTAGCCATTATCGGTGGGGGCCCTGCGGGCTTATCAGCAGGAACGATATCCTCTTACAAGGGACTAAGGACTGCCGTTTTTGAAGGCGGAACATGGGGAGGGCTGCTATCAACCATCTATCCCTACAAGCACGTGTTCAACTATCCGGGTGTTCCCAAGATACTAGCATCACACCTAGTTTCAGAGTGGGTCAGACAGTGTGCTGATCTTGGCGTCTATCTCATCCCTGAGAGGGTGACAGGTATCACATCCAACCGAGGCGTGACAACTAATGAGGGCCACTACCAAGCGAAAGTTGTGATTCTCGCCACGGGAATGAAGCCGAACATCCTCGGTGTTCCGGGTGAGGATAAGTTCTCACGTAAGAACCGCGGCGTCTATCCGTATGTGACTGAACCCGCATACTTTCGCGATAAGCGGGTTCTTGTGATTGGCGGAGGTGATACAGCCCTTGACGCAGTCGTCGATGCAAACGCAGTCACACACAAGATCTGGCTTGCTCATAGACGAGATGCTTTCCGGGCGGCAGAAAGTACGGTTTCCCGGGTTGTCGATGAGAACATGGCCGAAATCTTGTACAAAACGGAACTGCTGGAGATTGGGGGCGAAACTGAGGTTTCTTGGGTCAGGCTGAAGAACAGCGTTACCGGTGAGGAGTGGCGACTTGATGTGGACCGTGTCGTACTTGCAGTTGGTCTAGTACCGAACACTGAAATCTTTACCGACCTTAATCTGAGCATGAATGGCAAATTCATTAAGACAGACAGCGAGATGCGGACGAATGTAGAGGGAGTCTTCGCAGCCGGGGATATAGTGTCCGTCTATCAATTGGCGACTGTTGCGGCAGCTCAAGGCGCTCTAGCCGCTCATAATGCCTACAGGTATGTACGCAGACCATACTGGGACTGAAATGCACATTGCCATGCATTCGGTCGAACGCAACTCATGTACGGAAACTGCAAGGGGGGAGCTTTGCATTGATCTGACGACACATACTGCCTACTCTGAATGACCCTGAAACTGCAGGAATGTGTATGCGCCAGTTACTGAGAGTCTGAGGACTTGCTCTTCACACAGTGTCAAGTACTCTTTCGCTTTCATATGAAGTTGTCAGCTCGAAGTGTGATGTCTGGCTATTTCACTCAGGATTTGCATCTAGCATAGAGTAGTTAACTATAATTACGCAACCTAATGGTGTGACTGAGTTGAGCACTTGGAGCGATTCATATTCGTCAGTTCCACCTTGGGACGTTGGTCATCCTCAGAAGGCCTTTGTTGAGCTAGTCGATCGTGGAGAACTAAGACCGTCAAGAGTCCTCGACGTTGGGTCTGGGCCTGGAGAGAACACCATATTCCTTTCAAAGAACGGGTTCTCAGCAGTGGGTATCGACTTCACTCCAGAGGCCGTTGGAATCGCACGAGACCGTACAATCCGGCGCAATGTCGAAGTAGAGTTCGTGCTAGGGGATGTTTTGAATCTTCACCGGTACTTCATGGCAAACGAGTTTGACCACATCATCGACTCCGGCCTGTTCCATTCGATTCACCAGCAGAATCTGAATGAGTTTGTCAAACAGATTAAACGAGTACTCAAGCCTGGTGGGGTTTACTACATGCTATGTTTCTCTGACAAGGAACCACCGGGTCGGGGTCCAAGAAGAGTGTCGAAGGAAGAGATTAGAAAGACTCTGGAACCGGACTTCACAGTTGACTACATTCGGGAAACCATCTTCGAATCAAGGATCCATGAGGGCGGCGCGAGAGCGTATCTTACTCGTGCCACAAATGACCACGTTTCCTAGAGCACTGAGAGCACTAACTATGATGGGGTTTGATTGACCTCCGTTGTGGTGAAGCTACTTCGCTGGAGGGCTTGGTTTTCGCCGTTTCTTTCGTCTAGCCTTTTCATCTTTCTTCTCTTCCTCTAGGCATTCTTTGCACATCTTCTTTTCACCTCCATCTCAACAGTCATTTCATTGGGAAGTTATGTGAACCATGAGATTACTATAAGAACCGAAGTATTTAAACTACAAAGTTCGTAGCACTAAAGTTGCTATTGAGGTTGGAAGCCAGTATGAATTCAGATAGTAATGCGACGTGCAGCGAAGAGATAGTTGAGGGAATATGTCTCTGTCCACTCGAGGGTGTCATAGAAACAATCAGCAGAAAGTGGACTCTGCAGATAGTTACCGTCATCGGAAACCATGGGTCCATAAGATTCAATGAGATTCAGACTATTCTCAAAGGTATTAGCCCGAGTAGCCTCGCACAAAGGCTCAGGGACTTGGAAGCGGAACGAATCATTGTCAGAAACGCCTTTCCTGAGATACCTCCACGAGTAGAGTACTCGTTGACGGAGGACGGGAAGAATCTCCGGCGGCTTATTGTCCCGTTGATGGAATGGGCTTCAGAACGGAAGCGGCGTCAATAGAAAGACTGGCCTGTACGTCGCTACCAATCACCTCTTGCCATCTACATGCGTACCATCCGAGCGAATATCATTATTCCACGGCTTCGGTAAGCTTCAGGTCTATCCTTCTCTTCTCTAACACGTCCACGACTACAAGAGGTATGCAGTAGGTCCTATAGCTCCTCTTGAACAGAATGTTCGGTATGCCGACTACTTCACAACCCCCATAGCCGGTTCTCCAGATAATCAGGAAAGAGATCCCGACGTATAGTATCGCAGCGGTCGACAATGGCCAGTCAATCTCGGGTAGTCCGAGCCACTGTCCAATACCAACTCCCAGGTAGGCCGAGAATATCAGATACATCATTGGAATCACAAGGATTGCCGTACCTATCCAAGGGCTTCTGCCGGCTAGAACACGTTCACCAAGCAGATAGTGAGCTACGATATACAGACCAACTATAACGATGAGGTAGATGGCGGTGAGAGCGTAGTAGGTCTGCGATTGATTCCAAGCAAGGAGCAGTACTCCTAATGCCAAGAAGCCAAGGCCGGATGCCAGCCGACTCCATCTGCCCACCACACCTACATCTCGCCCCAATGTACCGAATCCGGATGTCATCGTCATTACCCTGCAGAGATGACGTTTCGACTGCATAAGGGTATTATCAGAGAGGCAAAGGATTTCCGCCGACGGCTGTTCCTCTCGTTCCATTCGATATGACTGAACACTCAAAGTCATAAGATTAGGGTCTTTGTGGTCACTGGCCGAGGTGGTCACTTGAAGGATAGTGAGAACAAGAAAGGTGACAGTCTAGCTATGATATTCCATAGTGCATCATATGACAAAGTCGGCTATGGACTCATCATCGCCAAGGCGGCGCTGTCTATGGGCATGGAGGTGAACACGCTCTTCACCTACGGAGCCCTCAACAGGCTTGCAAGAAACAACACCGACACTCTGGGAGAAGAAACAGACAGCGAAATCCTGGATGTTGTAGAGAAGGGACTTACCCTAGGAATCATCTACCCCATTTCACATCAGATCAAGGATGCGAAACGATTGGGATTGAAGATCTATGCATGTGTGACAACAATGACGCTTCTTGATATTAATCAGGATGAGCTCATCGAGGAGGTAGACAAAGTGACAGGAATCGCCTCATTTCTCGATATAGCGAGCAACGCGACCATGAGTCTGTATATCTGAGGTGCAAAGTCCGACACTCTGCACAGTACTGGCTACTCCACAGTGGTTCAAAAGGTCTGTCGAGAGATTTCGTGAAAACAGCTTAAATAATCAAGAGCCGAAGATTCACATGAAATAAACAATGAAGTCGTCAAGAGAATACGATGAAGGTGTGTTGAAGGCTCTCTCAAACTCCACGAGAAGAGAGATCATCCGCCTTATAGCAAAGAAAGGAAGCGCTTCATACACCCAGATGATGCAGGTCTTGGGTCTTGACCCATCCCTTGAGAGCGGTACGTTCAATTATCATCTCAAGGAGCTAGCGGAGGCAGGGTTGATTGAAGGCGTGAATGGAGAGTACAGAATAACCGCCCTAGGACGGAAAGCACTAATCCTCATCGACCAAGTCCGGGAAGAGCCCCAGGTTGACAGGTACGGTGTGCTCTCTGCTGCCTTATCTATGACACCACGAGAGGAACTTCAGCTTTTCAAGGCTCAGTTGGGGTCTGGTCTTGGTTTCGCGCTCACATTCCTCAGTTTCATCGCAATGTGGATTATGGCGTTCTCCGCGAATCAGCTTGGCTTTGTTGTAGCGTTTGTTTCATTCGCGCTCAGTATCGGCTTAACAGCGAATTCAGTCAACAATCTGATACGACTCGCAAGGAAATATGACCTCGGCCTTTCTGTTCTTCTATTCATATCTGAGAGCTGGTTTCTCTTGCGTTCCCCTAATAGAGGAAACTTCCTAGCGCTCGGAGTCTTTGCTTTTATTTCCGTTATCCTCCCAGTGATCTATCTGTTCTTGGCAGGTACAGGATCTATGCCATGGATATCTGCGCCCGGAGTCGCAATAATCATGATCATGATATTCACCATTCCCTGTACCCTCATTCTTGCAGATACGGTCATCAAGAAGGTAGAGGAACTGGAGTCGATGGAAGGTGGCCAGTGAGAATCAGAAAGAGAAAGAGCTTGATGAGCTGCTCCTTCTCCTATCGCAACCTCTGACAAGACTGATACTCTCAGTCCTTGCTGGACTAGACCCCTATGCAGGTGCAAAGAAGGCATCGGTAGAAGCCGACCGCTCAAATGATGCTCTCGTGGAAAACGGCTTTGATTAGGACAATGTTGAACGCCAAGGTCAGCAGTTCCAGAAGTCCCGCGACTGCGAAGGCGGTCACGAAGTCAGCCAAAAGCACCATGAATCCAAAGACAAGTGGACCAATGGTGATGCCGAAGTTGCCCATGAAATTGAAGAAGCCCATAGCCATAGCAGAGTCTTCCGGCTCAACAATGTCTCCCACCAAAGCCATGGAAGGCGGGGCAGTCACACCGGAGAAGAAGCCCAACACTGCAAGCATTAGCAGCAAGGCGCCGAATCCTAAGGCCCCGATATATCCCAGACTCGACAGTACCAAACCAAAACCAACGCTACCTAAGACTAACGGCGCGTACCTTCCGTACTTGTCTGAGAGTTTCCCCATGGGGTACTGCAATACTATGAAGGGCATTGCAAATATGGCAAGTGATAGCCCTCTAAGAGACTCTGAGAGACCAAGCACAGATGATAGAAAGAGTGGCAGTGCCGTCAGGATGAATCCGATGTGAAGTCTGTCAATGAAGTTGAATACTCCCGGGATTGTGAGTTTTGGATGGCGTCTTGCAATGGCAAGGCTACGTGACAGACTGGGCCTCTGCTTGGTGATAGGTGGGTCCCTTAGAGCGAAGAATGCTATGACAAGCACAGCCGCGTTCAGAACAACGGCGGTATAGTAAGGCATGAACACACCATAGCTGGCGATGACCCCACCAACTGCCGGTCCTAACCCCATGGCAAGAGCCAGAAATGCTCCGAAGACACCCATGTTCTTCCCACGATCGTGAGGGCCAGAGAAGTCGATTGCCAATGTCATGAATGTCTGCCAAGCCATTACTGTGAAGGCCCCTTGGACAAACCTGTAGACCAGCAAGAGTGGATAGATGAGTGCAGTTGTCATCAGCCAGTAGAAGAGAATGGAGCCCGATGCCCCTGCGAGCACGAAGACACGGCGTTTCGCCCATCTATCAGAGAGAGCGCCTGTCACCAAGCCAAACAACAGGTAGGACATGTAGAGCATGCTGTCAAAAAGCGAGTACTCAAACTCCGTGATCCCCGCGAATCGGTCAAGGATGAACTCAGGTTGGTTCACGTGAAGGATAGCCGCTGCTGTTATTGTGAGAAGCGTCAAGACCCCAAGGCTTAGGATCTTCCCAGTTACCCTCGTTGATGGCACTTCTCTGTGCGTTGAGGATGCTTCTTGTCCGGTCAATGCTACTGTCTCAAACTCGGTTCTTCGTCCAAATGACGAGCCACGGCTTACGCTGGTGATGTACAGATAAAGGTTCGCCAATCTGCCAAACCACACTTCCATCACTAGACTCGATCTCTGAATCTAGAATGAGTCTAAGTCGCTCCCGGAAACAACACTTCCATCATATCTCTCTTTGACTTCTGTGAGCAGCTCCTCATCTGTGCTTTCCCAATTCAGTTGGTGGTATAGAACGAGAAGTCTTGGTCTAGCTTGAGATGCAACATCAGCCAACTCATGAGAGGAGGTGTGCATTGACGTATGGTACTCTATCCATTCTGCAGGTCGTGTCTTCAAGGACACTGATGAGTAGACTTCGTGCACGAGAATATCACAACCTCTGGCCATCTCAATGATTCTCGGTGAAGGGGCCGTATCACCTGATATCAGTATGGTCTTGTCCGGTGTGAAGAACTTGTACCCATAGGCTGGCCAAGAGCCATGTAGGACAGGGAACGCCTCCACGGAAACTTGACCGTCTTGATATACAACCCTGGGGTCATCTCCTGAGAACTCATCTACATTCACAACGTATCCTTCTGAGATAGCTGGTTCCAGCCCGTCTACTCTCTCTCTGAGATCCTCCTCATATGCTGCAAGGATGTGGTTTGTCATTGATTGTAAGCCCGGTGGGCCATATACCTCCAGCGCCACCTTGCGACCGACTACGGCCGGTGTGAGGATGAGATCCGGGTATCCGGCTGTATGATCTGAATGAAGATGTGTCAGAAAGGCATGTGTGAGCTGCGCAGGTTTCAGACCTGCTTCCACAGCGCGTCTTACAACCCCTGGACCGAAATCGACTAAGTACACCGATTCACCGACAATGATGGCAACTGAGGGTCCAGACCTCTTCGGGTTCGGAATGGGCGTGCCTGTTCCGAGCAGAACAACTCTGGTCGCCAACACATAGTCCTCCATATGAAGAATCTCTGTTTCCTGATCATCGAAACTACGAGGGGACGGTCTGTTTTCACTGTCCGAGCAATCTGCTCCATTTCAACAAAGGCTGAAACCCGCACTGCATCATCGCATCATCGAGTGGACCACTCATTGGCTTCGAATGGTCTATCACCAATTAGCAGCATTTGTGAAGTGAAGATACCTTCACTTCTCCAGAAGGGTCCGAAACGTATTGTGATGGTCTTCCTCTTCAGCCAAGATGCCCTCAAATAGCCTCTTTGTCACGTAGTCCTTCTCTTCTGCTGCTTTGTCAATGATGGTCTTGTAGAGAGCAATTGCAGCTTCTTCCGCTTCTTTATCGATGCCAATCATCTCTTCTGGGGTCTTACCGATTTTGATCGCTGCTGGAATCGTTGTAGGTTCCCCACCCAGATAGTCGATACGTTCGGCAATCTCCTCAGCATGTATCATCTCTTGAATGGCAATCTTCTTCAGTTCGTCACCAACTGCCACATGGTCGAAACCGTATATCTTCACATGCTGCCACATGTACTGGATGCTGACCGCAAGCTCTCTCGATACTGCGTTGTTGAGCATCTCGATTAGTTCCTTTGACGCCATAATCTATCGCCTCTAGCTAAATGTTAGCAAAACCGAGATTATACATCATTGACATATTAGTCCTTCACTAGGACCCTTGTGAACCCCCGGAGAGAAGACACGTCAAAGTCAACTGCTGAAGACTCAAGCTATATGCTTCCTACTTAACGTCATTCATCAAACGTTGGAGAATCCTTCATTTCACTCTGAACTACAGTCTTGGCAATCCATTTACCAGTACTGCCAAGAGTTTCTGCTACCACGATGACAGACTCCCCCTCTTCAAGCGTTTCGAAAGAAGTGAAAGCGCCGACATCCAGTCTGACGTGCTCGCAATCTTCAGTGAGAATTGTGATGAAACCGTCCCTCATGTCCGAAGTCCCAATCAATTGAGTCTGTGAATGCACAATCTCCCCACTGTACGTTCTGATCAAGACTCTCACTCCCTCGGGCCGATAGCTCTTGCCGCTCCTTACAGGTTCGCAAGGAACTTCTCTATCTGGAATTCCCATTCGCGCGTTGCCAAAGTCACTTCGTTTTCATCATTGGACTCGACAACCTTCACCGTTACAAAACCAATGTCGCTAGAGAACTCTATACAACATCCTTCCTCAACGTCTGTAATTGTCAGCCCGTATCTACCCTCGAATGCTGCCTTCGCCTTTCTCATGATCTCTTCCAGACTTAACTTGGTCTTCTTTGACATGACCTTCATGATTCTTCACTATAGTTAAGACCCTGCACCATATACAGGTTTGTATCTGTGAGCTGCTATTGCTGTTATTCATAGCCCCCCGAAAGAACCGACATTTGCGTATTGCGGGAACTGCCAGTGATCTGCTGCGGAGAATGTCTGGTGAACAACCCTATCATGAGGTACTAGGAACGCAGCCGGCACCAGCGCTCTTATTAGGGTCAATTAACGATAGTTAATACCATGAGAACTGCATGCAGAAAGAACACATTCATAGCACTGTCAGGTCCACATCCCACGTTCATAATCACAGTTGCGGATCCTGAGAGCGGGAAGAAGTCTGCAATTACAATGGCATGGACCACTCCTCTGTCAGTCAGACCACCGCTCTTTGGAATAGCCATCACTCCCAGAAAGGCCACCCACGATGTCATTGAGAGAGCTAAGGTATTCACAATCAACATTCCTTCGAAGGACATCCAATCAGAAACATGGTGGACAGGCTCTCACACGGGAAGACACTATGACGACAAGATCTCCGCTGCGGGATTGACATATCTGCCCGGGAAGATTGACAAGAATGCTGTTTCGATCAAGGAGGCCATCGCGTCCATCGAATGCAGAGTTGTGGAGCAATTGAGCATGGGAGATCATACACTCTTCGTGGGCGAAGTAGTGTCGGTAGACGCTTCTGAGGAGTTCTTTGACATTGAACGAGGGTACTGGATTCCTGAAGCAGTGGAACGGATCTTCCATCTGGCACATGATGTGTTCGTCGTCAGTCAGAAGGGAAAGTTTGCTAGATAACGATCCTCTTCTGCCAGTGAAGAAGTTGTAGGTCCCAAAGGCAACCTTTGCATCTGTAGTCAGGGTACTCTCCCCTGCTTTTCTCGCTAGATAATGAAAGAGAACCGATGCCTCGAGAGTTCCCAAACCCTCAAATCAATGAAGACGTAAGATGAAATCATGAGTCTTCTTCTCGTTTTGAATGACCCTCCATACGGTAGCGAGCGCTCCTATAACGGACTCCGTCTTGCATTGGCCCTAATGAAACAGGATTCAGAACTCCAAGCAAACATATTCCTGCTTGGCGATGCTGTTTCATGTGCAGTTTCAGGTCAGAAGACTCCTGATGGCTACTACAATCTAGAGAGAATGATCGCGGCGCTAGTAAGGAAGGGAGTCACAATCAAGTGCTGTGGAACCTGCTTAGATGCTCGTGGATTGAATGAGGCTTCTCTGATTCCGGGGGTGACCCGAGGCGGAATGGGCGACCTAGCCACTTGGACTATGGAGTCCAGCAAGGTCATCAGTTTCTGAAGGGTCCTCCAAGTTTCCTCTACCGGAAGTTAGAAACAGCCTGTATCCAAGTGTATCTGTATGAAGAAGGTTGGCAAGCTCTATCTCTGTGAAGAATGCAAACTACTCTACCGCGAAGAATCATGGGCAAAGAAATGCGAAGAGTGGTGCAGGGAACACAAATCCTGTAGTCTAGAGATAATGAAACATGCTGTCAGTGAACCAGGCTATCGTCTGTGAAAGCGCACTCAATCTCGCCATTTTCAGTTTTTTCTGACGAAGAGCAATCGAGCTGCCAGTATCATCCTACATGCTCCTGTTTCCGATACATGTCACATCGTTTGTTGCATCCTGTTCTCCTAGAATCGATAAAGACTAGTGTGGAGGGACGCTGCCAATGTTGGCAACACAAGACATTCAATGCTGGGAGAGATAAGAATGAGTGAGTACGCTGTAGATGATTCGAAACTGCTTTCCCTAGTCCAAAATCTGATTTCGGTCGAGTCGGTCAATCCCTCTCTTGTAGAGGGAGGAAGTGGCGAATCAAGGATCGCCCATCTTATTGGCACACATCTTGAGAGAATTGGACTCGAGGTACAATATCAGAGCGTGGATGAGGGCAGAGAGAATGTCATTGGAGTCCTGAAAGGAGATGGCGGCGGGAGAACTCTGATGCTCAACGGTCACACTGACACAGTCAGTACTGCTGGTATGGACATAGAACCGTTCGAGCCGGTCTTCCAAAATGGGAAGGTCTACGGCAGGGGGGCCTTTGACATGAAGGGCAGTCTGGCTGCAATGCTCGTAGCCGTGGAGTCCATTGCAAGCTCGGGAACAAGTCTGAATGGAAACGTAGTCCTGGCTTTCGTTGCAGATGAGGAATACGCCAGTCTAGGAACCGAGGAAGTCATCAAGGAGCACTCAGCGGACGCGGCGATAGTGACTGAGCCGACCAGCCTACATGTAGTCATCGCACATAGGGGGTATGCATGGGCGAAGGTGGAGGTGTTTGGGAAGGCTGCACATGGAAGCCGATTTGATGAAGGAGTGGATGCAATCACCAAGGCGGGAAGGGTATTGGTTGCACTTGAGGATCTTGAGAGTCAATTCCAGAACCAAGACCACCACCCACTGTTAGGACGTCCATCTGTGCACGCTTCTCTAATCAGAGGTGGAGTCGAACTAAGCACATATCCAGATTACTGCCGGATCGATCTAGAGCGACGAACTCTCCCGGAGGAGGGCGCCGAAACTATCCAAACCGAGCTAGCAGGTCTGGTCAATAACTTAGCCTCGGCAGATGATCAGTTCAGGGCGACCTCAGAGGTCTTCTTCTACCGGCCAAGCCTTGAGGTACCAGAAGATCTTGAGATAGTTGACCATCTCAGCGAAGCATGCCAGGTTGTCACTGGGGCCAAGCCGGAACTTTTGGGTGCCGGGTGGTGGACAGATGCTGCTCTTCTCGCGCAATCTGGGATTCCCTCTGTCCTCTTTGGCCCGTCGGGCGAGGGTGCTCATTCACCGATAGAGTACGTTGACTTTGAGTCCTTAGTCACGACCACTAAGGTTCTGGCCGAGGTCATCACATCATTCTGTCAATGAGCCTCACAATTCTTGATGCTTGAAGAGAAGTCCTTCTCAGAACACTAAAATAGGGCAGTTGTCTGTCCGCGACCTGTTCGTCAGAACATATCGGTGACTGTATCGTGAAACGAGAGAGAGGCCTTCTTGCAGTGCTCATCTTAGCAGCGATGATTATCGGAGGCGGAGGAATCTACCTTTCTGGACTCGAGCTCCAGTCAAAGAGCACACTGACGATATCAACTACCACCAGTCTATATGATACAGGTCTGTTGGATGAGTTGAAGAACCAGTATGAAGCAGAGCATCCAAGCGTTCGGGTAGCTTTCATCCCTGCCGGAACAGGCATTGCAATTGAACATGCGAAGAATGGAGACGCTGACATGATACTTGTTCATTCACCCTCTCAGGAATACTCCTTCATGAATGAAACTTATGGCGTGAACAGGAAGGTGTTTGCCTACAACTTCTTTACAATCATAGGTCCAGCAGACGATCCTGCAGCAACACTTCAAACAGACGCCTTGACTGCGTTACAGATGATCTACTTCTACGGTCACGCACACAACACAACTCTCTGGGTTTCACGAGACGATAACTCAGGGACCAATTCGAAAGAGAAGAGCCTCTGGAGTGCTGCAGGTTTCGACTACGATGTCATTAAGGAAGAGCCTTGGTTCATATCTTCAGGAAGCGGAATGGGTTCCACGTTGAACATCGCTGAGAATCAGAATCTGTATACGCTGGCTGACATAGGTACCTACCTTGCGTACAAGAGCCAGGGTCTAATCAAGCTCGAACAGTTTGTTGACGAGGATGAGATGCTGATAAACATCTACAGTGCCATTGCAGTCAATCAAACAACAGTACCAGCCACCAACTTCGACATGGCTATGGCGTTCATTCAATGGCTTCTCAGTGACCCTATTCAGACTTTCATTCATGATTTTGGACAATCCGAATATGGCCTTTCTCTCTTCCAATCAGCAGTCCCAGTGTTGGATGCTCAGTCACCCTTGGAGATATACACTTGGATCAGGAACCATGGTTTCTTTGACTATGGAGGAACACTGTATGAATGTCCACCAATATGGAGAGAAGGAAACTACGGTCTATACCCCTAATGAGATAGAGTCTATGTTAGAGCTCAAACGGAGTTGGTCATTTTGTCACTAGAAACTGAGCTGCTAGAGATCACGTTGCGAAGTCTGTTTGTATCAGGAATTGCCGCTCTACTTGCGACCGCTGTAGGACTCCCAATCGGAGTTCTACTAGGAATGCAACGCTTCAAAGGAAGGTCCTTCCTGAAAGGCCTGTTCAACGGCATGATGGCACTTCCCACTGTCGCTTTGGGTCTAATATTGTACTTAGTATTCTCAAGCGCCGGACCTCTTGGCATATTTCATCTCCTCTACACTCCCTATGTGATAATCATTGGACAGGCGATTCTTGTTCTGCCCATAATGATCAGCATAACGGTTGAAACCGTTGAGAATGTGGATCCGGCAATAGGAGAACTTGCCCTAACTCTGGGTGCTGACAAGAGGGCTGCTGCAGCGTCTACAATAAGAGAGTCATTCGGGGGCATTCTATTGGCAGTTTCAGCCAGCTTCAGCAGAGCGATATCTGAACTAGGAGTGGCTCTGATGCTGGGTGGCAACATAGCTGGGCTCACCCGCGTCCTGACAACCTCTATAGCACTTGATACGACCAGAGGGGAAATAGCCTTGGGTCTGGGAACTACAGCGATTCTACTCATGTTGATGTTGACTTTCAATATAGGCCTGCGATTCGCAGAGAAGAGGGTACGTTGGTGGTTATGGGAATAGTCGAGATGAGAAACGTGTCTGTCGACTTTGACGGAATACGTGCTCTAGACAATATCAGTCTGGGAGTCAGGCAAGGAGAGCTGCTTTCCATAATAGGATCCAACGGAGCCGGAAAGACTACGGCACTAAGAGTAATGGCCGGTCTTCAACCGCCCACCTTAGGAGAGCTAGTCTTTGATGGCGAAATCATAACTGATGTCAATGTTGAACAGATGCGAAGGAAGGTCACACTGGTCTTCCAAAGGCTGACAATGTTTGGCACTACTGTGTTCAAGAATGCCGCCTACGGGCTGAGAATCAGAGGCATTGATGAGGCAGAAGTCCGCAAAAGGGTGACCGATGCATTAGAGATTGTTGAGCTCGGTGACTTTCATGATCGAATGGCACGCAAGCTGTCCGGTGGGGAACAGCGTCGACTAAGTCTAGCTATGGCATTGGTTCTCAAGCCTGAAGTGCTACTACTTGATGAGCCCACCATTCATCTAGATCCCGAAAACGCCCAGATAGTAGGAAGAGTCTTGCAGTCCCTGAACAAGCAGTCGGACATGACAATAGTCCTCAGCACTCACAACATCCTTCAAGCGCAGTTCATGGGTGATAGAATAGCCGTTATTCATCAGGGACGGATCCAGAAGATAGGGACTGCCCGAGATGTGTTCAGGGCCGAGCTCGATTCCATTATGCATCAAGAGATGATGACAAACATCTTCTCAGGTTCTGCAACGAGAGTGGGCGAAGAAACAAAGCGGCGTCAACTGGTGAGAGTCGTTCTTGACAAGGAAGTCACCGTTGAAGCCATTTCAGACATAGAGGGACCTGTGACAGTGAGCATCCCTTCAGAAGATATAGTCCTATCCAGAGAAACAGTACTCTCGAGCGCCCGGAACACACTGAAGGGAACAATACGGGACGTGTCAGTTGAGGGTGAGGCTGTGCATGTGACTGTAGATGTAGGTGTTCCATTGATTGCTCACATCACCAGGTCTTCACTCGAGAAACTGGATATTGAGGAGGGCGACTCTCTCTACGTGACTTTCAAGGCATCATCAGTCCGCGTGTACTAAACCATGAAGCAAGGTGGAGAGATTGGGCCATCTCATTGAGCACCGACATGCATGACAGAACATAACAGTTATCTTCACCTTCTGAAACCAGTCCCAATGTAATGACATCTGAGTCAGACATCAAATCTGCCAAAGACGGGAAGTTGGCATCCAAGACAGCTCCGTTGACGGACCGATTCGGTCGGACAGTGGATTACCTAAGAATATCTCTGACTCAGAGATGCGACTATTCCTGCTTCTTCTGTCATCATGAAGGCGAGAATCACACTGACTCCGAGATGACACCAAGAGAGATCGAGCGACTTGTTTCTGCCGCTAGCAGACGCGGCATAAAGAAAGTAAAGCTGACTGGCGGCGAGGCTCTGCTTCGTAGTGACATTCTAGAGATTGTCAAGGGGTTGGCTCCACTGGTCGATGATCTCTCTCTCACAACGAACGGGGCTCGTCTGGAGGGGATGGCATCAGAGCTGAAGGCGGCTGGCCTTGATAGGGTGAATGTGAGCTTGCATTCGCTGGAACCAGAAACCTATGTGACAATGACCGGTTCATCGGATCTTGAGGCTGTCAAGAATGGGATTCTCAAGGCCGTTAAAGCTGGACTCAATCCAGTGAAGATCAACATGACGATTCTCCGAGGTCTCAATGAGAACGAAATCCCTGCAATGATGGAGTTTGCTGGTTCTGTGGGTGCTATTCTTCAGCTGATAGAGCTACAGTATATGCCTGAAGAGAACACCAGCACATGGTTGGAATTCTGGGTGGATCTTGAGCCAGTTGAGGCAAGACTCCTGAACAAGGCTTCAGAAGTGAGAAGGAGAACTCTACACGGGAGGAAACAATACTCTATTCCTCTGCCAAATGGGCAAGTGGTAGTTGAAGTAGTTCGTCCGACACACAACAGTTCGTTCTGTGAAGGTTGTACTCGTCTGAGAATGACATCTGACGGAAGACTGAAGCCCTGCCTCCTTAGATACGACAACTTGGTAGATGTTCGTTCTTATCTGGGGTTGGGAGAATCACTACGCCTAGTGGATGAGGCTCTGACCAAAGCAGTTCGGACTCGAGAACCTTTCTGGCAAAAGGAGGAATGGGAATGATAGAGGTGACCGAGAAGGACATCTCAATCGATGAAGTGGTTTCGAAGACCCGTCGGCCAGAAATGGGCGCAATCGTTCAATTCTTGGGCACTGTAAGAAGCATTACAGAAGGAAAGAGAGTCAAGCGACTGGACTTCGAGGCTGAGGTGAAGCTCGCCGTAGAAGAGCTTGAGAAGATTAGAGCAGAAACGATCCGGGACTTTGGTGTGACCGACGTTTCGATTGTACATAGGATTGGGAACCTGAATGTAGGTGAGAACATAGTCCTAATCGTCGTTGGGGCTACCCATCGCAATCAGGCCTTTGACGGATGCCGATACGCGATTGAACAGCTGAAGAGCAGAGCTCTGATCTGGAAGAAGGAGCACATCGAAGGGGACAGCTATTGGGTGGGTGACAGACAGGTTGAGCGAGAGGAAAGAACCGGCCAGGATGATTGATATCTCAGGCAAGCCCGAATCGGCCAGACTTGCAGAGGCTGTAGGCGACATTGTACTTCGACCAGAAACTGTGGAGGCGATTCGTCTTGGGACCACAAAGAAGGGAGATGTCTTATCAGTTTCTGAGACCGCAGGTATTATGGCAGCCAAGAAGACTGCCGATCTAATTCCACTCTGTCATCAAATCCCACTCACCTCAGTTGGCATATCGTTCGAATTCAAGGGCGACCGGATTGCAGCTGTCTGCACGGTGACGGCCAACTATGCCACTGGTGTTGAGATGGAAGCCCTAGTCGGAGTGACCACAGCACTTCTATCAATATGGGACATGGTGAAGTATATGGAGAAGGATTCTGAAGGACAGTATCCGAATGCACGACTGGAAGGCATTCGTGTCCTGCTGAAGCGAAAGGACGAGATTTGATGACTGGCGAGCACAGAAGAAACCAGAAGGTGAGAACAGGCTTTGCGGTGCTTACTGTAACCGATAGCAGGACAAAGGAGTCCGACGAGTCTGGTCAGGTGGCACAGGAGTTAATCAGATCCGAAGGTCACACCATCGTTGAATATGATCTTGTCCCAAACAGAGGAGATGCAATCGTAGAGAAGGTCAGCGGATACCTAGAGAATCCGGAGATTCGCGTCATAGTGACCAGTGGTGGAACTGGTGTGGGGAGTAGAGACGTCACAGTACGAACCCTCGTTCCAATATTCGAGAAGCGCCTTGATGGGTTTGGTGAGTTCTTTCGCCGCATTAGCTATGAAGAAATCGGTATTGCCAGTATCTACAGTCAAGCATCAGCAGGAATGATAGGCAAGACAATACTATACTGCCTTCCCGGTTCGAAGAACGCAATGACAACTGCACTGAAGAAGGCCATACTCCCCGGGCTTGGGCATCTAATATGGGAGGTGGATAGATGAAGAAGATGGACCCGTTCAAACTACTGGTGTCTCAGGAGGAAGCAGAACGAATACTCCTGGATCATTGTGCCCCAATTGAATCAACCGAAATTCTACCCATCAGTCAGTCTCTTGGGAGAGTTCTTGCCGCAGATCTGATAGCCAACAGGTTTGTACCCCCTTTTGACAGATCTGCGATGGACGGGTACGCAGTCATAGCAGAGGATACCTTCTCCGCCAACGAAGAGGAAGTTCTCCTTACGCTTGACGGGGTGATTCATGCAGGGGAAGTGTCAGAAGCCAGTGTTTCGACAAGTAGATGTCTTCAAATTGCCACTGGCTCTCCTCTCCCAAAGGGTGCCGACGCAGTAGTTATGGTGGAGTTCACAGAGCGCCGTGATAAGCAAGTACTGATTACGAAACCTGTCTATCCAGGTGCAAACGTGTCAGTCAAAGGAGAGGACATCAAGGAGGGCGCTGTTGTACTCCCTGGCGGCAGTCATCTCACTCCGGCCAGAATCGGAACACTCGCAGCGCTAGGAAAGACGGATGTGGAAGTCTATTCAAGACCGAGAGTCGCTGTTATCCCAACAGGACGAGAAGTCGTACCCCCTGGAAGCCCATTGCAGCCCGGCCAAATCTACGACGTGAACTCGTTTACCTTGGAAGCTGTACTAGCGTCTCACGGTGCAGAAGTAGACAGACATCCTGTCGTAAACGACGAATTCGAGGGTCTCAAGTCGGCAATAACCAACGCCCTTGATTCGGAGATGATAGTGTTATCAGGAGGGAGCTCAGTCGGCGAGAAGGACCTGCTCGCTGGTATCCTAGAGAAGCTGGGGGAAGTCCTCTTCCATGGAGTGCAGATAAAGCCTGGAAAGCCCACTCTGTTTGGAGTCGTTAAGAATACGCCCGTGGTAGGCATGCCAGGATATCCAACGTCGTGTCTGAGCAACGCATACATATTCTTAGCTCCAGCAATTCGCAAGATGGCAAGACTGCCAGAACAGGTCGAAAGAACCGTCCTTGCTAGACTGGGCAAGAGAGTGGTTTCGTCATCAGGTAGGAGGCAATTCCTCACTGTTCGGATAGAAGACGGAGTCGCCCATCCTGTCTACAAGCACTCTGGGGCTATCACAAGCATTGCTCAAGCAGATGGATACATCATCCTACCATTGAACCTTGATGTCATTGACGAGGGAGAGAAAGTAATGGTCACTTTACTCGAATGACCTCTGAAATATCAAGGGAATCTATGTCCGAGATCATTGCTTTGTGTCACTTTCTTGAGTGGTCTGATACAACAGCGGTCCCAAGACTTCCACCGCATGCTCTGCCTCCTCCCTTGTCGAGAATCCCCTGAGGAGTAGCCGTCCAGATGGGAATATGTTGATTCTGCGACCATCATCTCCCTCGAGGAGGAGGAGCACAGGGAGAGACACGCGAATTCGTAGTCCAGTCCTCTCTGAGGCCTCATTGGCAACTGCTTTCAGATCAAGGGCAACTTGTGTCTTTGCCTTAGCCTCGAAAGCTGTCTTGTCTGAACATAACTTCAGCGTGAAGAACTCAGTCATTTCTTTGGCCCATCCTTCAGAATGATGACTTCGGCTTGAGAAACCTCCGCACTGATCCAGTCCATGTCCATTTTCTCCTCAGCCTCTCGTACATCTTCAGGCCGGGCGCGCACGGCCGGGTACTTTGGTGGAAGCGAGCAACACGAAACAGCCTCAGATGCAAACTCGTACGTCCCAATCGTCCTTGCCAAAGCCTCAATCTCCACTTTGTCATCTCCTATACAGGGTCTCAGTATTGGAATCTCGCATATAGCATCCCTTTCAGCACGCAGGTTCTGAGTAGTCTGAGAGGCCTGTTCGCCTATTATCTCGCCTGTCACTATCGCGTCTGCACCTTCACGAAGGGCTATCTCCTGTGCCAAGCGATACATGTTCCTTCTGCATAGGACACAAGTCATCTTTCTTGGCCCGTGTTTCAACACTTCCACAAGATCGTCACCGTGGGGCACGATGTACATCTTAACCTCAAAACCGTGAACATACTCAGCCAGTCGTTTGGCTTGTCTTATTGCGAGCTCCTTGTTTGACTCATCTGAGAACGGCGCATTATCAAAGTGGACAAACACTGGCACACATCCACGCCTCATGACCTTGTATGATGCTACAGGAGAATCAAGACCGCTAGAAATAGTACAGACAACCTTGCTCTCTATGCCGGTTGGCAGTCCTCCTACACCCTTGAGAGCTTCACTAATTCTCAGGTCCTGATTCATATCCGCACAGGCAACTGTGGCATTTGATACTGAGTCAACGCCGAAAACACGTGCAGCAACTCTGGCTGCATCACTAGTGTTTTTTGTTTCGACAACGATACGTCCGCCCTGATTTCGAACTTCCGTGAAAGGCACCCCTGCCTTCCTGAGTGCTTCCTCGACGTTCCTTACCAACAGGATGCCAGCCTGCTGTTCTACTTCATCACCTCTGCCAGTTGGCGTGTTATACTGCAGGACTATCCCAGAGTGAACGGGTGATTTCATTGGTCAATCTCAATATAGCCTGCGTCCGATACCTTAAGTTCTCTCGTGTCTAGTCGTGTCGAAGTCATGACGCTCACACCGGAACAACGAGACCGTTACTCGAGAATGCTTGCTCTACGTGATTACAGTGAGAAAGACATGGAAGCAGTAATGAGAACTACAGTTTCCGTCGTTGGGGCCGGAGGGCTCGGAAGTCCAGCGTTACGTCTTTTGACAGCCATGGGGTTCGGTCATCTCAGGATAATCGATCGTGACGTAGTTGAGCTCTCAAATATCCAAAGACAGACAGTTTACAATACGAGTGACATCGGCAAGCCGAAGGCTGAGGCCGCTACGGCGAACCTTGCAGCAATGAATCCCGAGGTGGAACTAGAGCCCATTAGCGTATTTCTGGATGAGAGCAATGCCATTGAGCTCCTGAAAGGGTCTGACATCATCGTTGACGGACTGGACTCCTTCCACACAAGACATGCTGTGAATAGTGCCAGTTTGAGCCTGGATATCCCGTACATATTTGCAGGAGCTATTGAATATCACAGTAACCTGTCCACATTTGTGCCAGGCCAAACGGGATGTCTTCAATGCTTAGCAGGAGATGCTGAAGACGATCCAGACTACACTTGCGCGAATGTTGGGGTTTCACCCGAACTGCTCTCAATAGTGGCTGGGATACAGGTTCGGGAAGCCGTACTCTTAGCTACGAAGAATGAGCCGAAACTAAAGAACCGGCTAATGGTGGTTGACGTCGCCTCGTTGACTTTCGATCTCTTTGATATAGGTAAGGACGAGAGATGCCCTGCCTGCTCCGTTCCAAGAGTCGAACCATCTATTAAGGCACCAAAGGGGCCCAGCGTTACGACACTCTGCTCGGGGACTTTCAGTATAGCTCCAGCGTCAATGACACCACTGGACATCAAGGAGATTGCTGCTCGTCTGAAGGACTCTTACAGCGTCATGAAGGCCAGCAATTGGCTCAAGATCGAAGCCTCCGAGGAGGCAGAGATCACGATAATGGCCAGGGGAAACGCAATTGTCCGGGGTGTTGACTCAGAAGAAGATGCCTTGGCACTATATCGGGAAGTCGTAGGACTGTAGCCTTGTTGGTAAGTCGTCGCCAGATTGGGAATCTTGGAGTCCAATGGCTAAGTAGACTTAAGAAGACTGAAGCGGCTGAGAAATCCCTGAGTGTGTCAGGACCTTGATTAACGGGACCTATCCCACGCGATGTAGTACACCTTGTTGGGGAGATATCAGCAATCAGACTTTACTGCAGGAGTCTTTGAGCAATGAATCAAGCCTCGATTAAGGAAGATGCCAGAATCGTCGAGCACAAAGGGCTCGTTGGCGGTCCTCGTGTACTACAAGTGAAGAGCCCTCACCTGCTTCCTGACACATACATCATAGAATCCCCAAGTGCTCTCCAGATTCTTCTTGAGCCATGGATGGTAGGAGCAAGGTTAGCCAATTTCGCTCGTGAGAGTAGTGCCGATTTTCTCCGTATTGCGTATGGTCTGGTCCCCGAGGTTCAAGACTCCACTCTTGATTCGGTGACAGAAGTTGTTCCGCTTGCTGGTGCCCTGTACTATAGCCTTGCAGAGGCTTTTGAGGCAGTCTTCGGTGAAACCATTAACAGGTGCTTCATCGGTGCCAAGCGACGGCTAACTCCAACTGGCTGGGTAACAGAGCTTTCCTACCAGAACTTTGAGGCCTTGACTCCAAAGCCCTTGATTCTCATCGGTGACACTATTGCTACGGGTGGCACAATCGAAGGGATCATTGAAGCAACGCTTACTCACAGTTCCGATGTTCGCGCTATTCTGGTCTACTCAATTGCAGGCGGTCTCAAGGGTGCTCTTCGCATGAAGCAGCTTGCTGATAGAATACATGTTCCTATGTATTCATTCTTCTCCAATGCCATCTTTGGTGTTGAGCCAAACGGCACAGACATGCCTTGGTTGAATCCTGGGACAATTGTTTCTCAAGAAGTACGACAGACAGCGGAGAATGCCTATGGACCCGATCTCGGTCGTAGCTGGTGCAGTATCTGGGACTGGGGAGACCGATCAAAGCACCCATTGAAACATCTACATGAATTGTTGGAGCGCTGTGACCTTGAACTCTCAAAGGAAACAACAAATCAAACTAGGTCCATTCTTGAGAGATTCAAGGACGAAACTCAGAAAGCACTAGAGATGTTGAGAAGACCACTTTCACGCTAATGACTCAAGCCGAGAGAGTCTTGTGAATTGTCTGCCAGTCTCTGGCACTTTTCGAATGCTCTCACTGCAAGCCTTTTCACGTGAGTGGATTCTGGTTTCTGTTGCTCTTCGGCAGAGCACAGAGGTAGGCAAGTTGACGAGTATATGCGTGATCTGCATCTATGTCAATGATATTGACCAAGCTTTGGATTTCTACTGCAACAAGCTCGGCTTTGAGGTCGCTAAGAAGTATGATGACGGCTGCCTGGTCCGACTCGAGAATGAAGGTCCGACACTGATTCTCGAGAAAGTTGCGGAACCAAGCAATGCTAAGTACCCTCAGACATCTCAAGTAGCACTGGGCATTGAAACCAAGAACTTGGAGGAAACAGCCAACAGACTCAGAGAGATGAATATTGACTTCATCTACGATGCTCCACAACCTTTTCCTGCAGGCACTTTCATGGCGATTCGTGACCCATCAGGTAATGTATTGGAACTACTGCAATTCGAGGAGGACTAGCAAATCAAGGATTTGCGAAAAAGAACTGTTTCAACTCTGGGACGTCAGTGCCATCATGCAGGTAGAATCAATCTTTCTTGTCCCAATGATAGATGAAATCGCAGTGGTCGTCACCCTGCATTATGGTCTTAGTTCTCTCTAACCGAATGTCTTTATGAAATGCAGAAGCAGCCAGAAAGTCAGTTCCACAGAGCATTATGTACCCCAAGTCTGCAGCACCTAGCTCCTTGAACACATCTGCCCAAAGACACTCTGTTGTACACATGTGAAATGTTCCAGGAGGAGAGTCGGGATACTCCATTGTCTGAGTGTTTGCAGTGACCTCGTTAGATGCCAGCCGTTTCATGACGTCACCGAATGTTCTGATTGAGTCTATGGGTGCATCCAGCTTTGCCACTAGGTCTCTAATGTTATCAACAGCCTGGTTCTCATAGAAGTTCTTCACTATTCGAAGTGCTTCTTCCTTGCCGATATGTGTTTCAAACTCCCTGATGAGGGCTATTCGGCCTGCATAGACGTCTTTCAGAAAATCAGCATACGTCGAATCGTACTTGCTCTGAAACTTATGCGTACTCTCTTTGGTCATGTGCGCCAACTCACACTTTGGTAATAGATGAAGTGCGCACTATGGCTATTAAACTAGGTTTCTCAGCGATTCGGTATCACTTAGACAGATCATAATCCGCAAGATTTGCAAGAAGCCTTCGGAGGAGGGTCTCGAAGCCGTCAATCTCTTCCTCGGAGAGCCCTCTGTAAAAGATATCATTCATCTCTTTGGAAACTCTCTCGTACTTCTCGTGCAGACGTCTTGTCTTGTCTGTCA